>DATLOZ010000009.1:0-321002 GCA_035535995.1 Cytophagaceae bacterium
GTAGTAGTAGAGTGTATAGTGGTATTCGTTGTTGGTATATTCGTAGCGGAGCTGTTCATTCAGCAACTTGCCGAAACATTTATTAAAATGCGCTGCCAGGAAATTTTGCTGGAAGGTATCAAGGGCAAGTTTCCATTTCTCTGTTCCCTGGTGGATGGCCAGTTCCCGCTGTTGTTTGATACAGCTATCGCGCAGCGTGCTCCAGTTGATGGTGAAAGAAGCATTGCAAAGCTCATTTCTTCCCGGAAGTTCTTCCACACAGCTGCTGTAGTGACCTGTACCCGGATCTGTAGTACGCCCTACCATTCCTGTTTGACTTGTCCAGGTACATCCGTGAAGCGTACCATTATGCCCATATCCACTGCCATCGTAGGCGGTGGAGCCGCTGCCTTCATTGAGCTTCCAGTATCCTACCAGGTTGTGAGTGCCCGAGGCCAGGTTAACATTCATATCCCGGTTGATCTCAAAGCCGCTGCGTACTTTGTCCCAGATCCGGAAATCGCGGATCATACCATTATGAAAATAAGACGAAATAAGACTTCCGATGGTAAGGCCGGAAAGATCCAGCTCCACTCCATAAGAAATAGTATCATACCGTACCAATTCTCCGTCGAGGTAAACGCCACGGAAGTGGCCGTTCTTTCCATCTGATACAAGCGCCACATGAGTCCATTTATCAAGGTAACAGGTATAATCGGTAGTAAAATCTGCCGAAGCATAATGCCAGTAAAGAAGCTTGTCTGACCATGGGATATGCGCCTGGATCCGTTCTGAAATAGTATTAGAATTTCCGATCGAAAAAACGCAATGAGATCCCACTTCTGCACTATCTACTTTGATCCAGAATTCAACCGTGATATCGTCTTTCTCTTTCGGCCAGGTAAAGCCCGGCACGTCTATATAATCGCTGCTGCCGTTCATGTGAATACCTGAATAGCTACGCTCGTTTGCTTCATCGTTCATATCCGAAGGACAGGTATTGAAGCCGCTCATTACACAAGGTTCATCGTAAACGATCCGGTCGGTTTTCCAGGTAAGATAATTAGTATAGGTAGCGTTTACATACAAACTCATTAATACCGGGCTTCCCGTGCCATTGTGCACGTATGCATCTACCATCACACCGTGGAAAGTATTGTCGTCCCAGGTATAGCCTCCATAAGAATAACTGAAGTCGATCCTTGGATTGAACACCGAAACGATGCTATCCAGGTTCATATCAAGGCCGGTAGTAGGATCAAAAAAATTGATCTGGTATACTTCATTGGCCACACAATAGTTTGGAAGCAGGTAGATCGACTCCGGGAAACAGCCGCCGTAATAATTGACGCTCCCGCTATTTGCCGACCAGAGAAACTGGAGGTGTACACGGTCCAGGTTAATGGTGCGGTGGTCGTAGAGCATCACAAAATATTTATAACCCGGGCAGTTGACTGAATTACAGTAACCTGTATTTTCATAAATAGAAGAATAAATAATTCCATAAGGAGGATAAGGATTTTGCGCGATCTGCCCTGGAGACCAGCTGGTAGAATCAGGGCATCCCGAAGGCAAGGTAGTGTTGCTGTATATACCCGTAAGAAAATCATTGATCGCTTTGATCGTCTGGAAAGCACATGGTGTAAGTCTTCTGGGTCCGTCCTCCCCTTTATCATTGCAGGCAACCTGGTAAGGATTTTCTACAGCAATAGTATACAGGCTGCATCCATAACCGCTGAGCACTGTTTGTGCCGCTACAAGAAAACTATCGGCCGCATCCAGGTCTGTTTTCAAAAGCAATCCAAAAGGGTTGGCCGAGCCGCATTTCTCCGCGCAGTAGTTACTCAACGCTGTGGCTACGGTAGAGGAGTCGCCTGAAGACATAAAGGTGGTATCAGGATTAACCGCGCATTTATTTTGCAGTAAGGTCATCCACACTTTCACATTCTCATCACAACCACTTAGGCAGGTGTTTATAAGATTGTCATGCGCCATGCCTGTTAATGTCGTAATATCAGTAGACAACAAAGGCTTTTCTACTACTGTATTATCGGAGTCTTCCAGGTATGCACAGCCCGAGCCATAATTTTCGTGTCCGTACACCACCGCATATTCTTTCATGCCCTGGTAAACCGAGCGGAACATAAGCCACTTCTCCTGTGCGCTAGGGATATAGGAGTTGTCATAGCTATAAGGCATATAGCTGGAAGCCAAGTCCCACAGGTCACCTGCTGTACCATTACTGTTTTTATCTCCCACTTCAGGCACTTCACTGCCCAGGCCTTTGCGTACCATATAATGTTGTATGGTATCTTCAATCGCTGTACCCCAGCTGGCAAGACCATATGGAGTGGTAGAGGAATTGAACATCGGATCGATCACCGAACCTCCCAGCGGATCGATGTATCCGTCGGTCACTGCTTCATTCCAGTCGGCTACACGGGCCATGTTCAGATCAAACTTTCTGCTATCGGCCTCCAATGCGCAGCGTGCCAGGTGGCAATACTCCGGGTGATGACTCAGTAAGGCTTCAGCCCAATCGTCGCGGAACTGAAGAGAATCGCGCAGGATGCCGGGCAGGCCGGTTGTGATAGGAGCACCATTGGCATCCAGAAAGGTGATCGAGCTGTAATTATCTTCCAGCCATCCTGTTTTACTGTTGTAATAGCCTCCCGGATACAGTTGCTCCAGCATATTGCGGCGCATACTTTCGCATTCGTCATAATCATTGATGGTTGAATCTATAATATCCGTACAAGGCCCGCTTTTCAAACAAGCGGCCAACGCATTGCTGATACTGTCTGCATAAGTGGTGGGATGCGCGGCCCAGGTAGGATGGTCGTTGAATATTTTTGTATAGCAATGATCTTCGCAGGTGAGATCACATTTCGAACTGTCTACCAAGGCAAGTTCATCGTCCACAAATTCGGAAGAATCAGGGTATCCTCCCTGCGACTGCATCTGCGAGAGCAGCAGAGCAATCGCCCCACTGTTCAGCGTAAGTTTTTTCTCAATGGTATATTCGCCGATCTTATTGAAGGTAAAAGTCTCGTTGACCAGCGACTGGTTATAGGTACTGTCACTACAACTATAAGAAGAAGGATGAATATTATTCCGCACGATCGGGCTCGTTGGAGTTAGCTCTATTCCATCCGGACCTTTTACCGTGATCACCAGGTCATAGGCGCAGGCACGGCAGGTATCAAAGAACCCACCGGCGTTGTTGATCACCCCCGTAAGGTCATAGAGCAATGTATAATTAGTACTCTTTGCATTCACGATCTTGCTGGTAGAATGGCTCACGAAATTTACATTGTCCATTACATTGTTCTCGCTCAGGTTCACGAGCAATTCCTGAGAAGAATTTTCTGTCAAGGCATTCAGGTTGGAAGGTGTATCCCCTGCCAGCGCCGTGGCGATCACGCGCTCTTCCTGATCAAGATAACTTACGCTGATCTGCCCATTGGGATCGATCACATAATTCTTTTTATAATGCGAGGACACCCCTACGTTACTTCCAAACAATCGGTGCAATTCTGTGGAGTTAGTATTGCCATACACGTACCGGGTATAGTGACCTCCAAGATCGGGGTCCTTCAAACGGAAAATTTCTCCCACATTACTTTGTCGTGATACACGGCCCGTACCATCGCGCAGGTATTGGGTAGCTACGAATGGATAAGCACCCGCTTTAGGCAGATAATCTCTGTGAAGATTTTCTACTGTATTTTGGTCGGAATAATAAAGACATGCCTGCGAGGTAGTACTGTCCAGGCCTGGCATGACCGAACCTGTGAGAATATTATCATAATCTGTTTTTCCGTTGGAAAAATTATTCAGGTTCACATGATAATTCAGATGATTCCCTTGCAAAGCGATCGGCAAAATATTGATCACACCTCTTCCTTCGTAATCGTATTTGGTCTCGGCAAGCAGGGTGGTGCTGTCGGAGCTCAGATTGGTAGAGACCTGGCGGTTTCGCAAGGTGCCGTCGTAATAGGTAACTACTTTTTTATATTTCCCGTCTTCAGCATAGCTGGTTACATATTGCCAGTTTTTGTTTCGTTCAAAGCTTACCGGATCGGTGAGTGTATCGTTGTTTACCGCTATGGATACTGGGCTTCCTGCGATCCACTGTCCGTATTTGAGAGTGGTATTTGTGCTTGCAAGGTACTTTCCGATGCCTCTTACGCGGTAGTAGAGCGTTCCGGAAGGGAGCGTCATATTCATAACATAATATTGATCCGTAGTCTGCACACGTACGCCACGCTTGGCCGCAAACGCAGCCGTGCTGGTGGCGATCCCGGACTGATCCATGGAGTCGATGAATACCCATTCCAGTTGATATGCTTCTGCGCCTTCTATAAATGACCAGTATACCATATCATTTTTTCTGCCCAGCTGAAAACTTTCCGTTGGAGTAAGAAGGAAATTTGTTTGCGCGGTCAATTCCAGTTCCAGGCGGATATCATCTGGTGCGGAAGAGTTTATAATATTAGTAACTGTTAATTTTACATTCCCATAATTATATCCGGCATTTTGAAAAAGATGAGTGGCCTGGTAGACAGGGTTGACATTGTCAGAAGAAATGGTAAGTGTATTGCCCGTTAACGGAGAACCGACCTGTGTATACGAATCATCGTAAAAAGTGATCGTGTAAGTCACCTGGTAACTCCAACTAGCAGTGGAATACAAGTCACTCCGCTGCTCGCGGCCATACAGAAGCTTTACCTGTGTTTTATACTGACGATCTTCGATACCCTTATAAATCACCGGATCGATGACACTTAGTACACTACTTGTACTCAGGCTGTCTTTGGTCTGGTATTGAACAAGTTTACTTTCCGCACCCCTGGAGGCGTACGGCAATAACACGATCATAAAAACAATAATGAATAGCTGTCTGATCATAGGTCTACTAGCTTAAGATTATAAGATTGATATTTCCCAACGGGACGGTATATTTTTTCGTCTTTTAGCACTACTCGTTCTTGTTTGAAGAGCTGTTCTTCTCCGGCTTTTAAAGCAGTCATACTAAATTGGATCTTTACCCTGCTTAACTGTTTATATTTTTTCTGATCGTACCAATATTGGATCGACAACAGATCGCCTGTTTGTGAGAAAACTAATTCTGCTTTTGAGATCAGGGACTTGGCGCTGTATACGGTATATTTTTTTTCATTATTTTCCTGTTGATATTGAAGAGAATCATAATATTTGGAAATACTATCTATGCCTGATGTATAGGTTTGCTGGTAAAGCCGCTCCCATTCTTTTTTCTCTATCGACCTGACGGTAATTTCTTTTTCCTGTTCGTTAATCATTACCATCGCCTCTGGTTGTACGATCATTTCTGTATCGTCAATTTTATACCAGAAATGATCTTTTCTTTTTTTCAAAACCGCCGTTTTATTAAAAACAGTGATCGTATTTGATCTGAAAGCAGCGATGTCGACACGCATAGAAAAATTATCAGCTTTGGAATAGTAGTCGCTCATCATTTTAAGATCTTTTTCCAAATCCTGTCCTATCACAGAGAAACCCTGTATCCATAGAGAAAGAGAGAAACATATTATTTTAACAACCGATGCTTTCATAGATTTTTCTGCCAAAATTTATTCTCCCTGATGACTCATAGATTCCTGTATAGACATGATCCCTCTTTCGGTTTCTTTTTCTATCAGAAAAAGATTTCCCTGTTCATCATAGTGATAAAGCGTGGCATAGTTATTATTATCAAGCTCTGCAGCCAGGCGGTAATTACTAAGGTTGTAGACATAACTTTTCATATTGCCCAGCATTGGAAAAATTCTGATATCGTCGAAATAGGTAGCATAGCTTCCTGCACTTAATACTAGTCCTACTTTTACAGTGTTCGCAGGGATCAACACATCCATTTCTATCCGTTGCCATCCTTCGATCACATCTCCGGAAGGCTCTGCTATTGCAGAGCTGCTAAAAGGTGAAGTGGCGGTGAGGCTATTATAAAATTCCAATTTTAATCCTCTCGCTGTACCACTAGGTGATTTAAATGAAATACTGTCCGACGGATTATCTGTATGCACCCATCCGCTCAACATATAACTTTTGCCTGGCGCTAGTATGATCTTTGGTTGTTCGGACTTATAATCGGAAGGTATGTAGAAACTATTTTTCCCCGTATGCGCTTTAGTGGCTGTTATCGTAGTTCCGGAAGGAATCGTAGGAGTAGCAATAAAATCTGTACTGTAGCTTATTTTTCCCCGCCAGACACCTGAAAAATCAAATCCCGAAAGTGTAACAACTGATTTTCCAGCCTGCGTACTATGTGGCGCTACTGAGGCTACAGTATAGATTCCAATAATATTTTTCACATTATAAACATCCATCAAAGCACCATAGGCATGCACGCTCTTGCCTGCGAGAAAAGAGAGATCCGTACTTGGAATAGCAATGGTTAAGGCGCCGTCAGTAGCAAGCTCTACCACATAGGTTTTAAACGATTGATTCTGTTTACCGCTTGTGGTGGGTGTTTGAGTAAGAAGAGTCAGATTGCCGCTTGCGGTGTTTTGAATGGTCAGTGCGCTGTCTGCAGAAAATTCTTCGAAGCCTGCGAAACCAATCTCATACTCTGCTGCATTGGTGGCTACTGCTACTGGTAGATCTCCTTTGTATCCATAGAGTGCAGAAGAATAGCGGCCAAGAATATCTTTGTTTTCCGTTTCGTAGCTGTTGGGATTGTATTGTGTAACCGTATTCATATTTCGCCAGTTTGGATAACAGGCTCCCATGGCGCCATTGTCAAACATGAATAGTGGCATATGGTTGAAGATCCCATCTGCGCTAAGTTTTATAGTGGAGTCTTGTGTTCTGTTTTTGACATGCACAAAACTTTCGTCTGCTTTCCAGATGCCTTTGCTTCCGTTATCAAAAGGAGTAGCGACCGTGAGTGCGTTTCTTTTTGTATCTGAAAGAAGCGAAGAAACATCTCCTGCTTCCATCGGCCAGTTGTCGGAGTAACTGGTAGCAGTGGCTGTGATCACGCGGTCTATCAGAGGTGCTTTGGGGAGTACTAAGGTGTTTTGTGTGACGCGGTCAGGGCAACCACAGGTGGGAGTATTGTCGAAGTCGTAAGTGATCGTATGTACACCCACTCCTGCTGCGCTTGGAGTAAAACGAGTCTGTCCACCGACAGTGCTAACCCCTGTCCCTGAGAACTCTCCTCCTACAGGGGTTCCAGCTAATATAGTATAATTATCTTCTCCACAGTAATATTGTTTAAGACCCGAAAAGGCGAAAGCATCGTAAGGGAAAACACAAACCGTATCGGAGTTGGAATATGGACCAGCAGTAACACCGCAAGAAGTATTTACATAACTGTTCACTTTCACTTTGTAAACTCCTGAGCTAGTTGGTGCATAACGGCCATATGTAGCACCAGAAATAGGTGAACCATCTTTGTACCATTGTAGATTGTATGTGGTAGAATCTGATGCCGTTAAATAACTACTACCAATCTGAGCAGGACAAATATTTGTTGATCCTGAGATAGTAGGAATAGAAGTAGAACCTTTTACGCAGACCCATACTGTAACCACTGTAAATATTTTATCCAGGTTACAAAGCGGTGCGAAAAACCCTACAACTTTAATCATGTACAACCCACAACTAGAAAACGATTGTGTTGCTGGCGTAGAAGACTGGCTTAGTATAGTAGTAAGAGTACTCGTACTATAATCATATTTTAATACCTGATAAGAAACTGTACATAACATTACATTTTCCATATCATTTTCAACTGATACATTGACGGAAGAACTACATGTGTTATACATATAATTTCCATCAGGGCCTGAGACATCGGTACCTGATAAGGTTAAAACACTAAGAACTGCTGCACCTGGACCGCTGGCAAGATCAAGATGGACTGCCGCATATGGCGCAGTGCAATCCTGGCAATCATCAGCATTTACGAGATGTCCGGCTAACAGATTCAAAAATGCAAAAAGCAATACTATCCATTTATTTTTCATAGATAATTACACCAATTTATTTTTTAATTAATTTTATATGGTGACAAATCAATTGTCAATTTTTGTCATAATCATTTTTATCAATACCTATTCTTCGTAGGATCCCCCAACGTAGAACCTTTCTTTCCTAATGTCTTGATATTACCCGCATCTGCCGACAACATATTTCTTCTTCCTGAGCGCACGAGAATGAATTTTTGCGCCGCTACAGAAATACCGGAAGGATTAGAGAAAAATAAGGTGGTTCCGTTCTGCCTTACAAACCGCACATAAAATTCATTGGTGCCGTCGTTGATATAAAATTCATCCCCTGGCACAAATCTGTTTGTCACGGTAGTATCCGGTCCGCTGGCGAGCGCATAGAGCGGGGAACCCGGAGTATTCGTAGTTGACGTCAGCGAAGCAGTAAACTGAATTCCGATGTTTTTATAAGCAGGGCCCATGGCATCATAGGCATAGTGCGCAGGATATCTATAACTGTAGATCGGATCATCAAAATCATTTGTCACTGTAACCATAAGCGGGCTTCCTGTCTGGTGATCATACAATTGGTTGCTTGTCTGCACCACACTTCCCCCGTCAAAAGCGATCATGCCGGATTGCACACCGAAACGGTGAATAATTTTATTGGTCACGAATAATTTTACTTCTGTGGTGGAAGAGCCGAGCGATGGCCATATCATTGGTACGGCAAGTGGAATGATCCCAACAAGGAAAGCCGGAACATTGGGATTAATTCCCCCATTCTCACTTTTCACTTTCATGTATCTTGAATCGGCAAAAAATTCGTAGTCCTGCCCAATGGTAGCCTGCCGGATCACAGCAGTGCCATTGTCGCTGACCAATACCGGGAGATTGTTCTGGAGTTCAAAATAATCGTGATTAGGATCTTCATCCTGTTTAATCAGGTTCGAACTATAAAGATATTCTACATAGCTTTGAGGGCTATCATATAAAATATTTCCAGACACGTCCTGTCTATAGTTGGTTACTTTTCTCGGCTTACCATGCATATCATTCAGGATCATAGAATACCCTTGAGTAGCAGTAAGCTTATTGCTGTTGATCTGACCGATCAATGGGATCGGAATGAAAAAATCTTCGTGTGATTCATCCATTGCCGTTTCGTGGGTAATTACCGGGAATTCTTTGGCGGTATAAAATTCATGCACCGTTGTACCTGTTGTATTCGCTCCGGAAGGAATGCCGAATTCATTTCCCGGTTTTTGTTCGTACGTTGTTGCCAGACTTCTCACCGTTACTTTGCGATAGCCCACGGTAGCTCCCGGGTAATAACTTTCGTTTACAGGCAATTCAAAAAATAAATTATTATTCGTTTTCATCGGAATAAATTCCGGATATTCCTTGGCATCTCTTAAAGGGTTTTCATCTCCTCCGATCATCGGTTCGTAAGCCGCTACGCCGCTGCTGATGGTGTCTCCGTATTCTACCGTTGTATAGTCGTATACCTGCCCATATACACTATTGGATTCCTGATTGATTCCTTGTTTGGCAACATTATTCCAATTATCGTTTATGGTGATTTGCTTTACTCTTAAGCCTCCGCCAATTTTAATTTTATCAGGAGAATTAAGACGGATAAAGGATTTCCCCAGGAAAATATTTTCGCCCCAGTCACTTGAGTAAGCATTCGCATTAAATCCTTTAAACATCTGTTTGATCTCAGGCAATGCGCTGGCCAATGATTTTACTTTATCCATAGCGGCAGATTTATTTGCATTAGGATCAGTATCAAAAGGTCCTACTCCTGCCAGGATTGGCTGATCTGTACGGATGTACTGCCAGGCAGAAACAGAGAATGGATGGTAAGGAATTTCTTTGTGAGAACCATTCTTTTTCCCTTGTGTAGGAACATGCAATTCTACATATCCTCTTTTATAATACCCGCCGCTTGTAGAAGATTCATCCACCTTGCAATCGTCTATGTAAGCATAGCCACTTACAAAATCCTGCCGGTCGTCTGAATATTTTCTTATTTTCATAAAGACCCGATAATAGAGCTTATTCATACCTGTTATATAACTGGACATGATTTTTTGTTTTTCGTCAGAACTGGCTCCTGTAGGAATTGGCTGTTCGAGATTAAAATAAATTCGACGATGGCTTCCGTCTGCATTCTTCGGATGATCGATATGATCGTCGTAACCCAAGCCTGGTGATAGGCTTGCGATCTCAAACATTTGAGTAGCTACTTTATTCTGCACATAAGCATAGTCATCCGATTCGTATTGCACCTGGATCAATCCACCGGAAGGTAATTTGATTTGTTTCAGACTCCACACTGCTACATAGTTGTCGGCATCTTCCCTGGTTTGTGTAGAAGTAGGATTGGCAGGATCAAATTGTTTCACGTAAGGAAATTCCATTGCTTTGAAATAATCATCGCAGGTTGTTCCTCCCAAAGGTTTGTAATTCCCCCAACGATCGTAAGCCAGTGTATTGTAATCAGGGTTATCAGTATCCGCTAATTCGGATCCTTGTGAATAACTGAATACATAAGGACTCAATTGTCCACGTGTATTATTTTCATAGGTGAACCATAATTTTTTCAACGTAAGCTTTCCTCCTTCGTTTGCAAACGAGCTGGAATGTCTATAGTCCTGGCTTCCGTAGGTATCTGTAGAAGTACCGTCATTGTTATGTACTCCCTGGCAAAGTTCATAGCTGTATTCGAAGTAAACTGATTTGATAGGTTTGGAAGAATCTGCTTTGGAATACAGTTTGATGTTATCCAGTTTTAAAGAAGGTGCACCCACTGTATAATCACCTTCTGTTTGCAATTCGCCTTTTGAAAAATCGCTCGTGCTTTCATAGGAAGAACCATGGGCATCTCTGCGTTCGCTTGTGTTAAAATATGCCACGTGCGATTTTGTTTCTGCACTTGACAAATACATAACCTGTTTTGTACCGTACATATACGAACCTTTATCATCTTCAAAGGTTGTATATAATCCTTTCATATAATTTGCTCCGGCAAATGGTACACGCCAGTTGTAATCGCTTACGCTGGTATAACTGAATTTCACCCAATATCCAAGATCGGCATCACTGGGCACATTGTCTCCGTCTACGTCAATATAATCAGGGCCTACAATGTACTCGAGCATATAGCTGTGTGCATACTGAGGCATTTCTGTCCGCTTATAATATTGATTTGTATTATTGTAATCATATTTGGCCTGGCCTAAAATTCTGTCGATACCAATGATATTGTCGCACTCGCTTCCTTTGGGTCCACAGGCGAATGTACATTCCACGTGCTTGGTATTTTGCGCAAGCTTGGTATACATATACCGCGAGCCATCGGGGTTGGTCACGATCAGGCCTTTTTTCTGATCACCTTTCTCATGGCTGACTACTACATTTCTTGCTTCTCTTTTTTTCAAGTTTGCCTCGTATCCTGACGAACTTACAACCGTTCCATTCTGCCCGTATAGATCTGAGGTGAGATCCAGTTTGTCAAGGCTTCCACGCATTGCTTCGGTACCTCCTATAAAATCAAGTTCGTTCGTAGAATCGGAAGTGAGTTCGCCGTATGTTTTGAGCACGTATGGCTCGTAGAGTGGATTACCTGAAATTGAACTTCTGAATCCGTATGCATTAGAGTTGCCATCGGTCCATGCACCTGCTTTGGAAGTCGAAGAATTTAATGTAAGATCAGATCCCACTTCTACCAGATCTCCTCCTCCTACTTCTACTCCTAATGCGCCGCCCGAAAAATTCGATTCAGTGGCAGGATCTCTTACAACACCGATATCATTCCGGAAGCCTCTGTACATGCCGCCAGTGCCTTGCCCCGTAACAGTATAGATATCAAAGGTAAGCGAGGGAATAGGAAGGTTAGGAGAATTTTTACGTACCATCCCATCCTTTTCACGGTTGAAATCCATCAGTGAATTTACAACAGTAGCTTTTTCCAGGTTAAAATATCCATAAGCAGGTGTAGCGATCTTTATTCCCCTGTTTTTTAATTTCTGCGTGCTGTAAAAACCATTCACCCTTCCATTGGCAAAAGCTGAAAGTATTTCACCTCCTGCTTTGAAACTGACCTGGTAATTTTTTCCTGTCATCGGCATGCTCAGGCTAGGCATGAAACCACCGCTGAAAACAGAAAGTACAGAAGTTCCGCCACCACCCTGTTGTTGTCTTAAAGAACCACTTTCCCCCGGATGATCTTTTTCATACGCAGCTTTTCTTGTAGCAAAACCTTCTTTGGTTTCACTGGAGATTAAACCCATGGAAAGGTCTCTCATACCAGACCTGGAGTTGTACCCCAATCCCAGATTAAGTTTATTCGTATTGCCATCTGCTTCATCCGAAATAGAAAGGGAAGCATTTACGCCAACACCTTCCTGACTATCCATTTTTAGATCAAGCCCTACACCGCCTGAAACTCCTGATTTGGCTGCTTCATTAGTATGTGCGGTGATCCCAACATCCATACTATAGCCTACTCCTTTGTAATTATTATAATACACACTCAATCCTAATGATAGCTTAGCTGATCCTTCTTCCAGGTCAGCGCCGAACACTTCTGCATCTGCGCCTACGCCTACGCCAAAGGTCACATTGGGTCTTATATTTTCGATATGGGTCACATAGTCGTTGTTATATTCATCAGGCAATCCACGCACATCGCGTGTAATCGCGCCGGGGTTCAGGTTCCAGCCAAGCCCTGTCCAGCTTGCTTCTTTGTCCATGCTGACGCCGGAGTTATAATGGATGTTGAATGGATACCCTCCATTGGGTCCTGGCAATTCGAAGAGGGGAATGTTGTATGTAAAATCGCCTGTAAAAAGATCAACCATTTCTGTGGTACCTACAGGAGAAAAGCTCTGCACTTCCGGCTGGCTGGGGCCGGAGGTAAGCGCATAGGCTATGCCAGGATAAAACACCTGAGTCCCGATAATGATTGCTAAGGTGATAGCTACTGTTTTTAAAAATTTCTGTTTGATACGTTGCGTCATAGTGATTCAAGATCTAATTCGGGCACTGATTGTATATCGTTGTTTTCAAAAATTGTTCTTACTATTCCAAATCCCAACCGCTCTCCGTTGATGACCAGCACACGGTCTTTCTGTTTCTGATTTTCCGGAAGCTGAAAGGCAAGTACAATTTTTCTTTTATTGCTGAGATCATAAGTTCTTTCAAAATGATACAGTACACAAGGTACGCGCACACTGTCGGTCTCCAACCAGATATCATTTTGAAATCCGAACGATAGATAATATTGTTTGTCGTAGAACTGTTGATCTTTCGATTCATTCTGATAGCTGACTATATCCTTTGCTCCGTCTACTGATAAGAGTACATCGTAGTACTCTAATCCCTTTAATTCATCTTCCCTTGCTTTATAATTTTTAGCATTCCATCCAGGCTGTGCTTCTTTACACAGTACATAGGATAAGGGTTTGTATTGAAACTCTAATTGATATTCACCAATTGATTTTTTTTTATTCAATCCATGATCATTCTCTTCCACCCACTTTTGAAGCTCTACGGGAGACTTTGGAGAGTTACAACTGGCAAGGGCGACAAAAAGAAGTAAGATCAGAATTTTACTTGCCTGCATATTTTTCATTGATAAACCTTATTACTTCAGGTGTAATATTATAAGTCGTATCAGCATACATCAGGTTGCCTGTGCCATTGGCACCATAGATAAAAGCATAGCCGTTTGCTTTTCCATACTCTTCCACATATTGATTTATCTGTTTCCAGAGCTGATCGTTGTAGCGCTCGATCTCTTCCTGCTGATAAGTATAAACTTGCTCGTACACTTTATTGTACTGAGTTTTTTTAGCCAGCAACTCAGGGGATTTTTCCGGAACTTTTCCTTCCATCAGTTTGATAACAAGTGACAAGGAATCCAGCAAATTTTTCTGCTGAAATTCCATCGATTTTAATTTATTACGATACTCTTTTGTACCATTATATTCTTCAAACATCTTCTGCGTAAGGATATAGGCATGTTTACCTTCATTCGACCGACCGTTACAGGAAGCCATCAAGCACAAAAGTCCCATCAACAGATTGGACAAACATTTTTTCATAAAGCAGGAGTATATTTAATTCTTAGTTTGTACAGTTCACCTTTTGCATTCCTTATTTCAAGAACATAATATTTATTTTCTTCCAGGTTGAGATTTTTCTGATTAATGGTTGTAACAGCCGTAAGATCCAATTCAAAAAAACTAGCTCCGGTATTTTGTATAGGGAAGGTTTGTGTTGTAAGCATTGGTGTTCGCTGGTAATCATAGATCTGAATATTCAAATTACCAGCATCTACATATTTTTCATCGTATTTAAAACGGATCAGATCTTGTGTGTAATAATAACCAGCATCCAATTCTGTTTTCAATTCCGCAAAATTCAACGAAGGCATGAGGTAGGCATGAAAGGAACCCAGGTGCGAACTGGAATACCCCATCGCACTGAAATCATTGGCACTTCCGCTACTGGTGTCCGGCCCCAACACGATCTCTGTGATACCGCGAAACGTCACCGTATCATCAGGACTCAATGAGTACGGAATTCCATTACTGTAACTGGCACCGGCTTTTATGATAGGTAGTTGTTTTAAAATCGGGGTTGCCTTTGCCTGTGCCAATAGAAATAAAAACAGAATTAAAATTTTGATTCTCATTTTTGCTGTAATTGAAGTTCTAATTGTTTGTTTTTTTCTTTCAAAGTCTGAACCTCTTTGTTCATTTCCACTACATATAGCGTAAGCTCTTCAATTTTTTTCAGCAGGGTAGCATCCATTTCGGCGGAGAGAATTCCATTGCTGTTTACTTCCGCTTCAGAAGGCACGTCCTTAAGATGCTTATTTTCTTTGTAGTAATTTTCCACTTCGGTCAGCGATGGAAGATTATAAGAGGAGGAGAATACCGTGTCTGGCCAGTTACCGGAGTATTTTACTTTAAGCTCTTCGCAAATAACTTTCCCTTTTACGGCAAGCTGGTAGCCGCTGGGAATAGTAGCATTATTCACGCTTACTTTACCTGTAAAGATCCCATCGCCGTTGGCGCTGAAAATATAGCCGGATGGAATGGTAGGATAAGATCCGGAAGAACCTGTGGCAGAAACAAGCATAGAGGTAGCACTTAGCTGGCTATCGAACAAATAAGTTCCGCTCAATCCGGAATTTCCTGAAGTAGCAAACGCTGAGTTATTGGAAAATACAATCGTACCCGAGCCTGAAGCCCTCATATAGATCGCCTTGTAGCTTGTGCTAGTAGGACCCAGTTTTAATTGGGCTGGAGAAGATGCGTTATAAATCATATCGTAGACTGCTGATCCGCTACTGCCTAATTGAATTCCAGGGTTACCGGAAGATGCATCGACAAAAACAATTGGGCTGCCTCCTTTTATATGAAGTTGTTGGGAAGGAAGAGACCCTGATGAAAAAGCTCCTATTCCAATATTTCCGTTGCTTGCAATTCTCATTCGTTCCGTGGTTGAGTTACTGGAACCAAAAAGTATATTTCCGTCAGCAGTGTTAGTTCTTAAAATTAAATCCATTGAACTCGACGAACTGAGGAATTGCGCGGAACTGGTTGCTAATCCTAAGTGTCCTCTATCCTGACTTAAATCTCCATTGTCTCCTGATACATTACCATTGTTAAAGCGGACTGCCGGCCCTGTTCCCGAAACTGTAATGTGGCTATTAAGATCATCGTTTACAACTTGCAAAGTTGTATATGCTCCGGCGGAGGAACCTATAGACGTATTCCCTGTTCTCCAGGCATAAGCACTTGTGCTAGTAGTTCCACCCCATGATTGTGCGTACGATGTAAAGGAATAACATTTCAATAGAAATGTCAGTATAATAATAGAGGTAATTTTCGTTTTGGTCATATCAGTTATGATTTGGTTATGAGCTTTATTTTGAAAATGTATAATAATTCTCGTTAGAATTTATAGACTACCTATGATAGCAAATTTTATCATCATTATTTTTTGCAAATAAGGTTCCCTCTACTGTTTCTTTTTACAGTAGATACATTTATTCTATTTCAATCCTAATAGAATAAAATCATTAATAAACATTAAATAATTTCGAGAGTACCATCCTCTCTGGTGAGTCTTTGCATTAAAAAAATATTGAACAATTGAGGTTTTCGGTAAAGCTATCTACTTTGCAAGAGTCGACTCAAACATATTATTATGATTTTAGTTTTACAACTATTTCATGTAAAAAAATATATATACCGTATTTACCACAGTAATTTTACTTTATTAATTTACAAATCGTACAATGATATATACTTAAAACACAAATTGATATTTTTAAAAATTACCTGAACCATATTAAATTCAAGATTATATCCAATTAATTCCCCACCATTAAAAATGCTCCCCAATATTTCGGACTTTTATATTTGACAGAGATCTCTTTCTTGGCTTCTACAAAGGCTTTGCGCTTGTCGCCCGATTGTATCCACTTGCTGTAAAATATTTCCATCAGCTCGGTTGTGATCTCGTCGTTCACTCTGAACAAGCTCATGATCACCGCGTCAGCACCTGCTACCAAGAAGGAACGTTGAAGTCCGTATACTCCCTCTCCCAATTTCACTTCTCCTAATCCGGTTTCGCAAGCGCTGAGTACCACAAGCTCTGTATGATCTAAGCCAAGATTCATCGCTTCGTAGGAAGTAAGGATCCCGTCTTCCTTATTAAATTCATTCACATTTCCCGAGGATAACAAATACCCGCCGTTGCGTAACAGCAATCCCGAGCGAAGCAAAGGATTCTGTACGGCCTTCTGTGATACTTCATCCAGAAGATCTACGCCCGGTGCATCGGCCATGAAGAAACCGTGTGTAGCAATATGAAATACGCGCGGACTGCTGAGCTTTTTAACCCGCTCTTCAATTGCCTGGTCTTCGAGATAAATTTCCGTTTTCCATTTTCCATTTTTCATCAACTGATCCAAGGCTTTTACCTCTGCCTCTGCGCCTGGCAGCTGTGTTGTTTTGCGTTCGGCAATTTCTATTTTATCCGGATAATAAATTGGATTTCCAAAAAGGACGATCAGCTTCTCACTTTTATCTTCTACTGCATTTTTATTTTTGCCAGCTTTCTTACTTGCATTGCGCGAGAGCAAATCACGCGTGCTGCTTAGGAGAAGGAGGTTGTATTTATTTAAGATCAACTCTCCTTGTGGAGTTTTAATAGTCTCGAGGTTGAGCTGATTATACGCCCCGTCAAGCGAAAGGTAGATCGTGGAATATTCTTTTTTCATCAGCGATTTGATAGGGTGCCAATATACATCATAGGATTCATCGTCGTCTATATCAAATTTGATACAGTTGCTATAGTATCGGATATATTTGCTATCCATCTCCGAGCCATTTTTGAGCAATACAAAATCAGGATTACTTTTTACTTCCTGGCTCACTGCCATGATCGCATACCATACTGTATCGGTGAATTTTTTATCGTACAAACGGAACGGCACTACTTCGATCGCGATCTCATCTTCTTTCAGCACTTTTTTAAAATCTTTCCATTCGTAGATTATTTTTTTCTCATAGGCGCTAGCAAAAAGATCAGAACCTTCGCTCAATACTTTTTCCAATTCTTCAATATCATTTTCCATTTTCGACAGATCAATATTATTCTCCTTGCGCTGTGCAATGCTCATGGAATAGGCAGCCGTAAGGTTTTCCTTCTGATCGATCCAACTTTGGTAGTTTTTGATCAGCGTAGTATCTCCACTCTTGAGAATCCGTTCTCTTACTTTGATCGCAGCGCTTAGCAGGATTGCTTTTGTTTTGAGTGTGATGTTGTACACATTGCCTATCATATCAGGATACGTGACGTAATGCGTAAAGGCAAGCGTTTTATAAAATTCATAATCATTTTTTACTTTTTCCCAGTAACTGGCTTTTCCTCTTTCACTCAGTGTAGGAAATATTTTATCGAGGTAGACAAGTGATTTTTGCACCGTTTCTTCTGAACTGGCCACAGCATTTTTTACATCGCCCAAACAATAATACATCTGCGCGCTACGTCCGAGCGCTTCTACATAGCCCGGATGATCGGCATCAAAAAGTTTTGCGTAGATCGTTTTGGATTTGACGAATTGTGTATTGGCTTCCTGGTAATTTTTTTTCAGGTAGGCAATATCACCTTTGATATAACTGATGCGGGCAGTATGACTATTCTGCTCTCCCAACTTGGAAACCCAGATCGCATTGGCCTTATCGAGGATCTCAGAAGCTTTGTCGAGCTTACCGGTTTCAAGATAAAAAATAGAATTATTTTCTAATGCTTCAGCATAGATTGGACTATTTTCTCCTATGTTAGTAGAAATTATTTTTAACGACTCGGCAAATAAATTTTCAATTTCTGTTTTAGAATGTTTGTTAAAATGTTTTACCAAAGCCAATTCATTGATCGCCTCTGCAACAAATACATGGTTGGAACCATAGACCGTTCGCGCAATCCCTACTACTTCTTCTCCCAATGTTTCAGATTTTTCATAGTCGCCTACGGAAGCATACAAGCGCTCCAACAGCTTTACGCTTTCTGCATACTTGCTAGATCTTTCTCCGAACTTATCTTTAGAGATCTGGATCGCACGTTTGATGTATACTTCTGACTCTATGTAATTTCCGGTGATCAATTTCAGGTATCCAAGTAAATTCAGCGGATGCACCAATGTGCTACTGTTTGCACCGTACTTGGTTTCACGACTCTTCAGCAAATCATCTAAGAAATCTTCCGTATCGGAATATTTTCCCAAATAAATATTCAACTCTATGATCTCATCGCTGGTGCTGGAGAAGTTTACATCGTGATCAGCGCGACGGGTTAGCTTATCCGAACGTTTGAGCGTAGTGACGGCCTCTTCGTATAAACCCTGTAAGATCTGCAGACGTGCAATGCCTTCGAGTGTGTGCGCCTGATCCAGGCGGTCTTTTCGTTTACCTTTTTCCTGGAAAAGTTTTTGCGATTTTTCCAGCTTGATACTTGCCTCTGGATATTTTCCCATCACGATGTCTACGTTGGCATATTGCTGCAAGCATATGGAATATGGTACAGAAATGTTGGTATAAAAATTTTCTATCTCCGTCAACATCTCGCGCGCAATGGTAGATGCTTTGTCAAAGCGATCCGTCAAGAGGTACAAGGTGATCTCTCCATAAATATAGCCTGCGTAATATTTATTTTTATGCCCAATCTCTTTTTTCACTATTTGCTCCAGGCTGTAGGAATAAATACTTTCAGAAGCTTTGAATTGATCTCCATAGGCAACATCGTATTCTGCCACTTGCAGTTGTGCCATGTGATAAGCAGGAGCTTTTTCGCCCAGCTTTTGCTTTTTGATGGCCACAGCCTCGTAAAGAGCTTTCTCTGCTTTATCGATTTTATTATTGTGAAGATACACGTCATACAGTGTAAGCAAAGCATTGGCGCGCCAGAGGTGATCATCAGGTACTACTTCGTGGTCAGAGAGAAATGTTTCGATGCTGCTTTCTGCTTTTTTCCATTCCTGATTGAGAATATCCCTACGCGTATCAATCAGGTTGTTGCGCTGGTAAGCAAAACTTTTTCTACCATAATATCCCTTGATCTTCGCATCTACCTCGTCGTTCTTGATCTGGGCTTCTTTATTTTTTTCCAATTCTTTCAACACCGGGATCAGGGATTCTTCAATGGATTGGAGTAAATCGGCATCTGGCTTCAGATAACCATTGGCTACCATTTCTGCTTTTCTCAATTTCTTCTCCGCTTCCACGTTATCATCCTTGTCGAGCGCGATCATGGCTTGTAGATAGAGCGCCTCTGCATAGCATCCTTCTTTAGGACCAATATTTTTCTGGATCCAGTCTTGTGTTTGTTCCAACAAAAGATCTGCTTTTTCATATTCCCCATTTTCGATCCATACCGATGCTTTTACATTCGACATGGAAGCATAGATCTTTTTGCGCAGTAATATTTCTTCTTTGGAAAATTTCACAGGCTTCTCCTTTCCTTTCGAATCTTTTATGGTTGTCTGTACAACCAGGTTATCCAGCGTACGCTTCATCAAGGGATCGAGCTCTTGTGCTACCTGATTGAGATAACCGAGACTGGCGCGGATCCTGACGTAAGAGAGGTTGATCTGGTTGATAAGATATTGATCGGTCAATTTATTTTCTTCAATCAATTTTCGCGCTTGACTGTTATAGCTTTCTGCAGTTACAAATTCATAATAGGAACAATAAGCATTTGTAATTTCCTGAATCGCGTGTCCATAAAGGTTCGCATCTGTCTTGTCGGCGCTTTGGAGTATTTTTGCAGATTGATCTATAGAGGATTTATAGTCGGAAAATTTTCCAAGCGCTACATTGAATTTTGCCTGCATGGCTATTGCCCTTGCCTGGTAAAGGCTCTGATCGCCAAACTTGGTTTTCACCTGTTCGTTCAGCGTTTTCAGTTTCCCTAATCCTATTTTGTAATCTCCGAGCTGGTAAGAATATTCAACCAAGGCAAACGTTTGCTCCCAGTTTACTTCTTTGGCAAAAAGGTTTTGAATGGAGAGTAAAGTGATGGAAAAGCAAAGCAGGAGAAACTTTTTCATAATAGGATCATTGAATGTTGGAGAAAAGGATAGTCCTTTGTTTTCTAAAAATACGAAAAAAAAATTTAACTCTTCAGTACAGCATTTTACACCTATATGGTTTCTAAAACCTTATAAGTGTAACAACAGAATGCATCAGAAAAACAAAGGCCCACCGAAGTGGGCCTTGTTAAATTATTATAAAAGATTAAGAATTATTCTGCATCTGTTTTATTTATTCTTATAATAAAACCCAGCCACCTGATCTCCTACAAACACTTCAAATCCTCCGTCTTCTGTGATTGTCTTGAGGTCTGCCGCTACAAAAGCAAGGTCGTCTTTGTTGATTTCAAACGTCACTGTTTTACTTTCTCCGGCTTTCAATTCGATCTTAGTAAATCTTCTCAGCCTACGCTGCGATGGTGTGATCGAGGCATACAAATCTCTGGTGAAAAGATCGATGGCAAGTTTACCGTCTCTCTCACCTGTGTTTTGTACATCCACTGTGATCGTTAAATTCTCTTCTCCTATCAATGTATCTTTACTCACTTTCAGATTGAAATAAGCAAACGTAGTATAGCTCAAGCCATGGCCAAATGCCCACTGGGGACGGTAGCCGGTAAGTGGAAAAGTGCCCGGTACAAGCTCTTCTTGTAATTCGGAAAATTTATAATCATAGCTCATGATCATACCGGTGTAGGCAGGATAAGAATAAGGAAGTTTTCCACTCGGATTGCAATCACCGAAAAGAATATCGGCAAGTGCTTCGCCGCCTTGGCTACCCGGCCAGTAGGCTTGCAGCACGCCTTTCATTCCCGGAATTATTTCTCTCACCACTCTTGGTCTTCCTTCGACCAACACAAGAATTACCGGCTTGTTGGTAGCGATGGCGGCTTTCGCTAGCTCCAGCTGGTTGCGGTCCAGGGTCAGATCGAAAATTGTCCCTGGGGTTTCCGCGTAAGCGTTTTCTCCTAAACATAGTACGATATAATCTGCTTTCTTCGCTTTTGCAGTAAGCAATGCTGCGTCATACTTTTCTCCTTTTTTAAAAGGCTCTGCGATCGTAGTCACATTTTTTTCTCCGATCTTTTCCGCAATACATTGCGCGATCGTTTTGTAAGAAGCAGGATATTTATCCCCTTCATTTCCCTGCCAGGTATAGGACCAGCAGCCGTTCAGCGCAGACACGCTCGTAGCAGCCGGACCAGCAACCAGGATTTTTTTATCTTTAGATAAAGGCAATACTGGATTGCCTTTGATGGAATCATTTTTCAAAAGCGTGATCGCTTCTCTTGCTGCTTCCAGGGCAATGGCTTTGTATTCTGGTAAACCGAAATTCTTTTTTGCTTCTTCTTCTGCAAATGGATTGTCGAACAATCCTGTTTTAAATTTTACGTCCAAAATACGCGCCACCGATTCGTCAATTCTTTTTTCGCTGATCGTTCCTTCCTTTACAAGTTCGAGCAGAAGATTGCAAAAGGAATAATCATGCGGCACCATGCTCATGTCGATGCCCGCTTCAATAGCCATACGTACGGCTTCTTTCGGAGTGGAAGCAACTTTGTGGCGTTCATGCAAACGGATGATATCTTCCCAATCCGTTACTGCAATCCCTGTAAATCCCAATTCTTTTCTTAGCACATCGGTCAACAAATATTTATTGGCGTGTACCGGCACTCCGTTGATCTCTCCTGAATTGATCATCACGGTAGAAGCGCCCGCGGCCACAGCGGCTTTGAATTGCGGAAGGTAGTATTCCCTTAATTGAATTTCAGAAATATAAGCAGGTGTCCTGTCCTTACCAGACGCGGGATTGGAGTATCCGATAAAATGTTTCATACAAGAAGCTACTGACGTGATCTTGTCGAGGCCATCTCCTTCGTAAGCAGTAATAGTAGCCGCTCCCATTTGTGCGATGATGTAAGGATCTTCGCCAAAGGTCTCCGGGAAGCGCGACCAGAGCGGTTGGCGTGCAATGTCGAGCACCGGGTCAAAGTTCCAGCGAATCCCGGAAGCTCTCGTTTCTTTGGCTGTCACTTTGGAAGCCGCTTTCACCAGTTCCACATTGCGCGAAGCAGCTTCGGCGATGTTGTGCGGAAACAATGTAGACTCTTGCGTGTAGGTAGCTCCATGGATGGCGTCAATTCCATATAGTACCGGAATTTTATGAGGTGTTTTCATCGCCGCCTGCTGGATCGTATTGATGATAGTGATCCATTGATCAACCGTGCGGGCGTAAGGCACTACATTGAGAATTGATCCTACCTTGTATTTCAATACTGCAGTGTCCAGCAAGGCTGAATCAATAGCCGCGTCTTTACTTTGGTAGCCATCTTTGAGAATGACATTCAAATTGACCTGTGTCATTTGTCCTATCTTTTCTTCCAAAGACATCTTACTCAACAATTCGCTCACTCTTGGATCCATGGTGTTTGCAGCGGTGGAAGGAACAGCGACTTTTTTTTCCGTTCCTTTGGTACAGGAAACTAAAAAGATCAAAGCCAGCGCCTTCGTTACAAAGGTTAATCTTCTCATAAATACAATTTTACAGTTACTTAGGTTTACAATCTTCAATTTACCATATTTTGTATTAGTTAATTCACATAATACAAGCGTTACAAATGTATTTGAATATTTGCTTACTAGCAAGGTTTTTGGTTGCTTTATTTATCTATAAAAAACTGAATATCAGATAAATAACAACTATTAAAATTATATAAAATACTTAAAATGTCCATTTGGATGGAAGTAAAGAATTCATTTAGAATGGTTTGAGGAAATATGAAAAACAGCGTCAGAAAAGTTTTAGGAAACGGAAGAAAGCAAAAAATAACGCATGAGTGCCAATTGAAATAATCACTAAAAGACAAATACCAAATTCCAATTAACAATTTTTGGGAATTTGGTATCTGTCTTTTGGAATTTTAATCAATTCCTCTGTCAGGGTTATACCTGAATCTTAAAGTTCTGCGTATGTTTTTTCCCGGATCACCAGTTCACCGTCTTTCAACACAGGAATAATATCATACACATCGCGCTGAAGACAGAAGTCGATGTCTTTGATGATTGAAAGTCCTTTGAGACGTTTGGCGTGGGAAGAATTTTTCAGGAAACCCATCATATCGTCTTTCGCCATGCGATAAAGCGCTACGGCTGCGATGGCCGAATCGTTTTCAGAATCAAAAGCATTGCCCAACAATTCGATCAATGCTCCTGCAAAAAGTGTGTCTTCGAGATTTACTCTACCTTTCCATCCTGCACACAAGATCATCACATCGTGCGGCTGATTGATCAGGTAATTAGCCACCGAGCTGATGTTTAAAAAAGATCCTACTACTACTTCTTCTGCTTCCACCGAGCGTGTAATTGCTAGTGTACCATTGGTAGTGGTAACGGCAAGTTTTTTTCCGGCAAGGCTTTTATCCATATATGTAAAAGGGGAGTTTCCGAAATCAAATCCATCCACTGTTTTACCATCTCTTTCTGCTGCTGCCAGGTAGCCGCTATCTTTTAAGCATTGGCATTCTTCTACGGAAGCTACCGGTGTAATACTTTGAATGCCGTGAGCCAGCGCCGTGGTCATCACCGAAGTGGCGCGCAGAATATCTACTACTACTACTATTTTATTTTCAACTCCGTATGTTTTTACCAGATCGGGAGTGAGGCAAACTTCAACGTTCTTCATATTCGTCAGTAATTAGTAAGGGTAATTTATTTTTTCAGAAAAGGCATTTTTACTATCTGCGCTTTGTATGGATTATTCCGGATATTGATGAAAATTTCTTTTCCCGGTTGTGCATATTCAACTTCTACATAGCCTATCCCTATTGCTTTTGATAAGCTTGGCGATTGTGTACCGGAAGTAACGGTGCCAATAGGTTGTGAATGTTCGTTCATAATTTCATAATGCCCACGTGCAATACCGCGGTCAATCATTTCAAACCCGACCAGTTTTTTCTTCACGCCATTTTCTTTCTGACTACGAAGTAAATCTGAATCGATAAAATCTTTGGTGAACTTGGTGATCCAACCCAAACCGGCTTGTATTGGAGAAGTCGTGTCGTCTATATCGTTTCCGTACAGGCAGTAGCCCATCTCCAGTCTAAGCGTATCGCGGGCTCCAAGCCCAATTGGTTTGATCCCGAATTCCGCGCCGGCTTCGAAAATTTTGTTCCATACCATTTCAGCATCGGAAGCTTTTAGAAATAACTCAAATCCACCTGCTCCAGTATATCCTGTGTTGGAGATCAACACATTTTCAGAACCGGCAATATTACCGGTAGTAAAAGAGTAGTAAGGAATTTCAGCTAGATTTACGTCAGTAAGTTTTTGAAGGGTTTCAACCGATTTCGGTCCTTGCACGGCAAACAAACAGATCTTCGCCGAAAGATCGATCATCTTTGCTTTTTCAGAATTATTTTGTTTGATCCAGTTCCAATCTTTTTCAATATTAGAAGCATTCACCACGATCAAATATTCTTTTTCGGCCGTGCGGTAAACGATGATATCGTCTACAATTCCACCTTTGCCATTTGGGAAACAAGAATATTGTGCTTTTCCTATTTCCAATACCGAAGCGTCGTTGGTAGTGATCTTTTGAATAAGCGCAAGAGCCTTATCACCGGAAAGTACAAATTCCCCCATATGAGAAACGTCGAAAACACCTACGGAATTCCGAACCGTGCTGTGTTCTTCCACATCCGAGCTGTAACGCACTGGCATATTAAACCCTGCGAAAGGTACCATCTTGGCACCAAGCTTTTCATGTAGATCGTTGAGGGGGACTTTTTTAAGTACAGTCTGTATAGTTTCCATTGTCATAAAAAGTAAAAATACAATAAAATACAATTCCTTCTAAATGAAATGCCTTTATTTAATACAAGTTCTTAGAATATTTCCAATTGACTTGACTTAACATTAAAAGAAAGGCGATGAAGTGGGGAATAACCATATTTTTCAATAGAAGTTCTGTGAAATTCGGTGGCATAGCCCATATTATGTTCCCAGCCGTATTGTGGGTATTCTACGGCCAACCGAGTCATTAGATCATCACGATAAGTTTTGGCTAGAATGGAAGCCGCTGCGATGGCCAGGTAGAGCCCATCTCCCTGGATCACACATTCATGAGGAATTTCTTTGTATTTTTTAAAACGGTTTCCGTCTATTAGAAGAAGTTCAGGCTGCGTGTGCAGCTTATCCAGCGCATCATGCATGGCTCTGAAGGAAGCATTCAGAATATTGATCTCGTCGATGATTTTTTCCGAAACTTCTGCAACCGCGAAACATAAGGCGTCTCTTTCGATATCAATCCTTAATTCCTCTCGCTGTTTAGCAGTCAGCTTTTTGGAATCGTTCAGGCCTTTGTGCTTATATCCTTTTGGCAAGATCACAGCGGCGGCTACTACTGGGCCCGCCAGGCATCCGCGCCCGGCTTCGTCCAGACCGGCTTCTACTTTGTCTTTAGTGAAAGAGGATTTAAGCATCTTTCAAAGATAGTTTTTTTATAGGAAAATCTGGTGGTAGGTTTTCCTCAAATTAATCACAATGTTAGTTATGAATAATTGTTTTATGCTTGATTTAGAAATTTTACAAAATAATGGAATATGCGAAATTCCAGATGTAAGAATTTATAATTCAAACATTCATAACTCATAACCCCTATAACACTTTAAATTCTATACGCCGGTTCTTCGCTCTGTTTTCCTCACTGTTGTTGGGCGCTACAGGTTTAGTTTCGCCGTATCCTTTGTATTTTAATTTTGAAGCAGGGATACCTGCACTTACAAGATAATCGTAAACTGCTTTTGCTCTTTTTTGCGAAAGCTCAAGATTGCTGGCATCCGAACCTACATCATCGGTATGGCCGCCAAGCTCGATGGATACCGTCGGGTTTACATTCATGAAGGCTACGATCTTATCCAACTCTGCGGTAGATTTGTCTTCCAGCTCGTATGAATTTTCTTCGAAGAAAATATTATTCAATACTACCGAAGAACCCTGTTTGATCGGATTCAGATAAACATCCAACGTAAATGGATTAAAGGCTGATGGATTTTTATAATCGAGAAAACTGCTTAAAAATAAATATCCTTCCTTGCTTACATTCAGCGCGTATTCGCTTCCTTCCGTTAACACGATCATATATTCACCAGTTACCGCGTCTGCATTTACCTGTTGCTTTACCTGGTTTGTTTTCAGGTCAATCACTTCCACACTGGCGGAGATTTTTTTCTTGGTCACTGCATCGTATACGGTTCCCTTTGCATAGGTACTTTTATTTTCCTCCTGAAGTTCTTTCGGTATATCAAATTCGTAAATCGTAGAAGGCGGATTGATCGGTACTTTCTTGTCGTAGATATAATAATATCCTTTTGCACCGTCTACCGTGATAAACAGCGTTCCTTCATGATCAGACGTATTGATCGGGTAACCTACATTTTTCGGAAGCGACCATTCGTTTCCGATTTTTTTAGAATAGAAAATATCATACCCTCCCATGCCAGGAAGTTCGTTGGAAGAATAGTAAAGTGTATTCCCATTTGCGTGAATAAAAGGCGCAACCTCGTCTCCCTTTGTATTGATGCCTGCTCCCATATTTTGCGCTTTAGACCAGGAACCGTTTTTCACCAGTTTGGAATACCAAAGATCCATTCTCCCTTGTCCGCCGGGACGTTCGGAAGAGAAATACAAAGTTCTGCCATCTGCCGAAAGAGAAGGTTCGGAATCCCAGGCACCGGAATTGATCTCTCTGCCCATGTTTACAGGTTCGCTCCACTCCTCTCCTTCGCGGTAAGAAATATAAAGATCGCACCCCCCCACAGCATCCGGGCGGTTGCAAGCAGCGAATACCAGCGCTCTTCCGTCGGCCGACATAGTAGGTGCTCCCTCGTCCATCGGAGTATTTATTTTATCTGAAATAGAAACAGGATGTGTCCACTCGCCATTTACTTTTTTGGAGATCATAATATCTCCTTTTGCATTACGCTCCGGTGTACGGATCACGTAGTAGATCATTGTTTGCTGATCGGCAGTGAGAATCGGATAAGCTTGTACGTGAAAATTATTGATCGTAGAACTCATCTTTATCGGTTTGAAATCCAACGGATGTTTTTTGGCTTCGATCGCAAAATCGCAATTTTTACTTCCGTGGTCTGATAGTTCTACCAGCTGCTTATCATCCGGATGTACGCGAAGTACCATTTCATAATATTTTTTTGCTTCGTCGTATTGTCCATCGGAAAAACTGTAATCGGCCAGGGTATAATAAGCCAGCGCCATTGGTTTATAATCAGGCTTTAACTCAGCGGCTTTTTTGAAAGCGTTTCTTGCTTTTTCTTTATCTCCGAAAAGTTTATGGATGGCGCCTAGTCTCATATAGGCCTCTACAAAATTAGGGTCTTTGTCAATAGCGCTATACAAAGCTTGTTTGGCATCGTCAAACTTCCTTGCCTGGATCAGTTGATCGGCCAGCTGATAATTCTGGATCGCTTTTTTATTAGTTGTGCTCAGGGTTTGTGCGAATGCATGCCCGGTGGTCAGAAAAAATAAAGCGAGGTAAATAAAAAACTTGTAACGCATCATAATCTTTAATCGTATACTTCTGATAAGTTCTACAAAATACAACTTTTATCGGTTTAAGCGAAATCAAAACCGTGCATTGGCGCCAAAAGCCTATCCATTCCTGTTGTTCCTACCAAACCTAGTTTATATATAAAAAGGGAGATCTTACAACGACTCCCTTTTTCTTTAGGTTGATATGAGTTATGAATTATGAGTTATGAATTAACTCATAATTCATAACTCACAATTCATAACTTTTAAGGTATGTTCATATACTTATGCACCTGTAGCGATACTTCCCATGTTGGATTATTTTTTACATAATCAATGATCAACGGCAGCATGTCTTGCTGCTTGGACCATTCGGGTTGCAGAAAAAATTTAGTTGTATTCTGAGCAGGTTGATTTTGTTGGATCAGTTGAAAATGTTTTTCCGCAAAATCGAAATCTGATTTGTTGTATATGATCGCTTTCAATTCGTGTACGAAGGGATAAATACTCTCGACCGGTTCTTTGAATTTTTTGGGAGAAAGACATACCCAATCCCATTTTCCTGTAAGCGGATAAGCACCGGAAGTTTCGATATGTGTGCGAAAACCGGCTTCTTTCAAGGCTTCTGTGAGTGCTGTCAAATCATACATCAGCGGCTCTCCTCCGGTGATCACTGCTATGCGACCAGGAAAACCAGAAGCTTCGCGCACCATTTCTTCTACCGTTTTTTTCGGATGTTTGTCTGCTTCCCAGGATTCTTTTACGTCGCACCAATGACAGCCTACATCGCATCCGCCCAGTCTTATAAAATAAGCGGCATGCCCTTGATAGAAGCCTTCTCCCTGGATGGTGTAGAATGCTTCCATTACTGGATAGGAGACCGAAGATACCGTAGTTTGCATTGAATTTTTATCCGTATATTTCTTTCTTCGAAGCTTTCAATGTATTACTCAGCAGCGAGCAAATAGTCATCAATCCTACGCCACCTGGCACAGGGGTAATATGACTTGCCTTTGCTGCTACCTCATCAAACTTCACATCGCCGATCAGGCGGAAGCCTGATTTCTTGCTGGCATCAGCAATACGGTGAATTCCTACATCGATCACTACGGCGTTGTCTTTCACCATGTCTGCCGTTACAAATTCCGGCTTCCCAATCGCTACGATCAGGATATCTGCCTGACGAGTGATCTCACGAAGGTTGGAAGTTTTGCTGTGACAGATCGTGACCGTACTATTTCCCGGATAAGTATTTTTAGACATCAGGATACTCATCGGAGACCCTACAATATTGCTCCTTCCCAGTACTACACAATGTTTTCCTTCTGTAGGAATTTTATAACGTTCTAAAATTTCCAACACGCCATTCGGAGTGGCTGAGATATAAGACGGCAGCCCAAGCGCCATACGGCCTACGTTGGAAGGATGAAAACCGTCTACATCTTTTTCCGGAAGGATGGTGTGTGTAATTTTATCGGCAGACAAATGTTTTGGCAGCGGTAATTGTACAATCAATCCATCTATGTCAGGATTGTTGTTGATGGCTATCACCTGGTCGAGCAATTCTTTTTCGGTGCAGGTTTCAGGCAATTTGATATGAGTAGATTTAAATCCTACACGTTCGCAGGATTTTACTTTATTGTTTACATAGGTTTCGCTGGCACCGTCGTGTCCTACAATGATTGCTGCCAGGTGAGGAATTTTCCCGCCTTTAGCCTTGATGGATTTTACTTCTTCGGTGATCTCGTTGAGAATTTCTTCCGATAATTTTTTGCCGTCCAGGAGAACCATGATGTTTTTGATTTTTAAATTCTATTGTACCACCACTTTGAGCGTGGCACCAGTAAGTACTCTGTAAAGGTACTATTATTTTCAGGTTGTTACAATTTCGTATTTTAATAGCGAGAAAGAATTTTCTGCAATTCAGTCACTGCTTCCTTTTTACTACTTAGGAATCTAGCGATATCTGCGATCATTATAGCCCCATATCCGAGGGGCAGAAAAAACGAAAATAGCAAAGGCAGCTTTTGTATATAAAGAAATAGATAAAGCCCTATGGTAGCAAGTGCAAAAATGGTTGTGAGCAATCGTATTCGTTGTTTTACTACGGTCACATTTCCTTCGATCATACAACCTTGAGCAGTTGGATTGATCTGTCCGGCAACTGTACAATATGGCATTTTTTGGGGTTTGCGGATATTGCCAGAGGTATCGCTGGTGAAAATTGTGTAGTTGTATTGAAATTTATTTTCAGTAAGTTTTCCGTCAAAAAATTTCCCGGTCTCTAATACGTTTGTGCTGATATTATTCATCAGGTGTTGGCAATCGGAGAGGCTTAGCTTGGTGGAGAAGGAGAATTTCATTATTGAAAATATTGATCCATGATCATTAAATCTTTTTTAGTAGGGAAGATTCGGACCATACTATTTCTTTAGGCATTCATCAAAAAAATTCTGTACTGCTTTATTAGAGATTACTCTTCCGGATTTTATTTTTTTTAAACTTTGTTTTAATCCAGCAATTTGTTTTTTAGTCAAAATTGGTTCTTCTGTCGTTTGAGTATTTCTTGACTGAACAATTGTTTGAATCGCTTTCAAGAAATCAATATCCTCGATATTTTCGATGCTTTGATGTAATTCGGTTTTTATTTTAACAGCTTTCATTCTATTAATTTAGAAATTTTAAACCAATTAGTCAAATACTAATCCAGCTTCAACACCGCCATAAATGCTTCCTGCGGAATCTCCACATTTCCTACCTGGCGCATGCGTTTCTTTCCTTTCTTCTGTTTTTCCAAAAGTTTACGCTTACGCGAAATATCACCACCATAACATTTTGCTAATACGTCTTTTCGCATTGCACTTAACGTTTCACGGGAAATGATCTTCGCACCGATCGCTGCCTGGATGGCGATTTCAAACTGTTGTCTTGGGATCAGCTCTTTTAATTTCTCGCACAATTTTCTTCCCCATTCATACGATTTGTCGCGGTGTACAATTGCCGACAATGCGTCTACACGTTCGCCGTTGAGTAGAATATCGAGCTTCGACATGTTGGACGTGCGGTAGCCAATCAGTTCGTAATCCAGAGAAGCGTATCCTCTGGAAATTGATTTTAATTTATCGAAGAAATCAAATACCATTTCCGAAAGCGGCATTTCAAAATTCATTTCTACACGTTCGGAAGTAAGATAAGTTTGGTTCTTCAGCGTTCCGCGTTTATCCATACACAAGGTCATGATCGGCCCGATGTAGTCGGACTTTGTAATGATCTGTGCTTTAATATAAGGTTCTTCGATATGCTCGATCTTCGATGGATCGGGCATTTCGGAAGGTGCGTTTACAATATGTTTTTCTCCTTTGGTATCGAATACCCAAAACTGCACAGAAGGCACAGTAGTGATCACGGTCTGGTCAAACTCGCGCTCCAGACGCTCTTGCACGATCTCCATATGCAGCATACCCAGGAAACCGCAACGGAAGCCAAAGCCAAGTGCCGCAGAGGTTTCAAGCTCCCATACGAGCGAAGCATCGTTCAACTGCAGTTTTTCCATCGCATCGCGCAAGTCTTCGAAGTCGGAAGTATCTACAGGATATACTCCTGCAAAAACCATTGGTTTCACTTCTGTAAAACCTTTGATCACATTCTTACTAGGATTTTCTACGTGTGTGATCGTGTCACCTACTTTTACTTCTTTAGCGGTTTTGATACCAGAGATCAGGTAGCCTACATCGCCAGCTTCTACCTGCTCGCGCGGCTCCTTGGTTAAGCGCAGGATACCGATCTCATCGGCGTAGTATTCTTTGCCTGTGGCTACGAATTTTACTTTGTCGCCTTTTTTAATAATGCCATTATAACATCTGAAAATTACTTCGATCCCGCGGAAAGAGTTGAATACAGAGTCGAAGATCAAGGCTTGCAGCGGAGCATTTTTATCTCCTTTCGGAGCAGGAATTCTTTTTACGATCGCTTCCAATACGCCGTATACGCCTTCTCCAGTCTTGCCGGAGGCGCTTAGAATACCATCACGGTCGCAACCTAGCAGGTCTACCATTTGATCTTTGATCTCTTCCGGCATGGCGCCAGGAAGGTCTATTTTATTGAGTACGGGAATGATCTCAAGATTATTTTCCATTGCCAGGTAAAGATTGGAAATGGTCTGCGCCTGGATTCCTTGTGCGGCGTCTACCAGGAGCAGCGCACCTTCGCAAGCAGCAATAGAGCGCGATACTTCGTATGAAAAATCGACGTGGCCTGGAGTATCGATCAGGTTGAGTGTGTATTTTTTACCATCTAAGACATAGTCCATCTGGATCGCGTGGCTCTTAATGGTAATCCCTCTTTCTTTTTCCAGGTCCATATCATCCAGCACTTGTGCTTCCATCTGGCGGTTGGTCACCGTGTTGGTATACTCCAGCAGACGGTCGGCCAGGGTGCTTTTGCCGTGGTCAATATGTGCGATGATGCAGAAATTACGTATATTTTCCATTGTTGTGTGATGCAAATAGTAAAGACCGTTTATCCTTAAACAGTCCGAATAAGGGTGCAAATTTAACAATATTTATCGTTTTTCTGTAGAATAAAAATCCAGAATCAGAATCCCTTAAAATCACTCCCGGCTTTTGTTGTCTTTTACTCTTTTTGTCCTGAATATTAAGTTTTTTACTCCAACCCAAACTAAGTATTCATCACTCTACCGGAGGCATGGCTATATTGAGGTTACTAACGAAGAATTGGGAAAAATTCATCCGGCATTAGAAATGCATACACCGATTAAGATTTCGTTTTAGTAATTTTTATACTTAAAAATCAGTATTTGTTTCACGTATATTCCACATTTTTTTTCTGTGGAGTTTCTTTTTTGAAATCAATGTTTATCTTTATAGATGCTATACCAGTAAAAATTTGTGCAAAATTTCAACTTGATTCTCTCTAACGTCAAACGTTTTTTTCGTAAAATTTTAAACCCAGGTTTCGATTCTATAGTGTGGCAGACCATTTACAGCATAGAATTGATGGGGCTTGGCATGTCAATCATTTATCTGGCGTACGACCTTTTCTGGAACGAAAATCCCTTTCATTGCCTGATTGCGTCAATGATCCTTCCGGTCTATTTTATTTTTATCATTTTGATCCTTAAATATCCGGGCAAGAAGATCATCCAGCATATGGTGGTTATCGTGAATTTTATGGCAGTGATCGCTAGCTTTATTTTTCTTGCGGGTACGCATTACGTCAGCACTCCTACTGTCATCGATTTTTCTTTGTCACTATTGGTGATCATGATCGTATACCGTGGCTGGCAGCGGATCTTGTGGTCTGTACTGCATGCTATCTTGATCACTGTATTTCTCACGCTTTCGATCTTGTCTTATACCGATCCGGAGCCTAACACTTATTTGGTACAGCCTCACAATGATTTTATATTTGCCCACATCGAAGTCTTTTCAAGATTGCTGATCATTTTTATTCTGGGACATACGTTCATCAAAGACTACGATCAGCAGCGGCTCTTGGTCTTTAATAAAAATGAAGAGGTAAATCACCTGAATAAAAATCTGGAAGAACTGGTAAAGCTCCGTACCGAAAAATTGAACGATCTGAATAAACGGCTGCGCGATTATTCTTTTCTAAACTCACACAAAGTAAGAGCGCCGCTCGCGCGGATCATGGGGATCATGAATCTCATTCATGCTGAAGAGCAGAAAACCGAAAACGAAAACCTGCGAAAATACTTGGACCTACTGCAAGACAGCGCCGAAGAACTGGACCGCGTGATCAATGAAATGAACGCTCATCTTTCCGATCAGAATTTACAGAATTGAGGTGAATTTGATTTTTGATTCTGTAATTCTAACTCAGGCTTTTCTTTATTTCCTCGCTATCCGGTGCTATCGCTGGGCCGTAGAAGTTTTCCAGAATTCCTTCTTCATTCAGAATATACTTCGAAAAATTCCACACCGGCACTTGTTGATTCCATCCGTTTTTCTTTTCATCGGTTAACCATTGATATATTTCATTTTGATTGGGGGCCAATACAGAATGTTTTTTGAAAAGTGGGAATGTAACACCAAAATTCACCTTGCAAAACTGCTCGATCTCTTTATCCGTGCCGGTTTCCTGGTCATTGAAGTCGTTGGCGGGAAAGCCAAGGATCACAAGTTTGGATTCATTTTCTTTGTAAAGTTTTTCGAGTGCTTCGTACTGGTTCGTATAGCCACAGTTGGAGGCTACATTTACCACCATGATCTTTTTTCCCTTGAACGTATCCATAGAAATTTCTTTACCATTGTTAGCCGTAGCTTTCAGCTCAAAAAATGAAACAGGAGGTTTTATCTGTTGTTTGTTCGACAATCGTTTTCCACCCTTATCACTTTTCTTTCTCATTCTTATAAAGAGAGGGTAAACCCACTTGAGCAATCGTTGTCTTATCGTATACATATTTTAAAAATTTGGATTATGAATTAAACAAAATTCAAATTTAAAAATCAAAAATCAAAAAATCATTCTATCTCATATAAAATAAGAGAGGGAACGTATAATACGCTCCCTCTCTTATTAACCACAAGGATAAGATATTATTCCATACCCCAGGTAAGTTTTTCACCGTGTTGAGTAACATCAAGACCTGTTTTCTCATCTTCTTCAGATACACGAAGAGGAGCAACAAGGTTGGTCAGGAACAACAGTACGAAAGAACCACCGAAAGCGAATGCTACTACAATCAGCAATGCAAGCAAGTGTTTGGTGAACAGAGCGGTCTCTCCATAGAATAGACCTTGTTCTACTACTACACTGTTGATTGCTGTAGAAGCGAAGATACCAGTAAAGATCATTCCGCTGATTCCACCAATACCGTGGCAAGGGAATACATCCAAAGTATCGTCGATGCTTGTTCTTGCTCTCCAAGTTACCATCAGGTTAGAGATGATAGAAGAAACAACGCCGATGAAGATACTTACAGGAATAGTTACGAAACCAGCAGCAGGAGTAATGGCCACAAGACCTACTACTACACCGATACAGAAGCCCATTGCAGAAGGAGCTTTTCCTTTTACAGAATCAAAAAGGATCCAAGCCAGACCAGCAGCAGCAGCAGCAGTGTTGGTAGCACCGAAAGCAGAAACAGCCAGGGTGTTAGCTCCTACCGCAGAACCTGCGTTGAAACCAAACCAACCTACCCAAAGAAGACCTGTACCAAGCAATACATAAGGAATGTTAGCAGGCTCAGTGATCACTGGAGTTTTTCTCTTACCTAGGTAAAGAGCAGCCGCTAGTGCAGCGCAACCAGCAGAAATGTGTACTACGGTACCACCAGCAAAGTCAAGAACTCCCATTTTGCAAAGGAAACCGTCAGGGTGCCAAGTCCAGTGAGCAAGCGGAGCATAGATCAGCATGCTGAACAGACAAGCGAAAAGGATATAAGAAGTGAATTTTACTCTTTCAGAGAAAGAACCGGTGATAAGCGCCGGAGTGATCACCGCGAATTTCAATTGGAAGAAAGCGAACAAAGCCAGAGGAATAGTGGAAGCATATACCCAAGGTTTGCCATCCAATACACCTTTAAACATAAAGTGCGTAGCTGGGTTTCCGATAAAACCACCGATGTCTTCGCCAAATGCAAGGCTATAACCTACTACGATCCACAAAACAGAGATGATACCCATACAGATAAAACTCTGAAGCATGGTAGAGATAAGGTTTTTTGCATTTACCATCCCGCCATAAAACAACGCCAGACCTGGAGTCATCAACAATACGAGAGCTGCAGATACTAGCATCCAGGCAGTATCACCTGAATTCAACCCCTCTGTTACAATCGGACCAGGCACCTTATCGAAAATCAGGGCCAGTATACTGATAATAACCAACGCTACGAATGGTATTATCGACAGCTGTTTGTCTTGTTTAGTCATATTAGTTTGTTTTAGTGTTAAAATTGATTGTTACTTTGACAAAAATATTATGTTTTTTGAAAAAGTCATCAAAATTTAGACACTATTTTTAATTTTTTTGAAAAAAAGTTAAAACTAAAGAAATTATTTTCACTAAAAGGGTAAAAAATTGACGATTTTTTATATTTTATAAAATAGACCCCTTATTTATAAGGCAGAACTTCTATAAAAATGGATTTATATGGATTTTGTTGTTCAATAAAGAGAGAATAGAACAAATTTATTAGAAATACCAGCCAAACAAGTTATCTCTATGAATAATTTAGCCCAAAAATGCATCTTCAAAAATTGACTGGATTTAAGCTTTTGGGTACACATATATAAGTAAGAGCCCTAAAAATTAAGCTGATTTTAAAAAAGCTGAAATTGGATTGCATGAAATTTAAACCCATTTCAAATAAAAAAGACTTCCCGGAAGGAAGTCTTTTTTATGATGTCTTAAAAAAACCTACTTATAGAAGATTTTTTACAACTGCTACGATTACCAGGCAAGTGATAGCGATCGCTATTACAATCACGTTAGGTTTTACAGCAGCTACTTTCTTTTGTGTTTGTTCCATGATTATTGATGTTTTAAATATTAATTTCTTTATTTTATATCGTAAAAATATTATAAAAGTTTTACAAAAAAATTGACACCAACGCTTCGAAATGGAGGTCAACTTGCAAAAAATCAGCTTTATATCGCCATTTTCATTTTTAGTTCCATAAAAAACTCAAAATACAGATCATTTTATATAGGAGTTTCTGCTTTGAGAACTTTATTCTCTCAAAAGTCTATTCAAAACCTATCCTATAAAAAAAAATCAAACTTTTTTTAAAAACCTCATTTATAAGCTAAAAAGAGCTTTTTTGAAAAAAAATATTTTTCACCTTATGAAAAAACATCTTCCTAAGCATCTTATTTACAGATTGATTCTTAAAAAATGAAAAAATTAATCCATACCCTTTTATTATCTTCAATTTTCATGAATCTACAGGCTCAGGATAAAACCAACCTTTATGGAGAATGGAAAATAACGTCAGAAGACAGTCTTTTGACATTAATAAAGGTAAAAAATGATCCCCAAGACTTTCCGAGATATGATTGGGGTCGCTTTCTCTGTTTTTTAGAAAATGGTTCTTATCAGGAACACGCCTCCGCTCCCTGTGGACTGGATGACAACCGATATAGCTATTCCGGAAAATGGAATTTCAATGTAAAAAACAAAACCATTGAGCTTGCCTCTCTAAAAGCCGGAAGTAAACGCCCGGATATTTATCATCATTATACGCTTTTATCTTCTGGCGTTATTCAACTCATTGAAGTCACAGATAAAAAACTGGTATTGAAAATTATCATTCCCTGGGAAAAAATATCAGATAAGAATTAAGTTTTTTCACACTCAAGATCCCCACTCCCCTAAAAAAGCTCAATCCCGGCCATGGATGGGGTATTTATGGCCGGGGACTGAAACACAAAAAATATAACAAAGAGAACTTTTCTACTGCGGGAATCTCCACGACAGACCGCAACTCAGGAAAGAATCGGGAGATACTTTGGAAATACCAATTCCTCCGGAAACATCGAGCTGTAAATTATTTTTTATCAGGTAGGTAAATCCTGCATCGGCACGGTGATCGTTGGTAAACGAACCGCTGAATTCATTTTCTACATTTGAATTTTCTGTCATAAAACCATATGCTTCTATGAACATGTTTAGATTTCTTACCAAAGAGATCCCAAGCGAAGCGGTGTAAATGATCGTGGCATTCTGTGAATCGCCGTCCCACTCGCCGCCTACGTTGTAGGAAAGCGTGAAACGTTCGCTTAAGGTATTCTGCATGGAAAAGCGAAAACGTGGCGCAAGATGTTTTACTTTAAATTGCGAACTTCCAAAATAAGGAAGCTCCAAATGCGCCAGCAACGCTACCTTCGGGATGATCCCTCTTTCTTCACAGATAAATATTTTAGTACCTACCGCAATCGAATTCATACCGCTTACATTCCTGTTTAGCGTACGATCTGTCCTGGAAGTGATCTTCGTACCCAGGTATTCGGCGATAAAGCGAAATTCCCATTGACGCGAAATTCCATATTTCAATAAGGTTGTATTGTAGGTATAGTTTTTAATTTTAGAACTTGTAGAGGGATCTTTATCGTATTCCACACTGGCACCTGTTTCGATCTGGAACATTTTAGGTGGTACAAGAAAAGGACATTCTGTTTGATCGGGACGGTCGGTAGCAATAGGTGTAGTAGTCGGCGGCACTTGAGAGCTTTCTGGTATTATTTCATCGATCGTCTCTCCGTTGTATGCAATCATATTAACCATTGTATCGGCTTGCTGGAAAAGATCGGGGGCTGAGGGTGGATCTGTCATGAGAACATTTTGCGCGTTGACTTCAACTACGCATAGAAGTGCGAATAATAAATGGTAGAGGTTTTTTTTCATGTGTATGGTAGTTTCGTATAGTGTCTCTATACGCCAATCACGTAAGGGTTTCCACGAATAATGAGTAGTTGTCCGAAGAGGTTTAGCCAGTGGCGGTTTTTGTGTGTAAGCGGGGGAGCTTGTTAAGAGAGAATAAAAACGATCTGAAATTATTTTAAAACACAAACACAAAAAGGCACAAAGAATCTCGTCTCTTTGTACCTTCTTGTTGAAATTATTTATAAAGAATTCGCCGTTGTTTGTGTGTCTCCACAAACGATCACTGCTTTTAACCAGCCTTCAGAAAGTTCATATACACTTCTCCTGTATCCGTGAAAAATTGAAGCTTCCGGCCGCTAAAACCTCCCAGGCTCTGGGCAATTATTTTTATTTTTTCTTCTGCCAAAATTCCTAACGCGATCTCCGCATTTCGTTCTCCGATCTGAAAATAATTATTGCCGTTAGGATTATTTTCTTCTTTTCCGCCAAAAATTTTTGCTACAATATTTTTTCGCTGGCTGCCCGCATGTTCCATTTTATGCAATAATTTTTCAATGGCAATATTCCCATACTTGGGCGAAGCAAGGCCTTCCCCATTCCACAAGGGCAGCATATAGTGATTGATGCCCCCGATCTTCAGCTGTTGATCCCACAAGCAGACTGCCACACAAGTACCCAGGATTGTAGTTACCTGATGCGGCCGTTTGTCCATGAACAGTCCACAGGGATGCAGATAATATTTTTCATATTCCGGCATTGGAGCAGATTCAGAATTTTTCGCTGTGATGAAAGAAGATCTCATTGCCTGATTCGGATTCATCCAAAAACTGTTTTTTATGTGAACCTTGTGGTAATAAAATAGTAACTACACAGCCGGCATTTTTCTTGCCCGAAACTTTTATCTCTCCTTCCAGCAACTCTACTGCAGAGCGTGTCACCGATAGTCCCAGTCCATGGCCTCCGTAAGAACGGGTGAGACCGGAATCAAGTTGTGTAAACCGGTTGAAGATCTCTTCTTCTGAAACTTTATCAAAACCAATTCCTTTGTCTTGCACTGTAAGTAACAACTGATCATTTTCACAAACAGCCGAAATTTTGACCTCTCCAGCTGCGTGGCTGTATTTGATAGCATTGGAAAGCAGATTGGAAACGATCAGCTGAAATTTTTCCGGATCGGTAACGAAGGAATATTCTTCCTCATTTTTTTCGATCTGCACATCAATTTGTTTTTGATCTGCTTTGGAAGAAAATTGCTTCACTGTTTCATGGAGCAATGCATTTATATTGACGTTGGAATAATCCGGGTAAAATTCTCCGGCCTCGATCGCCGCAGCGGCAAATATATTTTTGAATTGAAAATCCAGTTCAAACGATTCCAGATGGATCAGTGAGATCATTGCGCGGATCTTCTCTATATTGGTACTGTCTATCGAAAGGATCATCTTGGAGAGACTGAGAATCGACGTGAAAGGATTAATGATCTCATTGCGGATGTTAGACAAGAAATTTGTTTTCAGTCGTTCCGAATCTTTTAATTTTTTATTCACTGCTTCCAGCTCTTTCAGCAAATTCAATTGCTCGCTTTTTGCCTGGATGGTTTTATGCATCCTGGCAGAAAGCTCACTCCATAATTCTTCGTCGGAATATTGTTCCATAATTTTTATCAATTAGATCTTTCTGAATATGGTAGGCTTTACTTGTTCCAACGGCAAGTTCATATCTGTGATCGATTCTGAATGCCCCAGAAAAAGCCAGGCGCCTTTAGGAAGTTTTTCGCACAATTTCCGGATCACTTTTTCCTGCGTTGTTTTATCGAAATAGATCAACACATTTCTGCAAAAGATCACATCAAAAGTTTGATTGATCGGATAGCTAGCGTCCATAAAATTGAGCCGGGAGAAATTTGCTTTTTTTCTCAACTGTGGCATTACGCGTACCGTACGTTTTACCGGGTCTTTGCTTCGCAGAAAATATTTCCGTTTTAAAAACAAAGGTATCCCTTCCAATCTTTCTTCCGGGTACACAGCCGTAAGCGCTTTATCGAGCACGTCGGTAGAAATATCGGTGCCTAAAATAGAATAATCGAGTTCGGAATGTTGTTCACAAAATTCATTCAGCACCATGGCGATGGTATATACTTCTTCTCCACTCGAACAGCCGGCACTCCAGATCTTTACCTGCTTATTATTCTTTTCTGACATCGCAGGTAAAATATGGGAAGAAAGAAAATTAAAATGCGCCGACTCTCTGAAGAACTCTGTTTTGTTGGTAGTGATCGCATTGACCATGCTGATGATCTCATAATCGGATTGTTTCGATTTTAAGATCATATCAATGTATTCTTTAAAGGAAGACATCTGCAGGTTGTTCAACCGCTTGTGCAGCCTGCTTTCGAGCAAGGTCTTTTTTATCGGCGGCATCTTGATCCCGTATTGCTGATAAATAAAACTGCTCAGCTTCGCGAAGTCTGCGTTGGTCATCCTGGCAGCATTTATTTTCATAGGTTCTATTGATGCTTTCGGTTTTTGAATTGCGTATTCGTTTCCCATTACTTCCATTTTCATATGCACTTACTCTATTCTAAACTCAGAATTTTTCATATTCAGAATCGAGTGAATCACCATGTCCGTTGGTGGAGAGGCTATAGGAAGCTCCGTTCATTTTTTTCTTTACTTGTTGTTTTGGTTTATAGGTCTGAGTAAAGTTATGTGCATTTTTATGCGAAACCTGTGTGGTCTGTCTGCGGTGATCACCTACTTTGAAGAACGAGATCGTTTCCTTCAATTGTTCTGCCTGGCTGGAAAGCTCTTCCGCGTTGGAAGCCATTTCTTCAGAAGAAGCAGCGTTTTGCTGAATGATCTGGTTGAGCTGTTGCAGCGCTGTGTTCACTTGTTCTGCGCTGGAATTCTGCTCCATGCTGGAAGCGCTGATCTCTTGTACAAGCTTGGAAGTTTTTTGAATATCCGGTACAATGGTTTCCAAAAGCTTGCCGGATTTTTCTGCAATCGACACGCTGGACGAAGAAAGGACATTGATCTCGTTGGCAGCGATCTGGCTACGCTCGGCAAGCTTGCGTACTTCGGCTGCTACTACTGCAAATCCTTTTCCATGCTCTCCTGCCCTGGCCGCTTCTACCGCGGCATTCAGCGCGAGCAAGTTAGTTTGTCTTGCAATCTCTCCGATAATGGAAATCTTATCGGCAATTTCTTTCATTGAAAGTACCGTTTGATTTACAGCAAGACTTCCTTCTTTAATATCTTCAGCCGCTTGGTAGGCGATCTTTCCTGTTTGCTGTGCGTTATCAGTATTTTGTTGGATGTTGGACGACATTTCTTCCATAGAAGAGGATACTTCTTCTGCAGAAGCCGCTTGTTCGGTAGCGCCTTCCGACATTTGCTGCGACGAAGAGCTCATCTGCTGGCTCGCAGCGGCGATATTGTCAGAAGCAGTTCTTACGAAATCAATCACTTCACGCAGTTTGTATACCATTGCTTTCATATTTACCAATAGCTCACCGATCTCATCTTTGCTCTTGGTTTCGATCTCGATGGTCATGTCGCCTTCGGAAATTTTCTTTACTGCTTCGCGTGCCTTTGCCAATGAGCCCGTGATCGAATTAATGATCCACAAAGAGATCCCTACTGCAAATACAATACTTACACCTAGCAGAATGCTCATATTACTGTTAGAGCTTTCATAAGTTTTATCCGTTTCTGCTTTCATGACCATCAGATCACCTTCCAGGTCTTTGCTCAGATCTTCGAGCATTTGCAGGGTTTTTATTTGTGCTTCTCTTGCAGGCCCCAGACAAACAGCGTAAGCAGCTTTCAGCTTTTCAGGATCACCTTGTGAATTGATCACCATCGTGGTCAGTTTTTTATGTTGATCCATATAGGTTCCCCAAAGGCTTTCCAATTCTTTCATAAATTTCAGCTCGGCAGCATCGCCTATGCTACGCATTTCTTCTATACGTTTTTTCAATTCATCATTTCTTTTTTCGCCCGTTTTGATAGCTTCTTCGAGCAGGCTTTCATCGTTTGCAGAGAGAATAATATCTTTTCCGCATTTTGAAATATTTTCCACGTCTTCCGACATTTCTCCTGCGATCATGACCTTGCGCACATTCATAGACATGAGCTCATCCACGCTTCCCTTCAGGGACCTGGCATTGCTTGTGGCGATGTAAAAAATAAAAGCAGTGAGGATGATCAACAATCCAAACGCTAGGATCAACCGGTTTTTTATTGTGAATTTCATAACGATAAATGTTTAATTATTTGTGATTGAATAGTAGTATTTTATAATTAGTTTATTAGTAAGTCTCGGTGGTCTGTTGTACCTCTACAATATCATCGACTGAAAATATTTTGTCGATATCAAGCAGCATGATAAAATCGTCTTTGATCTTTCCCATCCCGATGATGAAGTCTGATTTGTATTTGCTTCCTATGCTTGGAGGAGGATTGATTTGCGAAGCAGGAAGCTCTAACACTTCCTGCACGCTGTCAACTAACAAACCAAGAAGAATAAAATCGTTTTCCATTTCGATCTTCAACACGAGGATACAAGTGTTCACGGTTTCCACAATCTGTGAAAGTCCAAACTTGATACGGGTATCGATCACCGGCAACACGTTGCCTCGAAGGTTGACCACACCTTTCATATAGGAAGGTGTTTTCGGAACTTTTGTAATTTGCTTCAGCTCTTGTATTTCCATCACTTTCTCTACTTTCACAGCAAAAACTTCTTCGCCGAGTTTAAAAGTCAGAAAGGATTCGATCTCAATGTTGGTTTCATTGCTCATATACTAATTCTTTAGATTGTTGTAATGAAAGTTGTTTTATCATTTGACTCGTATCCATCACCAGCGCTACAGAGCCATCGCCCAGTATGGTAGCGCCGGAAATGATCTGTACCGAGCGATATAATTTCCCTAAAGGCTTTAACACTGCCTGGTATTCTCCCACAATTGAATCTACGGACACTCCGATTTGTTTGTCTTCGTATTTCACTACTACTACTTGCTCGATCTCCGGGCAATTTTCGCTCATTCCGAATTCATCTCTCAGATAGAGATAAGGAACTTGTCTTCCCTCAAGCACGATCAGTTCTTTATAGTTGTTGACAAATACTTCATGATGTACTTCGTAACATTTTTCTACAACTGAAAGCGGAATAATAAAATGTGTATCCTGTATGCGCACCAGCAATCCGTCAATGATAGAGAGCGTAAGCGGAAGAATGATCGTGATCTTAGTTCCCTCTCCAGGCACTGATTCCATTGCAATCTCTCCGCGGATATCGGTGATATTTCGTTTCACCACGTCCATACCTACTCCACGGCCGGAGATTCCTGTTACTTTTTCTGCAGTAGAAAATCCGGGAAGGAAGATCAGATCGAAGATTTCTTTTTTACTTAATTTCTCCTCTTTGGTGATCAATCCTTTTTCGATTGCTTTTTGCCTGATCCGTTCTGCATCCAATCCGGCGCCGTCGTCGATGAGTTCGATGTGTACGTTGGCTCCGGAATAGTAGGCACGCAGCATGATCTTCCCTTTCGCAGGTTTGCCTGCCTGAAGACGCACCGAAGCCTCTTCAATTCCATGATCCATGCTATTGCGAATAATATGCAGTAAAGGATCGGTAATACTTTCTATGATTGTTTTATCTAATTCGGTTTCGGATCCTTCTACTACAAAATCCACTTCTTTGCCAAGATCATTTCCAAGATCGCGTACCAATCGCTTGAAACGGGTGTGCATACTGCCGATCGGTACAAGGCAGATATTAAAAGTAGTATCGCGAAGCCTGCGGGAAATTTTTTCAATATTTTCAGCGATCACATTCAATTCGCCATTATGACTTTGCTCAGAGAACAGACTGAGTCTTGCTTGTGTAGTCACTAGTTCACTCACCAGATTCATTAATTCATCCAGTTTATCGGATGAAACTTTAATGCTGCCGCTTTCTTTGGAAGCCGTGGCAGATCTTACTTCCGCACTTGTTGTTGTTTTACATACTTGCTGCTGACCCAAGAATGCATAAACTGCCTCCAGGTTGAATTCACTGGCAAACAAGGAATACTGATCAAGCAGCTCTACAAATGCTTCCTGCCGAAAAAGATCTTTCTCTTTTGCAATACAAGTTATTTTCAGTTCACATTCTCCTTCGGCAAACAGGAATACTTCACGGATTGCCGCTTCTGCTTCGGAGGTAGCGAGAAAAACTTCCCAGGAAAGATAGCAAGCCGTATGTTCAGCCTTCTCGAGCATAGGAATAGCGGTACTGTTGGCGATTGCCCTTCCTTCGCCAAGCATGAGCAGGTCGTCGATCAGGTATAGAATGTTGTTGCCATTAAGAAGTATATTTCGCTTAGGCAGCACAGAAATATGATACGTGCTATAGCGATCTTTCTTTTCATTCGACGCGTCAACGGATGTTTCTTTTTTATCTTCATGATCTTTGGTAATAGCAATGATCTTTTCCAGCAAGCTATTGTGCGTACGCACCGTTGCAGGGTCATTCAACTTTTCATCTTTCAATAATTTTTTAAGATGATCTACTGACAATAGCGTAATGTTGAAGATCTCTGCGTTAAGCGTTAGTTTATGGAAGCGTATAAGATCGTAGATCGTTTCCAGGTGGTGTGTGAATTCGCCGATCTTATCAAAGCCAAACATATTGCTGCTGCCTTTGAAAGTATGCATCACGCGGAAAATCTGTTCGATCAGGGCAGTATCTTCCCTATCATTTTCGAGCGCAAGCACAGACTCTTCCAGGTTATTGACCAGGTCGTTGGCTTCATTGATAAATTTGGCTTTGAATAGATCCATTAGCGTATTACTTTTTGTACAGCAGAAAGTAACTTATCTGCCATAAATGGTTTTACAATCCAACCGGTAGCGCCCGCTACTTTTGCTTCTTCCTTTTTAGAATTTTGTGATTCTGTAGTGAGAAAAAGAATCGGCACGCCTTTGTAAAGTTCGTTGGCACGGATCTCACGGATCAGCGAAATGCCGTCCATTTTAGGCATATGAAGATCCGTTACTACCAGGTGAATATCGGAACCGTTCAGATGCTTCATTGCATCTTCTCCGTCTACACTCGACAGCACGTTGTACCCGGCGTTTTCAAGTGTGAAGCTTACCACTTCGCGTACACTCTCGGAATCATCCGCTATTAAAATCGTTTTTTTCATACAGGGTTTAATTAGTGAACTGTGATATAATTGAACATTTCTTTAAATCCGTTGCGCTCCAGCAAGCTTTTGTTGTCCTTGCTGATACTAAGGTCCAGCGCTACGTTGGCGTTGTTTTGAATAGAAAGTTTTATAAGCGAGATCAGGAATTGGATCCCTGTAGCATCAATTTTTTCAATCAAAGCAGAGGACACGATGATCTTAGAGTTTAACGAAAACTCATCCAGGAATTCCTGTGCGATCTTGTCGATCGTGCGTGTGGTCAATTCTTCCGGTAATTTCATTTGTTTATTTTTTAAAATAATTCCAATCTGTTATCACTCACAGAATCCTTCAACTCTTTCATGATCATTAGGTTGATCGTATGCATGCTGTAGCCTGCTGTTGTCAACTCCAGTACCCGACTGAATATATCGCGCTCGGTTTTCATTGTATATACTTTTTGAATTTCATCCATTTCTTCTTGCAGGTTGCTCAACGTATGTCCTGGGTAAACCATTTTGGAAATACTTTTCAATTTGCTGGAAATCGTATCGGCCAGGATATTGAACAAAGCAACATTGCTGAAGCAATAAATGCTCGTCGGGTTGGTTTCCACGTTCAGCAGGTTGTTCATGCTGTCCAGTGTTTTTTTCAGGTTGTCGATCACCGATTTATATTCCTGGTTGATCACCTGGATCTGTACTGCATTGATCCTTGAGAGATGGGTGATCACTTTTATATATTTTGTTTTGGACAAATACATCGGATCATAACTGATATCTTTCAATTCTTCGAGAATATCCTGGTTTATTTTGCGGATATGATCTAAGCGCTGCTGGATAATGTCGTGAAACTGCATATCCTTGATCAATGCTGAGATAGAGCCGTATACTCCGGATGCTGCTAATCTCTTATCCAGTTTTTCATCGTTTGTAAAAGAGTCAATTCTTTTTTGATACAATCTTAGTTTCTGGTTAAGAGGTAAAAAATCTTCGGAAGAGATCTCTGCCATGAAATCAACTTTTTTATTGATGGTCTCGAAATCCGAGATCAGCTTCACATGCATGCAGGCATCGTATAGTAAAGTGTATTCCTTGTGTTCTATATTTTTTCTCATGGATGGTTTGTTAAAAATGATTTAGAATAATTCCACGGCAATATTCTGAATGAACGCAGTAAAGAAGTAACTGCCCCCTGTCTGCACCCGGGAGACTGTGATCAATACTGGTGTTTCATTTCCGTGTACCTGAACCTGGATTTCTGTTCTGGCTGTTAGCTTTTCTTTTTGTTGTTTGTTCACATAATAAACTGTTTTCCCATTTCCATCACTTCCGATCTCTACAGGAAGAAAATCTTTAATATTTTTCCCCAAAGCTCTTTCTTTGCTCATGCCCCATATTTCCTGGGAAGCCTGGTTGTAGAATTCTATTTTTCCATACTCGTTGAAGCTGATGATCCCATCTACACAGCCTTCCAGGATTCCTTCGTTTTTTATTTTCTCGGATTGGAGTTGCTCGATCTGCATGCGCATTTCTTCTTTGGCACGCTCCAGGTTTTCCTGGGTGGCGTTGAGCTCTTCGGCATTTTGTCTCAGCTCTTCTTCTTGTGCCTGAAGATTTTCATTCATCGCGCGGCTTTCTTCCAGCAGGCGTTTGGTGTTTTCATTGATCTTCACATTGGAAATGGTGGAAGCGATATTTTCTGCAAGCTTCTGAATAAAATCTATTTCATGTTTTTCGAACACCTTAAAGGAAGCCAGTTCCAGCACACCGTGCACCACATCGTTCACTTTCAAAGGTACGATCAGGATAGAGTTCGGATTGGCCTCACCCATGCCAGACGTTATTTTGACATAATCGTCCGGCACTTCGGTGAGAAATATGGTTTCTTTTTCAATCGCTGCCTGGCCTACTAAACCCTCGTTGAGTCTTACTTGTTTGTCTACAAATTTTTTCCGGTTCCATGCATAGCAAGCATACATTTCAAACACCGGTTCGTCGTCTTCACCAACTTCTTTGATGAACAGAGCACCTTGGTTTGCTTTTACATACTTAACAAGCCCGGTAAGTAGTTTTTCTGAAAGGATTTTTAAACTTGATTCTTCCATCAGCATTTCCGAAAAGATCGCTACGCCTTCGTTGGTCCAGCTGCGTTTCGCTTCGTCTTGCGAAATTTTATGCATCTTTTCACGCATCGAGATCAGTGACAAACCGATCACGTCTTTGTCGCTCAGTAGCTGGTACTGAGCATCCGACTCACCATTGCCGATCTTTTTTACAAAATCAGAAAGGTCGGTTTTGTTTTGAATGATCTTATTAATTGAAGTAGTGATCTGTCCTAATTCATCTTCCGATTTTTTTTCTGCCAAGGCAGGAATATTTCCCAATGCCAGATCGTTGCTCTTGTCGAGAATAGTGAGCACCGGCTGTACCACATGTTTTTTCATAGCCAGGTAGCAAATGCCACAGCTGACGCCGGAAGAAAGAAAAAAGAAGAAAAGCAGGTATTTTTTATTCTGATCTGTCTTAAGTTGTTGTTCGAGAAAAAGCTCCATCATTTGAGATTTGCTATCCTCGTGTACAGAAGCATATAAAAAGCGTGGTGTAGTTTCTCCATAAGAGTAAGAAACAGGTTTGCTGCTATTGAGGAGCAGTCTGCTTATCCTGGCTTCACGCTCCTGCATGAAATACAGGAATCCTAGGCAACACAGATTTACTAATAAGATGCATACAAGGATGATAACTATTTTTGCATGAATCGTATATTCTTGAAATCTTTTCATACAGTTTATTTTGGTTTAGTAGTGCTAAGTATTGAACGAACGAATAATCTTCTCTAAAAACCCCTTCAATCATCACCCGTTCAATATTATTAGCTGGTGATCTTAAGGTCTTATACTCGGAAAATAATTCCTCGGACGTCCGTTCTTAGTGTGTGTCTGAGATTGCTTAGTAACTGGTATTAATACTGAGCAAGTGGGAGAACCTTGAAAAGGTATTTTCCGATACGGTGATTGCAGAAAATTTAATAGAATTCACCTTTTAAGTATTAAGATTAATGATGGATGCAAGATACCAGATGCCGGATACCAGATAGTTTAGATAAAAACAACGCTGTTTTACAAATAAACTAAAAGACAATGTCATTAAATTACTGTAGCATTTATCCGGTATCTGGTATCTCAAATAAGTATTAATAGTTAAGAGGGTAATTCCAAAATTTTAAATGAGTGATGAATTATGAGTTAACACAATTCAAAATTCATCACTCATAATTCATAACTTCTGTCTATCTGATCTTTATGGTGGAGATGCACTTCAGAAGCCTGTTTTCCGAAGGACTGATAAAAAGAAGGATTTCCATACGAATGGTATGAGCGACTCCGTCGGGGCCGACGAATTCAAACTCAAAGATCTCATTCAGCCCGCTTTGAAGTATTTTTTGAAAGACAGGTCCGAAAAAAGGGGTTTCAAACCAATCTGTGATCGAGGAACCTATACGGATATATTTTCCCAGCATTGTGTCAAAATCTTCTCGGGCTGTCTTGTTGAAATCCCTTATAATATTTTTATCATCAATCAGGATATTCCCCATTAATTTTGAGCGGAATAAAGCTTTGTAGCGCTGATAATTAATAATGATGGATTCTTTGTAATACTGTTCCTGCTCTTCTGAGATAAAAGACATAGCTGTTGCATTTGAATGGTTTCCGGATTCATAAGAATTAAAATCGTTTTCCTCCTGGGTAAGTAAAAAATGATCGTCGGGATTAATAGTAAATAGATCCATGGTGTGAAGTTTTGAGGTTTAATGAATACTACTGTACTGCCGAAGCAAGTGATACAAACTTAACCAGCAAGAAAATAGGGGACAATCGGCAACTCTTATCTGGTGAGGGTAGCGGAGAAGACGGGGGTTTTTATGAGTAATTGTAGTGGTGGATAAAAATGGGTGGAAGGGAATTATAAATTATGAGCTATGAATTATGAATTTTTCATGGCAATCGCTCAGGATGCGAAGTTAACAGATGCTTGATTGTTGCTTCGCAGGCTTCCCACAACGACGGTTCGTTTTCGTGATTGTTTGTGTCCCCACAAATAATCACGCTTTCAATGCGAACACGGGATTTTATAAAAGATTATTATTGGAAATCTTTCGCAGAAAAAATTCTTTCTTTCGCTTAGATACATCTAGCTTTTCATCGTTGCTCATCTGTACATAGCCACCGTCGCCACGGAAATATTTTTTCACTTCTTTCAGATTGATGAGATAAGAATTATGAATTCTGAAAAAATTATAATTGCTTAATAGCTCTTCATACTCCTTCAGTGTTTTGGCAACGATATGTTTTTTTCCGTTCTGAAGATAAAAATTGGTATAGTTGCTCGATCCTTCGCAATAAATAATTTCATTGATGTTCACAAATGTGATCCCGTCGGAATCTGAAATTGCCAGGCGATAATTTTCTGCATTTTCACTTCTGAAATTTTGCATCAAAATATCTACTTTCTGACTAATAAGTTTATCGGTGGTTTTCTTGCCCAGCTTTTCTACTGCTGCTTTCAGATCGTTGATGTCGATTGGTTTTAAAAGATAATCGATGGCCGAAAATTTAATGGCGTCAATAGCGAATTCCGAATAGGCAGTTACGAACACAATTTCAAAATTGATCTCGCCGATCTTTTTCAGAAGGTCAAAACCGGTTTCTTTCTGCATTTGAATATCCAGGAAGATCACATCTGGCTTGTATTTCAGAATGGCATTGATCGCGTCGGAAACGTTGTTGACCATTTGGAGCACTACTACGTCTTTACAGAAATCTTCCAAAAGAATTTTCAGATTCTCGCAGCTTTTTTGCTCGTCATCTACGATGATAGCTCTTAGCATCTTAATTTAATTGGCGGTTTAAATTTCAACATGTATTTCAATCCTTGTCCCTGCTGCCTTTCCCTCCTTATCTGTCAGATCGGTAATTTCTACGGAAATATTATTTGTCTTGTTTATAATATCTAGGCGCTCTTTCGTGAGTACCATTCCTACTGATTTATGATTGATCTGGTTGGCTTGTTTGATCTTTCTTGCGGCTTCCCTTCCTACGCCGTTGTCTTCAATCACAAATATAACAGTGTTTTCATTATGCGAAATAATTTCTATTCTAAGTTTGCCTTTGTCTGGCTTGTTGTACAATCCATGCAGAATGGCATTCTCTACATAAGGTTGCAATAACAGCGATGGAATTTCGATCTGTCTTACGTCCAAAGACTCGTCTAGTACATATTCGACCTCGAATTTTGTATCAAAACGGAGATTTTCCAGTTCAATATAATTTTGAAGCGTTTCCATTTCATGGTGGATACTAATCTTGTTCTCTACTGTACCATTCAGGATATTACGAATAAGCTTTGAAAATAAAGAAAGATAGATCAATGCGTTTTCTCTTTCATTTTTGGAAATGAAGTATTGAATGGAATTCATGGCATTGAAAATAAAATGCGGATTCATCGCAGATCGCAATGCCATTAGCTTATAATCGGCCATCATTTTATTCACTTCCATCAGTTCGGTTTGTTTCTGCTCGATCTCCTGCTCGCTTAGCTTCCGTTCGGTGATCTCGGAAAGAAGGTTGATGATGGCTACTACTTTTTTCCGCTTATCAAACAATGGAAACAACCACAAATTGAACCAGGCAAGATCTGTTCTACTGTAGCGCGAATCTACCAGTTTTCCAAAATCCACTTTCAGTTCTACATTGTCTACGATCTCTCCGTTGAATGCTTTGTCGAAAAGCGCATGCGCGCCGATAAAAGTATTGATCGGGTCGTTGAGTGCATTAAACTTTCCTACACCGTCTGCTTTGCTTTTCAATCCAAGTAAATTGCGCTGGGCTTCGTTCATCTTTACCGAATAACCTTCGCGGTCGAAGATCTGAAGGCCGATGGGAAGATGGTCGATAATATTGTTTAGCAACGCTTCGTTTTCGCGCAATTTATTTTCTTTCTTCATTACTTCCGTAATGTCAAATGAAACGCCGATCAGCCCTATGATCGCTCCATTGTTGTTGCGCAATGGCACTACAATCTCTTCGTAGTATCCCTCCCCGATCCTGTCTGTCTTGCGATGCGTCACCCCATCTTCCAGTACGGGTTTCACATATACTGTTTGTTCGGGATTATTTTTGTAAACATCATATACTGATTCGCCTACATGTTGTCCGGGCTTCAGGCCCATATCCTGCAACGCCTTTCCTTCGGAAAGTGTAATGATTCCATCCTTGTCGAGCGACCATATTGCTACAGGAATATTATCGATCACTACTTTCAGTCTTTCGTTGGAGATCCTGGCTTCTTCTTCTGCCTTTCGCATCTGGGTGATATCTCTTGAAGTCGTGATCATACATTTTTTGCCACCGATATCAAAAGAGGCGCAGGAGACAAGCACGGTAGATTTCGGATCGCTTTTTCGTACGGTGCGAAGTTCCCAGTTTGTTACTACTCCGTGTTTAAGTACCTGATCCCTTAATTCGTCACGGGCATAGAGATCACGCATGAATCCCAGTTCGGAAGTACGCTTGCCTATCACGTCTTCTATTTTCAGATCCAAATTGTCTAGAAAACTATTATTTGCGTCTATAATTATTCCTTCTTCTACAGTAGATACTACCATCGAATCAGGATTGGAGCGGAACCAGATAGAATATTTTTCTTCGGAAGCGCGCAACGCGTCTTCTGCTTTTTTTCTTTCGGTGACATTTCGCAGCACGATCGAAACGCCAAGTACTTGTTCCTGCTCATTGATGATAGGGTGATAATTCCCTTCGTAATATTGCATTTCGTTTTTTACCATCACCTCGAACGTACGCATGCGCGTTTCTCCTTTCATGGCCTTATTGAGGGTTTCCAGGCTGTCTTTCACATTTGCTTCGTCTACAAATTCGGTGACGTGCATGCCTTTTACCATTTTTATTCCACGGTCTTTATTAAAACAGAACATAGGAGTGTTGAACTCGATCACGCAGTATTCTTTATCTACCGAATAGATCAGGTCGTTGGTATTGTTCATCAAGGCCGATACGTTGGCTTCCTTGAGCTGGATCTCAGCCAGCAGCCGGCTTTGGCTTTCGAAGCTTTGTCTTAGTTCTTCTTCACTTGAAGTGAGTTCTTCTTCGCGTTGTGATAATTCATAGTTAAGCTGCTTCTCTGAATTCAGAAGCTCGATCAGCAATTCCTGGTTTTTCTTTTTATAGGTCACATCGCGTGTGATCGAAACAAAACACAGTTCTCCATTCAGCATGATCGTTTCGGCCGACATCAGGCAGTCGCGTACTTCACCGGATTTTATTTTCAGGTGTACTTCCAGTTCCAGCAACCGGCCATGTTCGTGGAGTTGTTGCTTCAAATAATTCCGTTCTTCCAGGTTCCAAAAGCCAAGTTCAATGGTTGATCTTCCTTCCACTTCTTCGCGCGTGTAACCTGACCATGCTAGAAACCCTTCATTAAATTCTAAGATCCTCGAGCTCGATACACTCGTGATCATGACCGCATCAGGACTAGACTTAAATGCTTTGGCATATTTTTCTTCCGAAGCCTGAAGTGTCTCCATGGCTTTGATCCGATCAGTGATCTCACGGATCATGACCGACATACCGATCACTTCGCCGTATTCATTCCAGATAGGATTATATTTTGAATCATAAAAATTTTTAGCGCCATTTTTGTCTATAATATCGAATACTGTTGAATGACATTCCCCTCGCAGCACTCCTTCCAGGATCTGTCTGGCGTGCTGCATATTTTTAGGTGTTACAAATTCACTCATGTGAGCGCCTCTCTCAAAACGGGCGCCTTTGCTGGTATAAAATTCCTGTGCCGTGCGATTGAAATCTACGATGCAGAAATTTTTATCAAAGGAAAAAATAAGATCGTCGGTATTATTGATGAGCGCTTTCAGGCTCGCTTCCTTGCGCTGGATCTCTTCAAGCAGGCAGCGTTGGCTTTCCAGGCTTTGTCTTAGTTCTTCTTCGTTGGCAGTAAGCTCTTCCTCACGCTGTGCAAGCTCTTCGTTGAGATGTTGCTCTTTGTCGAGACTTTGCCGGAGGATAGCAATAGTGTCCTGTTGACGCCGATCGCTCAGGGAATCAAGGTCTTTTTTGATCTTAACATATTTTCGCCAGAAGATAATTCCAGCCAATAAGGAGGCCAGGAAAAGAGCGAACCACAGTAAATCCATAGTGGTGGAGAATGTTTTTGCGTGGAATTATAAGAATGTTGAATTATGAGTGTTGAATTATGAATCGACATAATTGAATACTCATAACCGGATTAATAAAATCCTTCCTACCCTTATAAATATACTACTTTATACGCAATTTTGCCTTCAATAAATTATCTTTACTGCATGTATTTTCAATATTTAAAAGCCATCCATATTATTTTTGTGACCACCTGGTTTGCAGGATTGTTCTATATAGTACGCCTTTTCGTCTATTTTGCCGAAACAGATTCACTTGCTTCTCCTGAAAAAGAGATCCTTCAAAAACAATACAGGCTCATGCAGCAGCGCCTTTGGTACATCATCACCTGGCCTTCTGCCCTCATCACGGCATTGATGGGCACACTCCTGGTGATCGAATACGGCATGATACCAGGGTGGCTCTGGATCAAGCTGAGCTTTGTGCTGGCTTTATTTATCTATCATTTTATTTGTCACAAAATTTTTAAGGACCAGCAAAGAGGCTTGTCGCCCTACACGTCTCAACAGATGAGGCTTTGGAATGAAGTAGCCACAGTCTTGCTGGTTGGAATTATTTTTATTGTAGTGCTCAAAAACGCCTTGAGTATGGTATGGGGGTTGGTTGGCTTGGTAATCCTGTCTTTTTTGATGATGCTGGGAATCAAAATTTATAAAATCCTTAGAGAGAAATAACAGGTGGATATAGGTTAATTCTTAACTTTTTTAAAAATTATATGTTTAAACATTTGTTTTGAATTTCGCTTTATATACTTTTGTATCATTCTTTAAAAATTCACTTTTAAAAACCTAATTCTATGAAAATCAAAAATTTATTCATCGCATTGGCTGCTGCTACTGCACTTTATTCTTGCGGTCCATCTGAAAAACCAGCTACTGAAGAAACTACTACCGTAGATTCTAACGCAGTCGTAACGTATGCTGTAATTCCTGACAGCTCTACTATAAGCTGGAAAGGTACTATGGTGAAAATGTACTCTCACTTCGGTACTATCAAACTTACGGAAGGTTCTATCACCCTTACTGGTGGCAAACTTTCAGGTGGTAACTTCACAGTAGATATGAAATCAATCAATCCTCTTGACAGCGGCTATACCAAAGACCGTCCGAAAGAAAACCTGATCGGTCACCTTTCCAGTCCTGATTTCTTTGCTACAGACTCATTCCCTACTGCTACTTTCGTGGTGAAAAGCGTAGAAGGCAATACTGCTACAGGAGACCTGACGCTTCGCGGCAAGACGAACACAGAAAAAGTAACAGACATCGTGATCACTTCTGATAGCAGCAATGTAACAGCAAGCGGCAAACTGGTGATCAACCGTCAGAAGTACGGCGCGTCTTACAAAGCTACGATGAAAGACATGGTACTTTCTGATGATATCGAAATTTCTGTTGCGCTGAAAGGTAAAAAGTAATTGAAATTATGAATGTTGAATTATGAGTTGACAATTTTAAATTCATAACATTCTCAAACTTCATAAAAAAAGTCCTGCCAATTGTGGTAGGACTTTTTTTATGAAGTTTTGAGAAACTATTCACCGCCTTTGCCAGCCTTCTTTGCTTTTTTCTCAGCTCTTTTTTCTTTGATAGATTTTGTTGGCTCTTTTTTCTTCTCCTTCTTGGAATCCATTCCTTTTGACATATCGATAGGGTTTAAATGTTTAACAATTATATGAAAATTTAAAAAATATTTCTTTTTCAGGAAAATATACGTCATAATTTTTTTCATGACTGTCTGCTTAACCAGACCTATCCGATTTATGAAAGTATTTTATCATCAATATAGATAGTTAGGTTAGTAAAACAAGGTTCGAACAAACGGATAGTCAAATTTCGTTATTTTCCCTAACTTTGCAGTATAACCAAAAATAAAATTAAGAGGAACATCATGATACTTCCTATTGTAGCCTACGGAGACCCGGTTTTAAAGAAAGAAGCTAAAAACATCACCAAAGACGAATTGGACCTTCCGAAGCTGATCGAAGATATGTTCGACACTATGAACAATGCAGGAGGAATCGGCCTCGCGGCTCCTCAGATCGGCAAAAGCATCCGCGTCTTCATAGCAGATGCTTCCCCGCTGGAAGATGAAAAAACAAAAGATTTCAAAAAAGTTTTTATCAATCCTACCATCCTTGAAGAATACGGCGAAGAGTGGGGCTACGACGAAGGATGCCTCAGCATTCCCGGTATTCGCGGCGAGGTAGTTCGTCCTTCCAAGGTTAAGATCCATTATTTCGATGAAAACTGGAATGAACATACCGACGAATTCGACGGCATGCCTGCCCGCATTATCCAACACGAATACGACCATATCGAAGGAATTTTGTTTGTAGAACATTTTTCTTCCCTCAAAAGACAACTCCTTCGCGGAAAGCTCAACAACGTGAGCAAAGGCGATGTAGACGTAAATTACAGGATGAAATTTCCTGTGAAGAAATAAGGATTAAATTCCAAAAAACAAATTCCAAATTCCAATATTTGTCTTCCTTGGAATTTGGAATTTGCTTTTTGGATTCTACAACGAATACTCATAAACTTTAAACGCTTCTCCATGACTCCTACCGACGAGCTCCAGCGTACCATTGACCTTCTCAAAATAGAACAGGACGAAGACCGCAACCAATACCGGGAAAAAATTCTTGGAGCTTCTATTCAGGAAAGAAAAAAAGCAGGTACCACCTGGTATCCCATCGTGATCCGCGAATCCTACTACGGCACGGGAGAGCGTTTGATCTTAGAAATTGAGCGGCCTGGAGATCTATCGATCCCAAATCTTTTTCAGTTTGGATCAGTAGCTTCGCTGTTTAGCAATTATCATAACGAAGGAAAAGAAAATCCATCCATCAGCGGCGTAGTTTCATTGGTGCGGAGAAATAATATCCGACTCACTCTTTTTGTAGATGAACTTCCCGAATGGGTAGACACCGGCAAACTAGGCATTGACCTCATGTTTGACGAAAGTAGCTACAAAGAAATGAACAGCGCACTTCAGCAAGTAATGAAAGCGAAGAATAATCGCCTGGCGCAACTACGCGAAATTTTATTGGGCGCAGAAGAAGCAAAATTTGCAGAAGAAGAAATACTGAAATTTCAAGGGCTGAATGAGATGCAAACTAAATCCATTCAGAAGATTGCTGCTGCCGAAGACGTCGCCATTATTCACGGTCCTCCTGGTACAGGCAAGACCACCACGATCGTGCAAGCGATTGCCCATACACTAAAAATAGAAGCACAAGTATTAGTCTGCGCCCCGAGCAATAATGCCGTGGACTTGCTCACTCTCAAGCTTCACGCTGCTGGCCTGAAGGTCGTACGCCTTGGCAACCCAGCGCGGATCAATGAAGAACTGCAGGCTTTGAGCCTGGATTCTGCCATTAGTTCGCACAAAGATTTTAAGCAGATCAAGGAATTTAAAAAAATGGCGGCCGAGTATAAGAATATGGCTTCGAAATACAAACGTCATTTCGGTCACGCCGAACGTGAGCAGCGACGCGCCATCCTGGACGAATCTCGAAAACTGCAGGCGGAGGCTGAAAAGATCGAAAGCTTTATCGTAAGCGATCTGATCGAGAAGGCACAAGTGATTACATGTACACTGGTAGGTTCAGCCAACTACACCATCCGCGATCGTTCCTACTCTACGGTATTCATTGACGAAGCAGGCCAGGCTCCTGAACCAGCCTGTTGGATCCCGATCCTGAGAGCAGAGCGCGTAGTGCTGGCCGGAGACCATCAGCAGCTTCCTCCTACCATAAAATCGCGGCAAGCGGCAAGCGAAGGACTTGCGGTTACTTTGTTTGAAAAGACCATTCAACGCCAGAAAGCAGATACCATGTTGGAAGTACAATACCGCATGAACGAAAAGATCATGGAGTTTTCCAACAAGGAATTTTATAAGGACAAATTAAAAGCACACGAGTCGGTAAAAGATCAAACCATTGGCGATTCTCCTGCGGTAGAATTTATCGATACTGCCGGATGTAGTTTCAACGAAGAACAAGGGCAAGGCCGCGAAAGCCTTGTCAACACAGGCGAAGCAGATGTACTATTCAAACATCTGGATGAATTGCTTGCGCAAAATATTCTGGACGAAAAAAATAGTATTGGAATTATTTCTCCCTACAAAGCGCAAGTAAACCTACTGGAAACAAAACTGGAAGAACATAAAGAATTAAAACAACTAGGCAAACGCCTGGCGGTAAACACGGTCGATGGCTTCCAGGGACAAGAGCGCGATTTGATCTATATCAGTCTTGTACGTTCGAATGAAAACGGAGAGATCGGATTTTTAAACGACCTGCGCAGAATGAACGTAGCGATGACACGCGCAAGAAAAAAACTTGTGATCCTCGGCGACAGCGCCACCCTCGCGCGGCATCCCTTCTATAGAGATATGCTCAACTACATGGAGAGCATCGGGGCTTATCGGAGTGCGTGGGAGTTGCTTTATTAGTCTGAACCTTGATTCTCAGGATTGGAAAATTTTCAGGATTTTGATTTAAGGATTCGAACCTTTGATGACTTGTAATTATTTAAAAATTGTCATTCAGCAGAAACCTTGTGCTTAGAAATTTCTGATATCAATTTCACTAATTCTGCTTGTTGACAAGGTGAGGATAAAACGCTTAACGATAGTGCAGACTCTGCACAAGTTTCCTGCTGAATGACAACTCTAAACTACTCTGTATTCCTGGAATTTTTAATCATGAAAATCTTCCAATCCTGAGAATCAAGGTTCAGACAATCTTCCTTATTCATAATTTTCTTCCTATCTTAGAAACATGTCAAAGAATTTCATATCCAAACTTCCCTATACGGGAACTACTATTTTCACTGTCATGTCGCAGCTTGCGCAGGAGCATAATGCGATCAATCTTGCGCAAGGCTTTCCTGATTTTGGCACTCCGGATGAATTGATCGGGCTGGTGCATAAATACATGTTGAAAGGCTTCAACCAATATGCTCCGATGGCGGGCATTCTTCCTTTGCGGGAAAAGATCAGCGCAATGACAAAAGAATTGTACGGCTACGCACCCGATCCGCTTACGGAGATCACGCTTACCTGCGGCGCCACGGAAGCCTGCTATACAGCGATCACTTCCGTAGTAAAACCCGGCGACGAAGTAATTCTTTTTGAACCTGCTTTTGATTGTTACACCACGGCGATTGAGCTTTGCGGAGCAAAACCTGTATTCATTCAAATGCACTATCCGCATTACACCATCGATTGGATGGAAGTGAAGAAGAAAATAAATTCGAAAACAAAAATGATCGTGCTCAACTCGCCCCACAATCCTACAGGTTCGGTGATCAACCATCACGATATGCACGAGCTACAGGCAATCCTGGCGGGTGGGAATATTTTTCTTTTGAGCGATGAAGTGTACGAACATATTATTTTCGACAAGCTGACACATGAAAGCGCGTTGAAATACAAAGATATTTTAAACAGAAGTTTTGTAATTTCTTCTTTAGGTAAAACCTTTCACTGCACCGGCTGGCGCATTGGATATTGCATTGCACCACCTTATCTGACGGAAGAATTCAGAAAAGTACATCAGCACAATACTTTCAGTGTACACACTCCCACACAGTACGCCATCTGCGAGTACCTGGACCAGAAAGATAAATACCTTACTCTTTCCAATTTCTTCCAGGAAAAACGTGATCGTTTTTTGAAATTAATGTCTGACTCCAGGTTTGAATTATTTCCTGCAAGAGGTTCTTATTTCCAACTGGCCTCCTTCAAAAATATATCCGACGAAAGCGATATAGATTTTGCTGCGCGAATCACCAAAGAATTCAAAGTAGCTACTATCCCCGTCTCTAGCTTCTTTCACGATAAGCGTGACGAAAAGATCATTCGTTTTTGTTTTGCTAAAAAAACTGATACACTGGAAAAAGCTGCAGAAATATTATGCAAGATCTAACCATCACCATCCTTCAATCCGACCTCTACTGGGAAAACCCCGGAGCCAACCTTGCCATGTTTGAAGAAAAGATCTGGAAGATCAATGCTCCTACAGATCTCATTGTGCTTCCGGAAATGTTTACGACCGGATTTACGATGAACGCCGAAGCGCTCGCAGAGCCTATGAATCTGACAGCTTTCAAATGGATGAAACAACAATCCGCGCAAACCGGCGCAGCCATTACAGGCAGCGTGATCATTAAGGAACAAGATCATTATTACAACCGGCTAATATGGATGGAACCGGATGGTAAATATTTTTATTATGACAAACGCCATCTCTTTCGTATGGCCGAAGAACACCAAGTATATACACCAGGTGCGGATAAACTTTTGGTTTCCTGGAAAGGTTGGAATATTCGCCCGCTTGTTTGTTACGACCTGCGTTTCCCTGTCTGGAGTCGCAACCGCAACAATGAATACGATCTGCTCCTCTATGTAGCCAATTGGCCAGAAGCGCGGAAACTCCCATGGAAAGTCTTACTACAAGCACGCGCGATCGAAAATCTCAGCTATGTAGTAGGTGTAAACCGCGTAGGAAAAGATGGGAAAGAGATTCCTTACAGTGGAGATTCCAGCATTATTAGTCCAAAGGGGGAGATCTTATGGCAAAAAGAAAACAGCGAAGAGATCTTCACTTATACGTTAAATAAAACAGAGCTTAGTTCTTTCCGGGCAAAATTTCCTGCAGATATGGATGCAGATGAATTTTCTATTAAGCATTAATGTCTTGCGCACTTTGCAAACCTGAGCGATCTTGCGTCGAATAAATACAAAATAAAAAGTCCCCCGTCAATAAATGACGGGGGACTTTTTATTTATATAATTTTTAAACTTCTATTATTTCAGAGCGTTTTTGAAGTTCTCAGAATTCCAGTAGTTCATAAATTCCAGGTCGCTTAGTGCGTAGTCTACAAGTGACTTGTTAAGCGCTACAGCTTTTTTCAGGTTGGTTACAACACCAGTTTCATCCTGAAGTCTTGCAGCAGTTACAGCAGACAGGTAGAAACCCCAAGCATAAGAAGGTGCTTTAGAAGTTACAGTATTGAAACCACCTTTAGCAGCGTTGAAATCTTTTTTCAACAGGTTTGCAAGAGCAAGGTCATACAATACAAGAGTAGAGTCAGTTGATTTTGACAGAGACTGGATAGCCATGTCATATTTACCTTCTCTGATGTATACGTATCCGGTTACACCGTTCAATCCTTTTTTGATATCGTCGTTTGCACCTAGAGCGTTTGCTTTGTCAGCCTGAGCAAGAACTTCAGTTCTTACATCTTTGTAAACGTTTGCAGTAGCAAGGTTAGCGTGAGACTCTGGGTTGTCTTTGCCTTGGATTGCAAGGTTCAGTTGAGTTACCGCGTTGTCTACCAATTTCGCTTTAGCGTTAGCATCAATTTCTTTTTGAGCTTCTTCTAGGTATACAGCACCAAGGTTGTTGTGAGAAACCCAGCTATCAGATTTTTTAATTGCCTGAGTATAGATTGCTTCTTTCTCTTTAAGGATTGGAGTAAGTGTAGCAGCATACAGCAATTCTGGTTCAGAAAGAGTATCCAGTTTCAAAGTACCATCAGTAATACCTTTTGCAAGAAGAGAAATCTCAGCTCTGGATTTCTTAGGTTTTACAGTTAGGATCTCAGTTTTAGCATTTCTTAATTTAGGGTAGATTTTCAAGAAAAGCGACTTGTAGAAAGGAAGCTTAGAAAGTTGCTCTTGTTTGCTTTCGAAAGAACCAGCGCCATTCACGATGTTCAGGATTTGAGCTTTTTCGTCAGCAGTAAGGATATTCATAGTATCAGCAGCCAGTTCTTTTCTTAGTGGCTCATAATCCAGAATGATTCCTTTTGTAACAAATTTGATAGAGTCGATATAGGTCTTCTGATTGAAGTGCGCCATTCTCTCTTTGTAGTATTTCTCGATCACAGCAGCTCTGTCTGTAGCAAGGCTAGAGTTTTTAGCTTCTGTACCTTCTGGGGAGTGAGTACCGATGATAGATACTGTTCTGGTTACGTTCTTCTTAGCGATGAAAGCATCCAGGTATTTACCTTGGTGACCTTGCATCTCGCTTTTTCTAAGTTTGGATTTACCTTGTTCGAAGAAGAAAGCTACGTTAGTAGGTACTAATTCTTCCTGATCGTTGTATCCATGGTTAGCGTAAGCTACGTAATAATTTTTTTCTGCAAGTCTGGAAGTTCTGATAATCCCTTTGGCGATTTTAAATTCTTCAGAAGATTTTCCTTTTGTTTTGTCAGTATTATAGTTGGTTCCTACAGCCACTAGATCACCGTTTCCGATTTCAGGCTTGTAAAAGAATGAAAAATGTTTGCTGATTTTTGGTTGCTCTGTTTTAGCATTTGGATAATCAGCTCCTTTGTATTCAATGGTGCCTACTTTAATGGACTGATCCCCGTATTTATATGTACCATCAACCTGATACACTCTTTTCTTTTTAAGTTTTTTTAACGGCAGGGTGCCAGTTACATCAAACGCAACGCTGTCTCCGTGTACCTCTAATGGGTTTGGAACGACAGACACTTCAGGAGTATAGGCTTTGTTACATCCATTGAGGACAACAGCTCCTGCTACTAGTAAGGGTAAATAATTTTTTCCTAAAAGATTCATAAAATAAGGCAGTTTAAATTTCTATCTACTATGGGCGAAATTATCGTTATAAATCTATTTAAACAATATATTCATGTAATTTTTTAAATAGTTTGTAACAATAATAATAATTAATTCGTAATATTGTGATTATTAAGGTAAAAACAACCATTTTCATGGAAATTCTGAGAAAATACGTAGAGAAATATGCGTTTGGAGTTTGCACTTTTTGGGGGGCGCGTTTGGGCATTGCTACTGCCAGTATTCGCTTATTCTTCATTTATACCTCATTTTTAACCTTTGGATCCCCGATAATCATTTATCTCGTATTAGCTTTTTTAATGAATTTGCACAAACATTTAAGAAACCAGCGTAGCACAGTCTGGGATATATAATAGTGTAAAAATCAGGAGCACGATATGGAGTATTACCCCATTGCTGGTGGCCATACATTCAAATCTTTCATTTTCTTTTCGGCGGCATCTACAATATTTACCAATTTAATAGTCTTATTATCAATTGGTTTCAAGTATATTTTTAACTCTTTAATCTTTGTATCTTTTAAAATAAGGTTATTGATGGCTGCTTCTAATATTGTGTGCAGGAATAATTGAATATTTTCGATCAGGAAAATTTCCAGTTCATTAAAAGCTTCGGGATTTTGTTCTTTGGAAATGGAAAAAAGCTCAGGGTTATAAATTTTTGCATATTCTTTCTGAAAGTCGCAGTTTTCAATATAGATATCCAGGTTTTTCAAAAAATACCCTTTTACATCATACTGCTCAAGTTTTGAAGTTTGTCCATCGTCTGCATCTGCTTCAAATCCTTCAAACACTTTATCTATATAGTATTCATAAAAACAGCGAAGAAACAATTTTATTCTTTCCGGGGTCATAGTAATAATTCTAAATGTTGAATTATGAGTTATGAATTAAAAAAATTTATTTCTATAGCACTCATAATCAGTTCGCAATATTAACTCATAATTCATAATTCAACATTCATAACTTCTCATAGTTGATATCTTGTTTACAATTATTAATGATAAATTTATTGGCAAATACTAAATATATTAGTATTTTTGTATCACTATAAAACACCTTATGAGAAAAACAGTTTATCCTACCGAAACCGATATTAATTACCGGAACCTGACGAAAACGGGACTTCGGAAAGTGACTCAAACTTCCGATTTTAAAATATGTATTCCCGATTATACCCAGACTCCTGACATTTACCTGGAAAATATAAGTGGCTACGCGCGCAAAGATGCTTACCGGGTAGGTAGCAAAGTCCTGTTCAGAGAACTGGACGAGTTCTTGGGCTATATCGGGGCCAACGAACCAACTACTTATTATTTTATTCCGATTGTAGAGAAATTCTTCCAAAGCAAGAAAAATGAAATTCTGATCGTAGATCGCTTCATGGCTATTCAAGACAAAGATTATGTTGTCTATTCCGAAGAAGGGGTCATGCGTACTACTATGATCCGGATGGAAGCTGGCATTATTGTCTTACAAGATTCCAAGCATCGGTATTCCCCCGAACAGTTCCAGAAAGAGATCCTCTGGGGCGTCGTGGCTGGTGTCATTTTAATCTAATTAAACCCGGACCTCTCCTCTCAGCTAAAACAAAAACCCTTTTGAGAAGCTTATTTTTTGGAAAAGCAAAAACATGCCTTACTTCCCTAACACCTAAGTTGCTTCTCTAAACTTCTCAAAAGGTTTTTGTTAATTTTCCCGAAAGGTTAATTATTGAATTTTGAATATGAACGTTGAGTTATGAATTATGAATGAAATAGATTGACTCATAATTCATAACTCAACATTCATAACTTTTTTGGAATTTGGGATTTTAACAATTCGAGGCCAGAACAAATGATGGCCATTTATTCTTTTATTTCTGCCGATTGTTTTTCAAGATCAAACAGATCATTCAGCACATCGATCAAAGTCTCTGCTTCTCCGCGTTTGCAGGCTGCTTTCAGCTGCAGTACCGGAAGCTTCATGATCTTTTGCATGATATTTCTAGTGATCTGCTCTACCTTTTTAGATTCTTCCTCGTTCATCTGTTTCAGATAACGATTCAGTTCTTCCTGGCGAATTTGCTCCAGGGCATTTTTTAATTTATTGATCGTTGGAGAAACAATCATTTCTTTACTCCAATCATTGAACTCAACGATCGATGACGCGATCAATGCTTTTACCATTGGGATGGATTCCAATCTTCTTTCCAAGGCCTCGGAAGCCTTGCTGCGAATATTATCGATATGATAAACTAATACACCTGGCACTTCCTCTACTTTTGCTTCTACGCTTCTTGGTACAGAAATATCGATGAAGAATTTATAGGAAAGAATATTCAATGCTTTTACTTTTTCATAGGTAATGAAAGGCTCTTCACGTGAGATCGAACAGATCACCACATCATAAGTGGCAATCGCTTCCCATACGTTTTCAAAAGGGATCACTTTAACATTACACTCCTTTGCCAACTCTTCTGCTCTGGCATGTGTACGATTAGTGATCGTAATATCTTTGATATTGGAATTAGCAAGATTGCGGCAAACATCGGCGCCCATCTCTCCCAGACCTATTACCAATGCTTTTGGCGTATGCATTTCAGCAGTCAGATGTTCTGCCAACTCTACTGTAGCATACGAAACCGAAGCAGCGCCATCACGGAATGGAGTTTCCTGTACTACCTTTTTATTGGTAAAGAAAATGGTATGTAAAAGTCTATGTAAAAACGGCCCGGCAAGATTAAGATCGGCTGACCATTGATATGCATGTTTCACCTGGTTGATGATCTGAATATCGCCCACAACCTGGGATTCCAAACCGATCGATACGTTGTACAAATGCTGTACAGCTTCCTGATGATCGTTGATGTTGATGAAATAAGAGGAATATTGTTCGAAATCAAAAATGCCTTTTTGAAGGCTTAGCAATTTGATTATTTCTGCGCTGTAGTCGTTTTCGGAAGAATAATAAACTTCTGTGCGGTTGCAGGTAGAAAGTACCAGCATTTCAGTAGCATCGGCTATTTCGCGAATCTGCATCATCAGCTGCTTGGCCGATGTTTCGTTCAAGGTCATTTGTTCCCGTACTTTTACAGGAGCTGTTTTATGCGAAATGCTTACTGCTTTGAAATTTCCAATCATTCTTGTACTACTATCCGATTTCGTCTACAAAAGTAAACTATATGCCAGTAAAAAAGGATGAAAAAAATCATGTTTTCGTAATTTAGAATCAGTTTAAACAACTTTTTATCCTTATTAACTTACTGGCAATTAATAACATAATAAACCATTCAAAACGTTCCGCAAAAAACCACGAAAATTTCTATGCAAAACGTCCAAAATATTACGGGTTATAAGAATTTTTCCGAAAGGGAAGAGCTCATTAAACCCTTATATTTAGCGGCACAAGGTAGTTTTTCAAAACTGAATAACCTCTGAACTTGATCAAAATTCAAGAGCGCGTTTCATAATCAAACCAAAAGCTAAGTGTTCGATATTTATAATAATAAATCAAAATTCAAGATCGCCATTCTTGTGATCTCTTTGTTGGTGGGAATAGGTTCTATTTATTACACCCAAACACTGGTAAACAAACTAGCCCAACGTGAGCAGAAACTGATCGACCTTTACGCTAAAGGACTTCAATACGCGGTGGATCCGAAAACCAACAGCGATCTTACTTTTCTTTTCCAGGAAATTCTTGATTCCAATAGCACGATCCCTGTGATCCTGACCGATGAAAAAGGCACACCTCAAAGTTATCTCAACATAGATATTCCCAAAACAGCGACTGAAAAAGAAAAAGAAAAATTACTCTTAAAGGAGATCGAGGAAATGAAATCCATTTACCCTCCGATCGTCATTGACTATAGCGAACTGGGATTTAAAAATTATATCTATTACAAAAATTCTCATTTTCTCACGCAACTCATGTACTATCCGTACATCCAGCTTTCCATCATAGCCGCGCTGGCAATCATTGCTTACGTGGCCTTCAGCTATTCGCGCAATGCTGAGCAGAACCGTGTATGGGTAGGACTTGCCAAGGAAACCGCTCACCAACTGGGAACCCCACTCTCTTCACTCATCGCGTGGGTAGAGCTTTTGAAATCAATGCCTGAAAATCATGACACAGCGATCGAACTTCAGAAAGATGTGCAACGACTGGAAATGATCACGGCACGCTTTTCCAACATCGGCTCTTCGCCGGCACCAACAGAAGAAAATATTTACAACGCCGTAAAAGATGTGATCGATTATCTCGACTCCCGTACTTCTGACAAAGTAAGTTTTGAGATCGTGCAGCAAGTGCCCGCCGACACTACGATCCGTATCAATAAACCTTTGTTTGATTGGGTATTGGAAAATATTTGCAAAAATGGCATCGACGCTATGGATGGTGTAGGCAAAATCACTATTCGCATCAGTGAAGTAAATAAAAAAATTGCGATCGATATTTCAGATACAGGGAAAGGAATCCCTCGTTCAAAATTCAAAGACGTTTTCAAACCTGGCTACACCACTAAGAAACGCGGCTGGGGACTAGGATTGACGTTGGTAAAGCGGATTGTAGAAAATTATCATCATGGAAAAATCTTTGTACTCGAATCGGAAGCTGGAAAAGGTACTACATTTAGAGTGCTTATGGAAAAAGGCGAGGAGAACAAGGAAAAATAAACCGCTTACCTCGCTCTATGATCCAGGTGGCATAGTTTCCTTGTAGACTTTTTTAACCAGCCTTGGAGGATGAAAACGATAACCTACATCAAATCCAATATAGCTATAGACGGTGGTGACAGAAAAATATTGGAGCTTTCCTTGTTTCGTTTCGGCCTGGTACCGGATGCCTGCATAAAGCCATTTGGATTGATAGCCAATACTCGCGTTGCCATCTAATACAAACTGAAGACTGGTTTCATTCCTGACCAGCTTTTTATCGGTAAACATTCGTATAAAATATAAATTATACGGAGCGAATACAGAAAGGGAAAGATAAAATTGCCGCAGCAAGACCAGGTTCCCGCCCAGTCCTGGTGCCAGTTTCACTGCATAGCTGTTGATCCTGTTGATATGATCAAAATGTTCAAAATAGCTTTGTTGTCTTGCACTTAGTAAATTAGTATCGCTAAAAATCTGATTGTTGTAGATTCCTGCTTTTACCATCAATCCCATCCTGCTTTTTACTTGCCGTACTGTAAAATCAATAGGCGCAACGTACGAATAGCGTTTCCAACTAAAATTATAAATTCCTTCAAACTGATATTCTTTCATGGTGATATCGTCGCGCACCAAATATTTTTTTGTACTGTCTAAGTTGTTGGCAGTATTGATATCTGTTAGCCCAGCTATTTTGATAAATTTAAATTGCAACGAATATCGAGGGTCGTTGTACTTAATCGTTGCGGTACGGTACTTGGTATGTCCGTATCCTTCCATATTACCTGGCCTGCCTTTCAGTGCTACCGCAAATCCTGCGGTTACAAAACGGTAGCTGGCAGAAAATCCGAGGATCGTATTCACGTTTGTACGAAATTGTGAAGAAGCTTTTTTCCCTTGGGAAAGCGAACTTGTCGGATCAATGTCTATATATACTTTTGGAAAAAGTAAGTGCGTTGAAACCGAAAGATACTTGGGATATATTTTCAGATAGTTGGAATCGACTGGTATCTTTTTGAACCTTAGATGAGGAAAAAATTTCTCATAAAATTTTTGAGGATGAAGAAATACATTTTCTTTTTTTTCCTGCGCCCGCAAGCCAGAAGGCATTATAAGGCCGAAGAATAGTAGTATATAAAAAATAGCGTAACGCTTTTGCATTTCTTGGAATAAAAATAAAAAATAATATCATTCTATCTTGCCGGGAGCAATGATTACCATTGCTCTTTCAACCATTTTCCTTGTGCTTTCATTACTTTTTCGATCACATCGCGCACAGCGCCGCGACCGCCATTGAAGGGGGAAACATAAGTACAGATCTCTTTAATGTCGTTTGCTGCATCATTCGGACAAGTGGGAAGCCCTACAAGTTTTAGCATTTTATAATCAGGAATATCATCACCCATATAAAGGATCTGATCTTCGTTGATATGGTTATTACTTTTATATTGATTAAAAAGTTCCAGTTTGTCTTTTACTCCAAGGAAAATATCTTTCACTCCTAAAAAAGTAAGACGGTTGTGCACACCTTTTTCAAAGCCTCCTGAAATCACCATCACATGATACCCACTCTGGATGGCCTTTTCGATCGCATAGCCATCTTTGATGTAGAACGTACGAGCATGCTCGCCATCTGCAAAAGATTGTACTGATCCATCGGTCATCACACCGTCTACGTCGAAAATAAAAGTGGAGATCTTACTGAAGTTTGCCATCCTATTGAAATTATGAGTTATGAATTATGAGTTATGAATTTACCTACAAATATATCACTAATTACAATTTTAAATTCATAACCTATAACTGTTTTCTTATATTCTCAGATAGCAGTCGATATAAATTTTGCAAATCCGGTTTGTCTGTCAGGTATTGAAGATGTTGCTGTATAATTTTTTCGTCCCCACGAATCGCTGGTCCGGTCTGAGCTTGATCGGGGCCCAGGAGAAATGCTTTCTCTACTGTTTCTTTTACCAGTGGTTTTAGCAATTCAAAGTCGAGTTGCTCTTTTTCTAAAATTTGTTTGGAGATCGAAAACAAATGATTGGTAAAATTGCAGGCAAACACCGCGGCAATATGAATAACCTTTCTTTGCGCAGAACTCATTGACTGCACTTTCCTGCTTAAGGTAAATGCTAATTGAAAAAGCTGTTTGTATACCTCTTTACCAGAAGCTTCGATCCCAAAATAGACTTCGGAAAGATCTACCTGTTTTGTTTTGGTAAAAGTTTGTAAAGGATAAAATACTCCATGCTTTGGAAACCTTTCCAATACTGTCATCGGCATAGATCCTGAGGTATGTGCTACAATACTATTGGCCGGTAGGTTTAGCTGATCTGCTACTGATTGCAGGGCTTGATCGTTGACAGCAATCAGAAAGAAAGAAGATTTACTTTGAGTGAAATCTGGTTTATCAGTAGCAATACATCCGGGAAGTAAATTCGCGAGGGCTTCTGCATTTTTCAGCGTACGGCTATATACTGCTTCCACACGATGGCCTGCTTTCTGCAAAGCTTGTCCCAACTGCCAGGCCACATTTCCCGAACCGATTAATGTTATAGTCTGTTGCATTAGCCAAATTTTAAATTTTAAAGTTATGAAGGATGAATTATGACTTTGATAATTTAAAATTTAGAATTCAAAATTGAAAATTCTTATACTTCCTGTCCTTTATCACGCATTTTTCTAAACTCCTCGTACCGTCTTACAATTGCCATGATCATTCCGATCACCAACAATAGCGTGCCGATCCAGAGTACGTTGATGAGAGGTTTTTCTACTACTTTCAAAATGATATAATCTTTTTGAGAAGTGTTGGCGGCGAGTGTAAACGTTTCTGTTTTCGGATCGATGTTTACCAAAGCAAGGCGGATCCCAAGATCTTCGTTTACATCAGGTACTATTCCTACCATATTCCCTTCGCTAGGTTTGATTACATATACAGGATGCAGGCTGTACATTTTCCCTTCTTTTCCAAGGATACGGATATGCGCTCTTACAGCAATATCTTCGGGTTCCAGCTTTACTGCGGGTAGAGAAGTAAGTCTTTCCATTTCATCCAGGATCGTCACATAATCGTTTACAAAAATAGTGTCGCCTTGTTTTACTTTGAATTCTTCCGTATCGCTCCACTCTCGTTCTTCCTCTTCTACCGGCACCATCGATAAATGCGAATACAAGTCTCTTCCCGCAAACCGCTTGATATCCGGTGATGCAATAGAACCCATTTTTTTATTTTTTTGTAACCTGGGATAAAGCTTGAAGGTGTCTTTATTCGCTTTGGTATATTCTACTTCGTAATAAGTATTTTCAGGAAGTACAGTGATCGTATCGCCTTTCTTGAAATAAATTTTGTCTTTGTAAACCACCTCTTTTCTCGCCACTACTTTTTCAGGATCTTCCAATTGGATCATCTGATCTTTGTCGAGATAACCTGGGAAGCCTTTTGCTTCCATTCTTGGTCCCTTATAGCGCAGCGAAAATTCGTCCATACGTTGCGGTTCGTTGCGGAAGAGCAGAATATTTTCTGCATTCTGTTCGTTGGAAAGCTGACGTGAATAAAGGAGTCCGGAGGTGTTCAATGAAATGGTTTTGGAATATCCTGAAGAATATAATATTCCAATCAGCATTAATGCAATCCCCATATGTGCAATGGCGCCGCCTGTGAGACGGTAATTATTTCTTATCACAGAAAAGAAGATCGACAAATTGGAGAACAACGAAAACACTGAAGATAAGAGCAACAAGATGTAACTAACCTTCTCAATTTTCACTTCCAACCACCCGATCTCCCCCGCGATCAAAATAATGCTCGTGATCAGTAAAGCCAGGATCAAAGGGATCGACAGCGCGTTCCAGAGTTTTTTACTATCTACTTTCTGCCACCAGAAAAACTGTCCGATACCTGATAAGATCGCAATGCCGATGGAGAACCAGATCTGAAGATTGCTGTAATGTGTTTCCTGGTCGGCCGGAGGAGCCATTTTAGATTCTATTCCTACGCTTCTCAAAATTGCGTTGTACACGGGGATTGAAGTAGTAGCAATCACCTGGAAAGCAGCCAGGCAAAGCACTGCTACACCAATGAAAATCCAGAATTCACGAGAATAGATCGATTCTTCTTTTTCTGTGGATGGAATATTTTTCCATCGTACAATGATCAACACTATTGCTAATACAACAAAGGTAAGCAGGTACAACAGCAATTGTCCCGACAAGCCAAGATCTGTAAAAGAGTGTACGGATGATTCACCAAGGATCCCGCTTCTTGTAAGGAAGGTAGAATACAAAATAAGGATATACATCGTTGCCACCAGGATCACCGAAGCGCGAAGGGCCGAATGGCTGCTGCGGTAGCTGATCATCGTGTGAATGCTTGCCACCAGAACTAACCAAGGCACGTACACTGCATTCTCTACGGGATCCCAATTCCAGTAGCCTCCGAAGTTGAGCGTTTCATAAGCCCAGTAGCCCCCCATGAGAATACCGGTTCCCAGCACTACCGCTGCAAACAGCGCCCATGGCAGCGCAGGACGTACCCATTCTTTGTATTGTTTTTGCCAAAGCCCTGCGATCAAGTAAGCGAAAGGAATGATTGTGGCTGCAAAGCCCATAAATAAAGTAGGTGGGTGAATGACCATCCAATAATTTTGTAACAAAGGATTCAAGCCGCTTCCATCCTTCGGCACGAAGTTGGGATTGATCGAGTAGACAGGAAGATTGCCCATATAATCTTTGAGCAAAATAAAGGGTGAGCTTCCAATTTTAAACTCCAATCCGGGAATCACAACGCCGATGATCATCGAAGCCAGGAACGCTTGCACCAGGCAGAAGACCGCCATCAATGAGGTTTCCCATGTTTTATTTACTTTGAGCAATATCAATCCTAATACTACATGCCAGAAGATCCATAAGAGAAAACTTCCCTCCTGTCCTTCCCAGAAACAAGAGATCATATAATACCAAGGAAGACTGTTGGAAGAGTGACTCCAGGCGTAGTGATATTCGTAACGATGGCCGTAGATGATGCCGAACAAGCTAGTCACCACACCGAGTACGCTTAAGCCATGAAGGAAAAAAGTGTAGCGTGCAAAATTTCTCCAGGAAGTAAATTCTTTTGAATTGGTAGTCTTGTAGAGAGGGTTTGCCTGGGTGGCCCTGTAATAAGCGAAAGACGCGATCAGCGCCGTGACGAAAGATACTATAACAGACAAATGGCCGAAATCGCCGATCGCAAAACTAGACATATATGAGAATTTAAAATTCCGAAATCCCAATAAGACAAATTCCAAATATGCTTTTTTGGAATTTGGAATTTAGAATTTGGAATTTGATTTATTGGTATTTTAAATTTTAAAGACTCGCCGCCTTCACTTCTTTTTCTTCGTATTTAGAAGGACATTTCATCAAGATCTCATCGGCTACAAATACATTTCCATGTACACTTCCTACGATCACCACTTGTTCTGATTTATCGAAATCCTGCGGCTTTGCATTTTTATAGATCACCGGGTGTTCTTCGTGGTTGTTGTCTACCAGAACAAATTCAAACCGGTTAGGATCGATCACCGGATTATAAAACATCCCTACGATTGAGCCGTCTGTAGCTTTTTTTAATTTCCCTACTACGTGTACTTTGTCCTCGTCTCCATTGGCGGCCATTTCGTAGGCTTCCTTGAACGACACATACTTACTGGCATCGCCGGTGGTTGAAATGATCACACCAATCGCCACAGCGATAATTACGATCAGGATGATATGGGAGGTTTTCATCGGATTATTTTTTTAGTTGTTTTTCAATCTTGCCTACTTTTCTGTCGAGCAAAAATAAGTAAACAAAAAGTCCGGCCAGTATTATAGACACTACCGCTACTACCACGTAGATCTTTCCATCCTTGCGAAAATCATCGGCCATTTCTACTTGTTGCGCTTGCGTAACCAACGGCAGGCATGCCAGGAGGATAAGGAAAATGTATTTGTATAGTTTCATAATTTAATTTTGTTCTTCTAAAATTTCTGACACTTTTCTCAAACGCACCCGCAGCGAAGTGATCCAAAGGCCAAGCAGGATAAAGCCTATGTTGGCAGAATAAAAGATCAGGTTCATTTGTCGATCCCTGTCGTATTGATTAAAACCAGCGTTGCCGCCATTGCCCGGATGAAGTGAGTCGGTGAGTCTGGGCATTACATAGATCAAGGCGAGGAAGGTTGGAAATGCGAAGATGTTGAATACTGCGCTTATTCTTGCTCTCTGTTGTTCATCCTGCAGCGAATTACGCAATACAAAATAAGCCAGGTAGATCAGCATTCCTACAGCAGCTGCATTCAGCTTCGGATCAGTGGTCCAGTAAGTACCCCAGGTATTTTTTGCCCAAAGCATCCCGGTAAGTAATCCCAGTATTCCATAAGTCATGCCCATGTTGGCAGATTCTACGGCAATGAAATCTTTTTTAGTAGTACCTTTTGATAAATAAGCGATGGAATAGCTGAAAGAAATGATCAGCAGGACAGTCATGCCAAACCACATGGGCACGTGGAAGTACAGGTTTCGGATGGTTTCGTTAAGAATGGCCAGGCGCGGTACCGGAGAAAGGAATCCTGCTGTAAAGGAATACATTAAAAGAATGATACAGAGAATTTTCCACCAGTAGTTTTTCATAAGCAGCAACCCGTCCAGACGGCAGTTTTACATTCGCGGAGGCGAAGTTACTGCTGGATTTCGAGAATAACAACCGGGATTTGTGAGATTTGAGGATTAACTGCATCAGGCTGTTTGTCTGAACCTTGATTCTCAGGATTAGAAGATTTTCACGATTAAAGTTTCCAGAATTAAGGAGTAGTCAAAAGCTCTCAGAAGGACCCTTGTGTTTAGAAATTCCTGATATCCATTCTCATCATTACAATTTGTAGAAATTCAGAATAAGAAACTACCTATTTAAACGTTAGTGCAGACTTTGCATAAGTTTCCTCCTGAATGACAATTAAAATAAATTCTGAAGATCAAAATCATGTAAATCTTCTAATCCTGAGAATCAAGGTTCAGACAATTAACTTTTCCAAAGATAAGGAAACAAAATATACGCCAGCGCCACCATCATTACGTCCAGCGCGCAGAGGATGAGCAAAGCATCGTAACTTACAGAAGGAGTCAACCCATCAATAGCGTTTTTGGAGATCTTCATTAAAAACAATAACATAGGAATGATTACCGGGAAACCAAGAATGGTCATCAGCGTACTGCTATTGTCGGCCCTGGACGCGATGGCGGAGATCATCGTGAAGGTGGTTGAAAAACCAATAGCGCCAAGCAATACATTGAGAAAAAACAATGCCCCATCCTGCACGGGATTTCCCATCACAATGGAATAAAACAAGTACGCAAGCGAAGACAAAAGCATCAACAATCCGCTGTTGTAAATGATCTTGGAAAGAATGATCGCCTGCGGACTAGCGATTGTGTAGTAGTAAAGCATACGTCCGCGTTTTTCCTGCAGAAAACTTTTGGCTACAGCATTCACCGAGGCAAAAAGTAAGACGATCCACAACAAGGCATTCCATGTGAAAGGACTTAATTTACTGTTCTTAATACCAATGCTGAGATAACAGATAAACACCGTCCCCAATACATATAATAATATTCCATTGATCGCATAGCGCTGACGCCATTCGAGCAGGAAGTCTTTTTTGAGTAAGGCTACGACGGAGGTTAACATTAACAAATATAATTATGAATTATGAGTTATGAATTATGAATGGTGAGTTTAATTATAAATAGTGGGTTATAGACCAATAATTCATAATTCAACATTCATAACTCATAACTTAATCCGTCATTCATAATTAAATTTTTGCTTATCTTCGCACTATCATGCTAGACAAAATCAAAGAAATAAACACCGAAATCGAGCAGTTTAAGATCGATACGAAAGAGCAGTTGGAAGCTTTTCGTCTTGCCTTCATTAGCAAAAAAGGAAAGGTTTCTACCTTGTTTGATGATTTCAAAAATGTGGCCAACGAAGAAAAAAAACTTGTTGGCCAGGAATTGAACAAGCTAAAAAACCTTGCCCAGCAACGTTTCGATAGCCTGGCGGAAACACTTCAAAATAATTCTTCATCCTCTGCCGATGCTTCGCTGGATTTGAGTCTTCCTCCTGTGCCGCATGAACTAGGCACGCGTCATCCGATCACGTTGGTGAAAGAAAGAATCATCCAGGTCTTTGAGCGTATGGGCTTCAACGTTTCCGACGGTCCGGAGATTGAAGATGACTGGCATAATTTTTCTGCGTTGAATTTCCCGGAAAATCATCCGGCGAGAGAAATGCAGGATACATTCTTTATCGAAAAAAATCCTGACATGATTCTGCGCACACATACTTCTAATGTGCAGGTAAGAGTAATGGAACAAGGAAAACTTCCGATCCGTAGTATTATGCCGGGAAGAGTATACCGCAATGAAGCGATCTCCGCTCGTGCGCACTGCATGTTTCACCAAGTAGAAGGTTTGTATATCGACGAGAATGTAAGTTTCTCCGATTTAAAAAATACGATCTACCATTTCGTAAAAGAATTATTTGGCAAAGACGTTACGGTTCGTTTTCGTCCTTCGTTCTTTCCGTTTACAGAGCCTAGCGCTGAGATCGATATTTCCTGTTTGATCTGTAAAGGTGCAGGGTGCAATATGTGCAAGCATTCCGGATGGGTAGAGATCGGAGGCTGCGGAATGGTAGACCCGAATGTATTGGAAAATTGCAAGATCGATTCTACTAAATATTCAGGCTTCGCATTTGGAATGGGCGTGGAGCGTATTACCAACCTGAAATACCAGATCAGAGATTTGAGATTGTTTACCGAGAATGATATTCGTTTTCTTCGTCAGTTTACTTCGGCGGAATAGATTTTTCGTTATATCTCCAAGTTTTTGAAAACTTTAGAAGTCATATAATAAAAAATCCCCTGCTGAATCAGCAGGGGATTTTTTATTATAGGTAGTTGATCGGAATTAAAATCCGTCGTCATAATCACTACTGTTGTCGTCATCGTCAAAAACTTCATCGTCGTCGAAAGAATCCAGTTCTTCTTCTTCCCATTTAGAATCGTCTTCGAAGTCCTCATCTTCTTCTACTTCATCCCATTCTTCTGTGGCTTCTTCGTCATAGCCCATATCGTCATCATCAAGATCTTCGTCGTCAACATCTTCGTCTTCCTCTTCCATTTCAGCCTCGTAGTCTTTTACCATCTGTGCAGTAAGACCCGTGCGCGACAGTGCCTGTGCTTTGCTCATGCCCGTCTCCATCAACGCTTTGTATGCCTCATAGCTGGCACTCAGCTCATCATCGCTTAATTCATCTAGTTTATTTTTCATATTGCTTGTTTAAGGTAATAGACAAAGAAACGGTACTTTAATTTTTTCTCTAAATACTTATTTTTTTATCAAATTTAAAAAAATAATTTAAAAAAAATTTAGCTATTCAAATTCGGCCAACACAGTGATTCCCCCTTTGGTGACCTGCCCTAGCTCGACCTTTATTTTTGCATCCAAAGGTACAAAAACGTCTACTCTCGACCCAAATTTGATAAATCCAAATTCTTCTGTTTGTGACACATTATCGGATTCCTTGACATACCAAACAATCCTTCTTGCAAGTGCTCCGGCGATCTGGCGCATGAGGATACTTTGATTCTTTTTATTTTCCAATACTACCGTAGTACGTTCATTTTCCAGGCTGGATTTAGGATGCCAAGCTACCAGGTATTTCCCAGGATGGTATTTAAAATATTTTACTATACCTGAAATTGGATTGCGATTAATATGTACGTTGATCGGGGACATAAAAACAGAGATCTGTCTTCTTTTGCCTTTGTAATATTCCGGTTCTTCTACTTCTTCGATCACCACTATCTTTCCGTCTGCGGGTGCTAGGATCTGGTTTTCGTTGAACACATATTTTCTGGATGGATTCCTGAAAAATTGCAATACAATGAGGAAAACAAAAAGGCTAAATCCGGCGATCGCATAGGCGAAAGCTTTGTAACCAGGGAAAATAAAACAAATTATTAAATTCAAGATCGCCAGAATTACTACCAAGGTAATCAACATGCGGTGCCCTTCTTTGTGTATCGTCATTATAGATTTTTAGTATGAAGCCGAAAGTAAAATTTTACAAATGTATGAAGAAGCGGAGAGAAATTTTAAATTTTGAATTTTAAATTTTGAATTAAAATTTAAATTATCTGGCATCCGGTATCTGGTATCCAGCATCTTTGTTTATACCAATTCAAAATAAACTACAATGAAAGGGATCGAGATGATCAACCCATCGAAGCGGTCCAGGAAACCTCCATGGCCGGGAAGGCTGCTTCCGGAATCTTTAATGCTTAAACTTCTTTTAAGCTGCGACTCTACCAGGTCGCCCAGGCTTCCTATAACCACAATGATCAATGCTAAGCCTATCCATTGCCATAATCCTAAAGACTGCGAAAAATGCCAGATGCATGCTGCTATCACCAGGCTCAACAAACCACCGGAAATACTGCCTTCCCAGGTTTTTTTAGGAGAAATTCTTTCGTACAATTTGTGTTTCCCCAAATACCTTCCGCCGAAATATCCGCCCGTATCGTTAGCCCATAAGAGTAACAAAATTCCCAGAATGATCTTATACTGATATTCACCATTTCTGATCACTGCATAGTGGAGTAAAGCATAAGGTAATGCGGTGTATACAATTGCCAGAAAACTAAAGGCCGTGCGCTCGAAAGGCTTTTCGTAAGACTGAAATAATTCGATCAGGAACAAAAGAAAGACAAGTGCAAAAAAGAGTAGATACACGGAAGGCTGAAGAAAACCGGTTACTACAAAAAAAGAAACTATATATAAGATCATGCCTAAGAGCATTCCGAAAAACCGGTTGGTCATCACCCCGGCAGAATTGACAAGTCCATGAAATTCTCGCAAGGAAAAAAAACAGATGATGGAAAAAAGAATAAAATACGACCACTGATTCAGGCATACTCCTGTGATGATCCCTGCTGCTCCTGCAAACCCCACAATCAATCGTTGCTGCAGGTTATTCATGTTAGAAAGAAAATTAGACATTCTTTTGTACTGCGTTCGTTCTTTGTTTGTATAATGTCCAGCAAAAATACATAATTGCCAACGACAATATAACGGATAAATAAATACTTGTGACCGGCAAATCTCTCGACGATTCAGGATCGATCGTCAAAGCTCCTTTCGAATACCAGTTCAGGGCGATCACTACCATGGCATTGTTGGCAAAATGCATCGCCATTGATACGAGGATATTTCCGGAGGTAATATACAGGTAGCCGAGGACTATTCCCAACAACATTCGGGGGAAAAATCCAAAAAATTGAAAATGGATAAAGCTAAATATAAAAGCGCTGACGAGTACTGATATATGCACATTGCGTGTGGAGCGTACTAAGTCATTGAGCAAAATCCCACGAAACACAAGCTCCTCCGAAACTGCCGGCACCAATGCTACCGTAAACAGCACCAATAGCATATCTCCCGGCGAGTCATAGTATACTATAAGTTTGGTTGCTTGCGCAGCTCTTTCTTCCAGCATCCGTAGCGTGGTTTCCAGGTCATGCCAGCTATCGGGAAAACTAATTTCTTTGTTCCAATCTCCTACAATCCCCACAAACGGCAGGATGATAATAGTGACCGAAACAGCAGCCAGTAAGAAGGAAGGAAACTGATCAAAAGATGGCTTAAAGATGGGTTGGATTAATTCTTTTTTCAAAAAGAAAACATACAACAAAGGTAAGACGATCAGTCCGCCGATCGCACCGCCTAGCTGGCCCATTAATTCTGCATTTCTAAACTGCAATGCCGCCTGGCCGGTAGAAACGAAGTCGGCTTCCACAGGCATACGGCCCAGGGAGAGGTACATAAAGACACCGCCAATCCAATTGGCCATAAAAAAAAATCCTAAAGCGATCAGAATATTACTGATCAGCGCCAGAGGCCAGGACAGATTCCGTTGATTCAAACTGTGATTATTGCTCATTAATCCGTAAATTTACTAGAAATTATGAGTTATGAATTATGAGTTATCAATTAATTCATAAGCATACAATCAGGTAATTTAGAAATAAAATGGTAAGAATTGGGAAAATAGAACTGGGAGAGTTTCCTCTTCTTTTGGCGCCGATGGAAGACGTGAGCGATCCTCCGTTTCGTGCGGTATGCAAGGAAAACGGAGCAGACCTCATGTACACCGAGTTCATCGCCGCCGACGGCCTGATTCGCCATGCAGATAAAAGTATTCAAAAGCTTGATATATTCGATTACGAACGTCCGATCGGCATCCAGATCTTTGGCGACAAGATCGAAGCCATGCGCGAAGCCGCCGCCATTGCCGAAGAAGCAGGTCCCGACCTGGTGGATATAAATTATGGCTGCCCGGTAAAAAAAGTAGCCTGCAAAGGTGCTGGCGCCGGTATTCTGCAAGACCTTCCGAAGATGCAACGCATGACGGAAGAGATCGTAAAAAGATGTAAAAACGTGCCGGTCACTGTAAAAACACGTTTGGGATGGGACGATAGCACCAAAAATATTTTAGAAGCCGCACAACGCCTGCAAGACGTAGGCGTGCAGGCGCTCACCATTCATGGACGTACGCGCGTGCAGATGTATAAAGGCGAAGCCGATTGGTCGCTGATAGCGGAGGTAAAAAATATGCCTTCGATCAAATTTCCGGTATTCGGGAATGGCGATATCGACTCTCCGCAAAAAGCGCTTGAGTACCGCCAACGTTATGGCGTAGACGGGATCATGATTGGCCGCGCGGCGATCGGGTATCCGTGGATTTTTAAAGAGATCAAACATTATTTCCAAACCGGTGAGCTTCTGTCTAAACCTGATATGGCCGAGCGTGTGCGGATCTGCAAAAAACATTTGCAGCGTTCGATCGAGTGGAAGGGAGAAAAAGTAGGTATCTTCGAAATGCGCATGCACTATACCAACTATTTTCGCGGCATCGATAATTTCAAACCTTATCGCCAGAAACTGGTAGAAGCAAACACGCCGGAACTCGTTGCTGAGCTACTAGATGAGATAGCAGAAAAATTTGAACTAGCTTACTAATCAATTTTTCGCTCTTGCGTTCTCTGAGGTAAAAATAAATGAAGTACAGGGAACGACTATTCTTCTTTCCAGGTCAGGTTTTCAACCACTAAGAGCGTAAAGATTTTGCAAAGGACGCAAATATAATTTCTTATTATAAATCACATGATCGTACAGCAACTTTATACCGGCTGCCTTGCCGAAGCCGCTTACTACATAGAATCCGAAGGCGAAGCTGCGATCATAGATCCGCTACGCGAGACTGCTCCTTATATCAAAATGGCAGAGCGCAACGGGGCAAAGATCAAGTATATTTTCGAAACTCATTTTCATGCCGACTTCGTTTCCGGGCATGTGGACCTGGCTCAGAAAACGGGCGCTACGATCGTGTATGGCCCGAATGCCGAGACAGGTTTTAAATCATATACTGCTTTTGACGGAGAAATTTTTTCTTTAGGAAAAATAAAATTAAAGGTACTTCACACTCCCGGCCATACACTGGAATCTTCCTGTTATCTTTTATTCGATGAAACAGGAAAAGAATCCGCGCTCTTCACGGGAGACACCCTATTCATAGGCGATGTAGGAAGACCCGATCTTGCTGTAAAGTCCGACCTCACCACACAGGACCTGGCAGGAATGCTTTACGATTCGCTTCATACAAAAATACTCCCGCTGCCCGACGATCTGATCCTCTATCCTGCACACGGCGCGGGTTCTGCTTGTGGTAAAAACATGAGTAAGGAAACTACCGATACATTGGGCAATCAGAAACATACCAATTACGCGCTGAAGCCCCAGCACAAGGAAACATTCATTCAAAACGTAACAGCCGATATACTACCTGCTCCTCTTTATTTTGCACAGAATGCTTTGATGAATAAAAAGGGTTATGAAAACATCGATGAGATCATGCATCGCGGGCTGCATGCGCTTTCGCCGGAAGAATTTGAAACAACAGCCAATCAATACCGCGCACTGATCCTGGACACAAGACAGGCCGCTGTTTTTGCAGAAGGTTTTATTCCCAATGCCATCAACATCGGGCTCGACGGCCAGTTCGCTCCCTGGGCTGGCGCTCTAATCCCCGATCTGCAACAACCAATCTTACTAGTGACTGATCCGGGCAAGGAAGAAGAATCACTCACCAGGCTTTCCCGTGTGGGGTACGATCATGTGTTGGGATACCTGCAGGGCGGATACAAGGCATGGGCAGCAGCAAAAAAAGAAACAGATCATATAGAAAATATTTCTCCCGAAAAATTTCTCGCCATACACCCACAACCCTCCAATATCCTGGATGTACGAAAGGGTTCCGAATATGAAACAGGACATCTGGCAAACAGCTCTAACCTTCCGCTCGACTACCTCAACGATTGGATCCATGACCTGGATAAACATAAAACCTACTTTGTACACTGTGCCGGCGGCTACCGCTCTATGATCACTTGTTCGATCTTACAATCGAGAGGGTTTGAACATATCGTCAATATAGAAGGCGGGTATAGCGCGCTGGCGAAAGCAAAAGAATAAATGAAGATGCCGGATATCAGGTAAAGAAAAAATATTATCTGGCATCTTGAACTATTTTAGGCATACATAGTAATCATTAAAAGAACTCATGAAACAAGTCTTTTGTTTAATAACAATAGCAATCTCCTTATGCCTGTCAGGCTGCAGGGAGGCAGGCACGTATAAAACGATCGATGAAAAAGAGTTTTCCGAGCTTGCCGGAAAAGAAAATTCCGTAATCCTGGATGTGAGAACTCCGGGGGAATACAAGGAAGGACATTTAGAAAATGCCTTACTGATGGATTATAAAAATGAAAATTTTGAAAACGAACTAACTAAACTGGATCCTACCAAAACCTACCTGGTTTACTGCAAAGCAGGCGGAAGGTCTGCAAAAGCTTCGTCACTATTATCACAGAAAGGATTTAATACCTATAACCTGGACGGAGGCATTTCAAACTGGAAAGGGAAAGTAGTCCGGTAAAAACTACTCCTATGAAAATTTCTTTTAAAGATCTTATACAATCTGAAAAACCTGTGCTGGTCGATTTTTATGCCGATTGGTGCGGCCCCTGCAAAGCAATGGCACCGGCCCTGGAACAATTATCTTCCAAAACAGGCGACCATTTAAAAGTGATCAAAATCAATGTAGATAAAAACCAACAAGCTGCGGCCGCTTACCAGGTACAAAGTATTCCTACTTTGATACTTTTTCAAAAAGGCCAGATCAAATGGCGCCAGGCCGGCGCTCTAAGCCTTGGTCAATTGGAGGCAGTGGTAAAAAAATTTGTCACCTATTAAAATTATTAGATATGAATGTTGAATTGTGAGTTGACAATTTTAAATTCATAATTCAACATTCATAACTCATAATTTTTCATTTTTCTTTCAACCTTTTCAGCGAATCCCTCAACGTCACATAATCCGACAGGATAAAGATCAGCGTTACAAAAGAAACGATCGCTTCAAACATCACAAGCGCTTCGGCGGGAATTTTGACGGGTACTACGTTTGCCACACCCATGTTGGTGAACATGAGCAGACTCAAGTAAAATAATTTAAAATATTCTTCAAACATATTAGTGGTATCTTCCAACCCTGTAAACGACGTAGGGTCCAGGTGAAAGACGGCGAGATAATCGATCGAAAAAGAAAATACGATGAGCACTACATTGGTAGCGATAAACAAAAGAAAGCGGTGATAAGGCAGATCGATATGCGCGATCGTAACAATGCGGCGAAAGCAGAGGATCACTACATAAAGTACTTTCACGAGTGAAAATAAAAATATAAAAGAGAGATTCACACCTCTTGGGATTTTCCATTCGATGAGAAGGAACTGCAAGACACCCAATACAAGTACCAGTAAAAAACCGATTATCAATTCTTTATATTTCATACGATTTCAAAATTCCAATCAATTTAAATGATTAAGATAATTTTTCAAAAGCCTACAACAAAGCGCCTATACAAATAATTTGGCTTTCATTGCCAATGTCTTAACTTTGAAGCAAGATATGGAAAAGAGCATCAAAGTTTTTGCCCCCGCTACAGTAGCTAATGTCACTTGTGGTTTCGATGTACTCGGTTTTGCAGTGAACGATCCCGGCGACGAAGTAGAAATGAAATTAAAATCCACTCCTGGTATTACCATTTCAGCCATCACCGGTGATGGTGGAAAGCTTACAAGAGACCCTGAGCTCAACACTGTGGGAGTTTCCATTCTCCGCATGCTGGCCAAACTTGATACCAAACAAGGATTCGATTTAAAGCTTCATAAAAAAATGCCATTGGGCAGTGGCCTTGGCTCCAGCGCAGCCAGCGCGGTAGCAGGTGTATTCGCCGCCAATCAATTACTCGGCTGTCCACTGAAACAAGAAGAACTTTTACCTTTCGCTATGGAAGGTGAGCGCATTGCCTGCGGATCAGCGCATGCCGACAACGTGGCTCCTTCCCTACTCGGCGGATTCGTAATTGTGCGAAGCTATACTCCTCTTGATGTGGTAAAAATTCCTACACCCAAAGAACTCTTCGCTACGATCATACATCCTCACATCGAAGTACGTACTAAAGATGCACGAAGCATTTTAAGAAAAGATCTTTCACTGCACGACGCCATCAAACAATGGGGAAACGTAGCGGGATTGGTAGCAGGACTCATCACTTCTGACTACGGTTTAATTGGCCGCTCGATGGACGATGTGGTAGCAGAGCCGTATCGCTCTATGTTGATCCCTGGTTATTACGATGTGAAGCAAAGCGCCATCGATGCAGGCGCACTGGGCGGAGGAATTTCCGGTTCCGGCCCTTCTGTTTTTGCGTTGAGCAAGGATGAAAAGACAGCGAAAAAAGCAGGAGAAAATATGGCAAAGGTATTCAACGACCTGGGTATTGGAAACGAAGTGTATGTATCGCGTATCAACAACGCAGGGCCACAGGTGATCTAAGGAGTTAATTATTTTTCTGATGATATTACTTCATACTGTTGCTGTTGCTCAATACTGTCTTGCATTCTATCAGCAAGAGTATTGAGAACTTAAACTAATAAAACCACTGCTGCTTCAATTTGTTTTTCCAGCCTGCATCGCTTTTGTATTGTGAGAAGTAGATCACCACATCAGCGTCAGATTTATATTCGGTGAAAAATATTTTTTTCTTGGCATCGGATTTATAGTTTACAAAAAACCACAACCCATTATTACCCGTTGCATCACTCTTATAAGTGCATTTATAAACAACCAGATCAGCATCGGATTTGTATTGCGCTACATATACTTTTACATCTGCATCGCTTTTGTACTGGCAGGAAAATACAGTTTGTGCGGCGGTATTCTTTGCTAGAAATAAGCCTGCAAAAAGGAGAATGAGTAGATATACTTTTTTCATAGCTAAAATGTTTACGAGTTACTTTTAAAATTAAAACCGTCATTGCGAGGAATGACGTTGCATCTCATCTAACTCACCACTCATATCCCTCCCGCTATAGCTTCCGACATGGAGTTTTCGTCAAAATATTTTTGTGCAGTAGCCATCAAGGTTTCCGAAGTAGTATTTTTCAGTGCGGTGAAATAGTTTTTATAAAAATCATATCCCAGACCATTGAAGTGGATCGTTTTAAATTTATCTGCTACCGCGAAAGGTGTAGTGATCGAGTTTACAAAAGAGCCAAGCATATAATTGCGCACGGTCTCTAATTCTCCCTGCGACACTTTTTCTTCTTTCAGCTTTTTCATCTCCTTGTATATTTCATCAAGGGTTTGCTGGGTGAATTCTCTTTTCACATCCGTACCTATTACAAAATATCCTTCGTGATTGTAGGTAGCCAGGTTGGAATTAATGCCGTAAGTATATCCTTTGTCTTCCCGAATATTTTGCATCAGTCTTGAGCCGAAATATCCTCCGAAAATTTCGTTAAGAAAATAAAGATTAAAATAATCAGGATGTGAGATCGAGAAAATTTTTCTACCCATCCGAATCGACGACTGGACAGCGGTTTCGCGGGTGATGAGTTCTCTTTTGGAAAAACTCACCGGAGAAAACCTTTTGCCCTTATAAGGAAGTGTATCGTTTTTTCCCCAGTTATCAGAGCCAAGATATTTATTGATGAGGCTTACAAAATCAAGATCTCCGCCACCGGAAAGAACGATCTCGCAGTTACTTATGGTATAATTTTTTTTATAAAAATCCTGTAGCGACTGAATACTCACGGCTTCTATTGCCTCTTCAGAAAGATAATAACCATAAGGATGCTCCGAGCCAAACAACATTTCGCGGAATTTACTTCCGGCAAGGAAAGCTGTTTTTTCTTTATTTACCTTCAAACTCTGAAGCGTAATATTTTTAGCATTCTCAAATTCCTTTTCAGGAAACATAGCTTCTGAAACCAGTTCATGGATCAATGGCAACAGAGCTTCCAAGTGTTTGGATAAGGTATATACCGTAACAGAAGAATGATCCACTCCCGAATTGAATTCAGGAAACGCACCATAATAAGCAAACATATCCTGGATCTCGTGCGCGGTATGCTTGGATGTTCCTTCCGAAAGCATTTTCGCCAGAAAATGAGCACAGCCAAAATTCGGCTCATACCAATTGCCCGCTTTAAAGATCAACTCCATGCGTACTACCGGCTGTGTGCCTGATAAAATGAAGTGCAGCGGAATACCATTGGCAAGCTTTACCGACTCGGCTTCCGGTAAGATATAGGAATCAATGTTTTTATAAGAAGGAGCAATTGTTCTGTCTAGCGTAGTCATATTATTTTATAAAAAAATTGTCAGGACCCTGATACTGTTTTGATCAATCCTGACAATTATAATGATACATTATTTTTAATAAAAGCCTGAACGGTTATTCTTCGATCAGAATATTTTCTTCTCTGGCTTTTGTTTTAAAGTCGAAGTGTAGTGTGAAGCGAAGTGTTTCCGCCAATGGGTTGTTTTGCGCCATCGGGATCAGGTAAGCAAAATCGATCCCAAACATTTGATAGCGTAATCCAGCTCCGAGTGTGAAGTATTTTCTATTTCCTTTGTATTTATTCTCCCCAAAATATCCTCCGCGGATGGCAAACAAATCGTTGTACCAATATTCCACACCGGCGCTTAGCATAACTTCTCTAAGCTCTTCTTTCGCTCCTCCCGGCGCATCGGTGAAAGAACCGAAGACCCCGCTGAAAAGGGATTTTTGATCGTTTGGATTATTACCAATATATCCTCCGTTCCCATCAGATACACCTGGCGTAGGAACCATGAGCTTGTTTGCATCAGCAGCAAAAGTAAATTTGTTGTACTGGTCTGCTTTTACTGTATAAGCACCCCCTATCTTAAGATTGGTAGGAATAAAATCTTTTCTTGAACTGGTCGTATAAGTAAGCTTGCTCCCAAAGTTGGAGATCACCGCACCGAAGGAGATCTTAGACTCCATTCCGCCTACCCTTGCATCGGTAGTATAGAACGCACCAAGGTCTACTGCTGCGCCGTTGGCTGGCTTGGTAACAGTAGAAGAACCAGGAATAGTAAGGTTTCCCGAAAGGTTGGAATAAATATATTTGATGGTAGGAGCAAGACTGAATTTATTACTTAGTTTTCTGGAATAAGTAACAGAGACTGCAAATTCTTTCGGACGAAAATCCTGGTAAGCGTTTCCAGCCTGGTCTGTAAAGGTAATGCTACCCATATTAAAATAATTAAGAGAAACTCCTACCGCTTCTTGCTTCGATAATTTTTTATATCCGGCAAGGTAGGAGAGCGACATATCGTTGATTCCAAGTTTACGCAACCAAGGAGTGTAAGAGATCGCAAACCCCATGTCTTTATCAGCGAAAGCTAGTTTTGCCGCATTCCAATAGATTGAGTTAGCGTCTGGAGAGATCGCAGCTCCCACATCGCCCATTGCGCCTGAACGTGCATCTGGAGAGATGGTGAGAAAGGGAACGGCTGTAGTAATTACGTTTGGATAATTTTTTCCAATCAGCTTTCCATCTATGGAAACTGGATTACCATTATTGTCGTACCCAATGCTCTGGGAATATAGATTGGTCAAAAAAGATCCTGAAAGAATTGTGGTGAAGAATAAAAACTTCTTGATCATGTTTTTTAATTGAAATAACTACCAAATATACTCTTTTATTGCTTACTAAAGAAAAGTTTTAAAATAAATAACCTTGAAAAAAGATCATGTAATTTATTTACTATCAATGTAATAAGCTGATCCCAGGACTCTCATTGATCAGATGCCGGATACCAGATACCGGATGCCGGATAAAATAATATTTATCGTTGATCAAAATTCAGGAAAAATTCAAAAAAGCTTTACTGTTTTATTTTCTGGCATCTGGTATCCGGCATCCTCAATTCAACAACACCAATCGCTCATACTTATGTACCTGCGATCCGTCTCGTGGAGCGCGGATCCAAACGCGGTATACATATACACCCTTGCCGATCTTGTCTCCATAATCGTCGCGGCCGTCCCAGTCCAGGCCTTGAAAATGCGAGCCACTCATGTATACTTTGGTATCGAGTGTCTTTACTAATTTACCGGACACAGTATAGATCTGGATCATCACGTCAAGATCATCGCCGGCACGGTTATGATCGAAATGGAAAACGGTATGCGTGGAAAACGGATTAGGATAATTCAGCACGTGCGACAAAGCGATGTGCTCATCGCTGGCTACCACAAACTCCAGGTAAGACTCGGCGGAGTTATTGTAGGTATCCCATGCTTTCAGCTTTAGCGTATGATGACCTGCCTCCAGGTTTTTGAAAGGATATTTGATTGAACCGTTCTTATAATCGTTTAGGTTAGCCGTATAGAATTCATTCAGTACAATCGGTGTCTCGCTATTATCCAACGTGGCTGCAATCTCATGCCCGATACCTGATCCGGCAGTATTGATCCCATTTTCATCACTGAGGTGCGCCAGGAATAGAGCGTCCTTGCCTGTGATCCCACCGAAGACGAATGATTCATCGTTCATATACAAATGTATCTGCGGTGGTGTATTATCTGCCGGTGCGTTTGGATCTGTACCTCCAATGATGACATTGGAATAATATCCTCCTGCATCGTCGAGCGAGCCGTCTTTTTCAGCATACACGCTTATTTTACCAAAATCATATTGATAAGAAATATCTTTCGGCACTACAAACGATACTGACCAGTCGCCATTGGAGACGGAGGCATTTCCGTCAAACAGGAAATTATTGCGCACGCTGAACGTGAATACTGGTCCGCCTTCTGTGCCGTAGGTACTGACATTGGTCTTCTTATCGTATACAGTGATATTCAGTTTGCCATTAAAATTAGTCAGCTTTGCGCCCAGTTTATTTCGCACCTCTCCTTGTATAGAAACTTTACTCAATGCTTTCAAAGTATCTGGTACAGGGCTTACGCTAATTCCTTTGATCTTAGTGATCGGCGCATCTTCTGTAGGATATACAAGTCTCAGCGAAGGATCGCCGAGCAAAGCGTAATTGCGGTTGTTTACCCCTACAATACTTCCGTTCTTGGATAGACGGATCACATCGCCCATCCTTGGTTTCTGTCCGTCGGAAAGAGGTTTGAAAATAAAATTGTAGATCGCTTTGTTCAGTTGTATATTACTAAACTGATACACTACACGTGCCGAAGTAATGTTTGCAATACTTCCACCGCTTGATCTTGTAAGCGCCGTCTCCGATCCTGATACAAGACGCGGATCATCGTACCGCCCAAAATCGCAGGTGGCGGTGATCATCAAAGGCATATTGTCGTAATTGGTCCAGCCTTCTATTTGTGTCAGGTCCAAAATATTTTCCTGTGCCCACAAAGTCTCTCCACCGTGCCCGCTGTAGTTAAGGATAAACGTACCTTTGTTCACTTCCTGGTCGATCTTAGCATTTACTTCCGGCGCCTTTTCTCCGCCGGGAGAAGCTACTTGCACAAATGCATCCAGAAATATTTTATTCACGTTGTAAAGCTGGTAAGTCGTATCAATCAAGGTGGCCAGGCTGTTGGCATCGCCGATGTGTAAATTTCCATCGCCGTCGTCAGACACAAAGGTGATCTCATTGCGCCATTTTCCCAGGCAGGTTTGACTTGCACTGTAGTAACTAAGTTTGTCAACAGCAACACTTGCTTCACTGGAATTTTTTACCGGAATTCTTCCCACACCGATATCCATCAGATCTTCATCCGGTGTAGTGCCTTCGGCCCATGCGCCTTCTAAATTATCCAGGAATGCAAAATAATCGTCGGAAGAAAAAGAAGCGAGTGGGTACAGCGATTCGTATGATTCGTAAACAGGTACGAAGTTAGTATTGTTGGGAAGCCTGGTCTTATAATCGTAGGAGCAATCGCCGAAGAGCAGCAAATAGCGTAAAGAATCCGAACCGGATTTCCGGTCATAAAGCATTTTCATAAAATCGCGGATCGCTGTTACATCCTGGGCTCCGGAAGAAAATTCATTGTATACTTGCTGTGTGGTCACTACAGTTACATCCAGGTTGTCGAAGCTTTTGCGGAAGTTTGCCAGTTGATGAGCTTGCGCCAGAAACTCGGGATGCGTAACAATCACCATGTCGGGAAGATAAGGAGCATTGATGCCGTGAAGATTTTGATTAGGGATAGCACCGATCACTTCAGGAGTGGGGAAATCTCCTCCGGAGAAAACAATATATTCTTCCAGGGTTGTTGAGTTGGCCGAAAATATAGCCGTAGAACCCGAAGTAGTATAGGTGATATTTTTAATATTGGTAATATCTGTCACATCCCAGATCAACGCTCCTGCTGCGTTGCTCACCTGGTACTGCGTGGTAGCCGCGCCGGTGGAAGCAATGGTACGGAACGTAGATTCGTTTCCGTAAAGCGCCAGCGAGCGTTTCATATTTACTTCCAGGTAATCCAGGTAACCAATAGAAGAAGCCGAAGAACCACGGTCGTAACTCAAGACAATAGCAAGATTAGAAGGCGTTCCAATTGTAGAACTGTTGAAAGAAAAAATTGCCCGATCTTCTCTACCTTTATAATCGTAGGTAGAAAGATTGTTGGCTATAAGGAACTGGCTGCTGCTGGCCGAAACCCCGTTTACCTTCATAGAAAAACTGGTAGAAGAAACCGAGCTGCTCATTACTGCTGAAGTGATATATAATGTAGAAGCAGGCAACATTCCTGCAGTGTTAAAGTTGAAAGTAGAAGAAATATTTTCACCGAAGGTGTCTCCATACCAATCGCGGCCAGAGCCTAGAATATTAGTATTATCACTTTCGTAGAAAAGATGTTCGTCAAAATAGTTTACCACCTGTGCGGCAGAGCCCAGATCGGCCTGGTTTTGGATCCTTGCGCCAGGTGTGCTTCCCAGCGTAACGAAGTAATAGGCTTTATCCGAATAAATATTTTTTTCATGGTTAAAAATAGTTTCGCTAGAATTATATTCCCAGCTGTCTGGGCCCTTAGCGAAAAAAAGAATATAATCTCCCTGGTCAAAATTTCCATCGCCTTCGCCCACGATGTAAATAGCATTTTCCAATAAGTCATCCGGGCGCGCGCTGCTATTGGCTTGTGGAAGCATGCCTCCGCCATTTCCATAAATTTTAAGATAACGTGGATCGATCTGATCAGGATTAATGCCAATGCTCTTAAGGGTATTGTAATCGATCTTATACATTCCATTGCCACTCACTGCTATTTGGTACCAGGTTCCTGTTGCCAGTACAGAAACGCCGGAAGCCGCACTAACCTTAGCATTTGCATAAGAAGCCGTTTGAGTTCCGTGCTTAATTTTCGCGCCGGGCAATGCATCGGAAAAAGGTACAACATCGTATTCGTAACTAAAGGAAACCAGCTTTTCGTACAAGCCTTGTCCATTCATCCGTAGCGGCACAAATAAAACCGTACTCACCGGTCTTTTGTTTTGAATTCCGATCTTGATGGAAGCGTTGGTAGGAATAATTTTATTCTGAATGATCGCCGTCTCTGTATCGTTGAGCAATTGGTATTTGGTATTGATCAAACGAAAGTTTCCAGCGGATACGTTGTAAAGTGTGAGACAGTAATAAGGCAGCAGATCTTTTTCTATTTTGGCCCCATCAAAGTAGAGCGCTTTCACCGGCTTGAAGGTAGTGTCCATGATCATCACCGGCTTGGTCCACTTCACCTGTATGGTTTGTGCGTTTGCAAAAGCTGCAAACAAAAAAGTAAAAAGCAATAGGAATATGATCCGTTTCTGTTTAGCCATTTTTCAAGTGGGTCATTACTTTTAGTACACTCTGTTTGCCCATGCAAAACAACCAGAGCGAGGCAAATCCTTAACGAAGAAACTAAAAGGATAGTATGAAGAACGAATTATGAATTATGAATTTTAAATTTGAATGATTTAACTCATAAATTTAAAATTCATAATTCATAATTACTACAAAGCCGCTACAGAGTACGTATAGCCTTCCATGATCAGGTTGGCCAGAAGTTTTTTGCAGGCAGTTTCTACATTTTTTTCCGCTTCTGCTTGGTTCGCTGCTTCCAGCTCCAGCGTGATGTGTTTCCCGATTCGAACATCCGACACATCTGTGATCCCCAGGTTATTTAAACCCAGTTTTACCGCCTTCCCTTGTGGATCAAGGATCTCTTTAAGAGGCATTACATTGATTTCTGCTTTGAATTTCATGTTTTTTATTTTAAGTCCTGCACGGAAACGATTTTAGTCGATTGGCTTTTTCCCCCGTGAAAGCTTGTTTTCGATTATGGACAAAATTATATATAAAATTATAATAATCGGAATGGCAACGAATTTTAATGTCAACACAAGCAAAAGAGCGCTAATAATCAGGATATAACGCATTTTATTATCCTCCCAACCATAGTTTTTAAATTTAAGCGCAATGAGGGGAAGCTCGGCTACTAGAAGGTAAGAAAGCACAGGTACCATGATCAGCAAAGCTAAAGGATGTGTGAATATGCTGCCGATCTCTGTTTGTCCCTTCGCTAAGAATGGCAAAGCTGAAATAAAAAGTGCATTAGCAGGTGTAGGCACCCCAATAAATTGATCGCTTTGACGCGTGTCGATATTGAATTTGGCAAGCCGCAGCGCTGAACATACTGTTATTAAAAAAGCAAAAGGAGCGAGCTTTGAAGCTGTTTCCAACCAAAACGAATCTTGTGAATTCATGGCTCTCATAAAATAAATAGTTTCCTCCGGCACGTTTGCCATATAGTTTAAGGTAGGTAATCCGAGCATTAGAGCCATCATAAATCCAGGTAAGACACCGAAAGTTACCATGTCTGCCAGCGAATCAAGTTCCTTTCCTATCGGGGAACTCACCTTCAATGCTCTTGCCGCAAACCCATCTGAAAAATCAAAAAGACAGGCAAGGTAAATGAAAAAAGAAGCATAGGTGAGATCGTGATTGAACAGCCATGCATAGTAAATTCCCGCTATACCACAAAGCAGATTGCAACAGGTAAGAAAATTCGGAATATGTTTTTTGATGTTCATTTTTAAATTTAAATAATTGTGTCTAGACCAATGGCATGCTGTTTGTGAGGACACAAACATCGGCTTCGGAATAACTAATCTTTCGCAGAAATCATGTTCATCCTTAAATCCTGAGCATCCTGGTTCAGATAATTTAAGCTCGCAGTGAACAATACGGATTCGTCCGCTTCTCACGCCCGATAGTGGTTTCAGGGCCATGGCCCGGATAAACTACCATATCATCGGGAAGTTTGTAAAGTTTGTTTAGAATACTGTTGAACAATACTTCCTGGTTTCCTCCCGGTAGATCCCAGCGGCCTACACTTTGATTGAACAATACATCCCCACTCATACAGATCTTTTCTTCTTTATTGATAAAAGCAAGATGTCCTACCGAATGTCCGGGTACGAAAAGAATTTCTAATTCACTATTTCCAAACGTGATCCTGTCGCCTTCTTTTACGACCTCATCTACTTCACTTTCTTCGTAGCGTTCAAAGCCATACATGGGAGCATACACTTTCACAGAACGCAGCGCGGCTTCTTCCTCTTTGCTGGTATAGAGTTTTATATTGTATAGTTGTTTTACAAAATAATTTCCCAACACATGGTCTACATGACAATGAGTATTGAGAAGTTTTACAGGTTTTAATTTCTTTTCTTCGATAAACTCTTTCAGTTCCTGCTTCTCATCAAGGTCATAACAACCCGGATCGATCAGCACGCACTCTCCCGTCTCGTCATAAAGCACATAAGTGTTTTCCTGCAGCGCGTTGAATGTAAATGTTTTTATAGTGATCATAGGTTTACAAAAATGCTTTTTTCAGGGGGGATTTGCAAGGAAGAGTATCGATGAATTTTAAATTTTGAATTTTAAATTTTAATTTCCGAAAATATTATTCGTAAGTTACAGCTGGCCTGCTTAATTTAAAATTCAAAGTTTAAAATTTAAAAATTCAATAACGTGCAAACCGACTTCCTGATCATAGGCCAAGGCATTGCAGGCACTGTGCTCGGCGATTGCTTGCGCAAGGCAGGTGCGCGCATCGTGGTACTGAGCGACGAAGACCCTCACGCTGCCTCCCGCGTAGCTGCCGGGCTTTATAACCCCGTGACCGGAAAGCGTATGACCAAAACCTGGAAAGCCGAAGAGCTTTTCCCTTACAGTCAAAATTATTACCAGGATTTTGAAAAAAGATATGCTTGCTCGATCGTACATCCTATGCCGGTCTACAAACCTTTTTCAAGTATTGAAGAACAAAACACCTGGCTCAGCGCGCACGACGGCGAAGCATTTATTGACACCAATATTCCCGATTACAAATACCAGGCCTACCTGCGCCACAATTGGTTTGGAGGCTTCGAAACCAAGCACTCCGGCTACATTGACCTGCCAGTAATGCTCGATACTTTCCGCAAAAAGCTTCTTGAACAAAATTGTTTTTTATCTGAAAAATTTGATCCTCAAAAACTGATTATTTCCGAAAACGGAATTCAATACAGTGATCTGAAGGCCACTAAAATAATTTTCTGCGAAGGCCGGAGAGCCGCATCCAATCCTTTATTTTCCTGGCTGCCATTCGCTCTTTCCAAAGGCGAGATTTTAAAAATAAAAATCCAGTCCTTTATTCAAGACACTGTTTTAAATAAACAGGTTTTTATTATCCCGCTCGGAAACGATACGTACCGCGTAGGTTCTACTTATCAGTGGGTCTTTGATAACAACCGGCCTACCGAAAAAAACAAAGAAGAATTAAGAGATAAACTTTCGGAAATGATCCTTCAACCTTTTGAAATTACAGAACATACAGCCGGCGTACGCCCTTCGGTGAAAGACCGGAAACCATTGGTAGGCTTTCATCCGGCACATCCCGCGGTGGGAATTTTTAACGGGCTGGGTACAAAAGGAGTATCGCTTGCCCCCTATTTTGCATTGAACTTTGCTCAGCATCTGACAGGCTCAAAACAATTATACCCAGAGGTAAATATTGAACGTTTTTATTCATTATATTCACGTTCTGAATATTAACTATGTCTACTTTGCGGAACTATATTTTAGCCGTATTGGCCGTATTATTTTGCTTACCCGTTTTTTCGCAATCTTCGCAGGAGCCGTTTGGAAAAAACAGAGTCCAATACAAAGATTTTAAATGGAGATACATCACCACTGCTAATTTCGAAGTTTACTACTACGGAACTGCGATCGAGCTTGCCATCAAGGCCGGCAGCTATGCTGAAGAAGATTTCCAGCGCATCGTAGACATCACCGGTTATACTCCCGCCGAAAAAATACAGATCATTCTTTACAATTCTGTAGCAGACAAGCAGCAAAGCAACATCGGGCTGGCCGACCAGGAAATTATGATCGGCGGGCAAACCGTGCTGGTAAAAGCAAAGATCGAGATCGCATTCAAAGGCACACAGATCCAGCTGATGAAAGATGTGAGCTACGGCGTTTCCTATACCATCATGAATACGATCATGTATGGAGGAAATGTAAAAGATGTAGTAAAAAGCTCTTACCTGATGAATCTTCCCGACTGGTTCCTGAGCGGAGCCGCGGCTTATATTTCCGAAGACTGGAGCCAGGAGATGGACAACTTCATGCGCGACCGCGTACTAAACGGAAAGATCAAAAATCCTACTTCTTATTCTGGCGAAGAAGCGCGTTTCATCGGTCAATCGATCTGGAATTTTATTGGTAAAGAATACGGAGAAAATAATGTCTCCAATATCATCGGCCTTACCAGAGCCTTTCGCAACGAACGCCTGAGCATTGAAAGTAATCTCGGAATTAGTTTTTACGACTTTCTTAAAAATTGGGAAGACTATTACAAAAAAATGGACCTTCCTCTTTCCAGTTCATACAGCATCTCTCCCGATTCCACCATATTGGTAAGCCCACGCCGCAATGCTAAGATCTATTCGCTGAGCATGAACAAGGAAGGTACATACGCGAGCTATGTTCAAAACTACAAAGGCCGTTTCAAACTCTACCTGGTCGATCTTAAAACTGGAAAGAAGAAAAAACTTGCCAAAGGTGGCTATAGAAGAGTAGATCAGGCTATCGACTATGCATTGCCGATCAGTGCATGGCAAAATGAATTTGTGATCTCTGCTGTACTTCGCAAACGCGAAAATATGCTGATGAAAACATTTGATCTGAAAAATCATAAAACGTATAAGAAAAAATTAACACTGTTCAACCAGATCTATTCCATGGCTTATTCTCCCGATGGCAGCACACTTGCCATGAGTGCGGATAAGGATGGACAAACAGATATATTCCTCTACAGCGGCAAAACTAATAGCACCACTCCACTTACCAACGATCCATGTGATGATATCGACCCGTTGTATACTCCAAGCGGCAATCTGATCTTCAGCTCTACGAGACAAAATGATACGCTCGCTATGTGCAAAGGACTGCCTAAATACAGCGACAATTATAATCTTTTCCTATACAATCCTGCAAATAAAACTACGTTCAAACGCCTCACCAATAACCGCAACAACAACTACCTTCCTAAAGGGCCAGATGAACACAATCTTTATTTCCTCAGCGATGAAAAAGGGATCGTAAATATCTACCGCTTAAACGACGATCGCTCGATCACTCAAGTAACGAATCTATCGAACGACATCACTTCGTTTGAATATTCGAAACAAAATCCATCGGTGCTTTACACCAGTTTGTTCAAAGGAAGAGACCGCATTTATTTCCGCAAAAACAATTGGAATGCAAACTCTTACAACACACCCGTAACGCAGCGCAAGAGTCTTGTACATTCGTATTCGGCGAACGATATTATTTCCAATCCTCCCGCTAAGGATACGATCAATTTTAATTTCAACTCCAACGAAGAATCAGAATTCAATGAGCTGGTTTTTCAATCGCAGATTAAAAAAGATACTACTGCTCAGGCCAACCAGGAAAACAAAGCCTACATGCCTGCGCTGGATGCGCTCAAGTACATGGGGCCGAGAAAATATAACAATCCTTTCAGCGCTGATAAAATAATTACAACCCTCATGGTAGATCCTTTGCGCGGGCTGGGCGCCTTGCTGGAAGGCGGTATGTCGGACCTGCTCGGCAATCACCGCATCGACGGTGGTGGTTTTATCGGGTTTGATTTTAAAAGCAGTAAACTTTTTGGCGAATACCGCTATGTAAAAAAACGCGTAGATTTCAAGATCCGCTACGACCGGCAAACCGTAAGTCCCTACAACGATTATGCTTCTCAACGTTATGTACTCAACATTATTTCCGGAACCGCTTCGTATCCTCTTTCAGTTAACCAGCGCATAAGCGTCACACCTTCTTTCCTGACTACCACTTATCGCGAAACAACTTCGTACCAAACCATTGCGGCAAAAGATGTAATCGCAAGTTATGAATCGGCGCGGGCAGAATATGTGTACGACAATACACTGGTGACCGGCATCAATATGCTGAAAGGAACACGTTTCAAAATTTCTGCTGAATACTACAAATCCAACCAAAACGTGAAAAAAGATTTCGGGCTTATGTTTATGGATTTCAGAAAATACATTCCTATCCATAAAGAACTTACGCTCGCTACCAGGGTTTCTTACGGACATTATTTTGGCAACAGCCCTAAAAGCTTCCTGATTGGAGGGATGGACAACTGGTTGCTTTCTAACCATGAGTTCTATTCCAATCAAAACGCCGCCACCAATAACCCTTACACGATTGACCCGGGTGTGAACAACAGCGATATTCTTTTCATGCGTTATGTAACGAGCTTGCGCGGATTTAAATACAACACTCAGTTCGGACCGAAATATTTATTGTTCAACGCAGAACTCCGGTTGCCGGTAGTACAATATTTCTACAACGGCACTATCGGTTCCAACTTTCTGCGTAACCTTCAATTGATCGGGTTTACAGACATTGGAAATGCTTATTCAGGAAAGCTCACCAACATCCAGGACAATCAAACGATCCCGGGATATCCCTTCTCTGCTACAGTCACCAATTACAGAAGTCCATTCCTTATTGGTTATGGAGCCGGTGTTAGAACTATGTTCCTCGGCTACTATGTAAAAGCTGATCTGGGTTGGGGACTACAGAACAATATTGTATCAAAGCCTCTTTTGTACATCACCTTTGGATATGATTTCTAGCCTATGAAAAAGATCCTTCGCCGCACCGGACTCGTATTATTACTTGCTTTCATATTGTTCAATGCCTGGGTAGTACTGAGCGGAAAAAGCTATTTCTACAAAGCATTGCTTTACAATTTTGCCGACATTGACGATTATAAAATTTTTCCCGAAAGGAAGATCGGTAAAAGCGCTAAGCCACAACCATGGCCGAAGTCCACGCATTACAATCAAACCGATATTTCTGATACGCTTCGAAAAAATCTTGTAGCGCTTGAAAGTGTAGCGCTGCTGATCATTAAAAATGATTCTCTTGTGTACGAAGAATATTGGGACGGCTATGGAGAGAATTCTTTTTCCAATTCCTTCTCAATGGCCAAAAGCTACGTAAGCACGCTGGTTGGCGCTGCGCTGCAGGAAGGGAAAATAAAAAGCATTGACCAACCTATAGGATATTTTTTGCCGGAATTTAAAGAAGGCGACAAACAAAAAATTACGATCCGTCACCTGCTGATGATGAGCTCAGGACTCAATTGGGTAGAAGGATATTCTAGTCCTTTCTCTCCTACTACCGAAGCCTACTACGGCACCGATCTCAAAAAACTGATGAGTGGTTTGAAACCGATCGAAGAGCCAGGAAAAATTTTCCGTTACAAAAGCGGCGATACACAAATCCTTTCCTTTGTATTGGAGCAAGCCACCGGAAAAGCGCTTAGCGATTATGCGCACGAAAAGCTTTGGGAGCCGCTTGGCTGCGAGAACGATGCGCTTTGGAGTCTCGATAAAAAAGACGGCTACGAAAAAGCTTACTGTTGCGTAAACTCCAACGCCCGCGATTTTGCTAGACTTGGAAAACTTTACCTCGATAGCGGAAAGTGGAACGGACAAATACTTATTCCACAAGAATATGTTCTTGCCTCCATTCGCCCAAATCATTTACCCGACGGTGATCTGGATATGAAGCCAAGCGAGTTCTACGGCTACCAGTGGTGGACTATTCCGCAATACCAGGGACACGATATTTTCTATGCCCGCGGTATCCTTGGTCAATACATTATTGTTATTCCCGACCAACGTAAAATTGTGGTGCGCCTTGGCAAACAACGCGGTCCATCGGTGGGCAAACATTACAAAGAAGCGCTTCTTCTCATCGACGAAGCGCTTGCGCGGTAGATGCTGAAAAACCTCACTTATATTGAATGGATTGAGAACATCGGCGTGTTCTTCGGCTACATTTGTGTAGTACTGACAGCGATCGAAAATATCTGGTGCTGGCCTACGGGAATCATTAGTGTATTTGCCTATATTATTTTTTATTACAAGCTAAAGCTTTACGCCAATATGGTGCTCCATGTGGTGTACCTTGTAGCCTGTTTAATGGGTTGGTATCAATGGCTACACGTAAGGCCCGATAATAGCACGCTACAGATCTCTTACACAAAGAAAAAACATTTTCTGCCGTTGACAGTTGTTACTTTACTTATGTTCCTGATCGTAGGAATAGTAACAGCTACCTTTACAAACGATGTGATGCCCTTTGAAGATTCGCTGCTCATGGCGCTCAGTCTTACCGCGCAGTGGATGATGAATAACAAGCTCATTGAGTGCTGGCTGATCTGGATCGTGACGGATGTGATCTATACGGTAATGCACTACCAGATGGGGAATTACAAAACTACTTCGCTTTATGCAGTGTACGTAGTTACAGCGACTATCGCCTATTATTTATGGAAACGATCGATCCGAAAAACAACAACCCTCTGATCACTAAAATTGTATTGTACGGCCCGGAGTCTACCGGCAAAACAATGCTTTCGCAAAAACTTGCGCAACATTACCATACTTTGTATGCGCCTGAATACGCGCGCTATTACCTCGATCTAAAGCGTGAATTGTACGACCCGTTTGGAAGAAAGAGTGATGAGATCTGCCAGCCGCAAGACATTCCACCGATCGTGATCGGCCAGGTGGCTTTTGAAGATGCTATGGCGGAGCAAGCAGATAAGCTGCTTTTCTGCGATACCAATCCTTTGACCACTTATATTTACAATAAATATTATTTCAATCGCGAAGACGAATGGATCGCGCAGACGGCAGTGCAACGTAACTACGATCTATACCTTCTCACCGATATCGACGTGCCCTGGGTACCCGACCCGCCGCACCGCGACCGGCCAGAACAAACGCACCGGCAGGAATTGTATGATCTTTTCAAAAGCGAACTTGACCGGCGCAGACTTCCTTACATAAAAATTTTTGGTGACTACGATGCAAGACTGGAACTTTGTATTGAGTCTATTGACAAATTTAGAAATCTGTACAGGCAAATAACTGATTAATACTATTCCAGAAGGCTTGTATTATTTCTATTCTTCTCCATTTCTTACATCATATATTTCCTTCAATAGATTATTATAAAAATACAATATCAATTGTAGCAACCTTTGTATATTGACTCTGATTAGGAAGTGTGAATATGAAGGGATACAAGTTTGATCTGGATCATTTTTTTCTTCTTTCTTTTGATCCGATGGGGATCTTGAGCAAAGAGTTTTACTTACTGCATGCCAACCCGGCTCTTGCCCGCTACTGTGGCTTTGAACAGGAGCTGCCACCTGCTCTGCTCTTTTCTTTATTCATCCATCCTAATGACCATGAAACGCTGCAAGCCGAATTTGCCAAGCTGACTAATGGCGTAAAAGCAGTTTGCTTTGAAGCAAGATTGCTTACTACAGCACAAGAGTTGAAATGGTTTTCCTGGCAAATTGTATTCGAAGAATCTTCTGAACAATATTATTTCTCCGGCGCCGAAATCACTGATCACAAGATCACACATTCAGTGCTGGAAGAACATACAGACAAGCTGTTAAAAATAATTGAGCTTGTTCCGCACCCAATTTTTCTGAAAGACTTCAATGCCCGCTATATCCTGGTCAACCAGGCGCAGGCAGATTTATTTTCGGCCGATAAAAAAGATTTTATCGGACGCGACGATAGTTATTTTATCAAAAATGAAGAGGAGCTGAGAGGAGTACACGCCAGTGATAATGTGGTGTTGAACAAAAGGAAAAATATTATTCTTCCCGAACAAACCATCACGCACCCCAACGGGCAACATAAAATTTTACATACTTCTAAAATCCCTTTCCTAAGCAGCTTCAGCGGAGACGTCAATATTCTTGGAGTTTCCATCGATATTACGGAGATCAAAAATTCGGAGAAAGAGCTTCGCAAAATAAATTTTGAACTCGATAGTTTTGTCTACCATGCCTCTCACGATCTGCGCGCGCCGCTTTGTTCACTGGAAGGATTATTTAATTTGATCAAAACAGAAACCGAAGAAGAGATCAGGAAAAAATGTGTGGAAGAAGGATTAAAAAGCATCAAACGGCTCGATGGTTTTATTTCCGATCTTACTGATCTTTCGCGCAACAACCGCACTGTTATTTCTCCTGCTAATATTAAGTTTAAAAAGATCATCAAGCGTACGCTCACCAATCTCAAATACATTAAAAACGCAGAGCGGATCCAGGTGTCGGTCAATATTGAAAAAGAAGTAGACTTCTATAGTGACAAACACCGGATGAAGATCATTTTCATGAACATCATTTCCAACGCGATCAAATACCAATCCGAAGAGCGAGGCAATCCTTTGCTTTCTATTTCGATCCGCTGCAATGAATCGTATGCCGAGATCGTGTTTGGCGACAATGGGATCGGGATCGAGGAGCAATACAAATCGAAAGTGTTTGATATGTTCTTCCGCGGCACAATACTGGCAAACGGTTCAGGGTTAGGATTGTATATTGTAAAAGAAATTATGCTCAAGCTGGATGGCAAACTGGAACTGGTATCGGAAGAAAATGTAGGAACTACGCTTACGCTCAGGATTCCTAACCTGGCAAGTAAGCTGCTGCTGTCTGCCCAAAATAAATCAGCTGGCGAATAATAGAATCTGCCCATTTTTCGCTAATTTCCATTGACCATATTTTTAATAGCGCGTGAGCAGATCGCAGAAATTACATTTAAAAAAATCCCTCGGGGCATTTTTCAGACTGGTGAGGCTTCCTAACCTGCTGATCATTCTTTTTGCCCAACTTATGGTGCGGATCTTCGTGATTGGTCCGAGATCTGAATGGAAAACAATTTTATTCGATCCTTCTTTTATTCTCCTCTGCCTGTCTACCCTGCTGATCGCAGCAGCAGGCTATATTATTAACGATTATTACGACATTAAGATTGACCTTACCAACAATCCCAAACGAGTAGTGATTGGAAAAGTTTTTACAAGAAGAGTTGCCTTGTTCGGGCATTTTCTTTTCAATTTTCTGGCAGTGTTGATCAGTATTTTTTTAGGGTGGAAAATTTTTCTTACTGTATTTATTTCCGGTTTCCTGATGTGGTATTATTCCAACACGCTCAAGCGGCTTGCCTTGTGGGGCAATATCACTATTTCGCTGCTTACCGGGATCTCTATTTATTACCTTACATTCCTCTCGGCAAATAATCTTAACCTGGTCATCATTTATGCCGTATTCGCTTTTACCATTTCGCTGATCCGCGAGATCATCAAAGATATGGAAGACATCAAAGGCGATGCGCAGTATGGTTGTAAAACACTTCCAATTGTATGGGGAATACGTAATACCAAATATTTTATCTTTTCTGTGAGTTTCCTCTTTGTAGTAGTAATCGGATTTCTTTTTTCCGTACACTACAACAATTTATTGATGCTCTATTTTGGAATAGCGCTCTTCCCTTTCCTGCTCGTCTTACTGACAAAATTGTACCAAGCCGAAACAGAAAAAGATTACCGTCAGCTCAGTACCCTCAGCAAACTTATGATGCTGGCAGGTTTAGCAAGTATTGTACTTATTTAGCTATCAATGGATATAACTGTCGTTTTTTTATCTGGCATCCGGTATCTGGCACCTGGTATCTTATTATATTTTAATTCACTATTTTTGTTATCGAATAACTAACCACAACAGATGTCAACGGTTGTTTCAAAAAAACATCATCATATCCACAAACTCAGCGCCGCCGGATTATTAGTTACTTTAGGGATTATCTATGGAGACATCGGTACCTCTCCGCTTTACGTGATGAATGCCATTGTAGGCAAAAAGCAGATCACGGAAGAATTGATCATGGGGGCGCTTTCGCTGGTCTTCTGGACACTCACCCTGATCACCACCGTCAAATATGTTCTTGTCACGCTCATGGCCGATAACAAAGGCGAGGGTGGTACTTTTGCCTTGTTTGCACTGGTGCGAAGAAAACATCCTTATCTTGTCTGGCCTGCCATCATTGGTGGTAGCGCCTTGCTTGCGGATAGTATCATCACTCCTCCCATCTCTGTTTCTGCGGCAATCGAAGGATTGAGAATGACTAACCCGCATATTGAAACCGTGCCGATCGTAATAACTATTATTATCGTACTCTTTTTTGTACAGCGCTTTGGTACCAAGTTCATGGGTAATAGTTTCGGCCCGATCATGACCATTTGGTTTGTTATGCTTGCGGTGTTGGGCACCACCCAAATCATCGGCAACTGGTGGATCTTAAAAGCGATCAATCCTTATTATGCTTTCAATCTTTTGTTCAATTATCCTGAAGGTTTTTGGCTATTGGGTTCTGTATTTCTTTGTACTACCGGGGTAGAAGCTCTTTACTCCGACCTTGGCCACTGCGGCCGGGAAAATATTCGCGCTACCTGGGGTTTTGTAAAAATTTCTTTACTGCTCAACTACTTTGGCCAGGGCGCCTGGCTGATCAACCGTGGCGGCTACCTGGATGGGGTACATCCCTTTTACGGGATCATGCCGCAGGACTTTCTTCTCTGGGGAATTGGTATCGCTACAGTGGCTACCATCATCGCTAGCCAGGCTATGATCAGCGGGGCTTTCACACTGATCAACGAAGCCATTCGTCTCAATCTCTGGCCAAAAGTGAAGATCCATTATCCAACAATCATGAAAGGCCAGATCTACGTACCAAGCGTCAATTGGCTATTGCTTGTTGGTTGTTTGTTAGTAGTATGGATATTCCGCGAATCCTCCAACATGGAAGCTGCTTACGGTCTTGCCATCAACCTGACAATGCTTGTCACCACTATCCTGCTGTATTACTATCTGCGCTATATGAAGAAGAAGAATGCGCTTGGTGTGATTATTTTCATTTGTACATTTCTCATTATCGAAACTTGTTTCCTCATTGCCAACCTCAGTAAATTCTTACACGGCGGATACGTTACCTTTGTGATCAGCAGCGGCCTGATCCTTGTAATGTGGCTTTGGTTTGCTTCACGCAAAATTAAAAACAGACTTACTGAATTTGTGCTGCTCAAGGATTATCACAACATGCTCATCGAGCTTAGTCATGATATGTCGGTGCCAAAATACGCTACCCACCTTGTCTACCTTACCAGTGCCGATAATCCAAAACATATCGAATCCAAGATCATGTATTCGATCTTCAATAAGCAACCGAAACGTGCCGACGTTTACTGGCTTGTGCACATTGATGTGATCGACGAGCCATACACGATGGAATATAAAGTAGATGTGATCCTTCCCGATGACCTGGTGCGCGTGGATTTCCGCCTGGGATTCCGCGTAGAGCAGAAGATCAATCTTTATTTCCGTAAGGTGGTAGAAGATATGGTAAAAAATAAAGAGATCGATTTTACCAGCCGCTACACTTCATTAAATAAGCGCAACGTGATTGGTGATTTCAAATTTGTTGTATTAGAAAAACACCTTAGCAACGACAACGAGCTATCACCAGTAGAGCAAATGATCATGGACGGACATTTCTTCCTCAAATCCATCAGCTTGTCGGAGCCTAGTGCCTTTGGGCTTGATACAAGTTCGGTGATCGAAGAAAAAGTGCCTTTGGTAATCTCTCCGAAAGAGAACTTTGAATTGAAGAGGATCGATAAAATTAAAAGTTGAAAGTAACTTTAAAAACATTTAAATATGCCCCGGAACAGAAAAATTTTCTACATTGTCTTCGCCATTTTCCTGGCGATTGTGATCCTGGTTGCTATCGACATGGGCTCTCGTACTAACCCGCCTTGGAAAAAAAGAAAAGAGACTTTAAAAAAATACGAAATTGATCATTTCAAAAAAAAGATCTGACTTATGTGGAACGAGGAAAATAATAAATTGAAAAGAACTTTCGAGTTCAAAAATTTCAGCGAAGCGTTCTCCTTCATGACACGCGTAGCGCTGCTGGCCGAAAAGGCCGACCATCATCCATACTGGACCAATGTATACAACAAAGTAGAAATAGAATTGAGCACACACGATGCCGGCAATATCGTAACGTCCAAAGACCGTGAACTTGCCTATGCAATCGATGCGCTTTTGAGATCTTAATATGTCGGAGTCTATACCCACTCAATTGTATGTAGTACCCACTCCTATCGGGAACCTGGAAGATATCACCCTGCGTGCGATCCGGACACTGAAAGAAGTTGATTTTATACTGGCCGAAGATACACGCGTCACTGCAAAACTGCTCCAACACCTGGAGATCAGTAAGCCATTGCAGAGTTATCACACCTTCAACGAACACCAGATCCTAAGTCAGGTGATCAAACGAATCAAAGGCGGAGAAAAAGCTGCACTGGTATCCGACGCCGGCACACCTGCTATTTCAGATCCTGGTTTCTTGCTTGTACGCGAGTGCCTGAAAAATGAGATCAAAATAGAATGCTTACCTGGTCCTACGGCCTTTGTTCCTGCCTTAGTAAAATCAGGAATCCCGAGCGATAGTTTTGTATTCGAAGGATTTCTTCCTCATAAAAAAGGACGGCAGACAAGATTGAAATTATTAGCAGAAGAACCGCGTACGATGATCTTCTACGAATCTCCTATGCGGGTGGCAAAAACATTGGAACAGTTTAAAGAATATTTTGGAAATGAAAGAATTGTATCTGTTTCCAGAGAACTTTCCAAATTGTATGAAGAGACTATAAACGGAACCGTCGAAGAAGTTTTACGTATTATATTGGAAAAAAAAGAGATAAAAGGAGAGATCGTGATTATTGTAGCTGGAAAAGAATAATAAATAGACATAGCGTTTTATAAATTTTTGTCTATTTTTATAACACTTAGCACCAACAGATTTATGTCAATGAATGTTTTTGAAAACGAATGGGTAATCATTGAAAATCACAAGAAATATCTTTACGTATGTTTCAAGGAAAATAATGATATGGAGTTGGATATTCAATCCGCCAAAAAGATCATCGACGACTCTCTAAAATTTACCAATAGTAAAATATTTCCGGTGATAAACGATATCAAAAATATGCCAAGTCATACTCGCGAGGTGCGGGAATTTTTCGCCGGACAGGCAAGTCGCTCGGCAGTTGCCAATGCGATACTAGTCTCCAACACTTTTAACCGTGTAATGGCTAGTTTTTTCCTTTCTTTAAGCAAACCATTAATCCCTACCAAGATCTTTAGCGACCGGGAAAAAGCAGTAGAATGGCTTTCAAAATTTAGCAGTTAATTTCTAGCCCTAAGTCATCGATGGTTATTATAAAACAAGAAAATGAATGGGTTTGGATGGAGCTGAGAGAATCTCATTTCTTAGTAACCTATAAGCCAAATACTATTCTGGATCTGCAGGCTGCACAAACGATCATACGTGAGGCTACAGAACTGGCGGGAGATAAAGTATACCCTGCTCTTACCGATATTAAAGACATGCCGTCGCACCCAAAAGAGGTACGCCAGTATTTTGCCAACGAGGGCAGTCACAATGCTACTGCCAATGCAATACTGGTTTCCAGCTCGATCAACAAGATAATGGCCAATTTCTTTCTTACGTTGAACAAACCAACCGTGCCAACCCGGCTCTTCACCGATGCTAACAAAGCTATTAAATGGTTGGAAATGTTTCCTGTAATAGCAAGACCAGCGTTAGTACAGTTATGAATTATCAATATTGATGAGGAATGATAGTTACTCGTTAATGACTATATATATTTGAATAATAACAACTAACATAGTTGACAATTATTTTCAAACTCATCCTCCAACATTCATAACCCGTAATTTCTTAACTTTTTTTTGTTTATTTTTGTTAAACAAAGCGTAGTAAAGGAAAGAGAAAAACGACCATGATAGAGCTTCCTATAATCCCAGCAGATTCCAACAAACCAAGAACCGCAAGACCCGACTGGCTTCGTGTAAAGCTGCCGATCGGAAAAGAATATGCCAACGTTCGTGCTATTGTGGACGAATATAAGCTGCATACTATTTGTCAAAGCGGCAACTGTCCAAACATGGGAGAATGCTGGGGAGCCGGTACTGCCACCTTTATGATCCTGGGCAATGTCTGCACCCGCAGCTGTACTTTCTGTGCAGTAGCCACCGGAAGGCCCAATGAGTACGATACCGACGAACCAAGAAGAGTGGCCGAAGCCATCAAACTAATGGGCGTAAAACACGCCGTGATCACTTCTGTAAACCGCGACGAGTTGAAAGACCGCGGCGCGGAAATCTGGTACCAGACCGTAGTAGAAGTGAAAAAAGAAAGTCCTTCTACCACCATTGAAACGTTGATCCCGGATGTAAAAGGCAACTGGGACGCTCTTATCCGCATGATCAGCGGAGGGCAGGAAGTAGTTTCACATAATATGGAAACCGTAAAACGTCTTTATAAAATGGTGCGCCCGCAAGCTAAATACGAGCGGAGCCTGGAAGAAATAAAACGCATCAAAGAATTCGGCAAACGCACCAAATCCGGCATCATGCTTGGCCTGGGCGAAACCGAAGACGAAGTATACGAAGCAATGGACGACCTGATTGAAAACGGATTAGACGTACTCACACTCGGCCAATATTTACAACCTACTAAAATGCACCTGGAGGTAGCATCCTTCATACATCCGGATCAGTTTGCCAAATACAAAGAAGCAGGGTTGAAAAAAGGCTTCAAATACGTAGAATCCGGACCGCTGGTGAGATCTTCCTATCATGCGGAGAAGCATGTATAGAAGTTATGAATGTTGAATTATGAATTTTGAATGATAAATAAAGAAGAGCTTTGTTAGAGAAACAAAGCTCTTCTTTATTAAAGCATAAATTCATAACTCATAATTCAACATTCATAATTTTTTTCCTGTATCTTTTTCTCATCCTCCTCATTATGGCAATAACTAAACAATATTGCTATGAAAACCTTCTTCTTATGGCTGGGCATCCTTGTTTTCCCCGCACTGGTACAGGCGCAGCAGATCGCTGCTAAACAAAAGATCACTACGATAGAAGTGCCTGTTTATCATTCTAAACCCGGCCATCATCAAACCATTCTTCATATGGCCTATGCCTCCCAGGAAATTGGCAATAAAGAAACCTGGGAAAATAAAGATCATCGGAAACAAGTATACGAAGTAGACCTTGTCTTCTCCGCCTATCCAAAAAAGAAGGAAGACTGGATCACCAGCTACCAGTCGCTGCTGGAGCGGAGAATAGAAGAACTGAAAAAACTAGAACCTACCCTCGGATCTGATACCAGCGTGAGGTGGAACCTGGTGCTGCAAACTCAGTGCGTGAACGAAGAGCAAGCTAAAAAGCTCTTTCACGGTGCAGTATTCAGGTTCCGTTATATCAACGGAGCTAAAGCTCCGGAAATTTTATCCTGGCAAAATGTTGACCTGCAAAAAAATCTGCCTCAATTCCAGGAAATACAAAACGAAGTGGAAGGCATTGTCTACGGCGTCTCCGACTTTAAAGATTCCACGGTCTTCAATGCTATCGACCGCAACCAATGGGGCCGCATGCTGGTGATCACCGACTGGACCGGTAGTATGTACTGCTACGGCGCACAGGTATTGCTTTGGCATCGCCTGCATTTCGACGAGGCAAAAGTCAAATCATTTGTATTCTTCAACGACGGCAACAGAAAGCTCGACAAACAAAAACGCGCCGGCAATACAGGTGGCGTCTTTTGCTGCAACCCTGATGATTTTGAACATTTACTGAAAGTAATGGGCGTAGTAATGAAACTGGGCAGCGGCGGCGATACTCCTGAAAACAACCTGGAAGCAGTGCTCAAGGGATTGCGTTTGTATAAAGACTTTGATGAAATAGTAATGGTAGCCGACAACAATGCCGGGGTGCGCGATATGAGCTTGTTGCCTAAGATCAACAAACCGATCCGGATCGTGCTTTGCGGCGTAAGCTGTGGCACTCCGATCCATCCGCATTACCTGGAGATCGCCAGAAAAATCGGCGGCTCTATCCATACCATCGAACAAGACATCGAAACCCTTTCAATGCTGAAAGAAGGACAAACAATGGATATCAACGGCGTGATGTATAAGATCAAAAAGGGAAAACTGGTGAGGATGTACCGGGGGTAAAAATTATGAATTTTGAGTTATGAATTTTGAATGACCACAGTATGTATTATTGTTCGTTATTTGCTTATGCACAGAATACTAGTAAGAACTAACGGCTCCTGTCAATCAATTCATAACTCATAATTCATAATTCATAATTTTTCTTCTTATTTTTACCATTCATACAGAATAGTAATATACAGATGTCTTCTTCAAAGCCCAGTATTCCCAAAGGGACGCGCGATTTTGGTCCTGATGTGATGATCAGGAGAAATTTTATTTTCGAGCAGATCAAAACCATTTTTCAGAAATTTGGTTTTCTTCCTCTCGAAACGCCTGCCATGGAACAACTCTCCGTACTCATGGGCAAATACGGCGAAGAAGGCGATCGGCTAATATTCAAAATTCTCAACTCCGGAGATTTTGCAAAAAAAATTAACCTAAGCGATTTTGAGCAAGGGTATAAAAAGATCACTACTTCTATTTCAGAAAAAGGATTGCGCTACGATCTTACTGTTCCTTTTGCAAGGTTTGTAGTAATGAACAGAAATGATCTTGTGTTTCCATTCAAGCGCTACCAGATCCAACCTGTATGGCGCGGCGATAATCCGCAGCGCGGCCGCTATCGTGAATTCTACCAATGCGATGCCGACGTTGTAGGCACCGATTCGTTGATCTGCGAAGCTGAAATTGTTTTAATGATCAATGAAGTGATGAGTAAATTGGGTATCCAACAATTTACGATCAAGATCAACAATCGAAAATTACTTACCGCGATCACCGAAAAGATCGGCATGCCGGGATGCGAAACCGATCTCTGTGTAGCCATCGATAAGCTCGACAAGATTGGCGTTGAAAAAGTAGTAGATGAATTAAAGACAAAAGAGTTTACCGAACTCGCCATCGCCGCATTGATGCCGGTGCTGGAGTTCAAAGGTTCAAATAAAGAGAAATTCGATTTCCTGAAAGATTTTCTCATAGGCTCGGAAACAGGGCTCAAAGGCCTCGAAGAGATGACGGCGGTATTTGAATACACCGAGGCATTTGGTCTTACTAAAAACAATCTGGAATTTGATCTTACCCTTGCCAGGGGACTGAGCTATTACACAGGCGCTATCTTTGAAGTAAAAGCAGGCGGCGTGCAGATCGGCAGCATCAGCGGCGGCGGAAGGTATGACAATCTCACAGGCGTATTCGGTATGCCTGGCCTCTCAGGAGTAGGGATCTCCTTTGGGATCGACCGGATCTATGATGTGATGGAAGAACTCAATCTATTCCCGGCTACAAGCAATCTTTCCTCCAAAATACTTATTTGTCCTTTCGACGAAGAAACTAAAAAATACGCGCTTCCCCTTCTTTACCAATTACGCCAAAAAGGTATTAATAGTGAGATCTATCCGGATGTGGCTAAAATGAAAAAACAACTGGATTATGCCGACCGTAAAAAAATCCCTTACGTGTTGATCATCGGTTCAGAAGAAATGGCTACGGGAAATCTTACGTTAAAAGATATGCTAAAAGGCGAACAGCAGCGTTTGGATATCAATAGCATAATTGCGAAATTAGAACAGACTGCTTAACCTGTAAAAGCTTGAAAAGACTAATTTTATTCCTATTTATTCTTTTCTCCGCGCTGCCCGCTACTCTAAAGGCACAGTGCGTTGTCTGTCCATGTTTTACCGTAAGCCAGAACCGTGGCTGTGCTCCTCTTACGATCAGCGTAGACGGAAGCTGCTATGCAGGCCCGGCCAGCCAATTGCTTTATAACTACGATTATTCAAACGACCCTACCAACTTTGTAACCGCTACTACCCATCAGTACACTATCCCGGGCAACTATGTAGTAGCGCAGAATGCCAACGATCCGGTCACACACAATCACTATTACAAATACGATACTATTGAAGTACTTGGCCAACCTCTCCCCAAGTACAAAACTGACCTCTGCGCTAATTATAAAGTGAAGATTTCCATTACTGATACTGTGTACGATCAATTCCATGTAGATCTCGGAGATGGCACTTCTATTAATATGGGAAGCAACGCTAGCTACATTTGCACCTATCTCAATAGCAACCCACGCACTATTACCGTCACCGGAAGCTATTTAAATAGCGGTGGTATAATATTATGCAGTAGCGCTCCTGTGACAACCAATCTAGTGCCTTTTCTTACCCTGGTTGCGCCGGATATGATCGACCTTACTGTGAACAATCAATCTACTACTACTGGAAGCATCAGCTTCCGCTACAGCGGTATTGCAAACAGGTTGTATACGATCGAATATGGCAGTCCAACGGTGATTGATACTATTAACTCAACCTCTACGGGCATCGTTACGCAAACAATCAATGCGCTCAATACACAAGCTACGATTTATACAATACGCATGAAGAATATTGATATGTGTAATACTTTACCCCATCCCTCATCGGACTCTATTTCCAGCATCATCGTAAATTCTTCTGCTTCTAATGGATCCAACCAGGTAACATTTAGTTCTAATGCAGGTCTCAGTCCTACCTATACTCTGAACCGAGATGCAACATTGCTACAAGCTGCGGCCACCAGTCCTTATACCGACAACGCCGTTACCTGTGAAAAAACTTACTGCTACCAGGTACAAGCTACGCTGCCTACTACAAGCGTTACGAGTGGTACTTTTCACAAGTCTTACTCTGTAAGCAGCTGCGTGAAAGCTGTGTATACAGCGGCCGCCCCGGCGGTGACCAATGTAAATTCAACCGTAGACGGCAACCAGGTAAAACTTGTTTGGGATCTTCCGGTGCTCAATCCCATTGTACCTTCGGTGGATTATTATACGGTGTATAGAAATAACAATGGTACTTATGCCAATTACGGAAGCTCCAATTCTAATTCGTATACCGACAACGGAGCAAATGTAAATGCTTCGGCTTATTGCTATCAAATTTCTTACAAAGATCATTGCAACAATGTTTCTCCTCTAAGCAATATTACCTGTGATGTAAACCTGATCGCCACGCGCACAGATGAAACCAATAACCTGACCTGGACATCTTACACAGGCTACCAGAGCGGGATCAAGGAATACATCATCGAGAATCTTGACGAAAATGGCAATGTTGTGGTAAGCAAGTCCGCCGGACTTTCTACCAGTTTCAGCGAAGCTACCGATCCTAGTCTTTCGCAGTTGATCTATAGAATCCGCGTGGTGTCTGTAGGTTCTGAAAATATTGTTTCTTACTCCAATATCCAGCGAATCGATCTGACTCCCCAAATCTACATGCCCAATGTATTTACCCCGAATGGCGATGGTGACAACGACGTACTGGAAGTAAAAGGAAAATATTATAAGTCTGTAAAAATGACGATCCTTAATAAATGGGGGGAAGTACTCTTCATTTCCGACAATACTGCGCAAGGCTGGGACGGCAATTACAAAGGTCAGCCTGTTTCGGTAGATTCTTATGCGTATCATGTAGTAGCGTTCGATAATTCAGGAAAAGAAATCTCGCTTAAAGGGGTGGTTTCACTGATCCGTTAGTTTAAAAAAATGGATACAAGACGCCGGATACGGATAAAAATATTATATTAAACACCTCTTTTAATTTAAAATTCATAATTCAAAATTCAAAATTATTACAATGTTCGACATGCTAAATATGATGGGCAAGATCAAAGAAGCCCAGGCCCGTTTGAAACAAATGAAAGAAAACCTGGGCAATCTTACTGTAACCGGAGAAGCCGGAGGCGGGATGGTCAGAGCGGTTGTCAATGGCAACAGGCAGGTTTTGAAAATTGAAATCGAAGATTCTCTGATCAAACCTTCCGACAAAGATATGCTACAGGATCTTATAGTAGCCGCCATCAATAAAGCGATGCAGGAGATCGACACAGTAGTAAAAGAAGAATTGAAAAAAAATACGGAAGGCCTGCTTCCAAACATTCCCGGACTCGATCTTAGCAGCCTGGGCAATATGATGTAAAGAATGGACAAAGTAGCAGTAGTTATACTCAACTGGAACGGCCGTGCATTCCTGGAAAAATTTCTTCCCTCTGTAATCACCCATAGCTCTTCTGCTTCCATAGTAGTAGCCGACAATAACTCCACCGACGATTCGGTTGATTTTTTGAAAAAAAATTATCCTGCGCTCCGCATCATAGAGATCGCAGAAAACGGAGGCTATAGCAAGGGATACAACATAGCCCTGCGCCAGATTGAAGCGGAATATTATGTACTCCTCAATTCTGATATAGAAGTTTCTCCTCAATGGCTGGAACCTGTGCTCCGCCTTATGGACAAGGATACCAGCATTGCAGCCTGCCAGCCAAAGCTGCTCGACTACAACAACCGTGAGCTATTCGAATACGCAGGCGGAGCCGGCGGATACCTGGATTGGCTGGGTTATCCTTTCTGCCGGGGCCGCCTTTTCAATACACTGGAAAAAGATCATGGACAATACGACGACAACCATGAGATCTTCTGGGCTACGGGCGCCTGTATGTTTGTAAGAGCTTCCGACTTCCACGCCGTAGACGGACTTGACGATGATTTTTTTGCGCACCTCGAAGAGATCGATCTTTGCTGGAGATTAAAAAGCAGGGGTAAAAAAATTTACTGCTGCAGTGAAAGCAAAGTATATCACGTGGGTGGAGGAACACTCAATAAGATCAATCCCCGCAAAACTTATCTTAACTTTAGAAACAGCTTATACATGCTGTATAAAAATCTCACGCCCGGAAGGCTTTTTCTTTTGATCTCCGCAAGATTGGTACTGGATGGCGTAGCGGGAATAAAATTTTTACTGGAAGGTTCAGGCAAGCATACCCTGGCTGTGATCAAAGCACATTTTTCTTTTTACGGTGCGCTTGGTTCGCTGCGCAAAAAGAGAAAAGCCAATATCCTGAGTGACCTTGATTTTAAAGAGGTCTACAAGGGATCGATTGTGTTGGATTATTTCCTTAAAAAGAAAACTTCTTTTGATCGGTTGAAATTCTAAGATTCTTACACCAATTAATATTAGGTCAGCAAGAGCAACAGCAAGAGTATTGAGAACAGCCTCAGTACTCTTGCTGTTGCTCTTGCTGGCCTGCTGCTTTTAATTTCTCATGCAAAAAAAATCCCGCCGTATAGGCGGGATCTGCGTTTTGTTTTTAATTGCTTACTTCGTTGGTTTTGGTTCAGCAATTTCAGCTCGTTCCAGGAACTGACCATAGGCTACTTTGTAATCGTCTACTTCAGGTTCCATTTTTATAGCTGCTTCATAATTTTGTAGAGCTTCCAGGTACAGTTTGTTGTCTTCGTAGAAAGAAGCCAGGATAACTTTATTTAAAGCATTTTCTTCGCCCAACTGAGCTTTTAGATCTGTCAATTGTTTGTTGAGTTCAACTATTTTATCGTTAGAAGGATAAGTGATTCTGATATCTTTTTTAACATCAGGATTTTCCTTTGATTTAATTGATACGATATAGTTTTTATCTTTTTTGCTGTCAAGATTCAGAAGCATGGAAGTTTCTGTAGTTTCTTGCTTTAAAATTTCGTCGCCGAAAAGATTGGTTACGTTCACAACATAAGTTTTGGTATTTGTCTCCGGTTCCCATTCGATCACCACTTGGTTGCTCAATGCCGTTACGTTCAACGTTTTTGGCACAAACACTGCGATCTCATTTGTTCCTCTTTCTACGGAACCCGTTACCGCCATATACTTATATTTGTTTTTAGCCATATCTTCTCCGCCAGTCTTACTCATTTCGCCAGCCAGATAGTTAGCATATTTTGCTGTGGTGGTAGCATTTTGAGTAGCTACTTCACCGGCAAGTTTACTTACTTCGTAAGTACCGGCTTTTTTCAGCTCAATTGTTTTACCGTTTTTGTAAGCAAGACCAAGATATCCGTTGTTGTCAACGGTGATCTTATCCCCTTTGGATAATTTCTTTCCTACGAAAAGAGCTTTCCAGTCTGTTGTACCGGAAGTCTGAAGTTTATTGCCTCCCTTGGAAGCTAAAACTTTGAACATTTCCTCCTGAGCAAAAGCCATTGTGCTTGCCAGAAGCAATGTTAGGGCTAAAAGTATTGATTTATTCTTCATCGTCATCTACAGGTTTAACTACTATATTATCTTTACTTGGGGTTTTGTTGAATTTCTTTCTCAACTTCATTTCTGAAGTCTTGATAAGGCCGTAATAGAGCTCTATAATATTAGGCATCAAAAACAATGCCACAGTAGCTATTGTGAAATCCAGCTTATAATCATAGATATCAAAGATATATACGAGGATAGTTGTGAAAAGTAAAGCTTCCACAATAGTGATCACAAGCGTTGCCCCATCCCAGAAAAGCTCCAATTTAAAATATAAGTATGTGAAAAACAAAATATTAATGAATATAAGGGCAATATTCATAACAATTGACCAGGTCTCAGGCATTTGATTAATATAATCTCCGCTGAGGATCATGGCACAAATATTTGCGTGGACAATAACTCCAAACATATCTTCAGAGGCTCTTCCTACATAGTTTTGATTTAAAGGCGTAAAAAAGCGGTCTTCCGTGGAATAAGTATTAAAGTTTGGCCCCATAAAGCCCATGATCACGATTTTTCCTTTAAAAACCTCCGGTTCAAATTTTTCTTCCAGCACCTGGTCTACATCCAAGGCCGTAAAAGCGATCTTAGAATTGGGTGAACCGTCTTTATCTACTGTTTGCACATTGCCGATATAATTGATCGCTTCTGTTTCATGATGGCGGGCCTCCAGTTTTTTAATAGATTCCGGTTTATAGATCTTTGCCATTTTAGAGGGGAAAGATAAAATAACAGAATCTGCTACCTTTTGCTTCAATACACAGTTACGAGCGGTTTTAAAAGTATTTCGTCCCTCTGAGATCATGTCCAGATACGCTGTATTGGCATTCACGGTAAACATAGGGTGAGACATGGAAATACTATCAACCTGCTCTTTTTCTGCATCTTCGTGCAGTTCACAGCCAAGTACCAGGTTGTCTACCTTTTTGAAAACCCTGGCCAAAGCAGAATCTCCTTCGATTAGCAAAGTATCTTTGAAAGGGTCGTCCGAATGTTTTGGCTTTCTGAAAAAAGCATCTATCCCAATCACCTTAGGTTTGTATTTATTAATGATCTCGATCTCCGCAGCAATACCGGCGCGGTCGAGGTTACCAATGTTTACTAATACAATATCATCGTTATAAGGAGGGTTTTCGCGGAATTGAGAAAATACAAGATCCGTAAGCTCGAAATCTTCCAGGGTTTTAGATATTGGGTTGAACAGATCCGGAATTTGTATGAAGGAAATGCCGTAGAGAAAAAGCACTCCAAAGATAGTAGTACCCAGGGCATCCCAGATAAATCCTTTTCTTTTCATAAAATAAAATGGCGGTGAGTTTAAGGTAAAGTTATATTTAAGTCAATATTACGAATTTTATTGAAAAAAAGTTAGTTATAAAAAATAGATACCCAATACCGGATGCCATATACCGGATAAAATCATAGTGCTTATTTTTGTTTTTATCTGGCATCTGGCATCCGGTATTGGGTATCTGATAAAATGTCTTATAAAGGTTTTATAAACTCCTCATTATAAGACATTTTGTCTTTTTAATGGGAAGAAAAAATAATTTTTAAAGACAAAATGACTATTAATTAAAGATGGTTTTTATTTTGTTAAGATTTTTGAAAACAAAACGAACACTAGATCTATGAACTTCAACAATTATACTATCAAATCTCAGGAAGCGATTCAAAAAGCGACTGAGCTGGCTGCTGCTCATGAACAACAGGTAGTAGAAACAGGGCATATTCTAAAAGCCGTGATGGTCGCCGATGAAAATATGATCTCTTTTTTATTCAAAAAAACCGGAGCCAATAAAAAACTGGTCGACGATCGTACGGAAGAAATTATAAAAATGTATCCAAAGGTAACCGGCGGAAGCCCTTACCTGTCTAACGATGCGGCCGCTGCGCTCACGAAGGCCAATACTTACCTGAAAGAATTTGGCGACGAATATGTAGCGATCGAGCATATCTTCCTTGGGCTCCTCGCCGGAAAGGATAAAATAGCCGATCTATTGAAAGATGCCGGCTTCACCGAAAAACATCTGAAAGCTGCTATCAAAGACCTACGAGGCGGCAGCAAGGTAACAGACCAGCACGCAGAAGGTAAATACAAATCGCTGGAAAAATATTCCAAGAACCTCAACGAAATGGCAAAAGCAGGAAAAATAGATCCTGTTATCGGCCGCGACGAAGAGATCAGGCGCGTGCTGCAGATCCTTTCCCGAAGAACTAAGAACAACCCAATCCTCCTTGGCGAACCGGGTGTAGGTAAAACCGCAATTGTAGAAGGTCTTGCCCAACGTATTGTTCAAGGTGATGTGCCGGAAAATCTGAAAACAAAAACACTTATTTCACTCGACATGGGCTTGCTGGTAGCGGGTGCCAAGTACAAGGGAGAATTTGAAGAAAGATTAAAAGCTGTGATCAAAGAAGTAACCGACGCGGAAGGGGAGATCATTCTATTCATCGATGAGATCCACACATTGATCGGGGCCGGTGGTGGTGGCGAAGGCGCTATGGACGCGGCCAACCTACTGAAACCTGCCTTGGCCAGAGGCGAACTGCATGCGATCGGTGCTACCACGCTGAAAGAATATCAAAAATATATCGAAAAAGACAAAGCGCTGGAACGCCGCTTCCAGGCTGTAGTAGTAGACGAGCCGAGTGAACAGGACGCGATCTCCATTCTCCGCGGGATCAAAGATAAATACGAACTGCACCATGGCGTGCGAATCAAAGACGACGCGATCATTGCAGCGGTAGAATTATCCAGTCGCTATATTTCTGATAGGTTCTTGCCAGACAAAGCTATTGACCTTATGGACGAGGCTGCTTCTAAGTTAAGGATCGAAATAGATTCTCTGCCAGAAGAACTCGACGAAGTACAACGTAAGATCATGCAGCTCGAAATTGAGCGCGAAGCGATCCGCAGGGAAAATGACCGTGAAAAAGAAAATATTCTTTCTAAAGAAATCGCTGAGCTCAATGAGACGCGAAATGAAATGAAAGCGAAATGGCAGAACGAAAAAAACATTATTGATGCCATTCAGAAAGCGAAAGAGAATATTGAAACATATAAGCTGCAAGCCGAACAAGCCGAACGCAGCGGCGACTATGGAAAAGTGGCCGAACTTCGCTACGGAAAAATAAAAGAGAGCGAAGATGAATTAAAAACATTGCAAGCACAGATCAAAGAGATGGGCAGCGGAATGCTGAAAGAAGAAGTGACGGCTGAAGACATCGCTGAGATCGTAGCAAAATGGACTGGAATTCCTGTAGCAAAAATGCTGCAAGGTGAAAGAGAAAAATTATTGCACCTTGAAGAAGAACTTGGCAAACGAGTAGCCGGACAAACCGAAGCGATCCAGGCATTGTCCGACGCGGTGCGCAGAAGCCGCGCCGGACTGCAGGACCCTAAACGTCCGATCGGTTCATTCATTTTCCTGGGTACAACAGGAGTGGGTAAAACAGAATTGGCAAAAGCCCTGGCTGATTTTCTCTTCAACGATGAAAACGCTATGGTACGGATTGATATGTCGGAATACCAGGAACGTCACGCTGTAAGCCGTCTGGTGGGCGCGCCTCCAGGCTATGTGGGATACGATGAAGGTGGGCAATTGACCGAGGCAGTAAGAAGGAAACCATATTCTGTGATCCTGCTCGACGAGATTGAGAAAGCGCATCCTGATGTATTTAATATCCTGCTGCAAGTGCTGGACGATGGAAGACTGACAGACAACAAAGGCCGCGTAGCGAATTTCAAAAACACGATCATCATTATGACCTCCAACATTGGCGCGCATTTGATCCAGGAAAACTTCGACGAGATGAAGGAGAAAATTGCAACAATGGGCGATACTATGAAAGAGCATTACGAAGAAGAATATACCGAGAAAGCGAAATCAGAAGTGTTTGACATGCTTCGCAAAACCATTCGCCCGGAATTCTTAAACAGGATCGATGAGGTGATCATGTTCAAACCTCTTACTAAAAATGAGATCCGCAAGATCGTAGACATCCAGTTCCGCTCGATCCGCAAGCGTCTTGAAGACAGCGGTATCAGGCTGGAAACCACGAACGAAGTGCTCGACATGCTCGGCGCGGAAGGTTACGATCCGCAATTCGGCGCCCGTCCGCTGAAACGTGTGATCCAAAGACTGATCTTGAATGAGCTTTCGAAAGAGATCCTTTCTGGTCGTGTACACAAAGATTCTGTGATCGCGATAACACTGGACGATGATGGAAAAATAAAATTTGAGAACATCGAAAAAGTAGAGATCTAATACAGATTCGTTCCTAAAATAAGTGGTGCCACAACACTAAGTTATAGCACCACTATCCTTTTTATAAAATAAAAAACCGCAGGACGAGATCTTGCGGTTTTTTTGAGGTATTATTTATCTGAAGTTCTTTGTCTTAAAATTCCAACATACAATTACAAATTCCAAAACAGAAGTGCTTTTTGGAATTTGTATTTTTGATTTGGAATTTACTTATTATCAGTGCCAGTGGTTATATGGTTCCGACCACTGATAGCATTTAACCACTTTTTGCGTTTTATAGTCCTGAATTAAAATATCAGGGTTAAAATTTAACAGGTCAAAAGCAGATTCTGACTTAGAGAAGAAATTGATGATATAATTATATGGCTTCAATTCTTCTGCTATTTTTTTCTGCATAGATTTATCATCCTCCTGGATGAACACTCTATAGTTAGTTGCTTTTGATCTCATAAAATAGTGTAAAGTAAATGTCTATTAATATCTCCTATTTGGAAGATGTTTCAGATATAAACGGAGAATCGTTGGTAAAGGATACAAAATCGATCCACATTGTTCCACCTGTAACACGGGAAGGATAAGAATTCAACCCGAAATCTACGGCAGCGATGTTGCGTGGATTCACAATAAAGGCATCCGAAAGTCTATAGGAGAAATACTGCCATCCGCTGCTTGTCTTGTCTACAGTGATGTTAATATTTCTTTTAAACGTTCCTTCTGTAAGAGTGATAACTGGCATAGTGCCTATACTGCCCTGTACATTTACAAAGCAGTTGATATAAACTCTGCTTGGATCCGAGCTGACTTTAGTGGCAATATTGGTTGGCGTAAAGCTATATCCGCCGAAGAACCATTGAGGAGTAGAAGAGTACCCCACTGTTTTCAGCGCTCCTCCTCCTTCCGGGGAATTCAGTCCGCTCACCTGTGCGTTGGCACCATTTGGCGGAGATACATAAGTGCCGTAAAAATACGGACCCGCTCCCAGGGCTCCTGTTTCACCGTTGTAAAGAAGATAACCGAAATTAACAAAATTATTAGGCGTAGCGATCGTAAAGTTTTTAACGATCGGATCTTTACAGGCTACTGCAAATTCTACTGTACAAGCTTCATTAGTAAATAAAATCATCGTATCCGGGTTGCCTATCCACTTTTCGGAAATTGATTTTCCATATCCGGAATATTTTTTGAATGACTTACTTACTGTTCCGCGGATAGTTATAGTCCAGGGAACCTCTTCGTTGAAAGAGGCCGTTAATTTTAGCGTATCCACTTTGAGATTTACACTCGTGCTATTCACAGCAGGCTCTTCCGTGATGGCAAATTTATCCGTCGGACAAATTGAAGGACCAATATGATCATCGAAATTCTTTTTCTTGCAGGCGTTCAATCCCAATAGCACCAGTAAAATAATATTCAGGAAAATTCTCTTGTTCTTTTTCATACTATTATCGGTTAACGATCTCTATTTCTCGTATGGCTGGAATACTCCATTTTCAGTGATCACCATCATGTCTACCATTGCTTCTACGTCAAAGCCTGATGATGGATATGAATCGAGCTCCATCGCAAAGCCGGAAATTTTTTCCGGGTTCAATTGGTTATTGCCAAGACCGGCGCCAGTGTTAGGTCTTTTGAAATCACTGTATGGGAAACTTACCAGTTTCCATCCTTTCCAGGTTACGCCTATTTGGTAAATAAATTTGTCGTTGATATGTTGATCCAGCGGCACACCTGCTGCCTGTGCTGCATCGTTTTCATACGATATGATACTAACGGTTGTATTAGGTTTGCCTGTACCGTATACATATAAATTAATAAACAGGTTGTGCGGATCTGTAACAGTAAAGGTGTTGGCTTTAATATCATTAAGCGTAGGCGTATTACAGCTTCCTATGTAGGTGTTGTTGTTAATATCCAGTCCAGTCATATGGTAACTAAAGTTTGCCTGGTTCTTGATCGCAGAATAACCGGGAGTGCCGGTGTTTCCGCCATTGATATCAGCAGCATCGATGTAGAAAGGGCTAAAGGCAGTAGTATCGTTTCCTCCGTCAAAATCATCCACTAGGTAATGGTAAATACCATTGATCGTTTGCTTATGATAATTTTTTTTCATGAGCACCTTCATTGTATCGCGAATTACAATGTCGGAGCCTGGGATGTTCAAGGTTATTGTTACATAGTCAGGCTGGCTGGAACTTGTGTAGCCAAAGAAATATTCATTGTCGGAAGCTCCGTCCCATTTGGCATTGGTGGAATCAATGTAATCGGTAAAACCTGTGAATACTTTCACCGCGTGCGTAAGCCCGGAAGAGATCGTAAGATTCCATCTTACGTTATAATTAAACTTCGCTGCATAAAACTGGTGATTAGTTTTTAAGTTCACAGAAACCACCGAAGGGCCGGAAACATAGCCGGAAGAATTAAGCACATTGTAAATGTCAAGACGGTTATTCACGATCGCAAAATCCGAAGGCACCGATGTGTAATGAGGACCTATATGCTCATCGTATTTTTTCTTGCAGCCGCTTATCAGCGTAAGCGCCAGCAGGCAAAGGATCGGAGAAAATATTATTTTTCTGCTCATATCATTCTTGGTTTAGAATACCAGTGTATAATTGAAGAACACCTGATGGATCTTGTAATTGTAATTGAAGAATTTTGTATCCTTATACGCCGTAGCGTTGTAGGTACCTGTCAGGTAGGAACGCTCGGAGAAACGTAATCTTACCCCCGGAGAAATGATCGCTTCATTCATATCAAGGTTATAAATGATATAATTATTAATCAGGTTGAATTGATCTCTCAAGGTTAAATATTCATTTCCTTTTGCATTCAACAGCTTTACTCCAAACAACAAATCCAGTTTCTTAAATGTTTCAACCGTAGCGCCAAGATCGATCAATGTGCTCTTGAAATCGATCGGTGCCTCTCCTCCTCTTGTTGTGTTTTCCTGGCGTGCGCCTGCATTGAAGCTCAGGATACGGTTCCATTTCAAAAGTGTTCCTAAATTGAACCGGAGTCCTCCGCGAAGAGAGGTGAATTTTCTTTTATCAGCTACTCCCTCACCTACCAACTCGCTGTATAGATCTACGCGCGCTTCAGCCTGGATCACTTTCGCAGAAGTATCAGAACCGATACCTGCTGTGATTCCTGTTCTGTTTGGCGTAGCATCACCATATGGACTTAGGTTTCCATACTCCGGCTGGAACATATATAATACAGGGGCTACAGATCGGTTATACATTCCTTCATCTGTAAGCCTGTCGTAAAGTGTAGGATTTCTGCCGACAGTAGCATTATTAATTGTTTCAAACAAAGAAAGATTTTGCAATACATTCAGTCGGGCAGTCTGTGCGGCAGGACTGGTAAATTGCGCTCCTACCGAACGGTAGGCTCCGAATACTTTTATTTTAAGTGGTTTGTATACTGCTTTAAAATCTATGTCGGTCACATAATCGTTGTATTGCTTAGTGACCTTACTATATACCTGAGTGTTTTTGAAGTTGGATGTTCCAAGCTCCCCTGCCAATTGTACGAGAAATTTCTCGCGATCCAGCGTCAGCTTCACATCTCCGGTCAATACGTTGTTGGAGTAGTCTACAGAGTCATTGTTTACACGTACATCCAACATACCTACGTAGTTTACGCCTACTGCGAGGTATTGGCTTTGTACGATCCCTAGTCTACCACCGACCAGCAAACGGTCAGGAGTTCCCTGCGTGTTGCTGGCATTGGTTCTGGTACCAAACAAACGTACGTTCAGCGATTTGATGCCTTTATTAAATCCGAAATTGGAATAAGCTTGCACCCCTTGAAGCCTCCACATATTTCCTTTTACGAAGTTTTCATATTCTACTACACTGCGGCGCATTGCATGAATATCGGATTCGTAATCGTGCCAGATCTCTTCCGGTTTGAAGACTGTATACTTGGTCATGCCTCCGATATAAATATCGCCGATTTCGTAGTCTGCTACTTTGCCAATTTTACCCATGATCTGGAACTGACGGAAAGCAAATACAGTGCTGGCTCCGTAAAACGATCCGAATGGATTGCGCAAACGAAGGATGGCATTTGCCCTGACCGTATTGCCGATCACAAGATTGGGCTGAAGGTCAAACAAGGTGTATCCACTCACACCTTTTTTCGGAGTAACCGTATCGCCATTCAACGTCGGACCAGACAGTTTATTGGTGGTCACGATGGCCCTTCCCAATCCGTTGAAGTTGAACTGTACCTGTGCGTGCGATACAGAACAAACTGACCATAAGAATACGAAAACTAAATAACCTACTTTGTACTTCATCTTTTTATCATTTATTATTTAAAAGAATATTTTTAATTCTAGTGTAGTTTCAAATCCGCTAAACTCATCCAATGTAAAGTTGCGGTCTCTGTGATACATATATTTTTGTCTCAGGTGAATTCCCGCTGTTGGCGTGAAGTCATAGTCAACCCCACCGCCAATCGCGTATCCGTATTGATCGATCGGCTTACCATTGACGGGTGATAACTGAGTGCTGTAGTTTCCTTTTACAAATTCATATCCTCCGTTGGCTACGATGTTGTATTTTCTTCCAAGCTTATAAGCAAGCGTAAGATCTTCGAAGAACAAGCGTATGAAAGCCTTGTCGGAAAAGGTCGGGATCGGATTGTCTTTTTGGATCGAATTGTATGTATTGAAGTTCAGGATCACGAGGTCTCTATTGAAGACTCTGAATTTATATTTCAGGAAGAGCTCAATATTACTGAATGCTTTCTTATAATTTTTCATTGTATCCGTGATCGTAACGGTTTCATAGGTAGTAAGCCAAACGCTTTTTATTCTGCCATATTCGCCGCCTGCCATGAACCATGGACGGAATCTTGATCTTGAGAAAGAGTTGACGCGGTGCTGGAAGGTAACCGTATCATGATTATTGATCAATTCCTTGCTTCCACTTAAGCCCAATTGATATTTCAGTTTTTTAATATTTCCTTCTGTTCTTGCCGAAATTCCCTGGCGGTTGTTGGCAAGCTGTCCCACTTGTTGCGCTACGTTGATGAAGAGCATATTGTCGTAGATATATCTTTCCTCATTTGATTTGGAAGCTGGACCAAAACCTCCGGAGTGAACACTGGTATTGGAGTTCATCACACTTCCGTCGATGCTGGCAAAGTTGTAGTTGATATGATAATATTCTACTGAAGTAGGAAATGCTGTAACGGTACGATCGAGTTCTCCCTTAAACACATATGCCATTCCTGTTTTATTATGGCTTTGCGGGTTGTCGATCCTGCCATGTCCGATCTCTGTAGAAAAATTTATTTTTCTCACTTTCATTCCTGCATCTACCGAAATTATTTCCTGGTCGTCTTTGATGCCGTTGCTTCTATCGGTATCGGCCATTTTATGATAGTAGTTCAAACCTACCTTACCGGCTACTCTTCTGGTGAAGATCACTTTCTCTACGCGCGTACCCAACGTAGAAGAAGGAAACCCATTGATCGCATCGCCTACTGTAGTATTCAGGTTGGTTCTTCCGTAGAGTGCCCGTACGTTTATGCCCAGCGGAAGAATTTCTGTATTGACGATATATCCAAGCAATGGTGAGCGCCCGGCGCTTTCCGCACCAATATTGGTGGAGAGAGAATAATATTCTTCATAGCGTAAAAAAGAGTTGCGGTACCAATCCCATGGCACACGGTCAAAATAGTTATCGCGCATTTCCACTTGTCCCATGGTAAAGCGGCTCATTCTTGTCCAGAGAATTCCACCTGCATCTACTCCCACGCGCACGGGGCCTTGATTCCATTTACCGGAGAATCTCAGGTTTTGCCTTGAGCTTAGTGATCTTGCAAAACTGGTATCGGCTGTTTGGCCGGTGAAAGTATGTGTGAAAGAATAACCAACGTTGAATTGAAATTTCGACAGCGGACTGTTGGCGAGATTCATTTCCAGCATCGGGAATCCCCCGTTGTTGTTGGAACCTACACCTACGAAAGGATAATCAACGAAAGAGAAATTTTTCTTGGAGGTAATCATATCGTGGTATGCCTTGTCCATATCGCGATAGATGGTAATAAAACGAACTACCCCGGAGACCTTGATGTCGTTGAGCGAAAATCCTGTAGGGAGCTTGGCAGGAGTAGTATCGAGGATACTTTTTCTGTTGAGCTGTGCTATCAGTTTGGTCCAGGCTTGCGGTGAAGGCTTTGGATTGAGCGGGGCAGTATTGGGAACAACCTCTGTACTGTCCGACGGCCCTTTCGCATACGTGAAGGTCGCAGAACCTATCAGGAGAAGACACAACAGTCTGAATATCTTTTTTCTGATCATTGTTATTTTTACTATTACTGACATTTAGCTTTATTTTCTGATTCGGATCTTAGTTGACTACGATCTGATATTATCTCCATCTTTTTTTGATCTGTCTTTTGCGGCAAGGCTGAAAGACGTCGTAGATCACATTGGCCAGCGGCGTATTCTTGATCGAGCCGGAGCCTTCTGATTTTTCTACATAGTCGCCCGTGATATCCCAGATGATCACACCGGCAGATTCTTTTTTCATCACGTATTGGGTTTTCAGGCGTACGGATTGTTCGTCGTCGTAAGAAACAAACGTGTAGCGTTTGCCTGGATTTCCGATTAGGTAAGGGGCCTGGGCTACATCGTCCCATCTTCTTTCAAAAGATTTCATCTTAAGTAGAATGTCGTAGTACTGCGGCATTCCGAGGTCGGTAGGATAGGTAAGACTGTCTTGCAAGCCAAGGTGGTTCTTGCTATATATATCTTCGCCCGGGCCTTTCATCAAAAGCGATCTTCCATAGAAGGCTACACCGAGATTTATTTTTTCCGGGCCTACGCCATATTTTTCCGTAAGCAATTTGAAAGAGCCGTCCAAACTTCCTCCCCATCCTTCTCTTGGCTCATAAAGTGCGGTCTGGTGGTTTGCATCGGGGCTCCAGGTACCGTTGTAATCGTAGGTCATCAGGTTGAGGTAATCGAGAATATTTTTGACCTTGTCCCACTCTATATTCTCCATATTGGATTTGTTGGCGCCCAGCGCGGCGGTGAGCAGGAACCTGTATTTGATCTTTTTCCCATAGGCATCAATCGAGTCGCGGATGGCTTGCATGAGCAGCGTAAAATTTTCTTTGTCTTGCGGAGTCCCTTTATGTTCGGTATACCCGGGATATTCCCAGTCGATATCAATTCCGTCGAACCTGTATTCTTTAAGACAGCGTACACATTCAGAAGCGAAGTGCGCTCTTTTCACTGAGTCGGCAGCAATGCGTGGAAAATTTTCAGAGAGCGTCCACCCTCCGATAGAGACCATTACTCTCACACCCCATACGTGAGCGATGTCTATAAGAGAGGTATTGGGGTAATAATAGTAATACTCGTTCGTACTAGTTCCCCAGTCAATCTTTCCGCGAAGGAGAATACTATCCGCCCAGGCATCAGTTCCTTTCAGATTGGCCATTGAATCGGGTGCGAAAAAGGAATAATTCAAAATTGTATATTTCTCATAATCGATCGTAGCAGGTACTACCAGTCCGCCGCGTTTATACATCTGCCAGGAAGGATAATAGCCGATGATCTGTTTGCAGATCGGAGCCACATCTACGTCTTGGTGTCTCATCGTATCTTTGAGAGATGGGTCCTGGGCCTTTGCTGTTGTAAAAAGCCCTACCAGGAACAGGATCGGTAATAATCTCTTCATTTTCACTTTTATGATCATTATTAAAGGTTTCTTTTTACAAAACCCTCCCTCTACGGTAAAGTAAGAGGAAGGGGCTATTAACTAAACAACTAATGCTAAAGCTCACTAAACACTTTTATTTTTTGCCTTTGAATAAATTTATACGTGACAAGCTATTTTCTATATTTTTTCAGAAAATCTTTCACTTTGCAGAAGGTAAAATGGTATTTATAAGGACAATTTTATACCTTCTTAATACCACCATTAAATACTGAAAAAAGCCGAAAAATAGATTTTATAGATTGGTCGTCTCACCTTAATACCTTTTGTAAATCCCACATTAAATCTTATACCTTTTTCACAAGACTTTACATGATTCCCTCTTGCTTAGTTTCAGGCTCTATTATCCTTCGATCTTCAGGGGAATTCAATCCGCCATAGATTTGAATATTGCTTTAATAATTTCTTTCTTTGAAAAAAATGCCTTTATGTTAAATTTAATCAATGATCAATTAACGGTTACCGTAAAAGAGCTCGGTGCAGAGCTTGCCAGTATTTTAGATTCAAAAACCCTCACAGAATATTTATGGAACGGCGAAGCCTCTATTTGGGGACGACACGCTCCTATCCTGTTTCCAATCGTAGGCAAAGTGAAAGATAATACATACCAGTCAGGCGGCAAAACATATTGCCTGCCTCAGCATGGATTTGCCCGTGATATGGACTTTGAAGTGGTCAAGGAGAGCAAGAACAAAATTGTACTTTGCCTTGTTGACAACGAAAAAACGCTGGAGAAATATCCTTATAAATTCGGACTGGAAGTAACTTATGAATTGGAAGGAAGAAAGCTGACCGTAACCTATAAAGTGACCAATCAACAGGATTCAAAAATTTATTTTTCTATCGGCGCGCATCCCGGCTTTACTTGTCCGGTGCATGAAGGCGAGAAATACGAAGATTATTATCTTGAATTCAGTAAACCGGAAACATTAGGTATTTCGCTTTTGAAAGACGGACTCGTAAGCCCGGAAGAAACACCCTTCCTGAAAAACGAAACTAAAATTCCATTGTCGTACGAGCTATTTAAAAACGATGCGCTGGTATTCAAAAAATATCAGTCGGATTATATTTCACTCAAGCATAAAGACAAAGGCGAAGTTTTCAAATTTTATTTTGCAGGATATCCGTTCTTAGGCATTTGGTCGAAGCCCGGCCCATTCGTCTGCATCGAGCCATGGTATGGAGTGGCAGACTTTACAAATCATAATGGAGTGTTGGAAGATAAAGTGGGAATACAATCGCTGGAAGTGGGGGCTTCGTTTCAATGCGTATGGGCCGTTGAGTTTGCTTAGAAATTCTCAATACTGTTGCTCTTGCTGACCTGCTGCTTATGATGTAGGGACAGCAAGAGCAACAGTATTGAGTTAATTGTTTTATGATGTTAGTCTTTAAATAGCTGCTTCGCGATCACAATCTTCTGGATCTCCGAAGTACCTTCTCCGATCGTGCAAAGTTTGGCGTCTCGGTAAAATTTTTCTGCAGGATAATCTTTTGTATATCCATATCCACCGAAGATCTGCAGCGCATCGTTTGCTACTTTTACGGCTACTTCCGAAGCATAAAGTTTGGCCATGGCAGATTCTTTGGTCATCACCATTCCTTTATTTTTCATATCTGCAGCGCGGAAGATCAACAACCGCGCTGCTTCTATTTCGGTAGCCATATCCGCAAGTTTGAACGATACGCCCTGAAAATTGGAGATCGATTTTCCAAACTGCACACGTTCCTGTGAATATTTCAACGCCGCTTCGTAAGCGCCCTGCGCGATGCCAAGTGATAGCGCCGCGATCGAGATCCTTCCTCCATCAAGCACTTTCATCGCCTGAATAAATCCATCGCCTTCTGTGCCGAGTAGTTGATCTTTGTGTACGCGACAATTGTCGAAAATGAGCTCTGTGGTTTCGGAAGCCCGCATACCAAGCTTATTTTCTTTTCTTCCGTGCGTAAAACCCGGAGTTCCTTTTTCAATGATAAATGCAGTAGCTGAGCGATGTGCGCCAGGCTCCGAAGTACGCGCGATCAGCACGCATACGTTACTGCTTTTTCCATGTGTAATAAAATTTTTCGCTCCGTTGATCACCCAATAATCTCCGTCTTTGACTGCTACGGTTTTCATATTCCCTGCATCTGATCCGGTGTTAGGTTCGGTTAGTCCCCAGGCGCCGATCCACTCAGCGGAAGCGAGTTTGGGTAAATATTTTTTCTTCTGATCTTCGTTGGCAAAATACATAATGTGGCCGGTGCACAAAGAATTGTGTGCCGCCATGGAAAGACCGATCGAACCGTCTATTTTGGATAGTTCTTCAATGGCCGTAACATATTCAAAATAACCAAAACCGGAACCGCCATACTGCTCGGGCACTAGTACACCCATAAGTCCTAGTTCTCCTAATTTTTTAAATACTTCTATAGGAAACTCCTGGCTTTCATCCCATTCCATCATTTTCGGACGAATATGACGGGCTCCAAAATCGCGAACCATTTTAGAGATCATCTCCTGGTTCTCATTCAATTCAAAATTCATAAAAATATTTTATTAGTGTTTTATTTCCCTGGTATTAATTCCAAAAACCAAAAAGACAAATTCCAAGTATAGCCCATTTTGGAATTTGGAGATTGTTTTTTGGAATTTTTAATTGATACTCCGTTTTTAAACTAAAACGCTTCCAATGCAAATTGGTTGTCAAGCATGTAATCAATATTAGCATTTTTCTATTATAAAGCATATTTTTATGCTCTTATTATAAAATAAAAAATATGAAAATTTCAGTAGTAGGTACTGGTTATGTAGGTCTTGTATCAGGTACCTGTTTTGCAGAAACAGGTAATATGGTTACGTGCATTGATATCGATGCCGAGAAGGTAGCCAAAATGAAAAATGGAATTATTCCTATTTACGAACCAGGTCTTGAAGAACTTTTTAAACGCAACATCGAAGAAGGCCGATTAAATTTCTCTACCAACCTAGCAGAAGGAATTAAAAATTCAGAAATTATTTTTCTTGCGCTTCCTACTCCTTCAGGAGAAGATGGTTCCGCCGATCTAAGCTACATCATGAAAGTAGCCGATCAACTCGGGTCTTTGTTGGAACAGTACACGGTGATCGTAGACAAAAGCACAGTGCCGGTTGGTACTTCCGAAAAAGTAGAAGCGGCAATTGCTAAAAATTGCAAAGTTGATTTTGACGTAGTCTCCAATCCTGAATTCCTCCGCGAAGGGGTGGCGGTAGACGATTTCATGAAACCTGATCGCGTGGTGATCGGTACCAGTTCGGAGAAGGCGAAAAAGATCATGGAAAAACTTTATAGTCCTTTTGTACGTCAGGGAAATCCGATCTACATCATGGACGAAAAATCTGCCGAGCTTACCAAGTATGCCGCCAATGCTTTTCTTGCCATGAAAATTTCTTTCATGAACGAGATCGCCAACCTGGCAGAGATCGTAGGCGCCGATGTAGACAAGATCAGAAAAGGGATCGGCTCCGACAGTAGAATTGGAAAACAATTCCTTTACGCAGGTACAGGGTACGGCGGAAGCTGTTTTCCCAAAGACGTAAAAGCACTTGCGAAAACTTCGCTCGATCACAAATTTGATTTCAAAATTTTGAACGCGGTGATGGACGTGAATAAAACACAGAAGACGATCCTTTTACCAAAGATCAAAAAATATTTCCAAAACAATCTGAAAGGAAAAACCATTGCTGTTTGGGGATTGGCATTCAAACCTAATACCGACGACATCCGCGAAGCGCCAGCGCTGGATGTGATCCAGGCTTTGCTCCAGGAAGGCGCCTCTGTAAAAGCATTCGACCCGGAGGCTATGGAAAATGTAGCCAAAGTGATGGGCAATAAAATTACGCTCATAGAAAAATCTTACGCTACCCTCGAAGATGCCGATGCACTAGTGATCATGACAGAGTGGAACGAATTCCGCCTTCCTGATTTTGAGCGTATGAGCAAGCTTCTGAAAAATAAAGTCATATTCGATGGAAGAAATCTTTTCGACATCGAACAAATGAAAGAACTTGGATTTCACTATGAATCAATCGGCCGTCCGGCTGTTGGAATTTAAATTTAATTTAAAAAACAAGTTGACGGTTTACGATAACCTCCAACTTGTAGCGAAATAACTAGCACCATGTCTACCCAAAAAAGAGTTTTAATCACTGGCGGCGCCGGCTTTCTTGGCTCGCATCTTTGCGATCGCTTTATCAAAGAAGGCTACCACGTGATCGCGATGGATAACCTGATCACAGGTGACCTGCGCAACATAGAACATTTGTTCAAACTTCCGCAGTTTGAATTTTATCATCACGACGTTTCTAAATTTGTACACGTGCCTGGCGAATTGCATTACATTCTGCATTTCGCTTCGCCTGCAAGTCCAATCGATTATCTTAAGATCCCTATTCAAACCTTGAAAGTAGGTTCGCTCGGCACACATAACCTGCTTGGCCTTGCCAAAGCGAAAGGCGCCAGAATGCTGATCGCTTCTACTTCTGAAGTCTACGGAGATCCAACTGTACATCCACAACCTGAAGAATACTGGGGCAATGTAAACCCTGTAGGCCCACGTGGTGTGTACGATGAAGCGAAACGTTTCCAGGAAGCTATGACGATGGCTTATCATACGTTCCACAAACTTGAAACAAGAATTGTCCGCATCTTCAATACTTACGGACCCAGAATGCGTCTGAACGACGGACGTGCGCTTCCTGCTTTCGTAGGACAAGCGCTCCGAGGAGAAGATATCACTGTTTTCGGTGATGGCTCGCAGACACGTTCATTTTGCTATGTAGACGACCTGGTAGAAGGAATTTACAGGTTACTAATGAGCGACTATGCTTATCCTGTAAACATCGGAAACCCGGTAGAGATCACCATCAAAGAATTTGCGGAAGAGATCATCAAGCTTACCGGTACCAAACAGAAGATCGTCTACAAACCGCTTCCTACCGACGATCCGAAACAAAGAAGGCCGGATATTACCAAAGCCAAAGAAATTCTGGGCTGGGAGCCAAGAGTAGACCGCGCTACAGGATTGAAAATTACTTATGACTATTTCAAAGCGCTTCCAGTGAAAGATATTGTGCCGAAGGAGTTTTATTAATAAACTCACTACTGTTGCTGTTGCTCTTGCTGTCCTGCATTCTGTCAGCAAGAGCAACAGCAATAGTAGTGAGTATAGTTTTTAGATTTTTTATTTCAGTCCTTCCCCTTCTCCCCCACAAACACCTGCGATTGATTTTTAAATAATACGTTGAACGTAGTAAGCGATCCGTAGATCCGGGTGATGTATTGTTGCATCTCTATTTTTTCTGCGTCTTCCAATTTTGAATGTGCATTGATCTTCTGCTCCAACACACGCAAACGGTCGCGGAGCATCACGATCTTGTGGAAGAATGTTTCGATAGGTACTTCTTTTGGTTTTACGGATTCATCCATGGGTTTCAAGATCATCACGCCTTTCTTCCATTTGTCGGCTAGGTGTACGATCTCCGATACGTCCGACCACTTGCGCAAAATTTCGATCAGTGTTGTTTCTACATCGTCTACACTGATGGTACGCTCTTCCGGTGCTAATTCTTCCAACACTTCCAAGTCTTCCGAATCCTGTAGTACTTCTACAATTCCTTTCCCGAAGAAACTGATCCTGTACTTATTTAATTTTGTTCCGGCGATTATACCTTCGCCGTATGTACTATGCTGGACGCGTGATCCGGTGCCGAGTGTGTTGTTTATCATTATTGTCTTGTCTGAACTGTGATTTACGTTGATTAAATAATATACATGATCTGATTAATAAAATGCTAGCGATCTTCTCCTTTAAATATTATTTCTTTGGTTTTTAGATCAATCTGAAATTCTATTTTCATTTTACTTTTATCCGTATAGCCTTCTAAAGCATAATAAATATCAAAGTTAGTTATAAAACTTCCTTTGCCATTCTTATCTATTTCAATACTACTTTGATCAATGGAATGGTCGTATACAGATCCCCGCTCCTGGCCGTAGTAGCTGCCTAGCAACCAATTTAGTTCTTCTTTATGACGGATTAGCTCGTTCATAAATTCCTTCGAAAGATCATTTGTCGAATTTGTTATGATCTCATAAAACTCGTTGGATAGTATGGTAGGTTTTATATTCTGCATAATATTGTTTTATACTATCGAGGGTTTCTATGAATAAAGATTATCAAATTGATATCATGGATTTTCAGTCAGAGTTTCCTCCTGAATGACAATTTTAAACTATCATCAAATTTTCAAATTAAACAATCTTCAAATCAAATCATGAAAATCTTCCAATCCAGAGAATCAAGGTTCAGACAAATTATATCTCTCCCTGCCTCGCCGCGATACTCATTGCCGCGCGGATCTTGCCATAGTCATACTTCATCTCCAGCGCTTCAAATAAGGGCTTCATCGCCTGGTCTTTTTTGATTTCCATTTCTTTTGCTTTGCTGATGATTACTTCGTAATCCGGGCGGCTTACAAAAATTTTCAGGTCTATATTTTCTCCGTCGTCGTATAATTTCACAAGATGCGAAATGATCGTGACCACGGCCATATTTCTCATGGCGGCAATCTCTTCTATGGTTTTGCCTTCCTTGTATAATTCGTACGTGGCAATATACGTCGCGCCTTCCACACGGTTTCCTTGCATGGCTTGTTCACGTAGGAAGCTTTTGATCTCATTTATAAAATATTCTCCGTATAAATTATATTTTGTACTTCCTACTCCAGAAATATTCAACATATCTTCCTCGTTGGTCGGCCTCAGCTGCGACATTTCAGAAAGCGTAGCATCGCTGAAGATCACGTAAGCCGGTACATTCTGCGAGTCTGCCAGTTCTTTTCTGAGCTTGCGCAAACGATCGAACAAGGCGTCGCGGAGAATTTCTTTTTTTGTTTTGGTCTTCTCCACCACTTCTTCTTGCTTCTTTACTTTTTCTGCATATGGCACAAAACGCACCAGTTTTACCAAAGCATTTCCTTTCAGGATTTCACGGCTTCGTTCGTTAAGTTTTAACGCATGTCCTTCGTCGTACGCAATGTCCAGCGCGCCACTGTTGAGCATTTGGAGAATGTAATCGTTCCACTCTTCCGGCCGCACTTCTTTTCCAGCGCCGAATGTTTTTATTTTATCATACCCTTTTTCTCGCACCAGTTGGGTGTTATAGCCGCGCAGGATGTCTACCAGTAAGGTCATGGAAATTTTTTCTTCTGTGCGCGCAATCGCAGAAAGTGCTTTTTGAGTAAGGATCGTTCCATCAATCGCTACAGGAGGATTTTTACAAACATCGCAGTTGCCACAATCTTCCTGGCCTGCAGACTCGTTGAAGTAACTTAACAGAATTCTTCTCCGGCAAATTTCTGCTTCTGCGTATTGTTTAATTCTTTCCAGTTTGGCTTCTTGCAATTCACGTCTTTCACCCGTTACTTCTTTCAGCATATCTTGCTGCTGCATATAATCAGCATAGGAATAGAAAAGAAGAGTATCCGAAGGAAGTCCATCACGTCCTGCTCTTCCGATCTCCTGGTAAAAGCTTTCTATATTTTTAGGAAGATTATAATGAATGATCCAGCGCACGTTGGATTTATCGATTCCCATCCCAAAGGCAATAGTGGCGCAGATCACCTGAATATTGTCTTTGATAAATTCATCCTGCGTAGTCGAACGGTAATTGTTGTCCATACCCGCATGATAATGCTTCGCTTTGATCCCTTCCTGTCTCAATTTCTCGGCTACTTCCTCCGTACTTTTGCGCGACAGGCAATAGATAATGCCAGGCTGCCCTGGTCTGCTTGTAACAAAATCTTTGATGTACTGAATCCGCTTCCTTCCCGGAAGCACCGTTAGGCTTAGATTTGGGCGGTCGAAGGAAGAGATAAAAACAGGAGCCTGTTCTATTTTTAATTGTTTGAGAATATCTTTTCTGGTAATCTTATCCGCTGTGGCTGTGAGCGCTATGACTGGGATGTGCGGAAATTCTTCTTTCAGAATATTCAACTGCGTGTACTCCGGGCGAAAATCATGTCCCCAAAAGGAAACACAGTGTGCTTCATCGATCGCGAAAAGTGAGATATTTAATTGCTTGATAAAATTAAGATAGCCATTGCTAAATACACGTTCAGGAGCGATGTAGAGCAATTTTATTTTCCCGTTCGCACAATCCTGCTCGATGCGGCTCTGCTCGCTGCCGGTGAGACTACTATTGATGAACGCTGCTTCCACTCCATTGGCTCTTAAAGCCTGTACCTGATCTTTCATCAGTGCGATGAGCGGAGAAATTACTATCGTAATACCAGGCAATACCAAAGCAGGCACCTGGAAGCAAAGAGATTTTCCGCCACCGGTGGGCATTAGCACTAAAGCATCGTTTCCTGATAATACGGAATCGATGATCTCCGCCTGCAAAGGCCGGAAATTGTGGTACCCGAAATAGTTGCGGAGAACTTCTTCTTTTGTCAAGAGATGTGTGTCGTTTTGCATATAAAAATAGTTTAAAAAATGGTTTGTTCAAAAATAGAGAGAAATTATGAATGTTGAGTTATGAATTATGAATTTCTCTGGTTTATCAAGGATACCAGGTGTCGGATAAAAATGCAATTCAGAAGATTTTTTTCTATACGAAAGTATCAATTTCTTAAAAGTCCTGTTCCTAATATAGCAATAAGAATAAGATACCCTGCCCACAAGAGCGATACAAGAGATATAACAAAAACTATTGCACTCATTACAAATACTAAATAGATGTTCTTCCCTCGTTTTGAATATATTTTATACACTTCTCTGGCAGTAATGATAGAAAAACACAAAAAAATTAATCCAGCAATAACACCTATGTTTTCTATCATAAAAAATTCACAAAAACTACTGTCTATTTTTTATAAATAATCTTCCACGTTGCTGGCGTCCTCGCCAGCAACGTGGAAAACAATCCAATCACAAACTCTTCTCCCACCGCGACACCACACAAGTGGCCACCGCATTGCCAAACACATTTGTAGCCGAGCGGCCCATGTCTAAGATCTGATCAATACCAAGCAGTAACAATAATCCTTCTCCAGGAATATTAAACGTAGTGAGCATACTTGCCACCACTACCAGCGAGGCTCGTGGTACACCGGCTACGCCTTTGCTGGCGAGCAATAAAATAAGCATCATCATGATCTGCTGCTCAAGAGTGATCTGCATACCGTAAGCTTGTGCGATGAACATGGTTGCAAATGTCATATTCATCATCGATCCATCGAGGTTGAACGAATATCCTAAAGGCAAAACAAATCCTACGATCTTCGGCGGACAACCGAATTTTTCCAAAGCCATCACTAATTTTGGGAAAGCGCTCTCGGAAGTCGCGGTGCTAAAGGCGATCAACGCGGGCTCTTTGATAGAACGGAATAGATTTAGAAAATTAATCTTAACAGCATAACATATCAGCGCTAAGATCACAAAGCAGAAAAATAGTAACCCGCCGTAATAACATACGATGAGGTAAAGATAACCGGAAAGAATTCCTACACCCTGTTTGCCAATATTAGCCGCCAAGGCACCAAAGACACCAATGGGCGCGAAGTACATCACATAACTGGTGACCTTAAACATTACTTCGGCCAGCGAATCCAGCATGGTGACAATAGGTTTCCCTTTCTCTCCTACCGCAGCTACTGCTATTCCGAAGAAGACCGAGAAAACAAGAATAGGAAGAATCTCATTTTTCGCCATGCTCTCTACAAAACTGACGGGGAACATTCTCATCACAAAATCAGAAAAACTTCCTGTAGTACTCGCAATGCCCGTAGTAACGCCGCTTTCAGGGAGCGGAAGATGCATGGTAGAACCAGGTTTGAAAATATTGACAAGTACAAGCCCCAGTGTGAGCGAAAGAATGGTTGCGAAATAAAAATACAACAAGGTTTTAATTCCGATCCTGCCTACTGTTTTGAAATCACCAAGTTTGGCGATGCCTACTACTAACGTAGAAAACACCAAAGGCGCCATGATCATTTTGATTAATCGGAGAAAAATATCGCTAAGAATTTTGCAATCAACCGCGAAAGAAGGAAAAAAATAGCCAACCGCAATCCCCAGTACCATGGCGATAAAAATTTGGGCGGTAAGAGTTGGTTTACGCATCTTTAGTTATGAATATTGAATTATGAGTTATGAATTATTTTCAGATATCGTATAAGTTAGTTTTCATTTTTTAATTCATAATTCAACAATCATAACTCATCACTAAACTATTTCTCCCAATTTGATCACTTTATTTCTCAAAAAGAAATCAGCGATCACCAGCGCGGCCATGGCGTCTACGATTGGTACAGCGCGTGGCACTACACAGGGGTCATGTCTTCCTTTTCCAGAAACGGTTACTGCTTCGCCTTGCTCATTCACACTGTCCTGATCTTTCATGATCGTAGCCACAGGCTTGAAAGCCACACGGAAATAAATATCTTCTCCGTTGGAAATTCCTCCCTGAATACCGCCGGAATGATTGGTTTTGGTTTTAACTTTTCCGTCGTTGCCAATAAAAAATTCATCGTTGTGCTCAGAGCCACGCAACGCTACGCCTTCAAAGCCGCTGCCATATTCAAAGCCTTTTACAGCATTGATGCTGAGCATTGCTTTGCCAAGCTCAGCGTGTAATTTATCAAACACTGGCTCGCCCAGTCCTACCGGGCATCCGGTGATCACGCAAGATACTACGCCTCCGATCGTGTCTTGATCTTTGCGTACCTGGTCGATCAGCGCGATCATTCTTTCAGCCATTTCGGGATCGGGGCAACGCACGATGTTGTCGTCCGTTTTGCTCAGATCCAAGGTGCGGTAAGGTTTTTCCAGTTTTAAATTTCCTGCTTGTGAAACATAGGAAATAACTTCCACGCCAATTTTTTTGAGCAGCAATTTTGCCACCGCGCCTGCGGCTACACGCGCGAGCGTTTCGCGGGCAGAACTTCTTCCGCCGCCTCTGTAATCGCGCAGGCCATATTTTCCCTGGTAAGTAAAATCGGCATGCGAAGGTCTGTATTTATCGGCAATGTGCGAGTAATCTTTGCTGCGTTGATCTTCATTAAACACCACCATGGCAATCGGTGTGCCGGTGGCTTTGCCTTCAAAAACACCCGACAGGATCTGTATCTTATCCTCTTCTTGTCGCTGAGTAGTAATCTTCGACTGCCCTGGCTTTCTTCTTCCCAATTCATGTTGGATGAATTCCTCGTTGATCTCCAATCCTGCCGGACAGCCTTCCAGTACTACCCCTACGCCTACACCATGTGATTCACCAAACGTGGTGATCTTAAAAATTTTTCCAAAACTATTACTCATTTTCTAAACACTAACATTGCTGTGATCACTAACATTAATAAGATAGACAAGTTGGTCCAGTATTTGACCTCATCGTCTTTGGACAACAAGCGTATTTGATTGGTGTCCGTATGAATCCTGCTATAGAAATCGCCGGGATTATTGACCGAAATATAGTTATTTTTCAGGCTTTCCCCACGCACTTTTAAACTTAGCGCCGACCGGAGCGTATCTGCGCGTCTCTGCGCCATATTGAAATAAGGCCATTTGAAAAAATTCGCCAGCTGAAAATCTCCAGGTTCTTTGGGCGTCACGTAATACGTAAATGTTTTTGCACCCACCAATTTGCCTTGTTGATGCGCGCTTTCCTGTTTGATCTTGGGCGCATAGATGTCAAAATAATCGCTTGGAGTAACGATAGGCTCTGGCAACGCCGCGATATTTCCTTCACCGATCACGGTGAAGGTGTATTTGAAACTTTTACCTGTATGAAATTTATTAGGTGAAATATTTTCGGCAAGTCTGAAATATCCTACAGGAAGTTGCTCTTTGCCTTTTTGCTGTGGCAAAGGGGAGACTGTAATAATAAAAGATGAAGTAGAAAATTTTTTCAGCATCGTTTTTCGCTCCATGCTTTCCTGCTTGTTCTTAGCCAATGCGTAAGTGAGCATAGAAAATTGGAGCGAAGGAATTTTGATATTATTAGAATCGATCGGAAAAAACACCGCTTCGTATAATTTCCATTGCAGGTATTTTTTTTCTTTGATCGTAACGGTATCAAGCTTAAGCTCTTCATGCGCGGCAACCTCTTCCACCAGACATCCTGTGGATTTCATTTTTTTGATCATCTCTTTTCGCTGTTCGGCAAGATCAATGAAGGTAAGCTCTGCTTTATTCTGCGCAGAAACCAGGAAGGAAAGGGTAAGGCTGAATCCTTCTCCCATATACACATTTTTTTTTGAAGAACTGATGTGCAACATCGCATCCAATTTTGGCTCATCAAATTCCAGGTCTTCTTCGTCTTTTTTAATTTCCGGTTCCGGCTCAGGTTTAGGATTTTTGACTGCCGAAACTTTTACGGTCACTTTTGGAGAAGCATATACTTTGTCTTTAATCTTGATCCGTATGGAATTGATCGTAAAATTTCCTGCTTTTCTGGGTTTGTAATATTGAGTAATGCGGTATGACTTCGGATCTTCCTCCTCAATATAGATCGTTCGGCCTTTTTCAAAATCGGTGAGATCAGGAAAAAAGTACTGATGATAGGCTTTAAACTCCCTTTTATTTTCCTTGGGGAAATGTATGGAAATCGTAAACTTTTCATTTATCGCCAATTTGGTTTTTCCAGTAGAAACCGTAATCTCTTGCGTGTATGCTTTTTGGCTGAAAATGAAGAAGTTCAGAAAAACAAAAAGGACTATTCCTATATTTTTTTTATTTTTTCTAACTTTATGCAAATGTTTCCCGTTTAAACAAAAAACAAAACTAATTTAAAAGTAATATAATCAGTTATTTATTGCTTATAATTTAAAATATTCGTTACTTTATATAACCAGATTTAGATGTAATAAAAGTACCTACATTTAATTAATAACCTAAACACACTTATGTTAGACTACGCAAAAATTATTCTCCAAAAAGTTAGCTTTAACGAGCATCTTTTCGAAAGAGAGCTTAGTAAGAGCATGAAAAGTCTTCTGAGAGAGGATGTTTTGGAACTTAAGAAATGGTGTTACGAGCATTTCAGTGAAAGTTATCTTCAAATTCTGAATCAATACTTTAATTAATTTCAGAACTTTTTAACGAAGGTAATATTTCTACTTATTCCCCTGTATTTAGATCGTTTTATAGCAGAACCTTTAAAGAGGAGGCCAAAAGCCTCCTCAGTTATTTCCTCCCAGTCCTTATTATTCATCCCCTCCAATGTTAATTTCGGCTCAAATTCCGGGTGTTGATGTTTTTTCGAAAAACTGTTCCACGGACAAACATCCTGGCAGATATCGCAACCAAAGATCCAATTGTCCATTTTTCCTTTAAACTCCTGCGGAATATTTTCTTTTAATTCTATCGTAAGGTAGGAAATGCACTTACTCCCATCGATCATATAAGGTGTGTGCAGAGCATCCGTAGGACAAGCATCTACGCAACGTGTACAAGTGCCGCAATAATCTTTGATCGGGCCGTCGTATTCTAATTCTATATCGAGAATAATTTCAGCGATGAAGAAAAAGCTACCACTTTCTTTGTTGATGAGATTCGTATTTTTTCCAACCCAACCCAAACCACTTTTTTTCGCCCATACTTTGTCCATCACCGGAGCAGAATCTACAAACGCGCGTCCATTGATCTCTCCAATTTCTTGGTTAAGATGATCAATAAATACTTTCATTTTGGATTTAATGACATCGTGATAATCGAGCCCGTAGGCATATTTGGAAATTTTGTAATCTGAACTTTTGATCTCTTTTTCAGGATAATAATTTAAAAGCAAAGACACTACCGACTTCGCGCCTTCCACGAGCAGCCTGGGATCCAGGCGTTTGTCGAAATGATTTTCCATCCACTGCATCGTTCCATGGTTTCCCTGCTTCAACCAACTTTCGAGTCTTGGCGCTTCTTCTTCTAAAAATTCCGCTTTGGAAATCCCGCAATACTCGAAGCCTAGCTCTTTGGCTTTGCTTTTGATGAGTTGGGTGTAGTGGGATTTCATTGAGAGTTATGAATGTTGAATTATGAGTTATGAATTTGTTATTAGTTACATCGTTGTCGGCGCTGAATCATAATCCTGAAATCAAAATCCTGAAAATCTTCTAATCCTGAGAATCAAGGTTCAGAATTACTCCATATCAAACAACGTCCCCGATCTCGAAGGCGGCGTTTTCTTCAGATGCGTATATGCCAGCGGTGTAGCCTCTCTCCCACGCGGTGTGCGTTTGATATAGCCTTCCATGATCAGGAATGGTTCGTATACTTCTTCGATCGTTTCGGCTTCTTCTCCGCAGGCGGTGGCAATAGTGCTGAGGCCTACAGGACCTCCCTTAAATTTATCGATGATGGTGGTCAGGATGCGGATATCCATTTCATCTAAGCCATTAGAATCCACGCTCAGCGCGGCGAGCGCGATGCGGGCAATGTCGAGGGTGACAGTGCCATCGCCTTTTATTTGCGCAAAATCACGCGTGCGGCGAAGTAGGTTGTTGGCAATACGAGGAGTACCGCGGCTTCTGCGGGCGATCTCGAAAGCAGCGGTATCGTTGATCGGCATATTCAAAATGCCCGACGAACGTCTTACAATAGTGGAAAGTAATTTCGCATCGTAATATTCCAGGCGTGCATTGATCCCAAAACGGGCACGCAGCGGTGACGTAAGCAAGCCTGAACGGGTAGTAGCACCAATCAATGTGAACGGATTCAAGCCTATTTGTACCGTACGCGCATTAGGCCCTGAATCGAGCATGATATCGATCTTATAATCTTCCATGGCGGAATACAAATATTCTTCTACCACAGGATTCAAGCGGTGGATCTCGTCAATAAAAAGAACATCGTTTGCTTCCAGGTTGGTAAGCAAGCCTGCAAGGTCGCTTGGCTTCTCCAGTACAGGGCCGGAAGTGATCTTGATGGAAGAACCCAGTTCGTTGGCGATGATATGCGAGAGCGTGGTTTTGCCCAAACCCGGAGGGCCATGTAGCAGCACATGATCCAGCGCTTCACCACGCTGGCGGGCTGCTCCCACAAAGACACGCAGATTTTCGATGATCTTTTCCTGTCCGGTAAAATCCTCGAAACTCAAAGGCCGCAATGCCTTTTCTATTTCTTTTTCTCCAGGAGTAAAATTCGCATCGTCTGGCTTTAGGTAGTCTTCACGCATGGTGCTAATTTACTGCTTTTTGGGAAAAGATACCAGATGCCGGATACCAGATACCAGATGAATTGTTTGAACCCTGATCTACGGGATTTAAGAAACTGACTATCCGTTTCGCTAACCTACAAGGTTTTATTATGCACTGTTCAAACAAACGTCATATTTAAGATTTTGGATTTTACAATGATGACTCTTTTTTATCTGGAATCTGGCATCCGGAATCAGGCATCTTCAGTTGCACGAAACAAAAATCATGTACCAAATTTTCACTATTATATAATAATTAATTCCGCTTTACCTTTTAACTTTAACCCTTTAACAAAGACAAATGGATTGGTTTAGCGAATGGTTTGATTCTCCTTATTATCATATTCTCTATAAAAACAGGGATCTGAAAGAGGCGGAATTGTTTATTGACAAGCTAACGGCTTATTTGAACCTTCCTGCACAAGCCCGGATCATTGATATTCCTTGCGGAAAAGGGCGCCATTGCATTTATCTAAATAAAAAAGGGTTTCATGTATCCGGCGCCGATCTTTCCCCGGAAAACATTCACTATGCACAGCAATTCAGCAACGATCACCTGGATTTTTTTATTCATGATATGCGGGATGAATTTGCGCATAACAAATTCGATGCTGTACTAAATATTTTTACCAGCTTCGGCTATTTCGAAGATCCTGCCGATGATCAGCGTTGCATCCATGCTTTTGCCAAAGCGCTCAAACCAGGAGGAAAACTCGTGATCGATTTTATGAACCTGACCAAGGTACTTCAAGAGTTAGTAACAGAAGAGTCAAAAACGGTAGACGGCGTGAACTTTCTTGTGCGCAAAAAAGTAGTAGAGGGACGAATTGTAAAAGACATCCTCTTTTCAGACCAGGGTCATGCGTATCATTTTCAGGAAAAGGTGACGGTGCTTTATAAGGAAGATTTCCTTAAATACTTTACCTTTGCAGGATTGAAGATCAAAAGTATTTTTGGTGATTATCAACTAAATGCCTTCGATCCTGAAAATTCCGACCGGTTGATCCTGATTGCCGAAAAATAATACGGGATTTTTCTCTTTAATAACTTACGACATGATCTTAAATATTACCGTACTTCTTCTTTCCACCTTACTGGCTGGCCTCACGGTATTGTTCATCCCCAAATTGAATATAAGCCGTTTCAAGATCTTATTGTCCTTCAGCGGTGGCTATCTTTTTTCTATTACGGTAATTCATATTCTTCCCGAACTCTTCCACGAAACCAGCAATCTAAGACTTACCGGCGCTTATGTGCTGGCTGGTTTTTTTCTGCAAATGATCCTCGAATATTTTTCTTCAGGAGTAGAGCACGGACATATTCACCTCGACCACAACCATACGCACGATCATCATCATGTGCTGCCCTATTCTATGTTCATCTCGCTTTGCTTGCATTCTTTCCTGGAAGGAACGTTGTTGATGCATCCTTTTCACACGCATGCACACGAAGGCGCACACACGCTGCTGATTGGTCTAGTATTGCACAAAATTCCTGAATCGTTTGCACTGATCTCGATTCTTCTCTTTGGTTTAAAAAAACGATATTTAGCAATATTGCTTCTTATACTGTATTCATTCTGCTCGCCGGCAGGATTGCTTGCTAGCGATCTATTGTTTCACCATCTACAAGCCGAGGAAAGTATTTTCCAATTCCTGTTTGCAATTGTAGCGGGGAATTTCCTTTACATTTCCACCACGATATTTTTTGAAACTAGTCCCGATCATAAATTTAAGATCAATCGCCTGCTTGTACTGATCCTGGCTGCGGTGATGGCAATTGTGGCGGAGATTGTGATGTCGTAAATTGTCTGAACCTTGATTCTCTGGATTAGAAGATTTCTAGGATTTGTATTTTCATGATTTTATTATCCGAAAAATAAAATTTGTCATTCAGGAGGAAACTTGTGCAGGCCTTGCACGGCCGTTTGACTGTTAGTTGTTGGAGTTTTTTGCAACAACATGTTTCGAAAAAAGCTATATAATAATTTTCTTTTTTTTAATTATCTGCTATTTCAATAACTACATAATGAAGTTGAGACCAGGAATTTCTACGCACAAGGTTCCTCCTGAATGACAATACTTTTATTTCGTTGTAATCTCAATCAAGAAAAATAAAATTATAAAAATACAAATCCTGGAAATCTTCTAATCCAGAGAATCAAGGTTCAGACTAATGCGCCAACACTTGCTTCCTGTGTGCATCCAGCTTCAGAAAAATAAACAGCAGGATCGTAAACGACCAAAGCGAAGATCCTCCGTAGCTGAAGAATGGTAAGGGAATCCCGATGATGGGGAAAACGCCGATGGTCATGCCTATGTTGACCATGAAGTGAAAAAATATAATGCTTGCTACACAGTAGCCATAAAGTTTGGCAAATTTCTCCTTCTGCCTTTCTGCCAGGTTGATCAGCCGGACCAGGAATAAAATATACAATACGATCAAAACTGTACAACCAAGCCATCCATGTTCTTCGCCAATGGTACAGAAAATAAAATCGGTACTTTGCTCGGGTACGAAATCAAATTTGGTTTGTGTTCCTTGTAAAAATCCTTGTCCTGCAAATCCTCCCGAGCCAATTGCCACCTTGGATTGATTGATCTGGTAGCCTTGTCCTCTTTTATCGATTTCAGGATTTACCAATACCATGATCCTATTGCGCTGGTGCTCTTTTAATACATGATTAATTGCGAAGTCAACACTGAATACAAATCCTATGCAAAGGAATGCTATTCCTACGGCTATAAGGGAGCTGAGGAACATCGTTCTTGCCTTGAGTTTGCGCACTGTCAGCATTCTTATTACAATGATAATTGCGGCGAGCAACAAAATACCCAGCGCAAGATCTAACGGATCGAAGATAAGGGCGAAAATAAATAAAGCTACTGATGCTACTCCAATGATCAGGATCCAGGGAGACAGGCCCTCTCTGAAAAGCACAAGGATAAAGGCTGAGAACACGAGTACACCACCCGTTTCATTTTGTAGCAAAATAAAAATACAAGGTGTCAATAAAATAGCAGCGACCGTAAGTCTTGTTTTTCTTCTTTCGAATTTGGTATTGACATCCCCCAGGTAGCGCGACAAAGCAAGTGCCGTGAAGAGTTTTGCAAATTCTGCCGGCTGCACCCTGAAATCGCCAATTCCAATCCAGGAATGAGAACCGTTAATCTCCAATCCTATAAAGATCGTAGCGATGAGCACAAGGATGATGAAAGCGTATAAGACGTAAGCAAAAGCGCTGTAAAATTTAAAGTCAACCGCAAAGATCATCAGGATCAGAATGAAGGCGGAGCCGATCCAGAGTAATTGTTTTCCTGAATTAAGATGCAGATCAAAAATATTTTGTTTCACTTCCGGATCCGGATCATATACTACGGCAAAAATATTTAGCCATCCTGCTGTAATAAATAACGCATACAGTAAGACTGTTACCCAATCAATATTTCGAATCAGACTGTCGTCTCTCATTCGTATAGTTTTTTATTTTTGGTGATCAAATCTTTTTTCAGGATTTCAGAATGTACCCAGCGAGACATGGCGGTGCTCGTATCCGTGAGGTATTTCTCTATCATCAGGTTGGCAATTGGCGCGGCAGTTACTGCTCCGAAGCCTGCATTCTCCACATATACAGCGATAGCGATCTTTGGATCGTTTTTAGGTGCAAAGCAAATAAACACGGCATGGTCGTCGCCGTGCGGGTTCTGTGCGGTTCCTGTTTTTCCGCAGATCTCGATTCCTTTTATTTTGGTGAAATAAGCAGTACCATGTTCCACCACTTGATACATTCCTTCAACCACTACCGGATAATAAGAAGTATCAATAGAGGTGTAATGTTTCTCTGTGTATTCTTTCAGGATTCTGGCATTTTTCCCTTCGCCGATTTTTTTTACAAAATGTGGGGTGTAGTAATATCCTTTGTTTGCCATGATACAAGCGAGGTTGGCCATTTGGATCGGTACTACAAGCAATTCTCCTTGTCCTATATCGAGCGAACGGATCGTAGAGTGTTTCCAGGCGAGATGGCCATATATTTTATCGTAGTATGCATTGGTAGGTAAAAATCCACCTTTCATATTCGGCATATCTACTTTCAGCTTTTGTCCGAATCCAAAAGTAGCCATGTGTTTTCTCCAATCCTCAAAATTCCATTCCGACTCGCGGTATTTATCGGTGTGCCTGTTTTTGTGAATGATGGTTTTGAATACTGTAAAGAAATAAGGGTTGCAAGACCATTGGATCGCACCTTTCAAATCATTAGGCGATGGATGCGGGTGGCACTTCACTCCTACGGCCTGCTGATTGCATGGATAGATCGTACTAGGACGGAGTACGCCCATTTGTTGTCCCACCAGTGCCTGTGCGAGTTTGAAGATAGAGCCAGGAGGATACATCGCCATGAGTGGCCGATTAAATAAAGGCTTCATCGGGTTTTTCTGAAGCGAATCGTAATTCTTAGAAAAATAACGTCCTGTAAGATAATTCGGATTGTAAGAAGGTGCAGAAATAAATGCAAGAATTTCCCCGCTCTTCGGCTCGATCGCCACGATGCTGCCGATCTTATTGCTCATCATTTCCTCTCCAAATTTCTGAAGATCGAGATCGAGTGTGCAATAAAGATTTTCTCCCGGTTCGGAAGAGATGTCTTGCTCTCCATTTTTGTAAGAACCTTTTACCACTCCGTGTACATCTTTCATAATGTACTTCACGCCTTTTCTTCCGCGAAGGTATTTTTCGTAAGAGGATTCCAGGCCACTGATGCCAACTAAGTCACCTTGCTCATAGTATCCTTCTGTAGATCGCTCCAGTTGTGTTTTGGAGATCTCCCCGATGTATCCCAGGGCGTTTGCAGCGCTCTCGTGCGGGTAAGAACGGATTGTACGTTCCTGCTGGTAAAATCCTCTGCAATCTGCCAGCACGTCTAGGCCTTTACCATAGTCTTCGATGGAAAGCTGTTTGATGATCGGCACCGGACGATTGCGATTATAGCCTTTTTCCTGTTTGATCTTTTTGATAATATCTTTAAACTCATCCACTGTAATTTTGAAAGCCTGACAGAAGCGCGCTGTATCGGGCACTTTCATTTCTTTCATTACTACCATCAAGTCGATCACTTCCTGGTTGATGACAAGCAGGTTTTCATGACGGTCGTAGAGCAGGCCGCGGAAAGGATATTTGATAATTTTACGAGTAGCGTTTTTTTCCGCTTCTTCTTTGTATTTATCGTCTACTACCTGGAGAAAAAAAAGTCGCACAATGAAAATAAATCCTACCAGGATAAAAATAAGCTGTACCACCAGTTTTCGTTCTTCTCTCATCTTTTACCAATCTGACTATTGAATAAATACTGCAACAATACAATGACCAAAAGAGTAAAGATGGAGCTGAGTACGCTTCGGATAAATACATCGAGGAAGAATGCAATATCCCAGGCTTCGAGTATAAAGAAAATAAAATGATGAATGAAGATCAGTAATGCTGCGTATTTTACAAACCATACAAAACCCATATAAGGAATTGAAATTTCTGTCATAGCATCGTAACCACCGCCAGGAGTAAGGAGTTTCAGAATATAAGGACGGATATAGGCGATCAGCACACAGACAAATGCATTGATTCCTACTGTATCAAAAAATGAATCCATCAACAATCCGAAACCAAAAGCGATCAGCATGAGAGGGATTGGTTTGATATCGATGGGAAGAATTAAAATATAACCGATGTATACAAAACAAAGTGCGTAATCGAAGAGTAATACATTTCTAAAAAAAATGATCTGAAGCAAAAAGAACAGAACAAAATATAATATATACGCTATGATGTTTCCGGATCTCATTATTCCTGAATGCTTTTTATTTCTGTTTCCAGCGAATCGCGCTCGGCTTTCATTTTATTGGTGACCACGTAGATATACGACATGGCTGTATAATCCGTTGCTAGCGATACTTTGATATTGTATTTTTCGCCGTCGTCTACTACACTTTTAATTTTTCCAATGATAATTCCGAAAGGAAAAATACTGCTGTAGCCTGAAGTCACTACCGTATCTCCTTCGAATACTTTATGGTGCTTGCCTACGTGCGTAAGCTCTGCCTCTGTAGGATCTCCGCCTTTCCACTCTACAATGCCGTCTACATTTCCTCTTTTTATTTTTGCCGACAACGGCCATTTTTCATTGAGGATGGAAAGCACAGTGCTGTAATGTCCCGAACAAGCTTTCACTCTTCCGGCCACCCCACCGGAAGTAGAAAGTACGCCCATTCCAGGCCGTACACCGTCTTCGGTACCTTTGTCGAGTGTGAAATAATTGGAAAGTTTATTGGTAGAATTGTTAATCACTTTCGCAGTGATATAAGAGTATTGATAGATTCGTGCGGTGTCCGGTGTTTTTTCTTCGAACAACGTATTGCGTTGTCTTGATTCCTGCAGTTGGCGGCGTAGTTCTTTATTTTCTTCTGCTAAATCTTTGTTGATGGATTTGAGCTTAAAATAATATTTGATGTTGTCGGTAGTCTGCAAGACTGCACCTGTAAAGACATTGGAGGAATTGAAAAAAGCAGAGCCCTGGTATGTATTAAAGTGCACAACCATCCAGCCACAAAATATTTCCAATACCAGAAAGAGCGTCAACGCTCTATACCGATAGAAAAATTTAAAAAGACTTTCCATGGTTTATGGTGCAAATAAATCGGTTAAATCAAAAAAAAGGTAATGACTCAAAATTATTGAGTCATTACTACAGCTTTATATTTTTCTACGTCTTTGATGGCAATACCAGTGCCTCTTACCACAGCCAGCAATGGCTCTTCTGCTACGTGAATAGGAAGTTTGGTTTTCATGGCCAGACGTTTGTCAAGACCTCTCAGCAAGGCTCCACCACCGGTGAGGTGAATACCATTGTCATAAATATCGGCAGATAATTCCGGAGGAGCGATCTCCAATGCTTTCAATACAGCCTCTTCAATTTTTGAAACAGATTTGTCGAGTGCAAAAGCAATTTCAGAATAAGAAACCTTGATCACTTTTGGAATACCAGTCATCAAGTCACGACCACGGATCTCGTAATCTTCCGGAGGATTGGAAAGTTCTGTCATAGCAGAACCTACTTCGATCTTTACTTTTTCTGCTGATCTTTCTCCCACAAGAAGGTTGTGTTGTCTTCTCATGTAGTCAAGAATATCTTTATTGAAAACATCGCCGGCAATACGGATCGATTGCTCACAAACGATTCCCGAAAGGGCAATAATAGCGATCTCAGTAGTACCACCACCGATATCGACGATCATCGAACCAACTGGCTGCTCGATGTCGATCCCCAATCCGATCGCCGCAGCGATTGGTTCGTAGATCATGTATACCTCTTTAGCTCCTGCATGTTCGGCAGAATCTTTTACCGCTCTTTTTTCCACCTCTGTGATACCGGAAGGAATACAGATCATCATACGATGAGAAGTGGTTCCAAACCATTTTTTTCCTCCTCCGTCTACCATTTTAATGAGCCCGCGGATCATGTGCTCGGCAGCGGTAAAGTCGGCGATCACACCGTCTTTGAGAGGACGAATAGTTTTAATGTTTTCGTGTGTTTTTTCGTGCATCTGCATTGCATCTCTCCCTACAGCGCGCACTTTGTTGGTTACCTTGTCCATTGCAATGATCGATGGCTCGTCTACTACAATCTTATCTTTGTGAATGATCAGTGTATTGGCAGTGCCAAGGTCTATAGCAATATCACTTGTAAAAAAATCAAATAATCCCATTGTATCTGTCTCAGTTAAATAGTGTTCTGTATAGTAATCTATCGTTTTCTTCTCATTTATCAGAAATAAATTTTAAAAACGATACGTTCTCAATTTACATAAAGTTCATGACAATCAATAAAAAAGCTTATTAGGCAAATTGTTAGATCTTTATTATTGAAATTTATTAAAATATCGGGAGATTCAAAATCTCCAAGCTTATTTTAATGCTTAAAGTGGCGGATCCCTGTAAAGACCATTGCCATGCCATGAGCATCGCAATATTCAATAGAGTCTTTGTCCTTGATCGACCCGCCTGGCTGGATCACCGCTTTGATGCCTGCTTTGTCAGCGATCTCTACGCAATCCGGAAATGGGAAGAAGGCGTCTGAAGCCATTACTGTTCCTTCCAGACTTAGTCCGAAGCTCTCTGCTTTTTCAATAGCTTGTCTCAAAGCATCTACACGGGAAGTCTGGCCCACACCGCTAGACACTAATTGCCCGTCGCGAGCCAGTACAATAGTGTTGGATTTTGTATGCTTAACAATCTTATTGGCAAATAAGATCGCTTTTTTCTCTTCCTCAGTAGGAATACGTTTAGTCACCGGCTTCAGATCTCCCATATCTTCGATCTTCAGGTCTTTATCCTGCTCGATCACACCGTTGAGCAATGTTTTGAATTGTTTGTTGGAAAGACTTACAGGTTTTCTTTTCAGGATGATCCTGTTTTTCTTTTCTGTCAATGTTTCAACGGCTTTGGCAGAATAAGAAGGTGCGATCAAAACTTCGAAGAAAAGTTTGTTGAGCTCCACCGCTGTCTCCTGGTCTACTTCTTTGTTGGTAATGATGACACCGCCGAAAGCCGATACCGGATCACAGTCGAGTGCGTTCAGGTAAGCTTCTTTAGGAGTTTTCGCGCTGGCTACGCCGCAAGCGTTGGTATGTTTTAAAATAGCGAAAGTAGTATCGGTAAATTCATCGATCAGAGAAACAGCTGCGTCTACGTCTACCAGGTTGTTGTAGGATAATTCTTTTCCGTTCAGTTTGTCGAACATATCGTCGAGTTTTCCATAGAATACACCTGTCTGGTGAGGATTTTCGCCATAGCGAAGTACCTGGAAATCCTGAATGCTTTGTTTGAAATGTTTGATCTCTTCGCCACTAAAGAAGTAATTGAAGATGGCAGTATCGTAATGCGAAGAAGTATCAAAAGCCTTGGCGGCAAAAAGTCTGCGCTCGTTTAGAGAAGTTGTGCAATCGTTGTTCATCAGAATATTTTCCAGCAATGGATACTGATTTTTGTGCGACACGATTACTACATCTTTGAAATTTTTAGCGGCTCCGCGGATCAGGGAAATCCCTCCAATGTCAATTTTCTCAATAATATCTTCGTCGGAAGCGCCAGAGGCTACTGTTTCTTCGAAAGGATAAAGGTCTACGATCACAAGATCAATAGCAGGAATATCATAATGCGCTGCTTCGTTCAGATCCTCTTGGAAATCGCGACGGTAAAGGATTCCACCGAAAATTTTCGGGTGAAGTGTTTTTACTCTTCCTCCAAAAATAGAAGGGTAAGAAGTAAGCGATTCCACGGCAATTACTTTAATGCCCAGATCTTCGATAAATTTTTGAGTACCACCGGTAGAATAAATGGTGACACCATTTTTATTCAGCAGTTTTACCAGTGATTCCAGACCATCTTTATAATAAACTGAAATAAGAGCAGATTTGATTTTTTTGGATTCCATTGTGCGGAAATGATTTATATAATCAGAATAAATATTTTAAACGAAGAAAACGCAAACGTCTTTCTTTTAAGGAGCGACAAAATTAAATAATTACAATAAAAAAAGCCGAAAAGAAGGTAATAAAATTGTACAAAACTCAGAAATGTGGATAAATAGAGGCAGGATTTACAGAATTGAAGAATTAGCAGAATAATCAAGTCTGATCTTGAATCTCGATTTCTTTTGCTTACAGCTTATTCGATATAAATTTCCAGCAACTTAGCTTCTGCTGTAGGTACAAGGGTAATATTTTTAAAAATAGCGGGAACCAGGATCGTATCTCCTTTCCTGATCTTCATTTCTCCTTGTCCATACTGTATGGAAACCTCTCCTTCCATGCAGAGATAGATCACAAAAGAATCTACCCAGCTGTAATCCTTACTCACGGTGCTATCCAATTCCAATAAATTGGATGTAAAGTAAGGACATTGGACTAATTGCGAAGATTTATTTTTTTCGGAAGCATAAACTGTTTTATACGTTCCGTAATAATTATAATCAATTGCCGCCAGCGCCTGTTCGGTGTGCAGTTCCCGTTTGTTCCCCTGATCGTCTACGCGATCAAAGTCATAGATACGATACGTGATGTCAGAGGTCTGTTGGATTTCTGCCAGGCATATTCCTTTACCTATATAGTGTACTCTTCCTGCAGGCAAAAAGAAAACATCTCCAGCTTCTACTTTTTCAAAATTCAGAATCTGATGAAGTTCGTTGTTATCCAGATGTTTCAGGTAAATTTTTTCATCTATCTCCCTGTTGAAACCAGCATTCAGCTGTGCATCCTGGTCGGCCTGGATGATGTACCACATTTCTGTTTTACCAAAAGAATCATGTCTTTCTTTAGCCAGTGCATCATCAGGATGTACCTGAATAGAAAGATCGTCGTTGGCATCGATGAATTTAATGAGCAAAGGAAATTCGTGACCGAACTCTTCGTAAACTTTTCCCCCTACCAATGCTCCTTTATATTCCTGCACCAGCGACATGAGGTCTCTACCCTGGAGTGCGCCGTCTTTTACTACTGAAATATTCCCTTTCACTCCTGAGATCTCCCAGGTTTCTCCGCAATTAGGTAAGGGCGAAAAATCTTTTCCAAGAATTGAACGGATCTTCTCTCCTCCCCATATCTTGTCTTTGAAAATCGTTTTAAATAGCAGCGGATACAACATTATAATTAATAGTTAACACTGACCAGTTTCTAAAACTTTACAGCACTAGTATAACAGGATGCAATATTCAACCTTTTTTAAGAGCTTTCAAAACATTCGTTTACAGAAGGCTATTTAGTGCCTATAACTTTGGTCTTTAAAAAATATTATACCCTTTAAGGGGATACCAGATGCCGGATTCCAGACGCCAGATATATAATTCCGGCATCTGGAATCCGGTATCTGGCATCAATAAAAAAAGCCTTTTAAAAAATTATACGACTCTCCTTCTGAATAGATAATACTTTTGCGTTCTTTACAAAAGCTTGTGGGGAACAAGTGATCGTGTTTAAACAACTATTAGAACGATCCTCAAATTTTATTTTATGAGTCCTAGTTTAATTCTGATTCTGTTGAATGTAGTAGCCAGTCTTTATGCCTGGAATAATGAAGCGATTTACCGTAAGTGGCTCATGAATCCATATTGGGTAAAGCGCGAAAATCAATACTACCGTTTTATTACCTCGGGCTTTATTCACGGCGATTGGCTGCACTTGATATTTAATATGATCGCGTTGTTTTCCTTTGGAAGGAATTTTGAAGACTATCTCTTTGAACATACCGAACATTACCAGCTTTTTTATTATATCCTTTATTTTACTGCGCTGATAGTTTCAGAAATTCCCACTTATTTAAAACACAAAAATAATCCAGGCTACAATTCCCTAGGCGCTTCCGGCGCTGTAGCAGCTATATTGTTTGCAAGTATTATCACCTATCCGCTGGGGAGCATTTATATTTATTTCATAAAGTTGCCGGCTTTTATTTTTGGTGCGATCTATCTCATCTACTCTTATATTTCCAGCAAAAGAAATATGGATGGAGTAAATCATGATGCGCATTTCTGGGGAGCAGTATTAGGAGTATTATTCATGGTTTTTCTTTTCCCTTCTTCTCTTCCTGAATTTATTGCCCAGATCAGCCAGTGGGATTTATTCCGCTAGAAATTCGTACCTTCGGTAAGCAGTTGCTAGTGATTGGCCCGGATGAAAAAATTCATTTATAAGGAAAAAATATTTATTGCTGCAGTCATCTTACTGCATGCTGTATGGTGGGTGATCTCAATCTCTATTGGCAATATGCACACCGGCGATTCGGCAGAATACGAGCAGCAAGCGCGTAATATCCGCGAGCACGGCAGTTTGTACGCCTGGTATTGGAATCAGCCTGTTGACAATGACTACCACACCTGGCGTCCGCCGGTATATGGTGTTTTTCTTTTTCTCTGCAAATCCCTTTACTCGTCCAATTATTTTTTTCTGTTCATTCAAAATCTTTTCAGTATCGGCAATTGCATTTTGTTGTTGTATCAATGTTTGAAACTTCCTCTACACCTCAATCCACGGTGGTGGCTGTTGATAGGGACAGCCTTATTCCCCAGTTGGTTTATGATCGCCAACAGTATTTCCGCAGACACTTTATTTTTATTTATTCTGATGGTAGCTTTCACCTGTCTCCAGGAATTCTTAAGCTCCGGGCGAATGTCCTATTTTGTAGTGTACAATGCAGCGTTGATCCTGGCTTTATTTACCAAACCTGTGCTTTTATACTTTTGGATTCCTAACCTGATCTTTTGTATTTATTTATTTAAAGAGAAAAGAAAGGTTGCGCTGTTGATCTTACCACTCTTGTTTCCCATGATGGCTGCAGCCTGGTGTACGCGTAATTATGTAGTGACAGGGTACTGGCATTTTTCCTCTGTATCGCATATTAATATGGTGTATTACAATTCCAATTATGCGTTGATGCGAAAATTTGGAAATGAATATGCCGACAGCGTTTCTACCGCTATCCTTCGCGAAGCACATAGCAAAGTGACCTATGCCGAGCAGGTCCGCTACAAGCAGCAGCGTGCGCAGGAAATCATTCGCAGTTATCCATTAGAGTATCTTTATTGGCATATAAAAGGAAGTGTTTTACTTTTTCTCGAACCAGGCCGCAGCGACTGGATCCATTATTTCAACACTCCTCCAGCCGACAATGGAAGTTTTTCCCTCGCTTTGGATGAAAACGGCTTCAAAGGATTCTGGCAATATTCAAGGCATTTTTCTGTTTCTATGCTCTTGCTTCTTACTGTACTGGGATGCTGGAATTTGCTATTATTATTTTTGTGCTTAAAAGGATTTTGGAGAGGAAGAAAAATAGTGTACGTACAATTTTTAGCATTGTTTTTCCTTTACATTACAATCGTTACCGGAGTAGTAGGCTGTGCACGCTATAGGTTGACGCTTTATCCGATTATGCTCTTAAGCGCCTGTCTGGCAATTCAAAAAAGGATAGATTAGTGATATATAAAAACAAAAGATGAAGTACCTACTTTAAACAAGCAGATACTTCATCTTTTGAAATGATTTAAGCTCTTATTAAACCGCAGCAGGAGTAACTACTACGTAAGATCTGTCTTTTTTACCTTTTTTGAAGGAAACAACTCCGTCAGCAAGAGCAAATAGAGTATGGTCTTTACCAATCCCTACGTTTACACCAGGGTGGTGTTGAGTACCTCTTTGTCTTACAAGGATGTTACCAGCTTTAGCAGTTTGACCACCAAATATTTTGATACCAAGTCTTTTGCTGTGGGATTCTCTACCGTTCTTGGAACTACCGACGCCTTTCTTGTGTGCCATTGTATTATATATTTTAAAATTTCTTGTTTTTTATCGATAAACCTTACATCCGAAAGTTAAGCCTTTGGATATAAATTAGATACTGATATTTTCGATCAATACTTTGGTTAATTGAGCTCTGTGCCCGTTGGTTTTTCTGTAACCTTTTCTTCTCTTTTTGTGGAAAACTACGATTTTATCAGCTTTCACTTGCTCAAGAATTTTACCAGTTACTTTTGCACCTTTCAATACAGGCGCTCCAACCTGAATTTTATCTCCGTCGCCATACAGCACTACAGAGTCAAACTCTACTTTAGAGCCTGCTTCGCCCGCCAGTTTATCAGTATATACATATTGATCTTTCTCAGCTTTATACTGCTTTCCAGCTATATTTACTATTGCGTACATATTACTTATGTTTTATTCTTTTGTAAAAATCGGACTGCAAATATAGAACATTGTTTTTAAAAAACAAAAGAGATGAAGAAATATATGCAAAGATCTCTGTGGATAAATATGTAAGAAGCCATGCTTCGCTAATTGACTGAAAATGAGTGAAAGTATTACTTTAAACAAATTCTAATATTTGCTTGTAAATTAAGATGTTTCCACTTATATTTACTAATAGACAGATGATAGATTGTGTATAAATATTACTTTGATATTTCGGGCTCTTTTAGAAAATTTGTAACACTTCATTTCGGTGATTAAGTCTTCATCAAGTTTTTGTAAAGGTTGCTTAAAACAAAAGGTCAAAGGCCTGGTTTTAGGTAAAAAAATAGAAAAATAACTAAATCTATTTCACAAAATCATTGTTTTAAGACAGTATCGGGAGAAAGCATATAAGTAAGAGGAGACAATTAGTTAACAATTACAATGGAAAAAGAATTACAGGACGAGCCCCTTTTAAAAGAGAACAAAAACAGATTTGTGCTGTTTCCGATCCAGCACGATGATATCTGGCAGATGTATAAAAAGGCTGAGGCGAGCTTTTGGACCGCTGAAGAGATCGACCTGAACCAGGACCTTGCTGATTGGGTTAAGCTAAATGATGGTGAAAGGCATTTTGTTTCCCATATTCTGGCTTTTTTTGCTGCCAGCGATGGAATTGTAAACGAAAACCTGGCCCAAAGTTTTCTGGAAAAGGTACAATATCCGGAAGCAAAATGCTTTTATGGATACCAGATCATGATGGAGAATATCCACTCGGAGACCTATTCTCTATTGATCGATACTTATGTTAAAAGTCCACAGGAAAAAGATAAACTGTTCAATGCACTGGAAACGGTTCCATGTGTGGCTAAAAAAGCCGAATGGGCAATGAAATGGATCGATAATGGTAATTTCATTGAGCGTCTGCTGGCCTTTGCCTGTGTAGAAGGGATCTTTTTCTCCGGCTCTTTCTGTTCTATTTTCTGGCTGAAGAAAAGAGGATTGATGCCAGGACTAAGCTTTTCCAATGAATTAATATCAAGAGACGAAGGATTGCACCGCGACTTCGCTTGTTTGATCTACAATAATCATATTAACCACAAGCTTTCCGAAGAGAAAGTATACGCAATGATAACTGATGCCGTGAAAATCGAGCAGGAGTTTATCATAGACGCCTTACCGGTAGACCTTATCGGTATGAATTCAAAACTGATGGCACAGTACATCGAGTTTGTGGCCGACCACCTGCTCGAAGCTCTGAACCTGAAAAAATTATACAATGTTAGTAATCCATTCGACTTTATGGAGCTCATTTCCCTGCAAGGCAAAACTAACTTCTTTGAAAAAAGAGTGGCCGAATATCAAAAAGCAGGTGTGATGAACGCTGACAAAGAGCAACATAAATTCTCCTTGGACGAAGACTTTTAAACTATTACCATTAATACCAACAGCAAAAAATTATGTTAGTAATCAAAAGGGACGGCAGACGCGAGTCTGTAAAATTTGACAAAGTAACCGCACGGATCGAAAGACTCTGCTACGGACTTGACCTAAACTACGTTAATCCCATTGAAGTAGCCCGCAAGGTGATCGATGGAATCCACGACGGAGTGACTACGGTACAACTGGATATGCTGGCTGCAGAGCAAGCGGCTTCCATGACGACCAAGCACCCTGACTACGCTACCTTGGCAGCAAGAATCGCTATTTCCAATTTGCATAAGGAAACCAGTAAGTCTTTCTCTAATACTATGAAGAGATTGTATACTTATGTGGATCCTAAAACAGGAGAGAATGCTTCACTGATCTCTAAAGAAGTATACGAATCTGTAAGAAAGCATGCTGCCATGTTGGATTCTTCCATCATTTATGACCGCGATTATAACTACGATTATTTTGGCTTTAAAACGCTGGAAAAATCCTACCTTCTAAGACTGGATGGAAAGATCGTAGAGCGTCCGCAGCATATGCTGATGCGTGTTGCCATCGGTATCCACTACAACGATATCGATGCAGCCATTGAGACGTACAATCTGATGTCTGAAAAATGGTTTACACACGCTACACCTACTCTTTTCAATGCCGGTACTCCAAAACCTCAGCTATCTTCTTGTTTCCTTCTTACTATGAAGGACGATAGCATCGATGGGATTTATGATACGCTAAAACAATGCGCTAAAATTTCACAATCTGCCGGTGGTATTGGAATTAGCATTCACAATGTGAGGGCTACAGGTTCTTATATCAAAGGTACAAATGGTACTTCTAACGGGATCATTCCTATGCTTCGCGTATACAACGACACGGCTCGTTATGTAGACCAAGGCGGTGGAAAACGTAAAGGTGCTTTTGCTGTGTACCTGGAGCCATGGCATGCCGATGTTTTCGAATTCCTTGAGCTGAGAAAGAACCACGGGAAAGAAGAACTTCGCGCACGCGACCTATTCTATGCTCTTTGGATCCCTGATCTATTCATGGAACGCGTAGAGAAGAACGGCGATTGGTCACTCTTCTGCCCTAACGAAGCGCCAGGACTGGCTGATTGCTATGGTAAAGACTTCGAAGCATTGTATGAGAAATATGAAAAAGAAGGCAGACAAAGAAAAACTGTAAAAGCACAGGAACTTTGGTATGCGGTACTGGAATCTCAAACAGAGACAGGGAACCCATATATGCTCTTCAAAGATCATTGCAATAGAAAATCAAACCAGAAAAATCTTGGTACTATTAAGTCTAGTAACTTATGTACAGAGATCCTGGAGTATACTTCTGCAGACGAAGTGGCGGTATGTAACCTGGCTTCCATTGCACTTCCTAAATTTGTGATCGACGGTAAATTTGATCACCAGAAATTATATGATGTTACTTATGTAGCAACTAAGAACCTGAACCGCGTAATCGATATCAACTACTATCCGGTAGAAGAAGCGAGAAGATCAAATATGCGTCACCGTCCGATCGGACTTGGTGTGCAAGGATTGGCGGATGCGTTCATTATGCTGCGTATGCCATTTGAATCAGAAGAAGCAAAAGGATTGAACAGAGATATTTTCGAAACGATCTACTTCGCTGCCATGACAGCATCTAAAGACCTGGCTAAAGTAAATGGTCATTATGAGACCTTCCCTGGCTCTCCGGTATCTAAAGGTATCTTCCAGTTTGATATGTGGGGTGTAACCCCTTCTTCAGGACGTTGGGATTGGGATGCTTTGAAAAAAGATGTAAAAAAACATGGAGTACGCAACTCCCTGCTGGTAGCGCCAATGCCTACCGCTTCTACTTCTCAGATCTTAGGAAACAACGAATGTTTTGAGCCATATACTTCGAACATCTATACCAGAAGAGTACTTTCCGGAGATTTCGTAGTGGTAAACAAACACCTTCTGAAAGACCTTATCAAACTTGGTCTGTGGAGCGATAAGATGAAAAACAAACTGATCGAAGCAAATGGTTCTATTCAGAATATTCCTGAGCTTCCTCAGCACATCAAGGATCTGTATAAAACTGTTTGGGAGATCAAACAAAAAACGATCATCGATATGGCAGCCGACAGAGGAGCTTATATTTGTCAAAGCCAAAGCCTGAACATTCACATCCAGGATTCTAACTTTGGTAAACTTACTTCTATGCACTTCTACGCATGGAAAAAAGGACTAAAGACTGGTATGTACTACCTGAGAACAAAAGCAGCAGTAGATGCGATCAAGTTCACAGTAGAAAAACAAGCCGATACTTCTCTGGAGCCTGTGATCAATAAAGATACCGTGAGCTCCATGAAAGCAGAATTGCTGGAGAAAGAAGCCGCTGAAAAAGCTGCCGCGATGGCCTGCTCACTCGACAATCCGGAAGGATGCGAGATGTGCGGAAGCTAGTCTAAGCACTCAATTTTATAGAAGAGGCTCTGCGAAATGTGGAGCCTCTTTTTTGTTTGATATTGAAAACAATTCTCTTTTTTCTTTTGTTTAACATGTATTAAGTCTCTGAAGGATTTAAACAATAAAAATATTTATGGACAAACTCATCCTATACACCAAAAAATTTGACCTCGCCTTCGATGCGCAAGGCGTAGCCACTGTAGACGTAACCAGCTTGATCGAAGAGCTGGCAAAAGAATATGAATTGGTAGACCGGAATCCTTCTATCACCATTCAGGGAAATGTGCAGTATGTAACGCTCAAACTAATCCCTCACAACAAAGAGAAAAAAACCGTAGGATTTTCTTTCGGCACAAAATCCTAATTTGTCCTTTTTGTCAAATTTATTCAGATCTTTTACTCTTTCTGAAAACAATAAATTCTGCGTCGAATTCAAGATAAGTTTTTCCCATCAGATACCATTGACTAGGAATCTGATCCAATACTGAAAATTTCTTTGCTTCATAATAATTGTTTTCCAGAAGTCCGGGCATTTGTTGTTGTACATTTTTTACCTCCCAAGGTCTGAGCACAACCCAATCCGGACGTAGTTTATCAATAACACGTGAATAAGTAACATCACCTGTTTTCTTTCCTTCTTTTAAAACAGCTACTACTTCCGGTGAAGACATTCCTGGGAAATCATAGGTTTTTAATTGGGAAAAATATCCCATGTAGCCCAAGCATTCCATGAATACAGTTTCCCTTCGACCTTGCGCCTGTGTATGTAACCATGTTCCTATCTTTTTTCTATTGCCGTATTCTACAATTCTTTGCTGAGTCTTTAAATGATAGCTCCCAAACAATAGTATTACTATAGTCCAGGCTAAAAACAAATAGCCTACGCCTAAGACTATAGGTGTGCGGAATCGTGTATATAATGCATTCAAAAAAATGCCCAGAAAAATAATTACCTGAATTGATACGTTCGGAAGATACCAAGGCATTCCTCCTTGGCCTGAGAGTGCAGTCAAGTAAAATACAATCATATAAATTGAAAAAGATATTGCTCTGCCTGACCTAGGAATAAGAGGAAGAAAAAAACCGCAGAAAGCAAGTGTACTGATGATTCTTCCTGCTAATTCTAGGTTATACCATTTTTCAAAAAAGACAGCATAACCAGGCATAAATAATCCTGATAGCAAACAAGTGGTATTAGTACGAGAGAAGAGGCTCAGTGGAAAGTTTACGAATTCACTAATTACATGTAAGGCATCATAGCTTTTCGCAACACTTTTCGCATGAATTGTATTAGGGATAGGATCGCCATAATAATACCAGGTAATTAGAATCCAGGGTAAATAGATCAGTATCCCAATCAGGGATGCCCGGGCTATTTTTTTTAGCAGAGGAAATTGCGCACGATAATTTTTAAAATCAAAATAAAAAAGTAAAACACCCACTACCAAGAAAAAAGCATAGATAAATCCGTCAGGCCTGGTGTACATTAATCCTGCGAATGCAAGGATCAATCCCTTTACAGAAGCTTCATTTCCTTTTAAAAGCTGAGTGATCAATATAATCAGAAAAAGCATCATATAAGGTGTCTCCATTCCATTTATACTGTTATCTACAATTAGAATATCAACTGAAAAAAGCGCTATGACCAAATACGCAATCATCTTATTCCATTTCAACTGTTGCCCCAGCCTATATAATAGTACTGAGCATAGTCCCAAGATCAGACAATTAACTAAACGGTAGAGCCAGATGGCGTATTCATCAGGATTGCTTTGAAATACTGCTGCGAATAGTGCAGGCAATAACGTATTGATAGGAGATGTATAAGAGTATACACGTTCGCCTACCGTAAAAGTCAATCCATTACCCATGGCCAAATTTTTGCTGGCTCTATAAGTAATATACCAGTCTTCCCAACGGTGGTCTGTATATAATGCGTATAATATTCCAATGGAAAATGTAATTAGAAATAAAACGATAATTATTTTCCTGTCTTTGCCGAAGAGTTGCATTGTTTAGTTTTTTAGGAATTGCAAATATATCAAAATCCTGCTTGAATTCAATTTCTCTAATCTGTCGAAAGCTAATAGAGTAAAGAATTATTACTACCTTGTAAGGTATGAATAATCAAGAATTAGCTACCAGTTTCTTTCAAGCTTTGCAATACAGATTTAATTGTCTGTTAGAAACCCGTTTTTTCTATTCGCGTTTTTGGATGTCATATCTTATTTTTTTTTCAGTTTGTTTATCTCTTTTTTTCTCTTTTCCTCGCCTTGATTACACCTTCATACATCAGGGAGATTGGGAAATTATTCAGAAACAAGCGTATTCGCTCATCGATTCCTCGATTTTCGATAAAGTTCCGCATGATCAGCATGCTGCTAAACGCTTCTACAGAATTACGCTTCCTTTACTTGTCAGATTTTTTCATTTAAACATTACAGGTATGCTGTTGTTGCAGTTTGTGTTGACTGTTTTGAATTATTATTTGCTTGCCCGTTTTATATTTAAAACCACTGCCAATAAATTCATCACTGCTTACCTGCTATTGGCTTCAGCGTTGGTATTTTCGTTTCGTCTTGGGTTTAATGAAATGTGGGGTCATTTCGATATTCTTCCACTCGTATTAATTACGATCTCTTTGAGCTTTAGAAATTCTTTTACCGTTTTTCTTTCTGTATTCTTCGCTTGTTGGTCGGATGAACGAGCAATACTGGCTTCTTTGGTCACTGCCTTGTTTTGGTACCAGCAGGATGAAAAAATATCTTCCCGTCCACTACTCGCTGCTATTGGGGCTCTTGGGCTGTATGTTGTGCTCAGGCTTACAATACGTTCGGTAACAGGCTACGAAACCCCGATGCAAGGCTTCGGTGTAGGGCCAGAATGTTTGATCTATACATTACCCATTTTTATACCTAATCTTTTACAATCGCTTGAAGGCTTCTGGATCCTCGTACTGCTTTATTTGTATACGTTGACCTTGCAAAATAAAAAGATCTTACTGTATGGAACACTCGCTCTACTTCTTGCTACCCTGGCGGGTAGCCTGATGGTATATGATATTTTCCGATCGCTTGCATACCTGACGCCGTTTGTTTATCTATGTTTGCCAGCACTAAAAGCGCAGCTCAATGAAAAACTGTGTTTTATCATTTTACTCTGCTGCCTTGTATATCCGAGCAATCCTTTATTAATGAATGATAACCTGATGGTGAGTGGAAATCTTGCTATTTATGAGATTGGGAGAATGATCATGAAATAATATTATGTTTTGGATCATGATAAGGTTTGTAGAAATTAATACTCAACTAAAAATCCAGCATTACTTTTTTCTAAACACTACAAACACTGCATCGTGCTCCAGGTAAGGCTTTCCCATGAGGTACCACACTTGAGGAATTTGATCTTTTACAGAAAATATTTTTGCCTCTCGATAATTATTTTTTAATAACCCTGGCATTTCATCTTCTACCATACTCACTTCCCAAGGCCTCAACACTACCCAATCGGGATGGAGTTTGGCTATGATTAGTGAATAGGTGACGTTATTTGTTTGCTTTCCTTCTTTCAAAATTCTCACTACTTCCGGCGAAGACATGCCCGGATAATCATACATTTTTAATTGAGAATAAAATCCTATATATCCCAGGCATTCCAGGAACACTGTTTCGCGGCTGCCATGGGCCTGGGCTTGCAACCACTCGCCTATTTTTTTTCGATTGCCACATTCAACAATTTGTTGTTGTGTTTTAAAATAAAAAGCGCCAAACAACAGAATAATTAATTGATAAGAAAGAAAAACATATCCCACGCACACAAAAAAATTTCTGGCAGACCAGTTATATCCTGCTTGGAGTACGAGACAGAAAAATAAAATCACAGGCAATGCAAGGTTAGGCAAATACCAAGGCTGTCCGCCTTGTCCGGATATTATGGTGAGATAGAAAACGATAAGGTAAACGGCGAGTGAAAATGTTCTTGCTGCTTTGGGCAGGAAGGGAAAGAGGAAAGCAAAAAAGGCAACACAACTTACTACTCTTCCGGCAAGATCCAGCGAATGCCAACCACCGAAGACTGCATAACCTGGCATAAATAAGCCTGAGAGTACATATTGAACAGGCTCATGGAAAATACTCAATGGAAATTTTATAAATTCTTTTACAAACGTCCACCAATGCCAGTCCCTGAAAATACTTTTGGCGATGATCGTATTGGGGACCGGGCTGCCGTAGTAATACCAGGTAAAAAAGATCCAGGGTAAGAAGAGCAAAAAGCTCAGAAGCGCAGCCTGGATTATTTTTTGCGTATTCTTCCAAAAGGCAGTGCTATTACTTTTATTGTAATCAAAAATCAGAAATGCGAAGACAAAAATTCCTGCGTATACAAAACCATCGGGCCTTGTATACATAAGGCCTGTAAAGGGCAAGATAAAATCTCGCAAGCGAGCATTTTCCTTTTTATGCAAAGCGAGAAACAGGAAAATAAGAAACAACATCATATAAGGCGCTTCCATTCCATTGATGCTGTTGTCGATGATCAGGCTGTTGGTGGCGAAGAGAAAGAGCAGAAGAAGAGAAAAAGGTTTTGAGAATTTCAAAAGTATTGAAAGCCTGAGAAGTAACACGCCGCAAATTCCCAATACAAAACAGTTGACCAGCCTGTAAAGCCAGATCGCATATTCGTCGGCATTTGAAGGGAAGAGTGCGGCGAAGAATGAGGGCAATAATGTATTGATGGGCGAAGTATAAGAATAGACCCGCTCTCCGGCAGTATAGGTAAGCCCTTCGCCTGTTGCAAGATTTTTGCTGGCGCGGTACGTGATGTACCAATCCTCCCAGCGATGATCGGTGTAGAGGGCGTAAAGCATTCCGATCGTGAAAGGAATGAGGAAGAATAGAAGAAGGTTTGTTCTTTTTGTTCTTTGAAAGAAATCGTTGTCCATTTCTTTTACAGTCAATATGATCCAAAATACGTTTTATATTTTTCAATAAAAATAATAAGGCGTTAATAATAAAGGCCCAATTGTAAATATCAGGCCTTTATTTATTTCAAGAATTGATCAAAATTATTTTACTATAGAAAAAGTTTTGACTTGCTTAGTTCCATCTTTAATAATTTCAATACGATAGACTCCTGTTGAGAGTGTATTTACGTCTATTTCTTTTGAACTATATGATAGATCTTTGTATTCCTTTTGGTATAGAACTTCTCCTATCATATTATAAATAGATATAGCTATATACTTCGCAGGTAACAAGTCTATATATAGTTTTCCTGTAGTGGGATTTGGATAAATCCGCATGTCTTCTACAATTGTTTCTGTGTTTTCGAATAATATAGGAGCTATTCCTAGTCTGGTATTATCCTGACAAGTACTATTATAATTACAATTGGTAGCGCTCGTACACACTGCTATTGAGGCTGTCATCACACTTCCATATTCTGCTGTAAAACCAGGTTCTAGGCTTACATAATTCCCTGCTTTCATAGTAGTTGTATGCCCTGGGCCAAAATCTACATCTCCGGTGGATGCATATGTGGATCCTACATTATTACCGGCCCTGATATAATCTGACACATTTGTATAAGCAGGTAATGTATTTGTATTTTGATACAATACAGAAGAAGGACAACAACTTGTCTTAAACACTTCTACCTTATCAATAAATACATACGCATTAAGAGGATCGGATTGGTAAGGGAATATAACCAGTTGATTTCTCACAGGTACACTCGCATTAGGTGTGTAGTTAATCAGTACCTGTTGCCAAGAAGAAGAATTAATATCTCCTTGATACAAAAGTTCTCCATCAATGGTAGGTATTCTTTCTCCTTGTGTAAGAAGCCCTCTTTGGGTCAGGTTTGAAGCGGCATAAATATAAAGCTCTCCAAACTTTTGATTCATTATTCCTTTTACCCACAAACTAATAAAATAAGTAGCATCATGTGAAAAACATACGTTTGTAAAAATGCCTTCTCCTATCACTCTGGAAGAGTCGGATGAATAAGCGCTCCACATTTCTGCACAATTACTACCATTATATGCTGAGCCAGCGATATTGGGAGAACCGTGGCTACTTTTCCAACCCGGCACGCACGATGGCCAGGCTGAACAGGAGGTACCAGGACAAGAATTATAAAATGGAGATGGCTCGGAATAATTAGTCTGGCAATACTCCTCAAAGCTATTGTTATATATCACCTGTGCAAAACTGTTTGTGTACATACCTATCACAAACAGTATGACTATTATCTTAAAATATTTCATGTCATTTTAATTTAAGATCATTTATTATTCTTTAACAGTTCCACTTCTTTTTTAATAAGTGCATTCTCTTGTCTGATACTTTCATTTTCTTTTTTGAGCTCGATCATATAAAGTGTCAACTCTTCGATCTTCTCTAGTAGTTTAGCATCCATGGTTGCCATATCAATACCATCTTTCACCACTTCTTCTGCCGAAGGAACACCCGGAAGGTGTTTATTTTTTTGAATATAGCTTTCTACTTCGCCAAGAGAGAGTAGTTTATAGTCTTTGTTAAAAACATAGTCAGACCAGTTGGAAGTATTTTTAACTGCTACTTTTACCTTCTCTGTAAGAATGCCTGTTTCTACAAATAGCTTATAATTTGAGTTCGTTGTAACACTTCCTATTACAATCTTATCTGCTAATAACCCTTTTGTGACATATAGATTATAACCACTTGGACATGTTGTAAATCGTGGACCTGACACATTATCGCTTATTACAGATCCGCCACCCAATGAGTTTACATAAAGTTTACCAGTTACAGCTACGTCCTGACTATAAATATCTAATTGGTTATCGGTAGTAATAAAAGACGTTTGTGTTCCTGATAATCCCAAACCCAGATAACGACTGGTATTATCAGGAGTTGTAATTTTTAATGCTGGCACACAAGTATTAGCACCTGTACAATTGGAAAGGCAAAATTGTGTGCGAATCGGAGCATGAATTTGAAAAACTGATTCATAATGATATACCGGATATCCCATATATGTTCCAGTCTGCACATCATCATCTGGTACTTTTCCTATCCCTACTTTACCAGGAGGAGTAGTATTATAATTTGTGTTGTAAGCATCGTTCCCATTTGTTGTCCATTGAGCCACACCGACTGTAGACATTTCTGCAATTGCTATAGTTGTCAGTAATAGTTTAATTTTTTTCATAAAAGCATTTTTTTAGTTGAATAAAAATTGAGTAAAGAGTTCTACAAGGACGGTAATAAATTTTAGTAATAAAATCCGTATAAATACGTATTAACAATTCCTTATTTATAAAAACAGCGGGCAAGATTCTTTCGAACCTCGCCCGCTTACTTATGTTTATTTAACCTTATTAAAAACTTATTTCACCATCAGCATTTCTGCTTTGGCAGCAGCACCGTTTACATAATAGTTTACAGTGTACATTCCTTTGTTAAGATTTGCTACAGAGAATGTCTGGTTCAAGGAAGAATAATTACCTTCTGTAATAGTCATTACTTCTTTACCCATCAGATCAGAAAGAATCACTTTTACAGTAGAAGGAGATTTAAGATTTAACTCAACGTTTGCAATATCCGAAACAGGGTTCGGATATACTTTTGAAGAAGCAATCATTGAAGCAGCTTCTTTTACATCAGTAGTCAAACTAGGAGCGCTACCGATTGCAAAACCATCAATAAATACTCTACCATTTAGAGCTGTAGTTCCATCATATAGAAATGCTACTAAGAATACGCTGTTGATAGAAGCTGTAACTACAGAAGTATCAAAGTTCATTGTATACACATGAAAAACATTATCTCCAACAATATCAATGTAAGGTCTTGTAGTGCTTGAGTTAACAGCAGCATAAGAACTGTTAAACATTAGAAGTTGTGCTCTAAAAGCTACCGTAGAACGAACACTGATCGTTAAATGCCTATCCGTAGTAGCAGAAAGATCCAAATTTGTTCCTCCGCCTAAACCAACAGAGAATGAAGACGAAGTAGCATAGCAAGGGGTTGCTCCAGCTACTCCTGTTGGATTATCATAACCATTTTGTACTCCACTAAGAGTGTAAGCTACCTGGTTCGTACTGTCTTTTGGCGCACCTGAGTTGGCACCAGCTCCACCCCAATATTCGCCAGCATATGTATTACAAGTGTTTTCAGAAAAATTAGGTGTGTATCCACCCCAACTTCCTACACCTGCAGTTGCGGCTGTCCCTCCGCTAAATGCCAGCCCTGTCGAAGTTCCTGTGGAAGGATATCTCACCCATTGTGCATTCATGGTTCCTACAGATAAAGTAGCAAGAACTGAAATAGATAGTAGTATTCTTTTCATAATAGTTATTGTTTAGATAATGTTAAAATCAAATTATTTATTTCTTCTGTGATAATTCTACATAAGGATACGCTTACATACAATAAAAGGTTTGAAAAAAACATTATATAACTATCTGTAATAAAGATTTTTACACATAATATTTACTTATCAGTAGCAAATCGGCTAAATAAAGTTCTACCTCTAAAATTCTTATTCCTAACCGTTTAAATATTGCTTTCGGCAATTCATCTTTACGGTTAAAAAGCAACTATAATTTTTATAAAATTGGAGATCTAAAAAAATTAATTGCTCTCCCAGAAATAGCCAAATAAAGGGAAATACATTAATATTAATTCTAATAAGCAGATCAACTATTTGCCCTTCATATGCCAAACAGGCTATTTAAAAAATTATATATTTCTAGCTTATTATAGGACTTATACAACCTAAATCATTTATTTTTTGCAATAAATTGCTTGCTTTTTGGATTTTATTTAGCCTATTTAGAGGAAGTAATTTTTTATTTTCAGTTTGAAGCCAAATTATGCTTTTTTGTATAATTTATTCAAAATAAGCCAATTAACTTAAATATTTATGAAAAAAACACTACTATTAATCGGACTCGTTCTGGGGCTCTCCGTAATTTCTTTTGCGCAGACCATTTTTACAGAAACTTTTACCGGAACAACTGTTCCCCCCGCCTGGTATAGCTCAAGTAGTTATACCTTAACTGCAAACGATAAATTATTCGTTCATATGATCGACTCCGTGGGACCAATGCAAACCGCTAGTTCACCTGCTGCTAACTGGGCTACATTTTCATATGACTTTACAATCGAATACGGAGGTGCTATTAACATGGCTGCAGGCTGTAAATGCATCACGTTTGATATCAATAATTCTGGAAATGCGGAAATCGACCTTTTTGTGCAGGTAGTTGATGGAAACAATAACTATACTGATGGAACTTTTGCAACAATCGCGGCAAACTATGTAGGCCCGGTAACGATCAATTATTCAGGAAAATTTAAGAACAATGGATCCAGCACTTTAGTAGACAGTACAAACATTGTGTATGCTGCATTCCAACCACAAGGGAAAGATCTTGGTGTTGATCCCTGGAACCTGAAGTTTAAAGGCGATTTTACACTCGATAACGTAGCAGTGGCGGGAATATATAGCGCATTCTCTCAGATTTATGTGGATAATGGAGGTTCTCAAATTACAAATGGACAAACATTTAACTTTGGGACTGTCTCGACGGGCAATTCATCACAGCATGGCCTATCGGTTATAAATAATTCCAGTACCAACACCGATCTTAATATTTCTTCTATGACCTTATCCGGAACGAATGCTTCCGAATTTTCATTTTCAATTGATGGAGGTCCGGCCCCTCTTGCTATTGCGGCTAATGATTATGAATATCTTTACGTGACATTCACTCCCAATAGCGCTGGTACGAAAACTGCAAAGCTGACGATTACCACAGACGATCCGTTCAATCCAATATTTGTACTCAATTTAACTGCCACCGGCACCGGTGCTACTCTTTATCCTGAAATCGATGTGAGAAAAGATGGTACATCCGGAACAAGTATAGCCAGTGGAGGAACCAATACATTGCCGGATGTCGTAAATAACACAGCAGGTAACTTACAAAACATTAGTATTGTCAATACTGGTAACGGAAGCCTTTCTGTGACTAACATAGTGCTGAGCGGGACAAACTCTTCCATGTTTACTTTGAGTAATCTTCCAACACTGCCTTACACAATCCCGGCCGGAGACAGTTGGACTTTCGGCGTTACATTTAACCCTACGTCGCTCGGTGTTAAAACTGCTACAGTTACTATTTCCAACAACGATTCCAATGAAGGTACTTATGCCATTACCCTTTCTGCTAATAGCATAGCAACCGGAGTTCCTGAAATCAATCTACAGGATGATGAGAATGATAACATCCCTGTGGGTGGCTCTTTCAGCCTTGGAGAGGTAGCCTCTACCACAAACCAGGTCTTTACTTTTTATATAGAAAATATTGGTACAGCTGATCTTAACGTTAGCAATATCCAGCTTGGCGGAACGAATGCAAGTTTGTTTACTCTACAAAACGTTCCTACTTATCCGGCTACTGTTTCCGCAGGTGATTACGTTGCATTCCAGGTAAAATTTGCTCCTACATCGATAGGTAATAAGACCGCTACCATAACCGTTACCAACAACGATTCTGATGAAGGATCTTATACCTTTACATTGACTGGTACTGCGCTTCCCGCGCCGGCTCCGTCAATTGAGGTCTACAACTATATAGTTGGTGACATGCTTAGTGGAAGCAGTGTTACGCTACCACCAGTAGTTGTAAACGGAAACAGCGTCAATGCTTATCCGATCTATCTGCGTGACAATGGTAATGCTGACTTGAACATTGCAAGTATAACCATTGCAGGCACAGATCAAAGTCAGTTTTCCCTGACAGGTCTTCCAACATTTCCTTATACGCTGAACAGTTTCAATACAAATTATTCTCCTGGTATTTCGTTCAACCCTACCAGCGTAGGTGCTAAAACTGCTACGCTGCTGATCGTTAGCAATGATCCTACAACTCCTACCTATAGTATTATCCTGCATGCGACCAGCACGGCTACTGCCGCTCCTGAGATCAATATGGAATTTGATTACAATACTGTGCTGAAAGGTGGTTCTACAACCGTTAGTAACGTAGCCGTAGGAGATGATTACTATGCTCTTGTAAACATTCAAAACAATGGTACCTCTGATCTTACAGTGACCAATATGGCTCTTTCAGGTACAAATGCTTCTGAATTCCAAATACACATTCCTTTTTCGTACCCTTTGACAGTAGGTGCAAGCAGTAGTCAATCGTTCTATGTTTCTTTTAATCCTACTTCCACAGGTGCTAAAACTGCTACATTGACAATTTCTAATAATGACTCCGATGAAGGTAGCTACACCATTATCATACATGCTACTGCGGTCAATCCTAGTCCTGAAATTACTGTAATTGATTTCAATGATCAGAATGTAGCAAAAGGAGGGATCAGTATATTCCCAAGTGTAGTAGTGAACCAAACAAGCGGTTATGAATATATAAGCGTTCACAACGATGGTACAGCCGATCTTACTATTAGCAATATCACTATTACAGGTGCAAATCAATCTGAATTTCAATTGCAATCTGGCATTACACCTTTCACAGTAAACTCAGGCGATAATAATAGTTTCTATGTTGTCTTCGCTCCTACTTCTACCGGTGTGAAAACCGCCACCTTGACTATTACCAACAACGACTCAGATGAAGGCGTTTACACCATTACACTGAAAGGCACTGCTACTGCAACCGCTGCTCCGAATCTTGATGTGTATGATTACACTCATAACTATAATCTGATTCCTTCAGGAGGTTCTTATACCTTTACCAGTGTGTTAAACAATACCGTGGGCAATGAAGAATATATACGTGTATTTAATTCCGGTACCGCTAATCTAAATGTTTCTAATATTACGATCACAGGTACCAACGCCTCCGAATTCATTCTGCAGACCTTTCCTTTGCCTGCCGAACTGGATGCAAATAACGACGGTCAATTCTATATTATCTTCGCTCCGACTTCTGTAGGTAATAAAACTGCTACGCTGACTTTTACCAGCGATGACCCGACCGATGGCACTTATACGATCAACCTGATGGCAACAAGTGTGGCAACTGCTACTCCTGAAATTGCAGTTATGAAAGGATACGAAGGTAGCATAGTCGCTTCAGGCGGAACAATTACAATGGCAAGCGTTGTAAACAATACTCCTGGCAACGCGCAGACCATCGTAATAGAAAATACGGGACTTGGGAACCTGACTATTTCTAACATAACACTTACAGGAACCAACGCTTCCGAATTCATACTTGATCCTTTGTCTTTCCCAATGATGGTTAGCGGTAATAACGATATAGGGATCAACGTGACGTTTGTTCCTACTTCCTTAGGCAATAAAACTGCTACCCTTACCATTACCAGCAATGACTCAGACGAGGGAACATATACCATTACATTGAATGCATCCAGTGTAGCTACTGCGACTCCTGAGATCAATGTAAGAGCTACTGCTGATATTGCCAGCGGTGGAACCCTTTCCTTATCAGATGCACTTCCGGGATCTACTGGTGATGCACAGACAATCTATATCGAGAACCTTGGTGCAGGCAACCTGAACATTTCTTCTGTTACGCTGACAGGCACAAATACTTCTGAGTTCATCGTGACCTTGCCTACCTTCCCAACTTATGTAGTACCTGGCGACGTCAATGATTGGATCACTGTCACATTTGCTCCTACTTCACTGGGAACGAAAACAGCTGTGCTTACCATCACAAGCGATGATGCCGATGAATCATCCTATGTGATCAATCTTACTGCAAACGCTACTGCTACTTCTGTAAGCAGCGTTCAGTCCTTTATTGCAGACAGCAAGGTATATCCTAACCCTACTTCTGATATGGCAAACTTAGAGTTGAGCTTAAAATCAGAATCAGCAGTGAAAGTAATTCTTTCTGATCTGATGGGTAAAGAAGTAATGACAATTGCAGAAGGAAATTATTCTACTTTAAACCAATCCTTCTCTGTTGCTGTACTGAGCAGAGGTATCTACACCATCACTTATTTTGTGAACGGAGCTTCTTCGAAATCGGAGCTTCTTATGGTGAAATAGTCTGAATTTTTTCAAAATAGATTAAACATAAACGAGCGGGCATCCTCATGGGTGTCCGCTTTTTTTACAACATTTTATTCTGCTTCCTTGCCTTCATAAAATTGCTTCTTCCGAATACTCCTGTCATTGAAGAATCATTGAGTCTTATACATCCCAATCACTATATTTAAAAAATTGATATATTTGATCAGGTGTAGTTTCCTTTTAATACATGAAAAAAATATTGCTCTTTGGCTCAGGCCGCTCGGCTCCCGTCCTGATCGAATATCTTTCCGATCTTGCCCGGAAGAATTTTCTGAGCCTCACCATCGCCGATTTCTCGCTTTCCGATGCTTCCTTGCATGAACATATTCATACAGTCGCCGTTCATATCGACAACGAGCTGAGTCGGCACCGCCTGATCCAGGATACAGATGTAGTGATCTCACTCCTTCCTCCTTCCCTGCATAGCATTATAGCACACGACTGTTTGCTTTACCGCAAACATTTTCTTACAGCCTCGTATATCAGCCCGGAGATCCAACAGCTCGACCATGCCACACGAGAGCAGGGCTTACTCTTCCTCATGGAATGCGGCCTGGATCCTGGCATTGATCATATGTCGGCCATGAGGGAACTGGAAAATATCAAAGCCTCCGGCGGGACCATCACTTCCTTTAAATCTTATACAGGTGGATTGGTAGCACCAGAATCCGATGATAATCCATGGAATTATAAAATCACCTGGAACCCTCGAAACGTAGTGCTGGCGGGACAAGGCACGGTGAAGTACCTTGAAGGCGGAGCTTATAAATATATTCCTTATCATCGCTTATTTACTACGATTGAAAAAATTCGGGTAGAAGGTTATGGAAATTTCGAAGGTTATGCCAACCGCGATTCACTTAAATATCTTCATACTTATGGATTGGAAAATACTTCCACGCTTCTACGCGGCACACTCCGCCGGCCTGGTTATTGCGATGCATGGAACCTTCTTGTCCAACTTGGCATCACTGATGACTCTTATATAGTTGAAAATTCGGAAACACTTACGTGGAAAGAATTTACACTTTCTTTTCTTCCGAAGAGTGATAAAAAAATCAACCTCCAGCTTGCAGCCCTTATAAATCAAGGGCCGGGAGCGAGGGAGATTGCCAAACTGAAATGGCTGGGATTGCTCGAGGATAAAAAGATCGGCTATCCACCGGCTACTCCGGCTCAGCTCTTGCAAAAATTGCTCGAAGAAAAATGGCGCCTTCAACCTGAAGACAAAGACATGATCGTAATGCAGCATTTGTTTGAATATACGCTCAACGGAAAATCGCATAAACGAACTTCCTCTTTAGTAATGCTCGGCGACAACCAAATAAACACTGCAATGGCCAAGACCGTTGGCCTTCCCCTGGCCATTGCCGCACGATTGATCCTGGAAGGAAAAATTAATCTTACCGGTGTACACATTCCAGTTATGAAAGAGATTTATCTCCCTGTGTTAGAAGAGTTGGAAAAGTATGACGTAAGGTTTATAAATGCTGAATTTTGAGTTATTACTCATAGATGGATATCGTTTCTGTAGTGTCATTCAGAAGGACAACTTATAAATTCATAACTCAAAATTCAACATTCATAATTCCTCCCAATTGCTTACCTTTGCCAATAAATTTTAACCTATGCGTCGTCCAAGAAGAAACCGCAAAAGCCCTGTGATCCGTGATCTGGTGCGGGAACATGAAGTAACTGTAAAAGATCTTATCTACCCGGTATTTCTCACAGGAGGTATAAATATAAAAACCGACATCCCTTCTATGCCCGGAATTCAAAGGCTTTCCGAAGATCTGTTGTTGAAAGAGATCGAAAGCTGTATGAAACTTGGATTGAAAATATTTGCTCCTTTTCCCAACATTGAAGAATCGCTCAAAGATCAGTTTGCTACTCATAGTTATGAGCGCAATAATATTTATCTAAAAGCGATTAAAAAAATTAAAAAAGAATTTCCTGAAGCTATCTTAATGACCGATGTAGCGATGGATCCTTATAGTTCTGACGGACACGACGGGATTGTTCAGAATGGAGAAATCCTTAACGACGAAACCATCGAAGTACTCGGCCGTATGGCGCTTGCACAGGCAGATGCCGGAGCCGATATCGTAGGGCCTTCCGACATGATGGACGGCCGCGTAGGCGCACTGCGCGATATGCTCGACGAAGCTGGATTTGAAAAAACCGCCATTATGGCCTATACGGCTAAATATGCCAGCGCTTTCTACGGCCCTTTCCGCGATGCGCTGAACTCCGCACCCAAGGCGGGAGACAAGAAGACTTATCAAATGGACCCGGCGAACCAGGCGGAAGCTCTGGTAGAAGCAGAACTCGATTATCACGAAGGAGCCGATTTCCTTATGGTAAAACCGGCGCTAGCTTACCTGGACGTGATCAAACTTTTGTACGACAATTTTGATATTCCAATTGCCGCCTACAATGTAAGCGGTGAATACGCCATGATCAAAGCCGCTGCACAAAACGGCTGGCTGGACGGCGAAAAAGCAATGCTGGAAAGTTTGACTTGTATTAAACGCGCAGGATCAAAAGTGATCCTTACTTATTTCGCGAAGGAATTTGCGCAGCTGCAGAAATTATAAAAATTAAGTTATGAATTATGAATTATGAGTTATGAATTAGAAATTCATTCAACATTCATAACTCATAATTCATAACTTAATTTTTCTATTGCTCCCCTTCCACTTCACAAAAAACCGGTCTGCATAAGGATCATAGATCACATCGTCGTACTGATAGTACAGCACTATATTCTCCTGAAAATCCATCACACCGTACTTACCGTCCTTTTTTACTTTTAAAATATTCGGCGCGAGCTCTTCTATGAATTCATATTTGGGCGATAAAATTTCTTTTCCATTTGAATAGGTAATACCCCAACGTTTATTTTTCTGCACCAGATATTTTTCGTTTTTAGTTTCTACAAATTCATCGTAGAACGTAGTATTCACGGGCTTTCCCTCTTTATCTATAAAGCTCCATTTGTTTTTAATATTTTTCACAGGAGCAAATCCATTTCTGAAATGTTTTACTTCTTTATAATAAGGCTGCACATTCAGGTTTTCCGCTTTGTCAATAAAACCCCATTTCCCTTTCAGGAACACCGCTGCCATGCCATCGTGAAACTCCCCGGTAGCCGTGTACTTTGGAGCGATGTGAACATTTCCATAGGGATCAATAAATCCGTAAAGCCCGTCTTTTTTAAATCTTGAAAACCCTTCTTGCAAAGGTTGTACTTGTTCAAAACGATCGGTGAGGTACATCGCAGTGTTTCCATATTTATCGGAGTATCCTATAAGTCCGTTTTTTCTTTTATAAAGAAAAAATGTATCGGAGGAAGCTTTGTATACTGTATCTTGGTAAGCTTGTACAGCCTCTTTGCCCGAAGGTAGCAACACTCCTGTATACGAGCCATTCTTTACTCGAATGTATCCATCTTCTGCAGGAATGTATCGATCATAGCGCGAAGGTGGCAAGCCGTAATGCAATTCTGTTTCCGGTTCACCTTCTCTGATTGAGTCGGCACAAGTCCTATAGCAAATCACGCCGAGGTAATAAAGCTGTGCTTCTTTCCCTGTAAAAAAACTACGTTCACTACGATCGATCAGGCGGTAATCGTTTTCACGCGCGCCTTGCTCTTTTACCAGCGTATAGCCATTCTTAAAATCTGCTGCATAGCGATAAGAAGGTTCGATCACAACATTGCCTTTTTCATCTACAAAGCCCCACAAATTTTCATCGTTCTGCACAGCGGCTAGACCTTCGCTAAAGCTGCGGATCGTCTTGTACTGACGCGTAAGAATTTTTCTTCCCAGCGAATCATAAAGGCTCCAGCGCTTTTTATTTTTATTTACTACGTCTCCATAGCGCAATACCCTGATCTCATCGCCCAATGCAAGCAAGTAGCCTGCGTTTTCTTGTTTGATCTTATAAAATTTAAGCGGTAAAATTTCTTTGCCTTTTGCATCGATCAAGCCTGAATATTCCCCCAGTGTAATTTTGATCTTGTTGCCAAATTTTTCCACTGCATGGTATCCTTGTTCCAGGCCGATAATTTTGCCCGTAGAATCTTTAATTAGCACTCTTCCTTCCGCGTAGAAAAGAAATACCGAATCACTCACCGTATTGATGCTATCTGCATTCCAGGTGAAGTGAATTTGCTTGTGGCGGTCTATATATTCCCAGCGGTCTTGTTCACGCACCGAAAAACTATCGGCGGTCAGCTGGCTCACCTCTCCATACAAAGGTTCGATCAATACCGTACCATTTTCGTTTAGTACACCGGCGCCGTGTTCGTTTTTTATTTTTATTTTTCCAAATTCTGTAAATGACATATCGGTATACACAAAATTGGTAAGCTTATTTCCTTTTTGATCAAACAAAGCCCAATCGTACTCCTGGTTCTTAACAGCGAAAAGATCGCGGTAAAAACGTATCTGTAAATATTCCATCGGGATGACCGCCTCTCCTTTCAGCGTGACGAGGCCCAGCAGCATTCTTCCCTGTTTCCTTTGTCCTGCGATAATCTGCTCCCGGTTACTGGTGTAGGCAGCGGTATCGAATTCCAGCTCCTGGAAAAATTTCCCTTCGCGGTCGATCAGAAGAATTGTCGTTACTTCAGGAATGCTCACCGTATCGAGCGACTTGACGATCGAGAACGTTGAATTATTTTTGATGTATTTTGTAAAATTTATTTTTCTCAGATCGGCTCCATGTACTTTATGCCATACAGGAAGCTTTTGTGCAAGGCACACAGAAGAAACAAAAAGAAAAAAGAAAAAGGTAATAATTCTGTTCACAATAATATTCATAGGTTATCTGACCGATTCTAAAAAAGTCTGCAAGATCAGTGTCGCACTTATTTTATCTACATTTGATTTTACCTGCCGGTCTTTCTTTTTCATACCACCGTCGATCATAGTTTGTTTGGCGATGGAGGAAGTAAAGCGTTCATCGGCGAAGTGGAGCGGGATCGAAGGGAATTCTTTTTTAAGATTTTCAGCGAAAGCTTTTACATGTACAGCGTTTTCAGAATCTTCGTTGTTGAGCGTTTTGGGCATGCCCAGCACAAATGCTTCCACTTCTTCTTTGGCAGTATATTCTTTCAAAAATTTCAGCACATCTTTCCCTTCTACGGTGGTAAGCGCGGTGGCTATGATCTTTAAGGGATCGGTCACCGCCAGTCCTGTTCTTTTTTTTCCGTAATCGATGGCTACTACTCTTGGCATAAAGGCAAAAATACTTAAAATATTGGCTAAAAACGATTTAAATAAATTATGAGTTATGAATTTTAAATGATTGTCTGGGCTTCCCTTTCCCTTTTGCTGGCGTCCCCGCCAGCAAAACATTTATATACATAACAGTTTTTATTACAAACAGCCTTTGCTGGCGGGGACGCCAGCAAAGGGGAAGATACCGGATGCCAGATGCCGGATCCGGATAAACAGAACTATTCGTACTCACTCACCATACTAATCTGGTATCTGGTATCCGGCATCTGGTATCCATACCATAAGCAATAATTCTTGCACCAGCCGTTCTTTTTTACCATATTTAATTGGAAATAAAACCGATTATTTGAATAAATTTGTTGAAACCTTATATATACGATGAGTAAAATAAAAAATAATAGTTTTTACATTAAACTACCCATTTTTCTTTCGCTGGCCCTGGTCTGCGGTATTTTTATCGGCGCTGTGATGTCCAACAACAGCAGCAAAAATAATATCACCGGAAATTATCTCAAATACATGGAGATCCTAAACCTGATCGACCGTGACTATGTAGATACCGTAAACATTGATGACCTCGTGGATTTTTCCATCGACAAAATGCTTGAGAAGCTCGATCCGCACACTGCTTATATTCCTAAGAAAGATATTGACATGGCCCGCTCGCAGCTGGAAGGAAACTTCGAAGGCATCGGGATCGAATTCAATATTATCAAAGATACTATATACGTAGTAGCGCCGATCAGCGGTGGCCCTTCGGAGGCTGTAGGATTGCTGGCCGGAGATAAGATCGTAAAAGTAGACGACAAAGTAGTGGCTGGTGTCAACATTACTAATATGGATGTATTCAGCAAACTGCGTGGTAAAAAAGGGACACAGGTAAAAGTTTCCATTCTTAGAAAAGGGTCTAAAAACCTGCTCGACTTCACCATCACCCGCGATAAGATCCCAACTTATTCTGTTGACGTGAGCTATATGATCGATAAGGAAACGGGCTATATCAAAGTGAGCCGTTTTGCAGAAAACACTTACGTGGAATTCCGCGAAGCGCTTACAGGCCTCAAGGCAAAAGGGATGAAGCAACTCATCCTTGATCTGAAAGACAATCCGGGCGGCTATATGGACCGCGCTACTGATATTGCCGATGAATTCCTGGGCGATAATAAACTGATCGTATACACCGACGGAAAAGGCACTCGTTACGATTCTAAAATTTACGCAGAGAATAAAGGAGACTTCGAAAGAGGCTCGCTCATCGTATTGATCAACGAAGGCAGCGCCTCTGCTTCCGAGATCGTATCCGGCGCGCTGCAAGACAACGACCGCGCGCTGATCGTAGGACGTCGTTCGTTTGGAAAAGGATTGGTACAAAGACCTATTCCGCTGAGCGACCAGTCTGAGCTTCGCCTTACTATTTCCCGCTATTATACTCCTAGTGGAAGATGTATTCAAAAACCATATGAAAAAGACGGCGTAGACAAATACAACCTCGACCTGATGAATCGCTACAAGAAAGGTGAATTCTTCAGCGCCGACAGCGTAAAATTTGCAGATTCACTTATGTACAAAACCACCAGAGGCCGCATCGTTTATGGCGGCGGCGGTATCATGCCAGATGTGTTTGTACCACGAGACACTTCTGATCTGACCGATTATTTGCTGGAAATGTTCAACAAAAACCTGATCCGCGAATACACGTTGGATTATTATACCAACAACAAAGCAAAACTTCAGAACATGAGCTTCGAGCAATACAAAAATAATTTCGAAGTGACGGATGCAATGTTGAAAGAACTAACCTCGCTGGGAGAAAAGTCTGGAGTGAAATACAACGACGTTCAATTCAACAAATCGAAAAAATTCCTGAAGGCCAATATCAAAGCCTATATCGCAAGAAGTCTTTACGGCAATGCAGGTTTCTATCCGATCATCAACGAGACGGATGAGATCTATGTAGCCGCGCTGAAGCAATTTCCTAAAGCCAAAGCACTGGATAAGGGAGGAAAATAATTTTGAATTTTAAATTCTAAATTTCAAATGAAGGCTGATTATGAAAATGATCGGCCTTTGTTTTTTTTGCAGTATAAGTTTTGTGAAATAGATTGTGAATATTTATAAATATTGTCATTCAGAAGGAACCTTGTGCAGATTCTGCACAAGGTTCCTTCTGAATGACAATGTTGTGCTGATTTAAGCGGTGTGCCTATTAGCACATCTTCTTGTCTGATATTATTAAAATTTATAGTTTTATCCCATGCTAGAAAACAGTGCAGAAATAGAATTATTACGAACGACTTTAGGATCTGCCGGTATGAAACCGGAAGCATTTGAATTATCATTGCCTTACTGGAAACTACAACATTATAAAAAAGGTGAGTTTTATAATGAATATAAAAATGTTTGTAAGCATCTCGGATTTATTATCAACGGCGTATTTAGGATCTATCGCGTAAACAACAATACTGGCGAAGAAAAGAATATGCTGTTTTTTACGGATCATCAATTCGTAGCTTCTTATAAAAGTTTTTTAAGCCAGAGCGCCTGCGATTATTATACGGAAGCGATGGTTGATTCGCTTATATTGTATATTCATATCGATCACCTGAATGAACTTTACGGGCAATCACATCAATGGGAACGGTTCGGAAGGATTGTCGCTGAAACGGCTTTTCATGAGGTCATGGCTAATACCGAAGGATTCCTCTTTAAAACACCGGAGGACCGTTACCGGGAAATGATGGAAAAACATCCGAATATTTTTAATTCAGTACCGCTTTATCATATCGCTTCTTATTTGGGTATCCAAGGACCATCATTGAGTCGGATTCGTAAAAGAATGACTGGGAAATAAGGCTCGCTAATCTGCCCTCAAATTTTAAATTATTGAATCCTCTAAAAACTTTTTAGAGGATTTTCGATTTTAACCCAGGTTAAAATTATTCCGATCGCATTGCTTCATCTTTGTCATGTCTAATAAAACAATAGACAATACAAACATGAAAAAAGCAATATTAATGATGGTGATGAGTGTACTCGGTTTTACTGCTCAAGCCCAAAAAACAAACAACACAAATTCTAAAACTATTGTACTTGTTCACGGAGCCTGGTCAGATGCTTCTTCCTGGGATGCAGTGACTCCTTTATTAAAGGCACAGGGCGAAGAGGTAATCAATGTTAACCTTGCAGGTCACGGAAAAGATACTACTTCATTCGGCAGTATCACATTTCAAACTTATGTTGACCAGGTAAAAGCAGCTATCGGAACCCGCACCAATGTAGTTTTAGTGGGACATAGTTTTGGCGGAATGGTGATTAGTCAGGTTGCTGAGGAAATTCCCTCACAAATTAAAAAATTGATCTTCCTTGCGGCAACAGTACCGTACGATGGAGCTAGCCTTTTATCACTAGCCAAACAAGATCCTGTATCTCATATTGGCAAATCACTTACTATCGATGAAAAACATGGTGCGGCAATTATCGCGAAAGATGGCGTAGCCGATATTTTTGCCGCGGATGCACCTCCACAAGTTCAGGAATATCTAGCAGCTACCATTAAACCAGAGCCGTTGGCACCTCTTGCTACCCCAGTTCACCTGACTGAAAAAAAATTCGGTAGCATTAAAAAGGTCTATATCTACACGGTGAATGACAACGCGATCAGTTACCCTGCACAACAACATATGGTAAAAGCAGGTAAAGTAACGAAGGTATACACCCTGCAAAGCAGCCATACGCCATTCATTTCTATGCCAGGCAAACTGGCTGAAATCTTAATCGCCGAAAGCAAATAATAATCAATAACTATAAAAATTCTTTTAACATCATAAATCAAAATATCATGAAACGCACAGCAAAAGCACATTGGAAAGGTACTCTACAAGAAGGTCTTGGCGAGATCAGTACACAAAGCACAGTACTTAACGAAACTCAATATTCATTTAAGACCCGCTTTGCGGAAGGCATCGGTACTAATCCGGAAGAACTAATCGCCGCCGCACATGCAGGTTGTTTTTCAATGGCCCTCAGCGCAACATTGGCGCATCACAATATTACTGCAGGTGATATTTATACTAACGCGATAGTTGACTTTGATATGCAAGCATTAAGCATCACTGGTATCCATCTGGAATTAAAAGCAAGTATCATCGAAGGTGTCAATAAAGATACATTTATCGAAATAGCGGAAGGTGCAAAGACACATTGCATTATCTCTAAAGCATTGAATGTGCCAATCACATTAAGCGTTGTTTACGCTTAATTAAACCGTAAACAGATGGTAGCGTACTACCCGAAAACTCATCGGATATTGCCGGTGAGTTTTTTTTATAAAGTTTAATTGATATGCGAAATAAAGAGTATGCAGAAATTATTGAAAAAAATAGAAACCATACATACTTCTATTTTGCACTCACTACTGCTTCACCAATTGTCCTTGCACACGCAAATAATTCAATTCGCTTACTTTCAAATTATACATTGCCTGCGACAACCTGAATTGTGCGTCTTCATAACTTTGCTGCACCGTACGGTATTCAATATAGTTGGAAAGCCCTTGTTTGAAGCGCTGTGACGCGATCTCTAAATTTTTATTGGCAAGATCTACACTTTTTTTCTCCAGATCTGTGATGGTCAAATTGTTTTGAAAATCCAGGTATGCCCTATATAAAACACCACGTTCTGATAGTTTCGCTGCTTCCAACCGGATCCGGTCAGATTCGATTTGCACTTTTTGATTTTTGATTGCAGTATTGGTGGTAAAGTTATTGAGCAACGTCCAGGAGAAAATAAATCCCAGGTTATATCCATAGTTGCGGTTGTAACGCTGGAACCCCACGCTGTTGGTATTGGCCTGAAACGTATAGTTTCCCGTAAGACCGATTCTTGGATACATATTTCCTTTAAACTCTTTCAACCCTAGTTTCGAGATCTCTATATTTTTTTGACTGATCCTGATAAGGCTGCTGGTGCTCTCCAGGCTTCCTACAGCTGTTTGATAGTTGGGTGTAGTTTGTACCACGATCGTATCAGGCACGCTAAAGTCTGTATCTGGAGAGCGTCTCAAAAGATTATTTAAATTGATCTTCTGCTGATTCAATAAATTTTGTTGCTGGATAATTTGTACCTGAATATTGTTGTAATCGATCTGTGTTTGGTAAACATCTACCGCGGAACCCGCGCCGATCTTTTGTTTTTGATCAGCGAGTTTTTTTTGCTCATCACCTAATGCCAGCGAAGTACGCAGTGAATTGATGTATTGTTGAATGCTGATCATCTGGTAATAGGCGGACAAGGAATTCAATAAAGTGGTTTCAACCGTCTGACGGAACTGCAAATTGGAAAGCTCTTCCAATCTATTCAGTTTGCTTTTGGTAGCAAACATTTTCAACCCATCAAAGAAATACCAGGTAGCAATGATAGAAGGCGCATAACTGGTGGTATTCAATATTTGATTATTCACGTTGGAAGTAGGATCGGAATAGCGGAGTGTACTGATCGTTTGTCCCACTCCCATGGGGTTTGCCGGGCTTCCTGCAGAAATAGAGATCTGCGGCAACATCCCTGTAACCCCTCCTGATACAGTACCTCCTGTCGATTGGCTTCCGCCTACCAGACCGATGTTGTTGTTATTGTCTGCTACTTGCACGCTATTTTTTGCAAGCTGGATATCGAAATTATTTTCGATGGTCATTTTTATAACATCTTCCAGCTGCAATACTTCCTGGCCTTTCGCCAGTGTAGAGACCATTGCCAACAGCAGAAGAGAAAATAGATAACGCATATTGATTGTTGTAATTAATGTTTTTCAAGTGTAACAGAACTTTCCTTTTTCTTTCTCGACATATAAGTATACATCGCCGGGATCACATAGAGAGTAAGGACCAGGGACAATAGAAGCCCTCCGATCACTACGATTCCCATTCCCATACGGCTCTTGGCTCCTGCACCCAGGGCAAGCGCGATTGGTAAGGCTCCCAGTGCGGTGGCCAGGCTGGTCATTAAGATCGGGCGAAGACGCGCAGCGGAAGCTTCTACAATGGCTTCTTGAATTGGTTTTCCTGCCTGCTTCAAATGGTTCGCAAATTCTACGATCAGGATACCGTTCTTTGTTACCAACCCAATCAACATAATGATCCCGATCTCGCTGAAGATATTCATCGTTTGGTTGAAATACCAAAGCGAAAGCATCGCACCCGCAAGCGCTAGCGGCACGGTGAGCATGATGATTAGCGGGTCAATGAAACTTTCAAACTGCGCTGCAAGGATCAGAAAAATCAATACAAGTGCCAATCCAAAAGCGAACAAGATATTGGAAGAGCTTTCCGCATAATCCCTGGAAGAGCCTGCAAGCGCGGTGGTGAAGGTTTCATCCAATACTTTGTCGGCAATTTCGTTCATCGCGTTGATCCCATCTCCGATTGTTTTGCCTGGCGCCAATCCGGCAGAAACAGTAGCTGACTGATAGCGGTTGAAATGATAGAGCTGCGGCGGACTGCTATTCTCTTCTACCTTTACCAGGTTGTCTACCTGGATCAACTGTCCGGTGCTGCTTCGCACATACATCGACTTCAGATCGAGCGGCTCGTCGCGGTTGACGCGGTCTACCTGGCCCATCACCTGGTATTGTTTTCCATTCATAATAAAATAACTAAACCGCTGCCCCGACAGCGCCAATTGTAAGGTTTGCGCTACATCTATTACTGAAACCCCCAAGGCTTTTGCTTTGTCACGATCGATCGTAACATTCAATTCTGGTTTATTGAATTTCAAATCAACATCTACTCCTTGGAACGTAGGATTTTTATTTGCCTCTTCGAGAAACTTAGGAAGTTTTTCCTTCAGCTTATCGAAGTTGGGAGCCTGCAATACAAACTGCACCGGCAAACCCCTGGTAGATCCTACAGAGATCGTCTGCTGCTGTATCACGAATGTTTTAGCTTCAGGAAAACGCTTGCTCACTTTCGTAATATAATTGGCAACATCATTTTGTGAACGCTCACGATCTTTCGGATTGCTGAGCATCATCCTGTACGCTCCTGTGTTTACCGCGCCCGAGCCTGAGAACCCCGGCGCAGTAATGGCAAGTCCTGTTTGTTTTTCCGGCACAGAATCGGCGATAAAAGTACTCAACTTATCCATGAAATGATCCATGTATTCGTAGGACGCACCTTCGGGTGCAGTCACTGACAAACGCAGCGAGCTTCTATCTTCTAGTGGCGCTAGTTCTGAAGGAAGGATTTTATTCATTATTATAATCAGCACCATTGAAAACCCAATGATCACAAAAGCGATCCAGCGTGTTTTCAAAAAATTACCAAGCGAACCGGAATAGCCATTGACCATCGCTTCAAAGAAAGGTTCGGTAGCAAGGTAGAAACGACTTTTCTTATTCGGATCTTTGTGTACTAGTTTCGCATTTAACATTGGGGTGAGCGTAAGCGATACAAACGCAGAGATCAACACAGCGCCGGCGATGACCACGCCGAACTCCCGGAACAAGCGGCCTACAAAACCTTCTAGGAAGATCACCGGCATAAACACTGCAGCAAGTGTAATAGAAGTTGCAACCACGGCAAAAAAGATTTCGTTGGAACCTTCAATGGCTGCGTCCGTCGGATTCATTCCTTTTTCTATTTTCTTATAAATATTTTCCGTTACCACAATACCATCATCCACCACCAATCCCGTAGCCAATACGATCGCCAGGAGTGTAAGTACATTGATGGAATAACCCATCAAGAACATTATAAAGAATGCGCCGACCAGTGACACCGGAATATCAATCAGCGGACGGAAAGCGATCAGCCAGTCGCGGAAGAACAAGAAGATGATCAGCACCACCAGTACGATCGCTACGATCAGGGTTTCTTCCACTTCTTCTACGGAGGTTTTGATAAACTGTGTATTATCGAGCGCCAGCTTCATTGTATAATCTTTGGGAAGATCTTTTTTGATGGATTCGATACGCTTGTAAAATTCTTCGGCAATATCCAGGTAGTTGGCGCCCGGCTGCGGCACAAGCCCCAGGCCTACCATAGGCACCCCATCGTCTTTCAAAGCAGTCTCTTCGTTTTCCGGACCAAACTTCGCGTATCCGATATCGCGAATACGTACTACGTTATCGCCAGAGCTTCGTACGATGAGATTATTAAAAGATTCTTCATCGGTAAGTCGGCCTACTGTTTTTACACTGAGCTCTGTTTTATTTCCTTCAATTTTTCCGCCCGGCAATTCTACATTCTCGCGGTCAAGCGCCGTCACGATGTCCGAAGCAGTCACACCGTACGAAGCCATCTTTCCCGGATCCATCCAGATGCGCATGGCGTATCGTTTTTGTCCCCAGATCTGCACAGTACTCACACCAGGAATCGTCTGGAGCCTTTCCATGATCACGTTTTCAGCATAGTCGCTTACGTCGAGAATATTTTTAGTATTGCTTTGCAGGGTCACGGCAAGAATCGCGTCGGAGTTGGCATCGGCCTTGGTTACAGTCGGCACAGCGTCGATGTCTTGAGGCAGTTGGCGAATGGTTTGCGAAACTTTGTCGCGCACATCGTTGGCTGCTGCTTCGAGGTTCGCGCCAAGGTTAAACTCTACTGTGATCACACTTGAACCCTGGTTGCTGGAAGAAGAGATCGTACGAATTCCTTCGATCCCGTTGAGTGATTTTTCCAGCGGCTCGGTGATCTGCGATTGAATTACATCGGCGTTGGCTCCGGTATAACTGGTACGCACCGTAATGATGGGCGGATCGATGGAAGGATATTCCCGCACACCCAGAAATTTAAAACTGATCGCTCCGAATAGCACTATGATCAGGCTCATTACAATCGCCAGCACGGGTCTCCGGATACTTATGGTTGACAAGGATGCCATAATAAAAATTTTATAAAATTATTTTTTTGAATAATATCTTCTATTGAACTTTCAAAAGTTTCAGCTGACTATCCTGCTTGATCGACATGACGCCGGTCACTACTACAGTATCACCCATTTCCAAACCTTTTACTATTTCGATTTTTGTAGGAGTACGAATACCAGTTTCTACTTTTCTTTCTTCTGCTTTCCCATTTTTATACAAATAAACTTTTTGTCCTTTCAGGATCGGTACAATAGATTCCGTAGGCACCATGATTGCTGATTTGTTTTGCGCCAGTACTAATTGCACTCTTGCGAAAGCGCCTGGAAAAATTTTACCGTCATGATTCGGCGCCAGCGCGCGCAGCTGAATAGTTCTGGTCGCAAGATCAATCTTAGGGTCGATCGCATAAATATTTGCAGAGAACGTACCATCCAGGCCTTGTACGGTGAACAAGGCTTTGTCGCCTTTCCTGATCTTATCCATATATTTTTCAGGCACCGAAAAATCCACCTTGATAGGATCGAGTTGCTGCATGGTGGTGATGATGGTAGAAGGTGTAACATAAGCGCCCATGCTTACTTTTTTTAATCCAAGCACACCATCAAAAGGCGCACGGATCTCGGTCTTGGCGATCTGCGCCATCATATTGTCGATGTCTGCTTTGATATTGATCACATCGTTTGCGGCAATATCGTATTCTTCCTGGCTTACGCCGTTAATGTCAAAAAGTTTTTTCAAACGGTCTTGTTTTTCCTGTGCGAGTGAAAGTTGCGAATTGAGCTTTCTCAATTGTGCCTGCAAATCCGCATCATTGATCTTCACGATAAGCGTGCCTTTGGAAATTCTTCCGCCTTCTACAAAATTGAGGCTTGCAATTTTTCCCGAAACTTCGGGATGCAGCTCTGCATCTTCGTTGGCAGAGATCGTACCGGAAGACGCTACGTCGTTGTCTACTGTTTCCGCTTTTACTATATAACCGGTGACAGGAGATGTCATCGGTTTACCACCCGGGCCACCACTGCCTTCTTGCTTTTTAGGCATCAGGAAAAAAATCTTGATCAACGCCAATACAGCAATCACTGCAATAATCAAAAGTGGTATTTTCAACTTACTCATATTTATTTTTTTGTTTTTTTACTCTTTTAAAATTCACTTTCATTTCATCCGAAGGAAGCGACTCAAGGTTCTTTTTCATCGCATCGTTCACTTTGTAATAAATTTCTCTTTCTTCTTTTTTTATTCCTTTAAAGACTTCCTCTGTTGCTTCCTTAAATGCTTTGGCGATCAAGGGTACAGTCTTGTTTCCCTTTTCTGTAAGGCTTATAAAATATTGCCTTCTGTCTTCCGCATTCACTGCCCGGTTGATCATTCCTTTATCGTAAAGATAATCCAGGATTTTCACAATGAATACTTTATCGGAATTGATACCACAAGCAAGCTCTTTCGGCGTTATTTTTCCTTTCCCTTCTTTGATCAGGATCAAGATATAATAATACCGTTCTATCTCCAGTGCACTGAGTTTGCGAGTCACTACTCCATAATAGAGTCTCGACAAATGAGTGAGTTCCTTACTTAGAGGTATTCGTTTTTGTAACATTTTTACTCTTTCCTTTGTGCTCCGATTTACTTAGACGACAAATTATTTAGTTTCTTTTGCTAATAGTTAATTAAATTAACTATTTATTTCTGGAAGGATTTTGAAGATTTGGGGTGTTTTTTTTCTTTTTACCTCTTTCGAGGAATTGAAGCGTTTTGAATATCAAGGGGATAACATACGCTTAACGCTGCAATTCGCGGGAAGTAGGGAGTGAGCGCGCGAGTAGGTAGGGAAAATCAGCTTGGGTATAAAAAAACAACGAGTGCTAGTTTGAAGTATCTCCATACCCTTGCTCGCACTCGTTGCTGATTTTCGTGTTCCCGTAGGGATTCGAACCCCAAACCTCCTGATCCGTAGTCAGGTGCTCTATCCAATTGAGCTACGGAAACCTCCGTTTAAAATATCGGAGCGCAAATATAGTGTTTTTTTATAATTATACGTGTGTGGCCACCATTTTTTCATCTAATTCCAGGCGGGACTCTTCCAGGTCCAGTTCGTACTCCAGTCTGCGCAAAACTTCTTCACCCACAGTGCCTTTCTTGTGCATTTTAAGAATTATATCTCTTTCTACATTCAAGAGATCTTTTTGCATTCTATTCAATTGGTTAAACAAAACGGTACTATTTTTCATTGAATCCTCTGTCCGTACTTGTCTGTTCAGATGGTTTATTTTCAGCTCGTATTTATTTTTTACCTGGTTCAGCACTTCGTCGTGTACTATGCCCATTCCATAGTTTTCTTCAATATGCAAAATAGCTGAACTGGCAAGCTCTACGCGCGCTTTCTGCTCCTCGACCTCTTCTTCGTTGGAAGGTGGTAGATTCAATTTTTTCACTACGTATGGCAGTGTAAGTCCCTGGAATACGAGCGTGAACATGATGATCACAAATGTTACAAAAAGGATCAGATCCCTTTGGGGAAAGGGTAGTCCGTTGTCCATCATAGTAGGCAGAGCCAGCGCAGCCGCCAACGATACTACGCCACGCATGCCTGTCCAGCCGGTGATGAATACAGCTTGCCAGCTTGGGCGTGGCTCGGTAGTTCTTATTTTATAACTCAGCATACGTGGCACATAAGCGCCCGGGTAGACCCACAATATGCGCACGACCATTACCACCACACCAATCACCAAGCCATAGAAGATAAGGCCGGGCAAGGAATGATTATGAATTCCTTTTAGGATCGCCGGAAGCTGTAAGCCGATGAGGATAAAAATTACCCCATTCAAAATAAATACGATCGTTTCCCATACGGCATTGGCATTGATCCTGGTTTGATGCGTAAACATTTCTGAAGCTCTGTAGGTCAGGAACAGTCCAGCTACTACCACTGCCAGCACACCCGATGTATGAATACGCTCTGCCAGAATATAAGCAATAAAAGGTGTGATCAGCGTAAGCATTACATCAATCGCCGAACTGGTAGTGCAAAGTTTATGAATATAATAAAATAAATATCCCACCATTAATCCAATCATAATGCCACCGGCTACTACGAGAATGAAATTCAGGCCGGCTTCCCAGAATACAAAATTCCCTGTGGTCACTGCGATCACCGCATAGCGAAATGCAATAATACCGGAAGCATCGTTGACCAGGCTTTCGCCTTCAAGTATGGTAAGTACTCGCTTGGGCACGTTCAGTCCTTTGGTCACAGAAGTAGCCGCTACGGCGTCGGGAGGAGAAATAATAGCGCCAAGAAGAAAAGCCAACGGCCACGACAGGTCAGGGATCATATAGTGCGCCACTACTGCCACCATGCTGGTAGTAAAAAGTACCAGACCGATGGCCAACATCGTGATAGGCCTTTTTAATTTTTTGAACTCATGCCAGGAAGTAGTCCAGGCAGAAGCATAGAGCAAGGGTGGCAAAAAAACAAAAAAAACGATTTCCGGTTTTAATTGTATAATCGGCAATCCGGGAATGAGTCCAATGCCAAGTCCTACGATAACCAGCAGAACAGGATAAGAGATCTTGATCATCTCCGCCACCGCTGAAAGCGCGGCCATAACTGCCAGCAGGATGACTATTACTTCAATATCGTGCATGGGTAAGTAAATTCGTGAATACTGAAAATAAAGATAAGGATTTTTCTCAGTAGTGTCTAATCCGTCATTGCGAGGAATGTAGCGTAGCGAAATGCCGAAGCAATCCGCTTGCTACGCAGCCTTGTTGATTTGAAACCAATTGCAGAAAGCAACGGGCCCGGGCTCCGTAGCTAACGGATTGCTTCGTCGCGTCCGCCGGTAGGCGGCCACTCCTCGCAATGACGGTGATTTTTATTTTGTACTTCTTAAGAGACAGCCTTAGAAATTATAGCACGACAGCAAGAGCAACAGCAACAGTATTGAGAATTACTTTGTACCTCTTGTCATCTCCTTTTTCCCGGGAGGGCCGAGCAACGTTTCTACTGTAAAGCCCTGCGCTTTCAGATCGCGCTTGAACTGGCCTCTGGCACAGTAGGTGACCAGGATGCCGCCTTGTGTAAGGCTTGTATGTACTTTCTCAATATTTTCAGGAAGCCACATCTCTGCTTGTTTGCTGGGAGCGAAAGCATCGTAGTAAATGATGTCAAAAAAATCTTTCGGCGCTTCGTAGTCTTCCAGGCGTTGCTCTATTTTTTTAAAGGTGAAATTTTTATGTAGTGCTGCTTCTTCGTTCCAGGGTGTACGGTGTAGTGTCAGAAAAAAATCTTTCAGCGATTGGTCTTCTTCCTGTTGAATATAATTGAGCTTCTCAACTATTTCTTCCGGCAAAGGAAAAGGTTCTACGCTATGATAAATTATTTGCGTATCCAGCTCTTTCACTCGCTTGTAGGTAAGCCACGCGTTTAAGCCTGTGCCGAAGCCTACTTCGAAAATACGCACGACAGGTTTTTCCAACATACGCTCCAGCCCTGCCTGGATAAACACGTGTTCGGACTCGCGCAGGGCGCCGTGCATGGAATGATAGGTTTCATTCAACGCTGCATGAAACAACGTATGCGATCCGTCGCCGGATTCGATGATAGTAATGTCTGGTTTTTTATTTTCCAAAATCGGATTGGTTTGCTGGCAAGTTGAAATGAAAGGTGGTACCTTCTCCTTTGATTGATTCCACCCAGATCGTTCCTCCTTTTTCTTCGATGATACTTTTTACGATCGACAAGCCTACGCCGGTACTGTTGTAGTCCTTAGAGTTTTGTCCTGTATTAAAAATATCGAAGATCGAAGATTGATATTCTTTTTCTATTCCTCGCCCATTGTCGGAAAGGGAAAATTTGTGCATACCTTTTTCTGTCAGGCAACTAATACGTATCAGGCCTTCGGATTTATCGATGTATTTTACAGCATTGCTGATCAGATTTTGGAAAATCTGATAGACAAGAATTTTTTCAATATTTACAATAGGCAACCGGTCGGTAACAAGGAGCTTGATATGAGCAGGGATGTCCAACACGGAGCGGATGTTTTCAACTACTTCGTTGAGGTCTACTTGTTCGGTAGTTCCTTTCTGTGATTTCAATTCAGCAAACTCCAGGATACCTTTGATCATTCCCTTTGTCTTTCTGGATTGATCGTGGATCTTCATCACGATCTCCATTTCTTCTTCGTTTATTTTTCCTTTTAGTTCCAGCTTCAGAAGATTGGCTAATCCTTCGATCGAATTGAGTGGCGCTTTGATGTCGTGGGACACTACGTGGGCAAACCGGTCGAGCGCGTTGTTCGAACGGTTGAGCTCGTTCAATTTGCTTTGAAGATCTTTCTGGGAAGCCACCAGACTGTTGGTCATTTTGTTGAATGATGAGGCAAGTTGTCCCAGTTCGTTTTTATTTTTGATCGCTACTCTTTTACTGAGATTCCCCTGGCTGATCTCATCAGCAGCGGCGGCCATATCATTGATCGGTTTTACGAAGAAATAAGCGAACAGGTAAATGATCACCGACACTGCAAGAGTGATGGAAATGCTGGCGATAAAAGTCATTTCCTGTAGTTTTTCCATATAGATCATCGTTTCGCTCACGTCGATCTTGGTAATGATCTTCCAATCCGTCTTATTGATCGTATTGATCGATGCGATCACACGTTTATTGCGGTAGTCGAGCATATTGGAGAAGATCGTCATTCCTTTTTTCATCTCGCTTTGCAGCTGGACGTTTTCAGCATTTTTGACCTCTTTCAAAAATGCTTTGTTGTAAAAACGAAGCGGTGTAAGATATACCATATTTCCTTCTTCATCGATCCTGAAAATAGCAGACTCGCCTGTAGCGCCAAGCCCTGTATATTCTTCGGTTACGGAGATAAGGTTATTTACATCATTTTCGATCAACAAAATATATTTGGAGTCAATGTATCCTGCCAGGCAAAGTACCAGCTCTTCGTGTTCGTTGTAGCGGTACTCAATATTTACTTTTCCTTTATCGGGAAAATAAGAGACGCATTTATAATCAGAATAATTGCTCTTAAGCGTGCGGATCGGGTTAGCAGAGATCACCACGTTGCCAGCGCTGTCGAGGATCATCAGGCGATTGATCCCTTCGATGGCTTCCTTGGAACGGATGATATTGTTGTAAAGCGCGATCTTATTGATGCTGTTGGTATCGTCGGCTACGTATTTATAAAGTTCGGAACGGATCAACGGTGAGCGGCGCAGGATCTCCAGTTCGATCATTTTATTTTGAATAATGGAATTGACCCTCGCTGATTTGGCTTTTGAGACGGCTTTTAATTCGTTGATATTTTGCTCAAAAATAATATTCCGGATATGAGTATAGTAGAGGTATCCCGTTACTGCTACGATGGCAATGCTGGTTAGTATAAAAATGGTTAATATTTGAGTTTTTAACTTCAAGAATTATCTTAAACTGAGAGTAATATAGCAAGTAAAAGGGTCAGATAATATCCGACCCTTTTACTTATACGAGCTGAAATATGATAATGTTGTGGAAAAAAGCTTAAAAACGCTGGCCTATCGCTTGTTCTATATGACAAAAACTAGATTGTCATAATCTCGGCTTCTTTTTTGCCAAGAATTTGATCGAGTTGTGCAATATAATCGTTCGTCATCGATTGCACTTTTTCCTCTGCGGTTTTTACGGCGTCTTCCGGTGCTCCGTCTTTGAGCAGTTTTTTCAATTCATCGTTGGTATCCTTACGAATAGTACGAATCCTTACTTTTCCATTTTCCACCTCTACCTTTGCCTGCTTCACCAGTGTCTTTCTGCGCTCTTCGGTCATAGGTGGGATAGTAATAATAATGGATTCTCCATTATTCTGAGGATTATAACCGAGGTTAGCGTCACGGATCGCTTTTTCTATCGTGGTGATCATTCCTTTTTCCCAAGGCTTTACGGCCAGTGTTCTGGCATCAGGAGTAGAGACCGACGATACATTTTGAATAGCCGATTGTACACCATAATAATCAACCATGATTCCATCCAGCATGTTTGGCATTGCTTTACCAGCGCGGACTTTGGTCAGTTCTATTTCTGTATGCTTAAGCGCTTTCTGCATTGATTCTTTTGCATCGTCGAGGTATAGCTCTATTTCTTCCATATTCTTTTGGGTTTAAAGTTTAAGGTTCAAGGTTTAAACTTTTTTGCTTTAGTAGAACGGTTAAACTTCGTTGTCTTTGTAATAATCTAATTTAAATTTTTATTCTTTTCATCCTTATAAACTCACCAATGTCCCTATATCCTGTCCTTCGATGATCTTCAGCAGGTTGCCTGGCTTGTTCATATCAAATACGATGATTGGCAAACCGTTTTCACGACAAAGCGTGAAGGCTGTCATGTCCATTACATTTAATTTCTTCTCGTAAACATCTTTGAAAGTGATGTTTGAAAAACGTGTAGCAGTAGGATCTTTTTCAGGGTCGGCGGTGTATATACCATCAACTCTTGTGCCTTTCAATACCGCTTCAGCATTGATCTCAATTGCGCGAAGGCTGGCTGCGGAATCGGTAGTGAAATAAGGGTTTCCGGTGCCTGCGCCAAAGATCACGATACGTCCTTTCTCAAGGTGTCTTACGGCTCTTCTGCGAATAAAAGGTTCGCAGACTTGCTCTACTTTGATACCAGACATCAGGCGGGTGTATAGTCCTACTTTTTCCAGCGCGCTTTGCAGCGCCATACTGTTGATCACTGTAGCAAGCATTCCCATGTAGTCGCCCTGCACGCGGTCGATGCCCATGCTCTCGGCTTGCATACCACGGTAAATATTTCCTCCTCCAATCACGATGGCAAGCTCCACTCCTTTGTCGGCAATCGCTTTTATTTCATGCGCATAACGGCCAAGGATCTCCGGGTCAATACCATATTTTTGATTACCCATCAGCGCTTCGCCGCTTAATTTTAGCAGAACTCTTTTATATTTCATTGAATATGATTTTTAGACTAACCCTCAGGAAAACGGTTCAGGATTGATACCCCTTGTAAAACCCGCTTAAACTTGGCAAACCTACATCAAATTATCAAAAAATACAATTGCAAAACGTTTGATAATCCTGTTCGGCGGGTAGATTTTATTAACAATTTAAAAAATTATGAATTATGAGTTATGAAGGTTGAATTGGCCAAACAAATTTATTTTCACACTTTATAATTTGCTGCTGCTGTTGGATAAAGCTCCAACAAGGATATAAATAACTTCATTCAACATTCATAACTCATAATTCACTATTTATTTTTATAGCCCGAACTTAATCAACACTCGGTTCTTCTCCACAATCTCCCCCTTCTTAGCCAGGATCTGTGCGATCTTCCCATCGGTGGGTGATTTTAAAATATTTTCCATCTTCATCGCTTCCAATACCATTAGCGGATCGCCGGCTTTTACCTGGTCGCCTTCGAAAACTTTTATATCAATGATCAGGCCTGGCATCGGCGCTTTGATCTCTTCGGTTTTGGAACCTGTGGAAGACGAAAATCCCATTGTAGCCAGCAGCAGATCGCTTTGATCTTTTACTTCCACTTCGGCAATCTTTCCATTGATCTTGAGTTTCAACTTTTTATTCTTATCAAAATCCAATAGTTCTATACGAAAGGATTGCCCTTCGTGAAGAATATGATATTCGCTTTCACTCAGCCTTTGAATATCGGCGTTTACAAAAATTCCGTTCAGAATTTTTTTGCCGCTTTCCTCTTTATATTCAAATATTTTATCTTTATTAACTGTTATATTCAGCATAGTCAAAATTCAGTTCGAAATATGTACTTTAAATTAATCAAAAATTTATTCTTTACCGGATTAATTTTCCTTTTTATTAGTGCCTGCACCAGTTCTAAAAAACTTTCCTCTAATTCTAAAAGCCACTCTTTCGAAAGCAAGAAAAAAAACGAACCGAAAACTGCCAAAGGTCCATACAATCCATCGCGTACTATTAAGAATGACCTGCTGCATACCAAACTGGAAGTAAGCTTTGACTGGGAAAAACAATACCTGCATGGCATTGCCACACTTTCTTTCAAACCTTATTTCTATCCTCAAAACATATTGGAGCTTGACGCCAAAGGGATGGACATACATTCCATTCAATTGTCAGGAGAAGAAAAAGAATTAAAATATTCGTACGACAGCAAACTGCTCGTGATCCAGCTTCCTAAAACTTATGAACGCACCGATACTTTTACCGTAAAAATTTCTTACACCGCAAAACCTAACGAACTGCCTAAACAGGGAAGCCTTGCCATTACCGACGACCGCGGCTTATACTTCATCAATCCCGATGGTAAAACTCCTGGAAAGCCACGCCAGATCTGGACGCAGGGAGAAACAGAATCAAGCTCTTGCTGGTTTCCTACAATTGATAGTCCAAACGAAAAAACCACACAGGAAATTTTTATTACTGCCGATACTTCTTTCACCATTCTTTCCAACGGTGAACATATCTACAGCAAACACAACACAAATGGAACCAAGACCGACTATTGGCGGATGGACCTGCCGCATGCACCCTATCTATTCATGATGGCTATAGGCGATTTCAAAGTAGTGAAAGATCATTGGCGAGATACGGAAGTGAATTATTATGTAGAACCAAAATACGAACAATACGCAAAAAATATTTTCGGCAACACACCGGAAATGATCGAATTTTATTCCACCAGGCTTGGCTATGCGTATCCATGGAACAAATATTCACAAGTAGTAGTACGCGATTTTATTTCCGGTGCCATGGAAAACACTACAGCCACCGTGTTCATGGAAGCACTTCAATGCGACGACCGCCAACTGCTGGACGAGCATTGGGACGGCATCATATCGCACGAGCTTTTCCATCACTGGTTTGGCGATCTTGTTACATGTGAGTCATGGGCGAATCTCCCGCTCAATGAATCTTTTGCCAACTATGCAGAATATCTTTGGTCTGAACACAAATATGGAAAAGACGAGGCCGATTATCTCGATCTAAAAGAAGAAGACGAATATTTTGACGAAGCGGAAAATAAGCTGGAACCGCTCATCCGTTATTACTACAAAAACAAAGACGATATGTTTGACCGCCACAGCTATAACAAAGGCGGACGCATTCTACACATGCTTCGCCACTATGTGGGCGACGATGCTTTTTTTCAATCTTTGAAAATATACCTTACCCGCAAACAATTCAAAACCGCAGAAGCACATGATCTCAGGCTTGCTTTTGAAGAAGTAACCGGCGAAGATCTGAACTGGTTTTTCAACCAATGGTTTTTCTCTCCAGGCCATCCTGAGCTGAAGGTAACCCAGACGTATAACAATGGTACCTTAAAAATTTCGATCGCTCAACTGCAAGACACTTTGCGCCTGCCAGTATATCGCCTGCCAATGGAAGTAGAGGTTTGGGAAAATGGGTTTAAAACACGTTACCATATCGTGATGAATAAATACAAGCAAGAGTTTACCATTCCAGTGGCAAGTGCTCCGCAAAATGTTTTGGTAGACTCCGAATTCCAATTGCTTGGAAAGATCTATCACGAAAAATCCGAAGAAGAATGGATCTTCCAATACGAGCATTGCGACCGCTACAGAGGCCGTGCCGTGGCGATCGACAAATTGTTTGCGCAAAAAGAAAACGCGCCAAACAATTACAATCCGTTTTCCGAAAAAGCAAAAATTGATGTTTTGATAAAAGCACTCGAAGACCCTTTTTGGGTGATCCGGGAAACTGCGCTCGAACAGTTTTCGCGCTATGTAGTTCCTTCACCAGAAACATTCACCGTAAAACTTGAGAAGATCGCGCTCAACGATCCCAAGCCTTCTGTAAAAGCCCGGGCCATCACATTGCTGGCTTCTTATGATCTGCAAAAATATATTTACATATACGAAAAAGGATTAAAAGAAAGACCTTATTCCGTAGTAAGCGCTTCGCTCGCGGCCTACCTGAAATCAAATGTTCCAGACAAAGAAGCCGTGATCGCAGAGTTCGAACGTTCTGACAATGCAGACATCATTATGACGCTGGCAGATTATTATCTCTACAGCAAGAATCCCAACAAATACGAATGGCTGAAAGCCAAGCTGCTTTCCAAAACCGGACGCGATCTTTATTACCTGCTCGGCTACTTCGGAGAGTATACAAGACTTATGAAAGGCGAGCAGCGTGAAGACGGCAAAAAAGTGATCCAGCAAATTGCCGACAACGACAAGCACGAATGGATCAAACAAATTGCGAAGAAATATATTAAAGAATTATAGAACGATGTTATTTGTTATCAGTTACTTGTTACTGCCAAATACAAATTTCTAATAACCAATAACAAGTAACAAGCAAACAATCTCATGCACGAACAATTTTTCTCCATCGTATACGAAGACAATCATCTAATTTTAGTGAATAAAAAAGCGGGAGTCCCCAGCCAGGGCGACAAGACAGGCGATGTACCGCTGGTGGAACATGTGCGTGAGTACATTCGCACCACGTACAACAAAACAGGCAATGTCTTCACCGGTCTTATCCACCGCATTGACCGGCCAGTGAGTGGACTGGTGTTGTTGGCTAAAACTTCCAAAGCATTGGAGCGGATGAACAAACAATTTCACGACCAGGAGATCGGCAAAACGTATTGGGCAATTGTAAAACAAAAACCTGCTCTTCCCGAAGCGAAGCTTGTACACTGGCTTACGCGAAATCCGCAGAAAAATATTACCAAAGCTCATAAGAACGAAGTACCCGACGGACAGCGTTCGGAGCTTGATTACAAATTGATCAAGAGCATTGACAATTATCATCTGCTGGAAGTGCATCCTATCACCGGGCGTCAACATCAGATCAGGGCGCAGCTTGCCGCCATGGGCTGCCCGATCAAAGGCGATCTCAAATATGGATTTGACCGAAGCAATAAAGATGGCAGCATTTGCCTGCACGCAAGACAACTTGAATTTGTACATCCGGTAAAAGACGAGAAAATGATCTTTACGGCGCCTGCCCCGGAGTCAGATCTTTGGCCGTTGTTTCAATAAATCTCAATACTGTTGCTGTTGCTCTTGCTGTCCTGCAGCTTATTACGTAGGGACAGCAAGAGCAACAGCAACAGTATTGAGTAAAAAAAGAAGCAGCCTGCTCATATATGAACAGGCTGCTTCTTTTTATCTTTATTATCTTCTTTATACCGAGAAACTCTCCCCACACCCACAAGTACGTGTAGCGTTTGGATTGATGAATTGAAAACCTTTTCCATTTAACCCATCTGAGAAATCTAGGGTAGTACCTGCGAGGTATAGCAAACTTTTTTTGTTCACCAACACCTTGACGCCGTTGTCTTCAAAAACATGATCGCCCGGATTGATCGTATCGTCAAATTTCAGATCATACATCAGACCGGAACATCCTCCTCCTTCTACTGATACGCGGATATGGTGCTGATCGCTTAGATTGTCTTTTTTTCTTAGCTCCTGCACATGTTCTTTTGCTTTTTCAGTCACGTTGATCATACTATTTTTTGTTTTAGCTTGGTATTACTGTTTATCTTTCAGATATTATAACCTTCCCGGAACGAGTTTAGTTCATCCGTCTATACCACAAATATACGTCTAAAAATGTTAAAAATCGAACATATAGCCATTGCCGTAAAAGACTTGAAATCATCTGATTCCTTATTTGCCAAACTTTTTGAAAAAGCGCCTTTCAAGGAAGAAGAAGTGGCGGGTGAAAAGGTTAAAACTTCTTTTTTTCAACTGGGAGAATCGAAGATCGAATTATTGGAAGCGCTTTCCGCAGACAGCGCCATTGCGAAGTTCATCGAAAAAAAAGGAGAAGGCATTCACCACATCGCTTTCGAAGTGGAAGATATCCGTGCGGAAATGGAAAGAATGAAAAAAGAAGGTTTTGAATTGCTGAATGAAGAGCCTAAGAAAGGTGCGGATAATAAACTGATCTGTTTTATCCATCCGAGATCGGCTAATGGGGTGTTGGTGGAACTTTGTCAGGAAATAAGATAAAAACATAGCATAACGTACTCAATACTGTTGCTGTTGCTCTTGCTGACAGAAAGCAGGACAGCAAGAGCAACAGCAACAGTACTGAGAGTCAGTCAGGGTTCTGGCATCACCAGGCATTTAACCCACCCCCCAAACTCAACACCCTCGTATACCCTTTACCAATAAGGATCTCCGCCGCTTTGGCACTTCTCTTCCCGCTTTGGCAAATCAAAATTACTTCTACATTTTTATCAATCTCCTGAATATGCTCTTCCAACTCAGAAAGCGGTATTAATTTCCCATCGATGTTAAATCTTTCAAATTCGTCTTCGTTGCGTACATCGATCAACTGGAATTTTTCTTCGCTTTGGATTTTTTGCTTTAATTTTTCCGGAGAAATTTCTTTTGCTAAGCTTGACGACACTCCACAAAAAAGCTCGTAATCGATCAGCTCTTTTATATTTTTATTTTCCGGATCCAGCTTAAATGATATGGTGTGAAAACTCATAGAGAGTGCGTCAAATATGAGCAAGCGGCCGCTCAATACCTCTCCTGCCCCTGTGATAAGTTTGATCACTTCGTTGGCTTGCAAGGTTCCTGCTATGCCAGGCAGTACACCAATAACTCCGATCTCCGAGCAGTTGGGTACTTCACCTTCTTTCGGCGGCTCTGGATAGAGACAGCGATAGGTAGGTCCACCCTGATAATTAAATACGGATATTTGTCCTTCGAATTTAAAGATCGAACCGAATACAAGCGGCTTCCCGAGAATCACGCAGGCGTCGTTGACAAGATAGCGTGTAGCAAAATTATCGGAGCCGTCTACAATGATCTCGTAGTTGGAAAAAATCTCCAACACATTTTCACGAATTAATTTTACAGGAAAAATTTCTACCTGGATCAACGGATTTAACTGGCGCACCCGTTTCGCCGCTTGAGTCGCTTTTGATAATCCAATATCTTCTGTAGTATATAAAACCTGGCGCTGTAAGTTCGATTCATCTACTACGTCAAAATCTACAATACCAATTTTACCTACGCCTGCTGCTGCCAGATACAATAATACCGGGCAACCCAGTCCACCTGCGCCAATCACCAACACTGAAGCGGCTTTGAGCTTCTCTTGTCCTTCTATCCCAATCTCAGGAAGGATTAAATGACGGTTGTAGCGTTTTAGTTCTTCTGGGTTCATTTCTTATTAATATTAATTCGATCGCCATTGCGAGGAAAGAGGCCGTAAGGCCGAATGACGAAGCAATCTGTTACTACGCAGCCTTCTCAATTTGAAACCTGTCGTCTTAATCAACGGACTCGGGCTTTGTAGCTAACGGATTGCTTCCTCATTTCGCTACGCTACATTCCTCGCAATGACGGTTAATTCACAACTAATTAAATTTTTCCTGCTTCAATTTCACAATCCTATTATACGATTCATCAATCCGGCTCTCAGGAATTTCACCATTCACAACCATTTTCTTAATGATCGCATGAATTTCTGTAGCCGTGATCTTATCGGTTGGACTCACATTATTACCAAAAACCACTACATCCACACCAGCCAGGATTGACAAGCGAATTGCGTTTTCTCTTCCATAATTTTTACTGATCGCATACATTTGCATATCGTCTGAAAAGACCACTCCTTCGAAACCCAGTGATTGGCGCAGCAAGCCGGTGACAATGGTTTGGGACAAAGTAGCAGGCAGGCAAGAAGTATCCAATTTACAATTGATAATATGCGCCGTCATGATCGCATCGATCTGGCCTGAACGGATAATATCTTTGTAAGGGATCAACTCAGATTCTTTCCAAAGATTAGTCACATCGGTAATTCCGAGATGAGAGTCAGTAGTAGAACTGCCGTGGCCTGGAAAATGTTTCAATGCCGTTTTCACTCCGTATACATGATGTGCCTTGATCGCTGCAATAGCGTGCATAGAAACGGTTTTCGGATTAGCGGAATAACTCCGTCCAAGCTTTGCAATCACCGGATTCGCAGGATTCAGCGCGATGTCTACATCGGGAGCGAAGTTTACATTGATGCCTAAATCTGCCATCAGCGCGGCCAGTTTTTTAGTATAGTAAAACGTGGAATCCGTATTTTTCAACCCACCCAGATAAGCGGGGGCAGGCATTTTTATGAAACCATATTTTTCCTTCAACCGGTGTACTTTTCCTCCTTCTTCGTCAATACTCATAAACAGCGGGAAATATTTTGCATTCGCCTGAAGATCACTGATCAGTTTTTTTAAAGTCTCTTTAGAATTTTCCGGAGAAATATTTTTTTCAAATAAAATGATCCCTCCTATTTTCCCTTCTGCTAATTCGGTTTTGATTTTGTCGGTATCGGAAATTGCTTTGCGGTCTGCAATTCCTACGAGGATCATCTGGCCTATCTTAAAATCAAGATCAATGGAGTCTTTTGCCATTTTTATTCCGACAGGTTCTTTAACCTTTGCCGAATCTTTCGCCACTGGCGGCTTTGGCTTCTCTTCCGTTTTCGATGTTACCGTCTTTGTAGACCTACAAGCAACCAGGAATGTGAAGATAAGCAGGAAAATATATGGACGCATAAAATATTTTTGGGTACAAGATAAAGATAATAATAATTATGAATTTTGAATGATCAGTTAGTGAGTAGTTAGTTTTAAAAGGGGTAATAAATTTAACGACTCAACATTCATAACTCATAATTTATCATTAAAAATTTTATCCCAATCCTTCCAAACCGGTTCATAACCCTGACGACGGATCATGTCGGCGACTTCAGCAGGGCTACGTTCGTCGTTGATCTCGAATTGTTCTAACGATTGTTTTTCTACAGCATAACCTCCGGGATTCGTTTTGGAGCCTGCGCTCATCGAGGTGATGCCGAATTTCATACTATTGTTGCGAAATTTTTCACTTTCTCTTGTAGAGATTGACAACTCAATCTCTTCGTTGAATAAACGATAAGCACAGATCAATTGTACAAGTTCTTTGTCGGTCATGTCTACCTTTGGTTCCAGGCCTCCGGAGAAAGGACGCAGCCTTGGAAAGGAAATAGAATATTTTGTTTGCCAGTATTTCTTTTCAAGATAATCGAGATGACGTGCGGTAAAAAAACTATCCACCCGCCAATCTTCCAATCCAATCAATACTCCCAATCCGATCTTATGAATCCCCGCTTCGCCCAGCCTGTCGGGAGTTTCCACGCGGTAATCGAAGTTCGACTTCTTTCCTTTTGGATGATGAAGTTTATAATCTTCCTGGTGATAGGTTTCCTGGTAAACCAATACTGTATTCAATCCTTCTTTGATCAGTGTATGGTATTCTTCCAATTCGAGTGGCTGCACTTCCATAGAAATATGCGCAAAAAAAGGCCGGAGCAAACGGATCGCGTTTTTAATATAGGAAACACCTACCGTTTGATTGGCTTCTCCTGTAACCAGCAAAACATGTTCATATCCCATTGCCTGCAGCGCTTCCGCTTCTTTCAGAATTTCTTCGTCGGTCAGCGTTTTTCGTTTGATCTTGTTATCAAAACTGAATCCGCAATAGGTGCAAATATTCTGGCATTCGTTTGACAAATAAAGTGGCGCATAAAGCTGTACCGTATTACCAAAACGCTTGCGTGTAAGGAGGTGACTGAGCTGCGCCATCTGTTCCAGGAAAGGCGCGGCAGCCGGAGAGATCAGGGCTTTGAAATCTTCCAGGTTTCTTCTCTCTTTTTCCAAAGCATGAATCACATCAGCAGATGTTTTTGCATAAATGCTCTGCTTCACTTCCTCCCAGGAATATTGTTGGAATATGTTTTTAAAGGTGGTCACTTTATTATAATTAAATATTGTGGTCGCTCGCGTCTACGCGACAAATATTATCATGAGGCCTCCGGCCGGATAGTTCAGGTGTATCTTAACTACAGCAGGTCAGCAAGAGCAACAGCAAGAGTATTGAGTAGCAGCTTGCTGATGCAATATTATTCATCCAGAAACGCCGTCAATGGGCTACTCGCTATTGCGTGCTTTACAGGCTTTGCCAGTTTTGCTTCGTAGGCTATTCGTCCTGCTTCTACAGCCATTTTAAATGCAATGGCCATTTGCACCGGATTTTGTGAAGCAGCAATCGCTGTATTCACAAGTACTGCGTCTGCGCCAATTTCCATGGCTTGCGCAGCATGTGAAGGAGAACCGATACCGGCATCAATTACTACTGGCACGTTGCTTTGCTCAATAATAATTTCGAGAAAATCAATCGACTTCAATCCTTTGTTACTCCCAATAGGCGAGCCAAGTGGCATGACTGCCGCTACACCTACTTCTTCCAGACGCTTGCACAATACAGGATCGGCATGAATATAGGGTAATACAATGAATCCAAGTTTTACCAATTCTTCCGCCGCTTTCAATGTTTCCACAGGATCCGGCATCAGGTATTTTGGATCGGGATGGATCTCCAATTTCAGCCAATTGGTCTGTAACGCTTCACGGGCGAGCTGTGCAGCGAAGACGGCTTCTTTCGCCGTGCGTACGCCGGAAGTATTAGGCAGTAAATTGAATTGTGTATGGGAAAGATGTTTTAAAATATCGTCTTCGGTATTGGTTATTTCCACGCGTTTTAGCGCTACGGTTACCAGCTCAGAGCCGGAAGCCAACAGGCTTTCTTCCATCAAAGCTGCCGACCCGAACTTTCCGGTTCCAGTAAACAAGCGGGATGAAAATGTTTTATCAGCTATTTTTAACATGGCTTTTTATTTAATGTTTTTTATTTCTTCAGAGTCGCTCGCGTCTGCGCAGCGACCGCTTACATAGGGTTACACATTTTTAAAATCACTTACTGCTGAATTCAGCAGTTTCACGATTTCTTTTTTATCAAAGGCGGTATTGATCAACGAACTGATCGCAACACCGTAGAGTCCTTGCTGCATAAGACCTGGCACATCTTCTACCCGGATGCCTCCAATGGCGATCACAGGAATGGACATTCCTTCGCGCGCGCATTGTTCCATCAGGGTTTTGTATCCTTCCAGTCCTAAGACCGGACTTAATTTTTCTTTAGTAGTAGTAAACTGATAAGGCCCAAGTCCGATATAATCGACTCCTGCTTTGCGAAGCGCATGGATGTCTTCAATGGTATTGGAAGTTCCTCCGATGATAATTTTATCACCAAGAATTTGCCTGGCTTTGGCAGGATCCATATCGTCTTTGCCCAAGTGCACGCCATCGGCTTCTATTTCCTTGGCGATTGCTGCGTAATCGTTGATGATCAGTTTGGCATGATAGCGGTGGCAGATCTTTTTTACCTCATGCGCAATGATCAGTACTTCTTCGTACGAACGTTGCTTGACACGAAGTTGTACCCAATCTACTCCTGCTTTGCAGGCCTCTTCTACAAGCTGCGCATGCGTCTTGTCGTTCGTTTCCTGACTGATATATTGTAGCCTGCTGATCTTCATTTTTATTTGCAATGATAGCCTAATAATCCTTTTGTACTGGAAAGAAATCCAGCGGTATAGTTTTTTGCTTTCCTGCAAGATTCTACTAATTCATATCCCTTTGCAAGGTTGGCCAATATGGCCGAAGAGAGTACGCAGCCTGAGCCATGTTTTTCTCCGTTCTCTATTTTATTTTGAGTAAACACATACTGTTTTTCATTTTCAAAAAGAATATCTTCGGCAACGTTTGTAGTGGAGTGCCCTCCTTTTAAAAATATACGACAATACTTACTCATCTTCCTGGCGCTGATCGCGGGTGTTACGCCGTCGGGATTCAGCAGTTCCATCTCCGGAAAATTTGGCACCAGGAGGTATATTTTTTTCAGAATACGAATCAGTTTTTCAGCATCGATATCATTATGAAAATCATACCCTGCAGAAGCTTTCAGAATCGGGTCCCAAACAATGCGGACCGTAGGATTTTTTTGTTGCAGTGAATCAATGATCGTATCCAATTCGTTTAGTCCCTGCACCAGTCCTATCTTTACGTATCCAAACGCATATTTTTTAAACAGCATTTCCATCTGCTTTTCAATGTCAGCCAGCGATACCCAGGTAAGTCCGGCGAACTCACTTTCATTTTGAAAAGTAAGCGATGTACATACGCCCATACCTTGCACCTGGTGCATTTCAAACACCTTGCAGTCGGACAGCAGTCCCGCACCTCCGCAAGGGTCGAAGCCTGCTATACTTAATACGTTGGGACGTTCTTGTTTCATTTTTATTTATTGTAATAATTGTATAATTCCAGATACCGGATAATTACAATCCCAGAACTTTTATCTTTCTAAATTTCTCTACTCCATTTTCTTCATTCCACACTGCCCCCAGCAAGGCTGCTCCACTGAAACCACAATCTGCTACCAGCTGAATATTTGTTTCATCTATCCCTCCCAGTGCAATGATCTTCGTAGAACCTGTGTAATGCGAAAGAAAATCTTTTACTTCCTTCAACTCAAACATTGAATGATATCCTTCTTTAGAAATGCTATTAAATAAAGGACTCAGAAATACGTAATCAAATTTTATTTTATTCTCTTCGATCTCGTGAAAAGAATGCATTGAACCACTGACGGTAAGATTTCTTCTCATTGCCAGCTTTATCATTTCCTTTATCTGCGTCTCTGCGCTAGACGATAAATGTTGGCCACTAAAATGAATTCCTTTTAAATTATATTTTTCAATCAGATTAAAATGCGAATGGATCACAATTCTCTTGTAATATCCGGGTGGGATTTTTTTCAGCAATGCCTCATAGGCCACCAACGACCATCCGGGTTTCCGGAAGTGAAGGACTTCCAGCCCTTCGCGAAAGAGTTGTGTGAGCTTTTCGGCTTCCTGTTCTACCTCTTGCGGATGTGTAATTACAAAGAGTTTCATTTTAGCTATGAGATATGAATTATAAATTCAACTCATAATTCATATCTCAACATTCATAACTTTATAAGTATACTTCAGAACCCGCTTCCTTAAATTCTTTAGCCTTCTCGTCCAGCCCTTTCTTTAGCGCTTCGGTTTCTTCTACACCAATAGTTTCGGCGTAGTCGCGTACATCTTGTGTGATCTTCATCGAGCAGAAATGCGGGCCACACATTGAACAGAAGTGTGCGACCTTGGCTCCTTCTGCCGGCAGTGTTTCGTCGTGGTACTCGCGTGCAGTATCAGGATCCAGCGCCAGGTTAAACTGATCTTCCCAGCGGAATTCAAAACGTGCTTTGCTCAACGCGTTGTCACGCACTTGCGCGCCGGGGTGGCCTTTCGCAAGATCGGCCGCATGCGCCGCGAGTTTGTAGGTGATCACCCCGTCTTTCACATCTTTTTTATTAGGTAAGCCGAGGTGTTCTTTCGGTGTTACATAGCAGAGCATCGCGCAGCCAAACCAGCCGATCATGGCCGCTCCGATGCCGGAAGTAATATGGTCGTAGCCTGGGGCAATATCTGTAGTCAACGGGCCGAGCGTATAGAAAGGTGCTTCGTGACATTCCTTCAATTGTTTATCCATATTTTCTTTGATCAAATGCATCGGTACATGGCCCGGGCCTTCGATCATCGTTTGTATATCGTGCTTCCAGGCAATCTTGGTAAGCTCACCGAGCGTTTCCAATTCACCGAATTGTGCGGCATCGTTGGCGTCTGCAATACTTCCCGGACGCAGTCCATCGCCGAGGGAGAAGGCTACGTCGTAAGCTTTCATGATCTCGCAGATCTCTTCAAAATGTGTGTATAGGAAATTTTCTTTGTGATGTGCCAGGCACCATTTCGCCATGATGCTTCCGCCTCGGGAAACAATCCCTGTAACTCTCTTCGCAGTAAGTGGTACATAACGTAGCAGTACTCCGGCATGAATAGTGAAATAGTCAACGCCTTGTTCCGCTTGCTCGATGAGCGTATCGCGGAAAATTTCCCAGGTAAGATCTTCTGCTTTCCCATTTACTTTTTCAAGCGCCTGATAAATCGGTACTGTACCGATTGGTACTGGAGAATTGCGAATGATCCACTCGCGGGTTTCGTGAATATTTTTCCCTGTAGAAAGATCCATGATCGTATCGGCGCCCCAGCGGCAGGCCCATACGGCTTTCTCCACTTCTTCTTCGATGCTGGAAGTCACCGCAGAGTTTCCGATGTTGGCATTTATTTTTACAAGGAAATTTCTTCCGATGATCATTGGCTCACTTTCCGGGTGGTTGATATTGTTTGGAATGATGGCTCTGCCCATCGCTATTTCCTGTCTTACAAACTCGGGTGTGATATATTTCACAGGAGTGTTAGCCCCAAAGTTATTTCCTTTATGTTGATGCCCCAGGTTCTTCAGCGCCTCGATCTTTTGATTTTCGCGGATAGCGATGTATTCCATTTCAGGAGTGATGATCCCTTTGCGTGCATAATGCAGCTGAGAAACATTCATTCCTTTTTTTGCTTTCAATGGAGATTTCAAATGTTCAAAACGCAGGTGATCCAGCTCTTTTAGGGCCAGACGCTCTTTGCCATATTCGGAAGAAATAGAACCCAGTTGTTCTACATCGCCGCGGTCTAAGATCCATTGCTGTCTTAATTTCGGAAGGCCTTTTTTTACATCGATCTCAATATTCGGATCGGTATAAGGACCGCTGGTATCATACACGGTTACGGAAGGATTTTGCTCGTGCACTTTTCCATTGATCTTAGTATCGGAAAGAGAGATCTCTCTCATGGCTACTTTTATATTGTGCAGTTCTCCCTGCACATAAATTTTCTTGGAAGCAGGAAACGGCGTTCTGCTGATCACTTCTTGGCCTGGGATTTTGTCTTGCGCTTTCATAGTAATTTATTTTAAAATTTTTACCTGATATTTATTTTTTGTGTTGGATAATCTATGTTGTGGTATTGAAAACGATCGTTAAAGGTTTCGACCTTTAACAACGTGGGTCATCCGCCTTGTGTAGCGCGGATGACGGTGATTTGATCATTTTCTTTGAGGAGAAATTTTTCCCAATCAGTTTTGGGAACAACTTCATTGTTTACCGCTACTGCGATACCACGCGGTTCTGCTATTTGGATGTGTTGAAGAACCACAGGAATAGTTTCCTGTTTTTGCAGTTGTATCGGTTTGCTGTTTACAAATACGAGCATATTAAATTTCACTTTATGGTTATCTGCTTCTTTGAATTTTTAAAATTCAAAAGTCAAGTTCCAAATGCCAATAAAACAAATCTCTGGGATTTGGATCTTGGGTGCTTATTATCAGATAAACTTCAGGAGAATGCACGCGTGCAGCGGATGCAAAAAAGATATGTATTGTTCCCAACTTTTCCCTACGCAGATGCTAATCTGATCAGGTTTACAGGGTATGATCTCAGCCCGTTTTATTAAGGCACCCCTAAAGTTTATATTACAAAGATAGAAGATTTTCCCAGATTTAAAAATCGGGGAAATTATGAATTGTGAGTTATGAATGTTGAATTACAATAATCTAATTCGTAGAATAGTTAAAATTCACCGCTCATACCTTTATATGCGCTCGCTTGATCTTCTTAAAAGGATATGTTCTCCGGGCAGAAATATTATTGACAATCAGCGCTACGATCAACAGGATCAATACGCCCGATAACACCGGGAAAAACAAATACAGGTAGCTCAGGCTTTTTATTTTTTCTGAGCCAATATTAGCGATCAATGCTGTAGCGCCGCCGGGAGGGTGTGTGGACTTGGTGATCTGCATTGCTACGATCGACAGGGAAACCGCCAGGGCTGCGGAGAGCCAGAGAATATCCGGAAATAATTTGTGGACGGTTACACCAATGACTGCACTTACCAAATGCCCGAGAACAAGATTTCTCGGCTGCGCATAAGGGCTGGCCGGTGCGCCATATACCAATACCGAAGAGGCTCCAAAAGAACCGATCATAAAGATGAGATCATATCCTTCCAAAATATATTGCTGCGTAAACCCGATAAGACCTATTCCGAGGAATCCTCCCAGAAAAGTCCATAAATGATCCCATGGCTCCAGCACGGTTTGTCTGTACACAACATAGCGAACCACGCGATAGCTGCGCTCCACTTTCTTTTTCATCTTTGATAATTAGTTAAATGGAAAGAAAGGTAATTGATTTTCATGAAAAAAAACCTGAGTAGAATTACGTAGAAAATTAAGTAGGTAATATGATGCCAGATCCCGGATCCCGGATTCCAGATACCAGCTACATGAAGTTCATTCGAAATTTATCCGGTATCTGGAATCCGGCATCTGGTATCTATTTCATTTATACCTTGGATTCTCTTTAATCACCGGTACTTCCAAAAGCGATACATCATCGATAAAATAATACGCAGCGCATTCGTGGTTGCGGCATGGCTGAAGGGGTTTGCGCATTTTTCGTTTGTATTCTTTGTACGTCATATTGCTGCGAAAAGAACCGATGATGATATATTCTTCGCCTCCAGTAGCGGTGTACTCCGCTTCTACTTTTGTCCAGCTCATACTACGCAAGGCCGGATTATTTTTGATCGTGACCATATGACGCGCGGTGAGCAAGGCTTCTGGCGCACTTGCCATAATTCCATTGGGCATGATAGAAAAACAAATGCCAATGTGATCGGAAACAAATTCAGAACTGTCGGACAAGCTGATGTAAAAACTGATTTTATATTTTGCCCCCTTTTCCAATGGGCTGAGCAATTTATTTTGAATGTATTCCCTGCTAAAATAACTTTTCTTAAAAAAAAGCGCCAACCCCACGTAAGCCTCACCAGCTGCAGGAATACGCGTACCCTCAGAATTATAAGGAACGCCTACTTCCACTCCGGTAATAGTACCTGATTTATAACATTTGTGAAAATAATCGGGAGTGGAACTTGGTGCGGTGGTGCTCCAGGAAATACATTTTTTAATATCACCATTACGCTCCGGGCAGCTGCTGTGCTCTTCAAAACTTGGATTGCTCACAAGATTTTGGGCGAAAACATTTCCGGAAAATAAGCTCAATGTTATTATCCAATAAAATATTTTTCGCTTACAATTTTTTGCCATAGCCCTGAATTACAAAGGCTCGCCGGAGTTAAATCGGTGAGCCTTTGTTTTAAAATTATGAATATTGAATTATGAGTTATGAGTTTTTAATTCAACATTCCATACCCATAATTTATAATTTTTATCTATTTTCTTTGTAATAATTAATCAACCCATTCGTAGAAGAATCGTGCGAAGCTACTTTGTTTGCATCGTTCAATTCTCCCAGGATCTTTTTCGCCAGCTGTTTGCCAAGCTCCACGCCCCATTGGTCAAAGGAGTTGATGTTCCAAATGATACCTTGTGTAAAGATCTTATGTTCATACATCGCGATCAACGAACCAAGGGTTTTGGGCGTCAGCTTTTTGAACATGATAGAATTCGTAGGCCTGTTGCCTGTAAATACTTTGTGTGGAAGTAATTGCTCCAACGCATCGCCCGACAGACCTTCTTTTTCCAGCTCTGCTCTTGCTTCCTGTGAAGTTTTTCCTTTCATCAACGCTTCTGTTTGTGCGAAGAAATTTGCAAGCAATTTCGCATGATGATCTCCGATAGGATTTTGTGAAATAGCCGGAGCAAGGAAATCGCAAGGAATAAGTTTCGTTCCCTGGTGGATCAATTGGTAGAACGCGTGTTGGCCATTGGTACCTGGCTCGCCCCAGATGATCGGGCCGGTAGAATATTCGGAAATTACTTCTCCGTTTTTCGTTACGCCTTTTCCATTACTTTCCATATCGCCTTGCTGAAAATAAGCAGGGAAGCGGTGCATGTACTGATCGTAAGGAAGAATAGCGTGTGATTCGGCGCCGAAGAAATTATTGTACCAAACTCCAATCACTCCGAGGATCACGGGAATATTTTTTTCAAAAGGTGTAGTTCTGAAATGTTCGTCCATTTCATACGCGCCTTGTAGCAGTTCATCAAAATTATCGTAACCGATATTAACTGCAATAGAAAGTCCAATTGCAGACCAAAGCGAATAACGGCCGCCTACCCAGTCCCAGAACTCGAACATGTTGTTCGTATCAATTCCAAATGCTGCTACTTCTTTTGCGTTGGTAGAAAGCGCTACGAAATGTTTGGCTACGTATTCCGGTTTCACTGCTGTTTTCAGGAACCAATCTTTGGCAGACTCTGCATTGGTGATGGTTTCCTGTGTAGTGAATGTTTTGGAAGCGATAATGAACAAAGTAGTTTCAGGATCCAGGTCGCTGAGTGTTTCTACGATGTGAGTTCCGTCTACGTTGGAAACGAAGTGTACCTTCGGGCCACGGCGGCTGTATGGTTTCAGCGCTTCGGTAACCATATAAGGACCTAAGTCAGAACCGCCGATCCCGATATTTACTACATCGGTGATTGCTTTTCCGGTGTATCCTTTCCAGGCGCCGCTTCTGATCTTTTCGCAGAAGCCTTTCATTTTTTCCAGTACAGGGCGGACCTTCTGCATCACATCTTCTCCATCTACGGTCACATGCGAAGCCGAGCGATTGCGGAGTGCGGTGTGCAGCACGGCTCTGTTTTCTGTGTTGTTGATATGCGCGCCGGAAAACATTTGGTCGATCGCGTTTCTGAGACCGGATTCCTGTGCAAGAGAAAGAAGCAACTGAACAGTTTCTTCGTTGATCCTGTTTTTGGAGTAGTCCAGTAATATATCATTGAAGTGAAGAGAAAACTTATTGAATCGATCCTGGTCCGCAGCAAACATGTCTTTCATTTGCTGTGTAGACATCCAGTTGTAATGTTCTTTCAAACGGTTCCAGGAATTTAATTGGGTTGGTTTTGACATATCGTTCCTAATTTTTCAGTTAAGCAAAGATATTGGTTAAATGTTGAATTATGATAATTAAGTTATGAATTATGAGTTATGAATGTTGAATTAAAAATTATAAAATTTTTTGTTTGCTCAGAGTCTCCCACACCCGGAAGCATAAATATAGCAACGGCTTCACCAGAAGACTCTGAATGGACTAAAAGAACTCTGCCTTTGATTTACTACCTTTTTAATCCAACATTCATAACTCATAATTCATAACTTCTTCTTCCTCGTTCTGTACACCTGCCAACCAATACCAATGAACATGCCTATGATGGCTCCGTTGTAGCTATAGTTGTTCATGCTTAAGACTTTATTAAACGCTTTCTGATCTACAATATTAACGCCTTCCGATACATTTTCCGAAGGAGCTGAAAAGAAATACGCAATCATTCCTAATAAAAATCCTGTGCCCAAGGCGATGAGGAAAGCCTGGAGCGTAGTGTAAAACATTTTTTTATTATCTGCATGCAGCAACCCTATCAGTGAAAGGATAGAGCCCAAGACTAATCCTACCGACCATGTATTTACAAAACCGATCTTGGCTACTTCCCAACGGGTGTTTACATCACCCTCAACAATACCTAGACGAGCAAAGCGCATTTGGGTAAAGAACTCATTGCTGATCGAAAAGGTGATCTGATCGTAGAGCGCGCCATAAACCCCAGCGATCATGATCGCCAGCAGGATGGATAGAAGGACAAGTAGGATTCTCACTTGTAGTTGTTTTTAAATTTTCTTCTGATTATTTCTTGGATGCCAGATCCCGGATACCAGAAAATATTTTATCTGGCATCTGGTATCCGGTATCTGGCATCTATTTTATATACCGGAAATCATGTCCATCCGGCAGTTGAAGCAGGAATTCGTACATGAGCTTGATAATATTTTCTACATCGTCTTTGTGTACCATTTCTACGGTAGTATGCATATACTTCAGAGGAAGCGAAATAAGTGCAGAAGCCACGCCCGCATTCGAGTAGGCGAACGCATCGGTGTCAGTGCCCGTAGCGCGGTAGGCGGAAGCACGCTGGAAAGATATGCCTTTGCTGTTTGCCACATCGATCACCATGTTCAGCAAATTGTTCTGCACCGCCGGGCCGTAGGTAAGTACAGGGCCTTTTCCGCAGGCAAGATCTCCGTTGCTCTTTTTATCGTATACGGGAGATTGGGTATCATGACAAACATCGGTCACAATTGCTACATCAGGATTGATTCGGCTTGCGATCATTTCCGCTCCGCGTAATCCGATCTCTTCCTGTACGGCGTTTACAATGTATAAGCCAAAAGGAAGTTTATTATTGTTCTCTTTTAATTTTCTTGCCACCTCTGCGATCATATAACCGCCGATACGGTTATCAAGCGCACGACCCAGGTAGAAACGGTTATTGAGCGTGATAAATTCGTCTTCAAATGTTGCTACGGAACCTACATGTACACCAAGCGCTTCCACTTCTTCTTTGCTTTCGCAACCAAGATCGAGGAAAATATTTTTCATGCTGGGTGGTTTGTCGTTTTCATTGTCGCGCACGTGAATGGCGGGCCAGCCGAATACTCCTTTTACTATTCCTTTGGCGGTATGAATGTTCACACGCATTGAAGGTGCGATCGCATGATCGGAGCCGCCATTCTTTTTCAGATAGATATACCCGTCTTTGGTGATATAATTTACAAACCAGGAAATCTCGTCAGCATGCGCTTCGATCACTACTTTGTATTTTGCATTTGGGTTGATCACTCCTACTACGGTGCCATAAGTATCGGTAAAATATTCGTCGATAAAAGGACGGATATAATCCAGCCACATTTTTTGTCCGGAGGTTTCAAATCCTGTAGGGGATGCATTGTTGATATACGCCTCTAAAAATTTCAAACTTTCTTCACTCATTATGTTCTGTAATTTTATTATTTATTGGGATTTCAATTTTCAAAGATAAAAAATCCAGCTTATTTACAAGGGAATATTTCCATGCTTTTTACGGGGCAATTTATCTACCTTATTCTTTAGCATTTCAAAGGCAGTCATCAGTTTTTTCCTGGTTTCTGAGGGTAAAATTACCTCGTCGATATAGCCGCGCCCAGCCGCAATGTATGGATTGGCAAAGGTCTGGGTATATTCTTCTATTTTTTCCTGTAATTTTGCCGGCGGATCGTTGGCTTCGGAAATTTCTTTTTTATAAATAATTTCTGCCGCGCCCTTGGCTCCCATCACTGCGATCTCGGCGGAAGGCCAGGCATAGTTCATATCGGCACCGATATGCTTGGAGTTCATTACGTCGTACGCTCCACCATATGCCTTACGCGTGATAACCGTAATTCTTGGCACAGTGGCTTCGGAAAAGGCGAATAAGAGTTTAGCGCCGTTGGAAATAATCCCGTTCCACTCCTGCTGTGTGCCTGGCAAAAATCCCGGCACGTCTACCAGCACCAGCAAAGGCACATTGAAACAATCGCAGAAGCGTACAAAGCGGGCTGCCTTGGTGCTGGAATTAATATCGAGTACGCCAGCCAGTACTGCGGGCTGGTTGCCTACAATACCGATGCTTTTTCCACCTAAGCGAGCGAACCCCACCACAATGTTTTCTGCAAAATTTTTGTGCACTTCCAAAAAAGAATCTTCATCAATGATCCCACGAATGACCTCGCGCATATCGTAAGGCTGGTTGGGGTTTTCAGGAATGATGGTATCTAAAAAGGCTACTCGTTCGTCGGTTCTTTTTTCATAGTTGTAAACAGGTGCCTCCTCTTCGCAGTTTTGTGGAAGGTAGCTTAACAATTTTTTGATATGCTGGATACAATCCACATCGTTGGCGCAGGCGAAATGGGTAACCCCGCTTTTGCTGCTATGGGCTTCGGCGCCTCCGAGCTCTTCGGAAGTGACTTGTTCGTGTGTAACGGTCTTCACTACATTCGGCCCGGTCACGAACATATATGAAGTATTTTCTACCATCAGAATAAAATCCGTCAACGCCGGAGAGTATACGGCTCCTCCCGCGCAAGGCCCCATGATCGCGGAGATCTGTGGTACTACACCGGAGGCAAGTGTATTGCGGTAAAAAATATCCGCATAACCACCCAGCGATACCACACCTTCCTGGATCCTGGCGCCGCCTGAGTCGTTGAGCCCGATAAGCGGCACACCATTTTTCATAGAAAGATCCATCAGGCGGCAGATCTTTTCTGCATGAGCTTCTGAAAGTGAACCGCCAAAGATGGTGAAGTCCTGGGAATAAACGTAAACCAGGCGGCCGTTCACCGTTCCGTAGCCTGTCACGACGCCGTCTCCAAGAATTTCTTCGCCAGCTGTTTGGGAACGTGGAGTTACAAATTTTCCAATCTCTTCAAAACTTCCCGGGTCGAGCAGCAAGTCCAGTCGTTCGCGGGCGGTAAGCTTTCCTTTTTTATGTTGTGCTTCCTGCTTGTCGGTACCACCACCTAAAAGCGCCTGGCTGTTTTTAAGATCCAGCCGTTCGTATTTTGAATTATTATGACTCATGCTACTAGTTAAAATGCTTCATTAAGGTAAGGTAAATTTTTTAGAAAAAACAAACGATAACAGATGCCCGATACCCGATCCCGGATGTTCGATATTTTTATATTCATATGCCACTCTTTCACCATTTTATGTTAATGGAAATTCTTCCTATATAGGATTGCGCTCTTTTCATTGGGCGTCCGGTATCCGGGATCTGGCATCTTATATCTACATCAAAAATTCATTATTCATAACTCAACTATTCTTATATTGCTTTACTATTGTAGAAAATGAGAGCTGAACAAATTGCGGTCATAGACCTTGGTACCAATACTTTCCATCTTTTAATTGCGACGACTGAAGGGCAAACGATCGAGACCATTCATTCCGAAAAAATACCGGTAAGGATCGGGAAAGGTGGGATCAATCATGGGTTTATTGCAGAAGATGCGTGCGAACGGGCGATCCAGACCATGGTTCATTTCCGGGAAACGATCGACAAATACCATGTAGAAAAAATACATGCCACTGCCACCAGCGCTTTTCGCAACGCGCGCAATGGCAAAGAACTAGCGCAAAGAATTAAAGACATTACCGGCATTTCTATTGATATTATTTCCGGCGACCGCGAGGCAGAGCTTATTTATTATGGTGTAAAGGAAGCTGTCGGATTGGGGGACGAACGTTCGCTGATCATTGACATTGGCGGAGGCAGCGTGGAATTTATTTTGGCAAATCATTCTTCGGTGTTATGGAAAAAAAGTTTTGAGATCGGCGGACAAAGATTGATGGAGCTTTTTCAAAAAACAGATCCGATCCATCCCGATGAAATTACTTCTTTAAGAACTTATCTTTCCGAACAACTGACACCTCTTCGCGAAGCGTTGCAACAATATCCTACCAATATTCTCGTAGGCTCCGCAGGCTCTTTTGAAACGCTCAGCGAGATCGATTTGAAGAAAAAAGGTTTTGATTTTTCTATCGAAACCCAAAAAGAATACGAGCTTTTGCTGCACGATTTTCATGAGATCTACGAAGACCTCATCCGCAAAGAGCGCGAGCACCGTATGAAAATTCCCGGCATGATCGAACTGCGTGTAGATATGATCGTAGTAGCCGTGGTGCTGATCCATTTCATACTTGTAGAATTTAATATGAACCGCTTACGCGTATCTACTTATTCCTTGAAAGAAGGGGTGATGAGTAGGATTATCAGGGGGGAGTCTATCATTTAAGCTACCTCCTCCCTACTGTTGCTGTTGCTCTTGCTGTCCTGCTGCTTATGATGTAGGGTCAGCAAGAGCAACAGCAACAGTAGAGAGAAAATTATTATTACCAACCAGCTATACTGCGAATAACCGGCACAATCGCCTCCGACATTTTTTGATGTGTAGCGTTGGAAGGATGCCAGTCTTCTCCGTAAGGACCGGCTTGCGGGCTCAATTCAAAATAATAAACAGCGGTATCTTTTTCATTGGCTTTTTTCACAATACTTTTCAGATAACTTCTGAATCTTGTCCAACGTTTTTCTCCTTCCGGCCAGCTATCCGTGAGTGCGTTTCCTGCCACGCAAATGATTTTTGTCTGTGGGTAAAGCGTTCTCAGTTTTTCCAAAAAAGAAATATAGGTACTGCAAAACGCAGTAGAATCAGGCGCTCCCATGGCGAAATCATTGGTGCCAAGGTCGATCACTACTACCTCTGGTACATAGCGTTTATGGTCCCAGAGGGCGTCGGCTTTGTCGGGGTTTATATAATCATAGACAAGAGGTAAGGTGCCATTCGTAAAACCGTTGCTATTGCGGTACATTCCTCGTCCTGAATAGGCAGTGCACATATACTGAGCGTTCAGCGCCCGCGCTGTGAGCGCCCCCCAGGAGGTATAGTTATTTTCGTTGACCGAATGAAATCCCGTTCTTGGATTTCCCGCAGGTGGCGCGGCGATCGCTACTTCGTTGCCATAACCGGTGGTAAGGGAGTTGCCGATAAATTCTATTTTTCTCGATGGGATCTCCTCTGTGACCGGCAATAGTCTATGTCCTTGACGAAGCCTGAAGCCATGCAGGATCACGCTTCCCACGCTGCTTTCCGTACGCTTGCTGATCTCAATAGTATGCTCGCGAAGGTCGAGGCTGCGTGCGAGGAAATAGATCTTTTGTTTTTTAGACACCTTCACTACCATTGGTGCATCATGGTCGATGATAACATTGAAATAGTTAGTACGCTGTTCGTCTCCTTCTGCCATATCTTGCAGCAACATATCAATAGCATCGCCGGTAAATTTTAGTTTGATGGAGACACCCGAATAGGCAAAAGCTGGCGCAGTTCTGTTGCGAAAATCTATTCTCCCCGTATACACGATCAAGGGATCGGCAGGACTGACCACCACCATAGAAGTATCCATATCCGGGCGCTGGGCTTTGCTAAGTTGTGCCATCAGCAGGATCAAAAAGCATAATAGGAGTTTGCTTATTTTTTTCATTATTGGATCATTGTTGAAATTCCAAAAGACCATTCTTTGTTAGAATTTGTCTTTTGTGTTTTAATTTAAATCCTGTCAGATCATAAAGGCAGACATTCAATTATTGTATTACTATTTTTCGCGTGGCTGATCTTTCTTCTTTGCTTATGTGCAGGTAATAAATCCCCTTTGCTTCACTACTCAGATCGAGCGCGGAAACAGAAGTATAGGAATGTATTTTTTGTCCAAATGAATTGTACAATTCTATCGCAGCATTCTGAAATCCTTCTCCCTGGAGGGATATAAGACCATTGGAAGGATTCGGATAAATGATAAGATCGTTTAACGTGGGAGCGGAACTGGTTACACCGGTAGGAACATAGCCCGACACATCTACAATTGTTTTAAGCAAAGAATTATTTCCCGGTGCGTCCATCGAAAGATCCCAGATCATAATTCCTCCGCCAGACGACATTGCTAGTCCTGTCTTATCGATCATGGTGTAAATGCCGTTGTAGTATACTATGTTATCGCCCGTGGTAGCCACGTTGTCGTCGTTGACAGCGCTTGGATAGCTGGCGGCAATGGATTTGTAAGAAATAGCATAGTTCCTGGCAGTAGAGCCGAATTCATATCCGTAAAAAGGTACACCCAAAATTGCTTTGGCTTGTGGCAGGCCTCGTCCTTTCCAGTAGTTGAGCGCATCTTCCGACATGCTATAAGGCGAATGCTGGCCCGGTGTGCCCCAGGTAGGACCACAAAGATCATAAGCCATGATATTTACCCAATCAAAATAAGTAAAGGTAGAAGTAGAAATGACAGAAGCATTGCCAGAAGGGAATGCCGCGGTAAGCTTTATTCCCGCAGGATGCAATGTGTCTGCCAGTACCTGGATGAAGGTATTGTAGCGGCTTCCGATCGAAGAGCCCTCAAGATCTATATCAATGCCATCAAAATTATTTGCGATCGCGTATTGTTTTAATTTGGAAGAAAGCGTAGAAAGATTGATCGTGCTGGTAAAATCCGCGGCTCCTGCTCCGCCGAGAGAGAGCAATACTTTTACTCCGTGTGCATGTGCAGCACTTACAAGGTAGATCTCATCACTAGTCATGGCAGGAATAATACCAGTAGTGCCGTCAGGAGTTTTAAAAGCTAAATTAATATGGCTGACCCTTGAGAAATCAAATCCATCGCTGAAGGTGACCAGGTTTGTCCAGTTGGGCACATACCCTATGATCTTAAATTGTCCCTTGGTGTTAAAAACCGTGGAAAGAATGATTCCTAATGTCAGTACAACAATTCTCTTTTTCATATCTATCTTTCTTAAAAAGCAGTCTATTTACTTCCCCTCCATAGTATATACGCCGACCATTTTAAACTCCCAAGAAAACAAGATTGAAATGCTAAAAAAATGAAAAAGGTTATACCTCTATAAAACCCTAAAATAACGCCTGAATACCATATCAAAATGGCTTTTTCAAAGAAAAATAAACGATCAGTAATGATCAGTAACGTTTTAGTGCCAAATTTTTTATCGCATGGAATTATTGCGCAGAGATCAATTCTACCCAGCCCCGGTAATCTTTATTTAAAAAAGAATCGTGGACGAAATAATAATAAATGCCGTCCGTGAGCCCCTCGCCTTCCCATTCATTGGTATACTCTGTTTTCCAGTATACCCGGTCGCCCCAGCGGTTGTAAACCTCCAATGTAAACTGTTTTCCCGTTCCTGTGATCTCAAACCTGTCGTTGTGGCCGTCTTTATTTGGAGTGATAAGATTTGGAATAAATAATTTATATCCCGTAAAACTTACCGAATCAAAAGCCTGGCAGCCTAGTTCGTTGGTAGCCTTTAATACGATCCGGTAATATTCTTCCTGCTTAACATCCAGATCCAGATCAAAAGTGCGCAAACTGTCAAAGCCGGTCACATACCATGCATATTGGTTAGCGCCTCTGGAGAGATTTCCCAGATGAAGTTTTCCAGGCACCTGTATATATTGAGCTGGTTTTTCGATTTGCGCCACTATACGGTCTTTCACACGCACCTGTACCGAACTCGTTTTTTCACAACCATTATTGCTTACCGTAAGCGTGTAATCTGTGCTAGCCGTTGGACTTGCCAGCGGATTGGCCGACAAAGGATTGCTCAAGCCAGTAATGGGCGACCAGGAATATTGGTAAGCGCTTGGATCCGCTGTCAGCCTTGCTGTTCCTTCGTAGCAGATGAGAGTATCGCCGTGCGCCAGTGTAGTGGGATAATCGTATACTGTGATCCGCACAGGAAGAGAATCTTTGTAACAGGAATTGTAGCCTACCAATTTAAAGACAGCTGAATTCGTGAGCGTGGCTGTAGGATTGGCGATAGAAGAATTACTCAATCCTGTTGAAGGGGACCATTGGTAATTGCTGGCGCCAGAAGCCTGCAATTGAATTGCCGTGCCATTGCAGGCATTCACGGCAGTATCCGTTTGCAAATTAATGAGTGGCACTATAGACACTGTGGTCGAACCTTGATGCTGACATAAACCTGCCGTTACCGAAACTGTATAAGTAGTGGTAGACAAAGGTCCTGCGCGAGGAGCCGCTATGGATGAATTGGACAAACTGCCAGCCGGTGACCATGAATAGGTATAGCCCGAACTTCCCGCAGGCACTACGCTCAACGAAGCTGAATCGCCCAGACAGATTGTAGTATCATGATTCATTACAATACTAAAATCCGGATCGGTTTCTATTTTTATAGAATCGTACCAATAGCATGAACCATTGTACGCTTTTACTTTGTACCAACCCTCTGCATTGATCACCAACGTTTGGTCTGTTCCTGCCTGCACACCGTCTTTTGTCCAGAGATAATTCGGAAGCAAATTGGTGCCTGCTCTTAAAGTAGCGGGAAGCGCATTCGCACAGGTATGCGACGTATCGGGAGCAAGGGAACCGTTGAACAATATTTCTCCTGTACCGGTAAGACTTCCTGATTCTATAAATACTCCCGAATCGTACAAATCATCATAGCCGTCGGCAATAGCAAGTTTCAGGTGATAAGTGTAACAAGGCAATACGTCCGCTTCTGCCCTTAGTTTTACTGTATATCCGTTATACTGTATAAGCGTGCCGCCGTCACCATTTTCTCCTGTACCATTGTCGTGATAGTAAACAGAATTGTCATGATCGTTTACATTGTCAATCGATACTGCTGTATTGCTGTTAGGTAGCAGTGCAATATTTTTACTTCCGGTAATTCCCGGGCCACTGAGGAAGAAGGCAAAAACATCGTTATAACCGACATCTACAAACGAAGGGTATTCTTCTGATCCAAAAATATAGTTGAAACTGATCTGTGTAGAAGCTGTAGTAATATCGAATTCGATCACACAGGCATCGTTGGTACTGTCTCCTGTAAGCTCGTTGAGTTGCTGGTCTCCGCTTGCGCCCCAGGCTGTCATGGCAGAGCTGGTATTGTTGGGGCCGAGCGCATTCATCACATCTCCGGTGGTCATCAGCAATCCTTTCTTAATTCCCAATCCTCCGGAAGGTTCATCAAACGTGCCATAAAGCGGAGAGCCCAATGGATAGTTGCTGGTGATATTGCTTACGGTAACGCCGTTCCCTACCAACGATTGCACGATATCCTGTAGTTTATTGGTAGTCGAATTCGACTGTTTTACCGTCAATTGTCCGTAGGTAAAACCGGTGAATAGAAATAGTAAAATAAAAAGAGATAAAAGCTTTTTCACTCCGGGTGTAGATTTCTAAGATCCTTCTAAGCGCAAATATCTTACCAGATGCTTGCTTTTAAGCTATTATACGAAAAAAAACGGGATTTAGTCTGAACCTTGATTCATGGGGAAGATTATAGGGTACTTAATCAACAACGTCAATTTAAGGTTCCTACAAGCTACTCCAGCACGCAGCACTGATAGCCATTTGCCTCTACCAGTTCGATAATATTCTCTGCTGCGATGGCATCACTTTCTACTCTTAAGATCTTATCACAATCCTCGAGATCGAAATTTATTCTTGAACTGGGAAACTTCTCCGACAGCTTATCCAATAGCTTGCTGGCTTGTTCCTGTTCCTGAACATTTGTTTTAAAAATTTCTACCATTGCTGTGAGGATGTTAATTATTGTTTTTCAACATCTGCTTTTAAAACGCCCAGGCTTTCCGACATATCGTCTCCAAGTCCTTTCTCAATAAACAGGTTCATGAGGTTGAGAGGATATTTTTGTTTGCCTGCAACACCCCAGGTTACCTTTGTCTGTGTGGCAGAAACAGAATCCGTAGTTACAAAGGTAGTAGCCACACCTTCGAACGGTCTTTTAAAACGGATCTCCGAATTCACACGCTGTCCTTCTATGATCGTCTTGATCTCTTGCTCACCTGCGCCTGCCTTGTCATTGCCTTCCCAGGCATAGACAAAGCCAAGCGTACCGTCTTCACCGGTGAATTGTTTTTTCATATTCGGATCCATCTTCATCCATTTGTTGTAGCGCTCTCCGTTTCTGAGCAACTTCACATAATTGAAAACTTCCTGGCGTGGTTTGTTGACTACAATAGATCGCTCTACCGTATATTCGCTCTTGGTAAACAAAGCCATTACAAAAGGCAATGCGATCAATACAGCTACTACGATTAAGATTCTTTTAAAAATTTTCATTGTTGCGTGGGTTTATTAGTGATTAAAATTTACTACTTAATTTTGATTTCTCTATATCGTTATGTGTGAATTTTGGATGCGGATTTCAATGCCAGATACCGGATAATCTGATAGTCTTGGTCTTTGACTTCTATGATGAAGCCTTTACATTCTTATCTGGCATCCGGCATCTCGTATCCGGCATCTAAAGTTTCAACACCCAATTTATCCCATACCGATCCGTAAGCGCGCCAATGGTGCCGTCGAAGAAGGTGTGCAAGGGGTGTGTTATTTTTCCTCCTTCTGCAAGTTTGTAGAAAAAGGAATCGATTTCTTCTTTACTGCTGCACTCAAGCGCCAGCGAGATTGTATTGCCCTGGATCAATCCTTGTGTACTCCCCATATCAGAGCCAAGCAGGACAAGATCTTTTTTCAGAAGGCTTGCATGCAAAATATTTTCCTGTACCTCGGCCGGCCATTGATCGGCCATTGGTGAATTTTTCACCGCTTGCAGCGTCAGTTCTCCTCCAAGGCATTGCTGGTAAAAACACATTGCTTCTTTGCAATTGCCCTTGAAGGTCAAGTAAACATTGATCCGTGTAGAATGCGGTATTATTTTCATTTACGCAAAATTAGCCGTAAAAAACCAGATCAAACGGGTGTAAAACCGACTTAGTCGGGGGTTGATTGCGACAAATATTTGGATTACTTTTGAAAAAAGAGATATCCATATACCGGATGCCAGATGCCGGATAATTTAAACTTAAAAATTAATTTTTATGAAACACATCTCCATCCTGGTTCCCAAAGGCGAAGCAGCTTTAGGCTGTATCGAAGGACCTTATATTTTATTTAACAAGGTGAATGAATTTCTCGAAGCTTCCGGAAAAGCGCCTTTCTTCAAAACCCAACTGGTAGGCTTGAGCGAAGAATCTAAAATATATGACCGCTTGTTTTCGGTGAAACCGGATCTCACTATTGATCAGGTGAAGAAAACAGATCTGATCATCGTGCCGGCAGTGAACGGCGAGATGAATAAAGTGATCGCTGCCAACGCAGATTTTTTTCCCTGGATACGCCAGCAACATATTCAGGGAGCTGAAGTGGCCAGTCTCTGCGTGGGTGCATTTCTATTGGCGGCTACAGGATTGTTGAACGGGAAAAAATGTTCTACACATTGGCTTGCTTCTAACGACTTCCGCCTGATGTTTCCGGATATAGAATTAGTTTCTGAAAAAATCATTACAGATGAACAGGGCGTTTACTCCAGCGGCGGCGCTACTTCGTTCTGGAATCTTTTATTATACCTGATCGAAAAATATATTGATCGTGAGATGGCGATCTTTGTTTCCAAATATTATGAAATAGAAATCGACCGGAATACGCAGTCTTCGTTTATCATGTTCCAAGGACAAAAAGAACATGAAGACGAACCGGTAAAAAAAGCGCAGGAATTTATCGAAAACAATTTTCAGGATAAACTTACCGTAGAACAACTCGCCGACATGTTCGCCATTGGCCGGAGAAGCCTTGAGCGCAGGTTTAAAAAAGCTACCTGTAATACAGTGATCGAATATATTCAACGCGTAAAAATAGAAGCGGCAAAAAAACAATTGGAAACAGGAAGGAAAACTGTCAATGAAGTAATGTACGAAGTAGGCTACAATGACATCAAAGCTTTCCGCACGATCTTCAAAAAAAATACAGGACTTTCTCCGCTTGACTACAGGAACAAGTACAACAGAGAAATGGCGACGGCTTGATTAAATTAATTCTATTTTTTTCAAGCACGAAGGCACAAAGAATCTTTGTTTCTTTGTGCCTTCGTGCTAATCTAAAATTTAAAAAAAATTATTCTTTCAAAATTCTCTCCCGATAAACTTTTCCTTTTGTAATTACTTCAAGGAAGTACAATCCTGGTTCCAGCTCCTGACCTATATTCTGCGGGGTATTGGTGAGTGAATGTATTTTTTGGAGAATTCTTCCCTGCGTATCCCAAATCGTGATGTCTGCATTTTCTTCCTGTGCATTTACAATTACTTGCAGCGATAAAGAAAAAGGATTAGGACTTACAGAAATTGTGGAAGAATTATTTTCCACCGCTACAACTTCGCTATAGTGTACTTCTCCATTAAAATCATATTGTGCCAAACGGTAGTAAATTTTTCCCGAACGTTTTTCCGGATCTTCGAATACGTAATTGGTCATCGTTACTATATTCCCTTGTCCGCGTACTGTGCCAAACACATTGAATTTTTTCCCATCGGAAGAATATTCCAGCTCAAAATGATCGTTGTTGATCTCTTGCGCCGTAGTCCAGCGTAAAAGCGTTTGATCTTGTTCTGCCGTGGCAGAAAACCGGATCAGTTCTACGGGCGCCGCTACACAACTTCCTCCCACGGTAGCCACCACTGGAAGGCGTTTGCAGGCACTGCCAGAGCCTGCAATTTCCCAGTGGAAGAAGAATGCATAACTTCCCAATCCATATGATCCGGTGATCGAAACATTGCCTGCTGTGATCGGGTAAGTAGGATTTGTATTTACATAGAGATTAATATTTCCTACGTCTACCATTTTATAGCTTCCCGCAGCCAGGGCAGCGCCTACTGGTACTACTACTTTCAGCGTGGCATTGGTTGTATTGTTTACTGCCATCACAGGACCTGTATACACATCTGCAGTATTGGCGCTGTTGCGAATCTTAATCTGAAGATTTCCCGCAGCCCAGCCAGGCACATATACTTCCACTGAATTAATCGTAACAGCAGCGCTTGTGGTAAAATCAATCCCTACGCTTGTACCGGTGGTATTTTGAAAAGAGTTGGCAGGTCCTGCAAGGCCTACATACGTAGGCGGAGACGAAACTCCGTCTTGCACATAATAGGTGCCTGCGGAAGGCGCGCTGTACGATGTGCCCGTGGCTAATGATGAAGTACTGCTTGCAGAACTGTACCAGGTGTATGGTCCGCCTGTGGCGTTGGTGATGGAGAGCATTACAGGGGCAGAGCCGCTGCACCCATCTACAGGTGAAGGCAAGGAAGAAGTAAGCACGATATCATCTTGTGTACTGCTGCACCCTGTGATGCTTGCGGTGAGACGGTAAGTAGCGGCATTGCGCACATTCGTCAATGTAGAAGAAGTAGCACCGGTAATATCGGATCCATCCTTCTTCCATTGCCAGGTAGTGGCTGCAGGAAAAGAGGAGCCATTGGAAGGAGAAAGATCATAAGAAGCAGGATCGCAGATCAGTTGGTCGGTTCCTAAAGATGGTGTGGGAAGAGTAGAAGAAATTATCACCTGATCATATTTAGTACAAGAGCCTTGCGCAATTGTAAGTTTGTAAGTACCTCCGGCATTAATTGTATTCGTAGGACCTGTTCCCGCGAAAGCGCTTCCATCTTTTTCCCAGGTAAATGTTCTTCCGGAAGCCGCAGCTATTCCACCGTCCAGCGTGATAGAACCTACGCCGCAGAGTGATTGATCGGAGCCAAGGTTTGGATCGGAGAAAGGACAGGCACATACGTCTACTGCATTTTTCATCACCGTAGTAAGGTTCAGCGGATTGCTTCCGGGAAGATCTTGCGAAAGCTCCCAGGTCATAGCGCCGGCAGCGCCCATCGTGCAGATCGCGTAATTTATTTTTGCTTCGATAGTAGGTTTGGAATCAAAATTAATACTGCCGTCTATTCCATCGCTGTCGTTGAATCTTGCCGTGGTAGCAATATTACTCCAAAGATCTACCGAAGAACCTCTGCAATAGAAAGCAATTCCTACGATCATTTTACTATAAGGACAACCCTTTGCATTCCACCCGGCCATGGCTCGCTGCAGAAAGTCGAGCGAAGTATGGTTCGGGAAACAACTTGGCGCATCGTAGGACATGATGTTAAAATAATCCAGGTAAGTAAACGCCGCAGCCTGCACCCCTACTGCATGTCCAGCGGCGACGCAACTGTAGTTGAATGATTCTCCGCCTAAAGCCGCCGAGAGTTTATAAGTTGTACCGAGCTTTGATTTGATATCCGACAGCATCGAAGTATAATTAGCTGCATCGCCGGAGGCCGGAAATTCCCAGTCGATGTCGATGCCTGCGAGTCCGTATGTACTACAAAGATTGAGACAAGCATTGGCAAGCGTAGTGCGTTTGGTAGCATCGGCTGCTACGCCGGAAAAATTTCCCGAAAGGCCCCATCCTCCGATTGCTACCCAGAGACGGACGCCGTTGGAAGTACAATTGGTCCGGATTGCATTGAACAAGGAAAGATCCGGAGTGCCACCCGGGCCCATGATCTGGAGATTTCCATTCGCATCGATCGCAGCAAAAGCGTAGATAATGTCGGTGAGTTTATTGTACTGCACATTCGAAACATCAGCCATAGAGCGATAGTAAGGAAAATATCCTTTTACTATCTGGCCTTGTACAGCGCTTGCCAAAAGAAGAAGCGCTATTAGTAGTTTCAATCTTACTAGCATGAATTCTTAAAAAATAAATTTCGTCTTCTATTCTTTAATTAGTTTGAAATTTTTAGTCTCCGCTACCCCAGTCGCCTGAATGATGTAAACGCCCGAAGCAAGGTCTGCACCGATCTCTGTGGCTTGATTTGTTTTAAAATATTTGTCTTCCAAAAGTACCCGGCCATTCAGATCCAATACTTTCAACTGTACCAAAGATTCCTTGCCTTTTACCGTTACCATGGAAGCCTGAGTGAATGGATTTGGATAAGCAGTCAGTTCAAGCGTTTCCGAAAAACGCGATGCCACTTTTACAATCGCGGAAATTTTTTCTGTTCCGTCAAAATCATATTGCAGCAAGCGATAATATACGATACCATCAGGAGCATCTGCATCGGTAAGCGTGTAGCTGGATGGATTGTAGGTGGTGCCTGCGCCTTTTACTTTTCCTATTGTGCTATAATTTACCCCATCTGTACTGCGCTGCACCAGGAAATAATTGTTATTCATTTCCATCACAGTGATCCAATGGAGCGTTACACCTTCTTGCGTATAATTTCCTTCAAAAGACAACAGCTCCACCGGCAATGCACAGGTGCGGTCAACTTGCACACGGGATTTACAAGGGTTCAGATCTTTGAACATAAAATTGAAAAACGGTCCTGTTTTAGAAGCATTATCGGGCGATACGTTGAAGGTAGCGACTCCTGCTATAGTGCCTCCGGTTATTGCAGAAAAATCTTCATTGTAAAACGCAGGATTAGAAGTAGAGTTAACTGAAATAGTATAAGTGCCAGGAGTTGGCAAGGCAAAATTTAATGGTAAAGTCAATACAGTACCAACGTCTGAATTACCGCTATAGATAAAGGACTTGCTTTGAGTGCCAAGCGTAACTGTTACATTCAAATTATTGGTACCCGGACAAAAACCGCAGAACATTTCAACCTGTACAGAAGAAAGTGTAAGCGGTTTATACGTAGTAAAGGAGCTGTTTTGGACAGCGCTATACGATTGCGAATTGGTGTGCGTTTGCAATGGTCCATAGCTGGAAGTACCGGTAGCATCTTCAATCCAGAAGGATGTAGGTGTAGAAGAAAGCGGTGTATAGGTTTTTGTCACTGTAGCGCCCGTACCTACTATATTTCCTCCGGTTGCTGCATCGTACCAAATATAGTTTGCTGCATTAACGCCTGTACCGTTGAGCGTGATACTTGGAGAAGAGCATGACACATTGCCGGTAGGAAGTATACCGTCCAGAATAGTTACTGTCAATTGATCTTTCCATTGTCTGCCACATACATCCGTAACGGTAAGCTTGATTGTTTTTGTTCCGGAAGAAGAATAGGAATGAACTCCTATATCAGAAGTAGAAGTAGTACCGTCTCCAAAATCCCACAAGACGCTGGAGCGAATTCCGGAAAATGTATACTTGAACGTAAAATTATCTCCTGTACAACCAATGGTTTTATCTACACTCGCACTGATGCTGCTTCCTACAAAGGATTTGGCGAACTGAGGCAATCCATGCGAAACCCAACCTCCACAACTGTATGATACCGCCGTTGCATTATAGGTAGCAGGAAAGGCATTGGGATTGGTGATTTGTCCTACATAACTGGTGATTGCACTTGCACACCAGTTTCTATGCCTGGCCACGTAAATATTCCCGTCCGGCCCGAGTTGTACTGCACCTGTTCTGTTTGGATCAGGTGCCACCGGCGCAGCCACGTTGGGGTAGCCTGTATTGGCAAGGGTTGTACGCGCGCCGGCAGTATTGACATTGGCTGCGTTGGTAAGATCAAACTGGAATAAATAATTGGTGGTTAATTCCGATACAAATAAATAATCTCCGTTCGGAGAAAAATCGAGTGAATAAACTTCGTTACGGTTGTTAAAATTTGTGATCGTATGACTGGGCGCCGAAACACTACCACTTGAATTGTCGAATGGAAATACCTGTACACTTCCTACGGAAGCCCCTTGTCCATAAAAACTCATTGCAAGTTTTGTAAAACAGGAATTTGATTTCATCGCGCCAATTGAATTGGAAACTCCGCTTCCTCCACAGGTAGCAGGCACACAACCGGCTACTGCGTATCCCACACTACTGGTAGTGGCTGCACTTATTCCACTGGAGGAAACCTGGAATGCATAGAACGTATTAGAAGCTGCTCCGGAAGTTCTGTTTCCCGCGCCATGCGCAAGGATCCACCAGTCTGTGCCATTGGAGTGAGGTACGATGGTCTGCGCTTCCATTACAGCAGTATTGGCGGGTGTAAGTCTTGTGTTTTTACTTGCTGCTACCACATCTCCATAACCCGAGCGAAGCGACATATCTACGATCGAATAGCAGAGTCCCGCCTGGGGATCATTGTTTCCACCGCCTGTAGAGCCTTCCACAGCTGGCACGGTGAAGATATAATATTTAGTAGTAGAGCCCGGCATCGGCACGATCGTAGCCGACTGATTGGAGCTTAAGTGTCCGTAGAGCCCGGTACCATTAGTCATGGCTGTGTGCGCGCGGTCCCATACGGTAACTCCGTTGGTATAAAAGAGAAGACTGCCACTCGAATTGGAGATTGTTGCATAACCTTCTCCTTCGTAGTTACAAGTAGTCTGTGCCCCGTCGCATAAAGTGACCGGGCTTCCTGAGTTGAAATCAATTCCGATTTTTTCTCCGAAATACCAAACATTGGCTTCGCCTTGTCCGAATGCTTGTCCGGTAAAAATCAACAGTAATAGCACCACAGAAGCAAATAAAAATCTTCTGTCTCTCCAGCGGTAGTTTGATCTTTTTTTCATCTGGGTATTAGTAAAAGTATTTTGCAATTTGTTTTCCTTTGTCTTGTCTGGACTTTTATTTTCTTTCGTCTTCATCGCTTCTCCACAAATAGTCCTATAATAATTCATCGGCCGGGTATTTTTGACCGAGCGATAAAACAGTTGTCTTGTCCTGTTTTAAAAGCCTTTTCTATAATTTATGGAAAGCAAGAAGGAGGTAAACTTTTTAGAAGCAAAAAACGGTATTACAGTGCGCAATAGATACTATTTAAAAGGAGTTAAATTGCGCTTTAGATTTTCCCATAAACTCCATTTTTAGAATAAAAACCGATTTTTATAGGAAGCTTATCACTTCTAAATTCCAATAACTTAAAATTGGACGATCAGCAGAAAAAATATTCCTAAGCTTCTTTCGCTTTGATTAGGGTAAATACCTGAAAAATATAATTTCTATTAAAAAAACACAGGCCGTTTTGTTTTTATTCTTTGTATTCCAACAAGCTGGTAGTGCTTCCATCAAATACGGCATAAGTACAATAATGTACCCATTCGCCCAGGTTGATGTACCGACTGGTAGCGCTCACTTCCAGGTCGAGTGGTAAATGTCTGTGCCCAAAAATATAATAATCGTGATGAGCCTTTGCTTCTTGCTCTTTGGAGTATATGTACAGCCATTCTTTATCACCCAGGAATTGTTCTTTTTTCAAACCGGAGATCCTGCTGCTTTTGGACCAGTAGTTAGCGATTCCCATTCCAATCGAAGCCGGTGTAACGCGAAACCATTCCTGGAAAAAACGATTGGCAAAAATCTTTTTGATTGTCTTATAAAAATTATCACCCGGCCCTAAACCATCGCCATGGCCGACATAAAATTTCTTGTCGTTGATCGTAAACACTTCCGGCTTGCGGAAGATCTGTATATTGAGCTCTTTGGTAAAATAATCGAAGATCCACATATCATGATTGCCGGTAAACCAATACACTGGAATCCCTTTATCCGTAAGCTCTGCCAGCTTCCCCTGCAACCGGATATAACCTTTCGGGATCAGGTACTTGAATTCAAACCAAAAATCAAACACATCTCCCATCAAAAAAATAGCGGCTGCATCTTTTTCCACCATCGACAACCAGCGCACAATTTTCTTTTCCCGCGCCAGACTCGTTTCATGATCGGGAACGCCCAAATGAAAATCAGAAATAAAATAAAGCTTTTTACCTTCCGGAAGTTTAGTGAAAGGGAGATTCATGTACGTTTAGTTATAACTATGAGATGCAAGATACCAAGAAGTTTTTAAAATGCATAAAGCCGTCATTGCGAGGAATGACGCCGTAGGCGAAGTGACGAAGCAATCTGTTTGCTACGAAGCCTGAGGCCGTTTAAATCTATAACGATGTTGCATAGCAATGGATTGCTTCGTCAATATTGCTACGCAACATTTCCTCGCAATGACGATAGTAAATGATAAGCCCAAAAGACATCAAATTATCTTTTGGGCTTCAAAAATTTTATATTCTAAAATTCTATTACTCTGATTTCGGAACGTTGTTTATTTCACTATCCAACTCCGTTGGTTGCACGCTTCCCTCCGGCTGGTCTTTCCCAGCTTTCGGATTAGTATACTCCTGGTAAGTAGTTTGCTTATCAAAAGGTCTCTTACCGATCAATGCTTCAAGATCCGATTGGAAAATGATTTCTTTTTTCAAAAGTTCCTGCGCCAGGATTTCCAACTCTTTTCTCTTACTGTTCAGCAATGCTTTGCTTCTCTCGTACGCGCCACTGATAATCTTTCTCACTTCTTCATCAATTGTTTCGGAAGTAGCTTCTGAATATGGTTTGTTGAAAGAATATTCGCTTTGTTTGGAATCGTAGTAAGAAAGGTTGCCTAGCTTTTCATTCATTCCATATACCGTCACCATCCCGTAAGCCATCTTGGTGATGCGCTCCAGGTCGCTAAGCGCGCCGGTGGAAATTTTTCCGAATACAATGTCTTCTGCTGCTCTACCGCCGAGTGTCATACACATCTCGTCGAGCAATTGCTCGGTAGTGTACAGGAATTGTTCTTTTGGCAAGTACTGCGCATATCCTAACGCAGCTACACCACGTGGCACGATGCTCACTTTTACCAATGGATCTGCATGTTCCAGGAACCAGCCTGCAACGGCGTGGCCGGCTTCGTGGTAGGCTACAATTCTTTTTTCTTCCGGAGAAATGATTTTATTTTTCTTTTCCAATCCTCCAATCACACGATCGATCGCATCGTTGAAGTCTTGCATTTCTACTTGTTCTTTATCTTTACGTGCTGCGATCAGCGCAGCTTCGTTACACACGTTGGCGATCTCAGCTCCGGCAAAACCAGGAGTTTGTGCTGAAAGTTTTTTCGCGTCTACATCGTTGCCCAGCTTAAGCGGTTTCAGGTGTACTTTGAAGATCGCTTCTCTTCCTACGATATCTGGCTTATCGATCGAGATCTGGCGGTCGAAGCGGCCTGGTCTCAACAAGGCAGAATCGAGTACATCCGGACGGTTGGTAGCGGCCAGGATAATTACTCCTGAATCGGTAGCGAAACCATCCATTTCTACCAGCAATGAATTGAGTGTATTTTCTCTTTCATCGTTGGCACCAGGCATAGAGCCTTTGCCACGCGAACGACCGATCGCATCGATCTCGTCGATGAAAATAATACACGGAGCTTTTTCTTTGGCTTGTTTAAACAGGTCACGCACACGCGCTGCTCCTACTCCTACAAACATTTCTACGAAGTCGGAACCGGAAAGTGAAAAGAACGGAACGCCTGCTTCTCCTGCCACGGCTTTTGCCAGCAAGGTTTTACCAGTACCCGGAGGGCCGATCAGCAAAGCGCCTTTCGGAATTTTTCCGCCGAGCTTTGTAAACTTGGTTGGGTTTTTCAAAAAGTCTACGATCTCTTTTACTTCTTCTTTTCCTTCTTCCAAACCGGCTACGTCGGCAAAGGTAATACGTACTTTGCTTTCCGCATCAAATAAGGCCGCGCGGGATTTTCCTATGTTAAAGATCTGTCCTCCCGGACCTACGTTGGTGACTCTTCTCATCAAATACCAGAAGCCTACAAATAACAGGAGCAGCATACCCCAGCTGATAAGCTGGTTGGAAATATCAGAGCGGTTGTTGTCTACTTCCACGGATACGCGGTCTGTTTCCGGTACTTTTTTGTCTTTGTTGAGCTGTTCTACGTACGCTTCAAAATTGTTGGAAGGACTTACCTGGAACTGGAACTGCGGTCCTTGTGTCATGGAGAAAGGACCAGTATCCGGAAGTAGTTTTTTATAGTAACTATTTTCGAGGGCTTTCTCTTTTATAGTTACTTCTACAAATTTATTGTTGACAATCACGATCTTCTTCACGTCGTGGCGGAGATACATTTCTTCAAATTCTTTTTTGTTGATCTCTTTCACTGAACCTTGTCGGCCAAACCACATGATCCCGAAAATAACGGTAAGCAGCGACACAATGACCCAAACCTGGTAGCTCGGGCGGTCTCCGCTTGGCTTTGGATTCAGCGGGTTTTTAGACAAAGGATTTTTTTTCTTCAGATTATTATCCGACTTCTTATCCTGATTTTCTTCCATTTTATTATCCATTACTATTTTTTAAAAATCATTTGGTCTTCTTTTTCGCAGAAGTAGTTTTTTTAGCAACCGTTTTTTTAGCAGCAGGTTTCTTAGTAGCTGTCTTCTTCGCCGATGTAGTTTTTGATTTTGTCCGGGCTACGGTTACGTTTGGTTTTGCCTTTGACTTTTTCTCTTTTTTGTCTTTGGTCTCAGCCTTCACCTTAGGCTCTTTCTTAGGCTTGATGGTTCGCTCTGCCGTATCGTCGTCGATCACTGTGATCACCGCATCTCCCCATAGATCTTCCAGCCCGTAGAACTCCCGGCGGTCGGTTCTGAAGATATGTGCTACTACATCACCATAGTCAAGCAAGATCCATTCCCGGTTTTGCAAGCCTTCCTTCATCCAGACATCCTGTCCTATGGTTTTGTATACTTCCTCTTCTACTGAAGTGCGGATTGCATCAAGTTGGGTGTCTGTATTAGCAGAGCAGAGCACAAAATAATCGGCTACTGCAGTTTTTATATTTCTAAGATCAAGGATCGTGATGTTATGCCCTTTCTTTTCCAGCATTCCGTTTACAACAAGATCTACCAGGTTGATTTCCGTAGCTTTCTTTTGAGCCTTTACTGGCTTTGAAGATAGTTTTTCTTTTTTATTAATCACTAAATTGTATTGTTATATGTATAATTGCTTAAAATTATAAAAATAATTGTACAATATTTCAGCCAATACCATTTTTACAGGGAAATACCTCATATACCTGTCAACCTGTCATTCTACTAATGATTATGCAGCACAGCTTTTGTCGGATGGCCAGCCTGCGGAAGGAACCCTTATTATTACGCCGGAGCAGACCGCCGGAAAAGGTCAGCGCGGGAATAAATGGGAGGCTGAGGCAGGCAAAAACCTTACTTTTTCGCTTATTTTGAAGCCTGGCTTTCTCTCTCTCTCAGATCAATTCTATTTGAATATGATTAGTTCACTTGCCGTACGCGACACCGCAGCCGAATTTTTACAAACTTCTCTTAAAGTAAAATGGCCCAACGATATATACCTGAATGATAAAAAGATAGCGGGAATCCTAATCCAAAATTCGATTCAGAAAAATTCACTGTCTGCTACCATCATCGGAATCGGTTTGAATGTAAATCAAACTGTCTTTTCAGACAAAAAGGCTTTCTCGCTACAAAATTATTCCGGTAAGGAACATCCGGTAGAACATGTGCTGGAAGTCTTGCTGGAAAAACTGGAAGCCAATTACCTGCAATTGCGCGCGGGCAAACGAGAAGCCTTGGCAGAACGATACAAAAACCATTTGTTCCGTCTCAATGAAAAACATTTTTTCCGCACCTCAGGCAAAACATTTGAAGGCATTATCACAGGTGTAGACGAAAGCGGCAGGTTGATCATCCGCTCCGGCGAAGAGCTTTTGTCTTTTGGATTTAAGGAAGTAGAGTTTGTATACGATTAGTTTCCTGCGTTTTCAAATAGTGTAGGCGAATTTTATTCAAAAAAGAATCTTTTAGCAGAAAAAATTTCTTTCGTACCTTCATTAATCCGTATTTTTTTCTTTTGCTATTAAATCCTCCATGCCCTATATTTGCAGTCCTAGTATATTGAAAATCATAAAAATAAAACAATACAAGAATGGTTGATACATTTGTAAAATTCAAGGTTAAAGACATGTCTTTGGCCGAATGGGGAAGAAAAGAAATCCAACTGGCAGAAGCTGAAATGCCAGGTCTGATGTCGATCAGAAAAGAATTTGGTCCTTCCAAACCACTAAAAGGCGCACGCGTAGCAGGCTGTCTTCACATGACAATTCAAACCGCTGTGCTAATCGAAACCCTGGTAGAACTAGGTGCTGAAGTAACCTGGTCTTCCTGCAATATCTTCTCTACGCAAGACCATGCTGCTGCTGCAATCGCTGCTGCAGGTATTTCTGTGTATGCATGGAAAGGTATGAACGAGCAGGAATTTGACTGGTGTATCGAACAAACTCTTTTCTTCGGAGAAGATAGAAAACCACTCAACATGATCCTTGACGATGGCGGCGACCTTACCAATATGGTGCTTGACAAATTCCCGGAGCTTGCTAAAGACATCAAAGGAATTTCAGAAGAAACTACTACCGGTGTATTGAGACTGAAAGAAAGAGTAAAAAATGGAAAACTTCCTCTTCCTGCTATCAACATCAACGACTCTGTAACAAAATCAAAATTCGATAACAAATACGGCTGTAAAGAATCCTTGGTAGACGCGATCAGAAGAGCTACTGATGTAATGATGGCTGGTAAAGTAGCGGTAGTAGCCGGATATGGAGACGTAGGAAAAGGTTCTGCTGCTTCTCTGAGAGGCGCTGGCGCAAGAGTGATCGTTACCGAAATCGACCCAATCTGTGCATTGCAAGCTGCAATGGATGGCTATGAAGTGAAGAAAATGGACGACGCTGTGAAAAGAGCTGATATCGTAGTAACTGCTACTGGTAACAAGAACATCATCGTAGACCGTCACTTCAAATCAATGAAAGATAAAGCGATCGTTTGTAACATCGGTCACTTCGACAACGAGATCGATATGGCATGGTTGAACAAAAACTATGGCAGCACTAAAATTGAGATCAAACCTCAAGTAGATAAATACAACGTAGACGGACACGATGTACTGGTATTGGCAGAAGGCCGCCTGGTAAACCTTGGCTGCGCTACAGGTCACCCATCCTTTGTAATGTCTGCTTCTTTCACCAACCAGGTGATCGCGCAGCTTGAGCTGTGGCAAAATTCCAGCAACTACAAAAATGATGTGTACACACTTCCTAAACATCTTGATGAGAAAGTAGCAAGACTGCACCTTGGCAAGATTGGCGTAGAGCTGGATGTACTTTCTTCTGAGCAGGCTAAATATATTGGCGTGACAGTGGAAGGACCATTCAAGGCAAACGAATACAGATATTAATCATACGATTATTTTCTTTAAAAGCTCCCGCTAATACCGGGAGCTTTTTTATTTTAGAGCTATGAAAAAACAACCTTCTCTCGTTTTCTGCCTGATCATGGATGCATTGGGCTACGCTACCTACGCGATCCCGGTGATCGGCGAATACGGTGACATTATTTGGGCGCCTGTATCGGCTTATATTTTTTACAAATCCTTTGGCGGAAAAACCGGGATCATCGGCGGAATCTTTGATTTCATCGAAGAGATCTTACCATTTACGGATTTTATTCCCACGTTTACTATTACCTGGTTTCTTCGAAAGAAGTCATTGGTCTAATAAACTGATTGACATTAGGAAATGAAATTTACGTTTTGTATACTGGCATTGCTTTTCAACAATGCCCTTCCCAAACGGCATACAGAAACCGGAAGTTTTAAGAAAGAGATAATAATTTTATTCAATTGATTCTGCACTAAAATATAGTCATGAGGCAGGGCATTTCGTGTAGGAGATTAGATTATATTTTTTAGCTATACTAATACTTCATTCAACATAATTTATTTTAACTCTTAAACAACGTTTTTGTATGACTACTATTTCTGCCAAAGTTCACACCCGCTTAGTAGCAGGTGTGAAAAAATATCAATCCATTCTCACTACTGCAAAATCAAAAGACATCAATGAGTCAGACACCGTGATGATCATTACTGATATGCTTGCAGAAGTTTTTGGCTATGATAAATATTCAGAGATCACTTCTGAACATGTAGTAAAGAAAACATTCTGCGATCTTGCCATTAAGATCGGCGAGAAAGTACAGTTCCTGATCGAAGTAAAAGCCATTGGCCTCGACCTCAAAGAAGATCATACGCGACAAGCTCTTGATTATGGCTCCAATCTTGGAGTTGACTGGATCATGCTTACCAATGGCATTCAGTGGAGATTGTACAAAGTAATTTTTGGCAAGCCGATAATGCACGAGCTTGTGTTTGAATTTTCTTTTTTAAACATCAATGCTAAGAAAGATAGCGACCTGGAATTGTTATTTTATTTGTGCAAAGAAAGTCTTGGCAAATCCGTGTTAGAAGACTATCACAACCAAAAATTAGCACTCAATAAATTTTATGTAGGCCAGATCCTTCTTACGGAGCCTGTAATTGAAGCCATTCGTAAAACATTAAAGAAAACTTCACCGGATATCAAACCTACTTATGAAGACATTGAAAATCTTTTAAAGATGGAAGTACTAAAACGCGAAATTCTGGAAGGCGAAAAAATGGAAGAAGCCCGGAAGCGCGTGCATAAAGCGTTTAAGGCACTGGAGAAAAAAGAGGCGCAGAAAAAGGTGGAAAATGAAAGTGAATTGGGGAATACGGGGACGTTTAGTGTGGTGTAAAAAGGTAGACCCTCACGGATTGAAAGCAAATCACAACTCAATAGGAGTGGCGGTACCTCCTGCTCCTGTTGTTGTCTGTATATCAAAGAATAGATTAAACTACTTTTTAATGACTACTTGACTCTTCCAAGTTAGGTAGTCCTTAAAAGAAACAAACCTTGAACTATATTATCTTATAATTGTAATTCTCTTCGTATACCGCTTTCCGCTTTCGGTATTGAATACGATCTGGTAAAGACCGGTTCCGAATCATTCAGATCAATTTCTATTTCTGTCGAAACATTTTCTACCCGTTTTATCATCACACTTTTGAGCTTCGAAGAAACATTCAAAAACAGCGCTCATGTATGTTTTCATTCTCATTTAAAGTATTGAAATAAGATTTCCTGATTAAATTGGTGAACTGGTTTTTACCTGCATGGTTAAATACTCAGACAACAGTTTATAATAAAAATTATGCAAGAAGATTCTTCTCAACAAAAATTTCTTTACGGTATGATCGCCTCCATGTTTTGCTGGGGCATCAGCTGGCCTGTAGGAAAGATCCTCGTTTCATACGGAGATGCTGCTAATATGGCGATGCTGCGTTTTGTACTAACGTTTATTTCTCTCCTCATTCTTCTTATCATCATCAAAGAAAATTTTTCTATTTCAAAAAAAGGAATTCCTGTATTACTTGGCGCTAGTGTTTGCATGACGTTATACAGTTATTTTTTTATGGAAGGCTTGCATCACGGCAAAGCTGGCGCCGGCGGCGTGTTGGTGACTACCCTCAATCCGGTATTGACCTATGCGCTCACAATGATCATTAGCTGGAAAGCGCCTTCTCGCCGCGAAGCTTTAGGACTAACTGTCGGCGTGATCGCTGGCTCAGTCTTATTGCAGATCTGGCAAAACAGCGCTTCGATCTTTGATCCGGGAAATCTTTATTTTGTCTGCGCTACCATCACTTGGGCGGTGTTGAGCAAATTCACTTCGCTCTCTTCGCGCTATGGCTCGCCTGCGAGCTTCAGTCTTTGGATGTATGGGATTTGTTCCATCATGATGTTTGTTTTTACCGATCACCAGGCTACGGCAACTATTCTGACGCATGCGGATTTAAAATTCTGGGGAAGTCTTTTCTTTAGCGCTACCATTACTACTTCTCTTGCTACTACTTTCTATTTTATTGCTACCTCCAGGATCGGTGCCGACAAAGCAAGTAGTTATATTTTCATGGTGCCACTTTCTGCAGCCATCGGCTCCTGGCTTATTTTAGGAGAAGTACCGCTCTGGAACACGCTCGCCGGTGGGTTGTTAGGAATTGCAGCAGTATACATATTACAGAAAAAGTAATAAAAAGCTCATTAGCTTTTCTCGATACTGTTGCTGTTGCTCTTGCTGTCAGACTGCAGGTCAGCAAGAGCAACAGCAACAGTATTGAGAAAAAAAATTATTCTTCCACGCGAAGTCTTCCTGTGTTCTCTTTTGTAAGGCTATCATAATACCCTCTCCCATCATCATAATAAATTCGATAGTACCAACCAGCAGGTAAAAGAAATTCCACCTCGCCTTTTTCTGAAGTGATCATTTTTTCTTCCGTCCCACGAATCATATCCCTTACCTTTATTTCTGTAGAATCATAAGGTCTACCCGCAATATCGGTCAGGGTTAATTTATTTTTTTTCATCTCTTGTTCTGACAGATGCAAGGTAATATAACGCACCGAAGAAACTTTTTTCCTTCCAGGCTTCCCAATAAATATTTGCCCGGAGATATTTCCTTTGAACGCTATCAATAAATACTCTGCATCCGAATCTAACTTGATGTCGGCTTCCCCTTTGCTGCTCACTCCTATGGAGTCAAGTTCTTTCGTAGTTAGATTGAGCAACTGAATGTTGGAATTTTCTACAATATTTTCTGTTTCTTCGTCTCTTATTTTCAACGTTACATAATATTCAAATTTCCGTTTCAACGTCTCCTTCATTTCAATCAACCGATCGTCGTTTATGTCCATGGTGGAAATTTCTCTTTCTATGTCTTTGTAATCTTCCTTATGAATAGACAACATGTAATTGTGATGCAGTTTTAATCCATAACGCACTACGTTTTCCTTAGACTGCGCCACTTCCAGCGGAATGATCTCCTCGCCTGTCTCTTTATCAAGAAGCTTCACCTGCGGATTTACAAGCGATGCACTGGCGATCTCATCGGTGATCTTTATTCTTAACTCTATTCTTTTAACATATAATCTGTATATATCGTCGCTGCCTTTTCCACCTTTACGGTTGGAGCTGAAGTAGCCGCTTCTTTCCTGCGGATCTAGGATAATCCCAAAATCATCGGAAGATGAATTGAGTGGATAACCTGGATTCATTAGCTGCTGGCCACGATCAACCGTTTGCTCGGCGATATAAAAATCCAACCCACCCAAACCTCCGTGCCCGTCAGATGAAAAATAAAATTTTCCGGAAGGGCTTATATATGGAAACATTTCATTGCCTTCCGTATTAATAGGCTCGCGAAGATTTTTCGGTTTGCTCCATTCTCCGTCTTTTAATACGCTCACATAAATATCAGTGCCCCCGTTGCCTCCAGGCATATCGGAAACGAAATAGAGCGTACGTTCATCTTTACTTATTGCCGGATGTCCTACGGAATAAAATTCGCTGTTGTAAGGAAAAGGTTGAAAGTTGACCCATTCTGATTTTGCATTGTCCCACTCTGCGGTAAACATTTGCAAGCGGTTCACTTCGCCTTTGCCTGCATTGGCGGTGAGGATCATTTTTGTTCCCTTTTCGTAGAACAGCACAGGGCCCTTATTTAGCGAGGACTTGAGGGTAGCTGAAAATAATTCGGCCGGACGTTGGATCGTATCTTTTTCTCTGAAAAAATAAAGGTCCGAAAAACCAGCATCCTTTTGCATGTTCACTTGCCGGATCAATTTTTCCGAAGGACGGTCGGAAGCGAAGACGATCCCGTTTTTATAAAACGCAGGCGCATAGTCGGAATATTCGGAATTGTAAATAATTGGTTTGACGCTAAACGAAAAAGAATCGCGGTACAATTTATAGATCTCCGAAATGGATTTGTATTGCTCAAATCCCGCAGGGTCGTTTTGTTGATCAAGTGAAGCATTTTTAAGCCAGTCTTTCGCTTCGGCATATTTATTATTATGAATAAGTATCCTTGCAAATTGTGTGCTGTCTCTCCTGCCTGGCTTAAATCCTTTGGCCATGGCTTCCCGGTAGTATTGTTCTGCTTCTTCGGTTTGTCCGATTCGCCAATACGCTTGTGCTATTTTTATCCTGATCTTTTTATTGCCCGCATACTTCGGCTTGGCCAGCGCTTGCTTGTACAGATCAATAGCCGTGATGTACGACATTTCTTTGAAATACTGATCGGCTCTTTGTTCCAGGCTTTTCATATTTCTAAAAATATTTTGACTCTTTATCGAAAAAGAGAGTAGCATCAATAATATGGTAAACAAAATTCTCATCTCAGAAATATCTTGGCGCCACTACATTTTTCCTAAAATAAACAAAACGATAATTAAGCATTACTTCATGCGAAGCCATGCTTACAGTTTTAATACTGTTGAGCGCCGCATCGTACGCATAGCCGAAGCTAAGCTGATCTGTGAGCATGACTTGGGTAATAAAAACAAGCGCTGTAGAAGTACGGTAAGAAAGACCTATCCATAACACATCGTTGATCATCAATGTAGCATTCACATCGGCTTGAATGGGCGCGCCTTCTACGGCTCGGATCAACGTGGAAGGTTTTAATTTCAGCTGCGGAGAAAGATCAAATACATATCCAGCAGTAAGGAAATAATGTTGGTACTGCAGCGCATTGTGAGCAACATTGGTATTATTTCCCAAATGATCTAAAATATGCGGAACGGAAAATCCTATATAGTACCGGTCGGAATAATAATAAGCGCCTCCACCAAAATTGGGAAGGAAGAAACGAACATCATCACTGGCGAAAGCCGGATCGTTTGGAGTCCTTACTTCGAGCTGGCTGTAGCGCGACACATAATTGGTGAACCCAACCTGTAATCCCAAAGCAAGGATCGATTTTTTAAATTTGATCCTATACGCATACGCGCCATACAATCCTGTATTGGAAGTAACGCCGATTTGATCGTTGATCGCTGTAAGTCCCAGGCCCATTTTGGATTTGTAGATTGGAGCATGCACCGATAATGTTTGCGTAGAAGGAGCGCCGTCAATTTTCAGCCATTGCTTCCGCGCGATCACCGTAGCGCTCAAGTGTTCGTGGCTGCCTGCGTATGCGGGATTTATAGGTAGAGAATTGAACATGTACTGCGAATACAACGATTCCTGCTGTGCGCTTAATAAAAGCGGACAGCCTATCAACAGCCATGCAATTAAAATATATTTATACATTATCGATTAAGCACTACATACCCCGAAAATTCAGCCTTCCCGTTGCCAGGGTCAATCACATAAAAATAAGTTCCTTCCGGAAGATCTTGTCCAAGTACAGTGAAATGTGTATTGGATTGTCCTCTCCATACCTTAGAAGTATTATCATATCCGCGCGCTTCGTAGACCACATCGCCCCAGCGGTTGAAGATCTTCACCTGGTTGGAAGGATACAGTGCAATATTGTCGATGATCCATTCATCGTTGATCTGATCTGCGTTGGGAGAAATGGTAGGATATACTTTGAGGACTGTATTAGATTCTGTGGATACCTGAAGGATAAACACAGCAGACCATTCATCGTTGCAATTTCCGGACTTCACACGCGCCTTTACATAAATAGTGGTATCCAGGTTGATGAATTCATAAACGTTGGAAGTGATTGGAAGAGAAGTCCAGCCGGTTGCTGTATCTTCGCTGTATTGCCATTCCTGCACACCTCCGGTAAAATTGATCAGCGTAAGCGGGCCACTGTTCTCTCCTTTTTTCACCACCGTATTTCCAGTGATCATACCTGCCACTGTACTTGGATTGATAATAAAGGTAAACACATCTGAATACACCGGCGGGCAAGGACTGTATTGTACTTCTGCTCTTACCGACAAAGGAGTAGTAAGACTATTAAAAGAAAAATTATGCGATACATTGGCAATGTCTGTGTAGGTAGCAAAATTATTAGGTGAAGTCTGCCATTTAAGTACTACTCCTGTATCTCCTGTCAGTACAAGCGTTCCGGCATTTGCATCAATACAAATATTTTTTGCTCCGATGATCGTTCCTCCTACCGAAGCAGGGTTAACTGTAACAGCCGTCACATTAGAATAGGCAGAGGCACAAACGCCACTTTTTACCAAAGCCCTGTAAAACGTGGTATGCCGGAGGTTATGATATTCAATCGAATCGGTAGTATTGACAATGGTATCATAGGTAGAAAAATTATTATATGAAGTATCCCACTGTAAGATCGTACCGGAATATCCAGCAAGTTTTATTACACCTGTGTTCGAACTTGCACATACCACTGCCGGAGCGGTGAGCGTACCTGGTACGGAAACAGGATCTACCTTGATCATTGCTGGAGAAGGATACGTAATAGGACAACCGATATTCTGGATCTGCGCCCTGAAATAAGTGGTGACGCTTAAATTATTGTAGGCAATTGTATCAGTAGTATTGCTAACAGGAACAGTTGTAGAAGTAAAATTATCTGTAGAAGTTTCCCATTGCACTACCGTTCCTAGATAGCCGCTGAGCCGCAGCACGCCTGCATTAGAAGAGACACAGACAGTATCCGAGCCTGAAATTGTACCACCTACAGAATTAGGATTCACCGTGACCTCCACAATAGGAGAATAAACGGGAGCACAAGAACCGTTTTGCACCTGTACTCTATAATAGGTAGTACTTATAAGATTGGAATATGTTTGTGGATTGCCTGTACCGGTAAGCACGGTGTAGGTAGCAAAATTATTGGTAGATTTTTCCCAACGGATAATATTTCCAACATTGTTAGCCAGTATTATATTCCCTCCATTAAATCCATAACAAACAGTATCCGTACCACTCAACGTACCACCATTAGAAACAGGATACACAGAAATAGTGACGGATGTAGAATACACCGGCGGACAAACTCCATTCTGCACCTGCGTTCTATAATAAGTAGTAGTAGTGAGGTTATTGTAATTATAATTCGCACTGGTAGTGCTTATGACATTCACAGTGGAGAAACTGATATCCGTAGAAGATTCCCACTGAACAATATTTCCAACCTGTGAACTCAGCATGATCGAACCCGTATTAGTACCGCTGCACACACTGGCCGAACTACTCAGCATACCTCCTGAAGAAACTGCATCTACAGAAATCAGTACGCTGTTTGAAAATACGGAAGGACAAACACCGTTCTTCACTTGTGTCCTATAATAAGTAGTGGTGGTGAGATTATTATAAGTATTTGTGTTGGTTGTATTGGCAATTGGATTGATAATGGTAGAAAAATTATCAGTGGAAGATTGCCACTGAACCACAGAACCCGCTACAGGTCCGGAGAGTGTGAGGGTGCCTGTATTCGAACCGGAGCATACAGTGGTAGCGGCTCCCAGCGAACCAGCCACGGAAGGTTGATCAACACTGATCGTTGCGGGAATAGAAAAATCACCAGGACAAACGCCATTTTTCACTCTTGCTCTAAATTGAGTAGTGGTGGTGAGTGCAGAATAAGAATAAGTAGTACCTGTATTGGCAATCACATTGGTCGTTGTAAACCCATCTGTAGAATATTCCCAGCGCAGCACTGTACCTGTGTAACCCGACAACGAAAGAGAAGGACCACTTGTACCGGAACAGATAGTAGTAGAAGCGCCTACGGTTCCTCCAACAGAAACCGGTGTCACCGTGACGGTGGCTATCGGAGAGCGCACTACGGGACAAACACCGCTTTGAATTACTGCGCGGTAAGAAGTAGTAGCGGTAAGATTTAGATAATCCTGTGTAGGGTTTGTATTACTGATCGGTGTGATGATGGTGGAAAAATTATCGGTAGAACTCTCCCAGCTTGTCACATTCCCTACTTGTGAGCTCAGTGTGATCGTGCCGGAGTTGGTACCGCTACACACCACGGAAGACGAAGGCGTCAGCGCGCCTCCTGAAGAAAGTGGGTCTACCGAAATAATATTTACAGAAGAATAAGCAGGAGGACAAACACCGTTTTGCACGTAAGCTCTATAATACGTGGTTACTGTAAGATTAGAATAATTGTTGTTGGTACTAGGATTGGGAATATTATTAATGAAAGAAGTAAAATTATCAGAAGAATATTCCCAGCGTATTACATTTCCATTATTCCCCGACAAAGACATATTGCCACTATTGGTACCAAAGCAAACGGTGGCCGGCACCCCTACTGTACCCGGAGCGGTTACGTCGTCTACAGAAATTTTTACATTGTTGGAATATGTGGAAGGACAAGACCCGTTTTGCACCAATGCTCTGAAATACGTAGTCGAGGTCAGATTCGTATAAGTATAATTCGTTGTTGTATTAACAATAAGATTGATCGTACTCCCAAATGCATCCGGTGAGGATTCCCATTGTACGACACTGCCTGTATGAGTTCCCAGTGATAACGTGCCTGTATTGGCCCCTGAACATACGGTAGCCGGAGAGCCCAGTGTACCGGGCGCTGTAGCCTGGTCTACCGAAATAGTGATGGGAGAAGAATTAGCCGCCGGGCATACACCACTTTTAACCACCGCGCGAAATTGAGTAGTAGTGGTAAGATTGGAATAGCTATAAGCATTTGTTGTATTTGCAATAGTATTGATCGTGCCAAATCCATCGGTGGAAGATTCCCAGCGAGAGATCAGTCCTGTCTGGCCGCTAAGATTGAGTGTGCCGCTGTTGGCAGTGGCGCAAACATTTGTAGAGGTACCAGAGCCAATTGTCCCTCCCACCGTAGCCGGCGACACGGTGATCTTTACAATAGAAGAATACGCAGAAGCACAAGCGCCATTCTGCACATTCGCTCTGAAGTATTGCGTAGAAGAAAGATTATTGTAATTATAAAAAGTATTTGTATTCACTATTACCGTACCCGCTGTCGCAAAGGAATCGACCGAAGATTCCCAACTGATCACATTTCCCAATTGACTAAACAAAGTGATCGTACCGCTGTTGGAGGTGGCACAAACAGTAGTCTGTCCGCTGAGCGTTCCTCCTACTGTTGGCTGCGCTACTTGCACTACCAAAGAATCGGAATATACGATCTGCCCGTTAAATTGAATAACCGCACGGTAAGAAGTTTTTTGTGTGAGATTGGAAAATGGAAAACTCGAAGAAGAGGAAGTTGTGACTACATAATTCACAAAATTGTTATTGGAACTTTGCCAGGCTACTACACTACCATTGTTGCCTGCAATAGAAACCGTACCGCTATTCGTTGGGCTACACACCGCGGTAGTACCCGTAACGGCCCCTTTCACAAACACCGGTGGCATAGGCCATATACAAGGTGAAACCACGGTATCAGGCAGATAGCGGTTTATGTAATCGGCCATTCCCAGCTGTCCGTTGGAATTGTCGCCCCAGGCAAGGAGTACTCCATTTTTCTTTTGGGCAAAGCCAAAATTTTCTCCGGAGGAGATTTGTACAATACTACTTAAAGAGCCCGATCCTGTTGGTTCCAGCACTTTGGTTGGAATGAGAGATGAAACGGTAGTATTGTTCCCGAATTTTCCTGCAGAGTTATCGCCCCATACCGACACAGTACTATCCATCCGCAGCGCCATCGAGAATCCATCTCCGGTAGCAATCGATTTCACATTACGCATCGCTGCTGTTCCCGTGGAGTTGAGTACATAGACGGGTGTATAAGAATTTGTATTAGTATTGTTGCCAAGTTGTCCTGTGTTGTTGGCTCCCCATGCCCAGGTAGTATCACCCGCGGAAAGCGCTACGGCATGTCGTTCGCTGCAGGAAACACTTACAATATTGGTTAAATATCCTATACCATTTCTTCCCTTTACCTGCACAGCATATGAAGAAGCAGCCGTATTGTTTTGCGCGAGTTGCCCCGTGTAGTTTTGTCCCCAGGCCCAAAGCGTTCCATCGTTTAGAAGTGCGATGGCAAACAAATCGCCTGCAGCGATGGATACTACATTTTTCAAAGTATCACCAGGCGCTTTCAATACATAGACAGGAGAAGTCATGTCCGGCGAGGTGGTACCATTTCCCAGCGCACCAAAACTGCTATTTCCCCAGGCTACTACTTTTCCGTTGTTCAGCACAGCATAGCCGGTTTCTGTTCCCATCGTTACATATTGTACTCCGGTCAGGTACCCTACAGTGTTCACACCTACTACGCGATAAGGATATTGATTATTATTTGCACCGTTGCCGAGAAGATTATTTCCCAACTGTCCATGATTATTATTTCCCCAGGTGATCACCGAATCGCCGGTGGAAGAAAGCGCTACGAGCGAAAAAGTTTGCTTGCCCGCCACCTGCTTGATGTTCATAAGCGTTCCAAAACCACCGATGCCGGAAACGATGTCAGGAGAATTGATAGAAGATAAAAAACCCCGGCCGAGCTGTCCGAACGAATTGTCACCGCTTACATAAACATGGCCGTCTTTGCATCGCAATACAGAAGATCTGCTTCCTCCGGTAAAATTAAGATTTTGGGTATAGGCATTGGATGTAACAAATACAAAAAGAATCCAGCTATAAGAGAGCAGCCTTTTCATATGTTTTTGACTATCCGTTTGTCTAGACCTTGCCATGATAAAACCTATACGGTTTTGCTAAAGTATGTATTTTTATGGTGTAAAATATTTTGTTTGAACCTGCCATAATAAAAACCTATATCTTTGACGAAGTGAACTATTTTCAAAAACCTTATAGGTTGGCAAGGGAAATGATCATCAATTTTTCTTTATCGGAACAGTGACGGTGAATTTGGTGAACGCTCCGGGTTCACTTTCAAATGCGATCGTACCGCCAAGTTTTTCCAAACTTAATTTCACGATGTATAAGCCCAGCCCTGTGCCTTCGGCTTCGTTGGTAGCGCGGTAGAACATGCCAAATAATTTTCCTTTGTGCATGTCTTCGATTCCGATTCCATTATCTTTAAACAGCATCACAATCATACCGTTCTTTTCTTCCATGTCAATATCAAGGAATGAAATATCTTTCTTCGTGTCCTGGTATTTGATCGCGTTGCCTATAAGATTTTGTACTACCGAATCCAGGATTGTTTCATCACTTTGGAGTTTGACGTTTTCCGGGATACGGTTGTGAATTTTCATTCGGTCGAATCCTTCTTTGAATACCAGGCCATTGATGATTTCATCGACAAAATTCTTTAGATGGATCTCGGTGTATTCCGGTACAATATTTTTAGCTCGACTAAAATAAAGCATATTATTTACCGTCTTCGAAAGCTTTTGTACTGTCTTGTTCACATAAGTAAAGTACTCCAGCGATTCTCTGTCTTTTATTGTTTTCAAAGCAATATCTGAAAGTCCTTTCAAGGAGTTCAACGGTCCTTTGATCTCGTGCGAAGCCTTTGATACGAAGGCATCCAGGTTTCTATTCTGCTCTTCGATGATCCCAGTTTGTTTTTTGATCTTACGCATATTAAAGGTGATCACCGCAAGTATCACGAGAATAAGCACTATGATAACCACTGAATACCTGATCTTGACCCTGTATTCTTCTTCGATCTGTGCTTGCTTTAATTTATATTCTTCCAACTCACGTTTGGAAAGCATATTGATCGAATCTTTTTGCAGGATCAATGCTTTCATCTTGAACAAAAGATTGTATTTCTTTTCGATCACATTTTCCAATGTGCTCTTATTGGATTCGTATAACGATTCCAGGTGATTAAGATATGTCGTGAGTTGTTTGCGCTGTTCAGGCGTGATCGCTGTGTCGCTTTCCAGTTGCTGGATGATCTTACTCATCTCACGCTCGATCTTCATATTACTTTGAGTGATCAACCGTTTTTCTAATTCAAACTGTCGGAACAATCCTTCAAAATTTCGCTTATAATCTTGCGGTTCGATCAGCGATGAGATCACCTCATCGTCGAGACGGAATGGGATGATCGTCACCACAAGCGTTTTGGTCTTTTTATTGTATTCCTTTTTCTGAACTTGAAACCCAGGGATCAGAATATCGCTATTGTAAGTAGCCCATTGCTGTAATTTAATAAGACCATTCTCTTCGCCGGAATACGTAAATCCATCCACTAATAATGTGATCCACTTGTAGGCGATCGTAGTATCGGAGGCCAGCTGCAGGAATTCTACTTTTCCTTGTTCAGGGTTAGAAAGTTTTTTGATGACCACTTCGAGAAATTTTTCCTCTTCCGAGAAATTCACTTCTTTCAGTTCATAACCGGTCTTGACCGCATTTACTTTAATAGGCATCTGCGGCGCTTCATCGAGCAGGTATACAAAGGTTCCGGCACTGTTGGTAATACTGTAATTTTCATTTCCGGAAATCGCCAGACGTACATCAGGCACGGGATTGCCATTTTCTTCTTTCACCACTCCTTTTAACTGATACTGCGCCCAGATTTCGGTATTGAATAGAATAAATAATAAAAATAGATAGTATCTAAACATTCTAAAATTCTAATTAAGGCCTATTAAGTGTAAGAGTTTTTTTAGGGCAAGGAATTTTGATTCTCTTTATTAACCTATTAATTTACAAATAGTTTTATGATCTTAAAATGATCTATTCTATTTGCATGGAAAAATAGATGTTACCCTTGCTTATTATGTATTTATACGGTATTCCCCCAAAAAAGTATACCGTATGAATATCCTTTTCTTTAAAAGATTTCTAAAATTTCTTCTACTTACTTATTTCTAAAATCATCAATAAGTAAGTTAATCCTTGAATAATTAAAATTAAATATACGAATTGTAATACTAATAACCAGAAAGTATTTCCCGCAATATTTTCATAAAGTAAGGTTATTTATTCTAAGCAATTGATTCATAAAGATATATTAATAAAATCCAAATTGAAGGAAATATTTTACCCGTTTTTAAAAATTATCGCTATATTTGTATTACTGAAAACAAAATGACAGCAATTAACAAGATAGCACTCCTTCTACTTCTCCCAGTGACCACGGTCATGGTTGAGTAAGGATATTCATACGATATGGAAACCATTCTCAACTTCAGGGAATGGTTTTTTTTTGATAAGGGTTATATAAATAAAACAAATTACTATGTCTAAACGGGTTTATATCTTTGATACTACTTTGAGAGACGGCGAACAGGTGCCAGGCTGCCAATTGAATACTATTGAAAAAATAGAAGTAGCCAAAGCCCTCGAAGAACTGGGAGTAGACGTGATTGAAGCAGGCTTCCCGATTTCCAGCCCAGGAGATTTCAATTCGGTAGTGGAGATTTCCAAAGCCGTAAAAGAACCTTCTATCTGCGCGCTCACCCGCGCCAATACCAAAGACATTGACGCTGCCGTACAGGCCCTGCAATATGCCAAACGCAAAAGGATCCATACCGGGATCGGCGCTTCGGATATGCACATCAAATATAAATTCAACAGTACCCGCGAAGAAATCCTCCAAAGAGGCGTGGATGCTGTAAAGTATGCCAAGAAATTTGTAGAAGACATCGAATTCTACGCCGAAGATGCCGGCCGCGCCGATATCGAATACCTGGCTAAAATGATCGAAGCCGTGATCGCTGCAGGCGCTACGGTGGTAAACATTCCGGATACCAACGGCTACTGTCTGCCGGATCAATATGGTGCAAAAATCAAATACCTGGTCGACAACGTTAAAAATATTGACAAGGCCATTATCTCCGTGCACTGCCACAACGACCTTGGTCTCGCAACTGCAAATGCTATAGCCGGATTGGTAAACGGCGCCAGACAAGTAGAATGTACCATCAACGGCATCGGCGAAAGAGCCGGTAATACTTCTCTTGAAGAAGTTGCCATGATTATCAAGAGTCACGCTACGCTTGGTTTGGAAACTGGCATCAACACCAAAAAATTAGTACCGATCAGCAGACTCGTTTCTACTTCTATGAACATGCCGGTACAGGCAAACAAAGCGGTAGTTGGTAAAAATGCTTTCGCACATTCTTCCGGTATTCACCAGGACGGCGTGATCAAATTCAGAGAAAACTACGAGATCATCAACCCTGAAGACGTAGGAGCAGATTCTTCTTCCATCGTGCTTACCGCCCGCAGCGGCCGCGCTGCGCTGGCTTACAGACTGGAGAACATCGGTTTCAAACTTTCAAAAGAAAGCCTGGAAACAGCCTACAAAAAATTCCTGGAAATGGCCGATACTAAAAAGCAACTGGAAGATGAGGATCTGAAAGTGCTGATGAAAGAATTGGAAATGGTGAAATAGATCTCGATTGTAATTCCCTTGGTCTTCTCAATATTTCATAAAATATTGAGAAGACATTTCAAAACATCCTTCAGATTGGTATCCTACAGCGCCGCAAGTACAAAACTCTGTAAAATTTACTATTCCCCATCTTTTTTGTACCTTTGCAATCCGTTTGAAACGGGTATCAACTCTGTTGAAAAATACATAGAGTAGAAATTTATTTAAAATACATAAATAAAAATGAGTAAGACAGCGAATACATTGTTTGACAAAGTGTGGGACTCGCATGTGATCCGTAAGATCGAAGATGGTCCTGATGTTTTCTTTATCGACCGCCACTTCATTCACGAAGTGACCAGCCCTGTGGCCTTTCTTGGCCTTGAAAGCAGAGGCCTCGGCGTACTTTTCCCCGAACGCACTTTCGCCACCGCTGACCACAACACTCCTACCATCAACCAACACCTGCCGGTGCAGGATCCGCTTTCTGCCAACCAGTTGAAAGCATTGGAAACAAACTCTGCCAAATACGGGATCTCTCACTGGGGATTAGGCAATCCTAAAAACGGGATTGTTCACGTAGTAGGTCCTGAAAACGGGATCACCCTTCCGGGAATGACCATCGTATGCGGTGACTCACATACTTCTACACACGGTGCCTTCGGCGCGATTGCCTTTGGGATCGGTACTTCGGAAGTAGAGATGGTGCTTTCTTCTCAATGCATCATGCAGCCTAAGCCTAAGAAAATGCGCATCAACGTAAACGGAAAACTAGGCAAAGGAGTAACGCCAAAAGACGTGACGCTTTATATCATCGCACAACTTACTACTGCCGGCGCTACCGGATACTTCGCAGAATATGCAGGAGAGGTATTCGAAAATATGTCCATGGAAGGACGTATGACCGTTTGCAACATGAGTATCGAAATGGGTGCACGCGGAGGAATGATTGCACCGGATGAAACTACTTACGCTTACATCAAAGGCCGCGAGAAAGCTCCAAAAGGCGCTGACTGGGACAAAGCACTTGCTTACTGGAAAACACTGAAAACCGACGAAGGTGCGGTATTCGATAAAGAATATAACTTCGATGCAAAAGACATCGAGCCAATGATCACTTACGGAACGAACCCGGGAATGGGTATCGGTATTTCCAAGCTGATCCCAAAAGCTACTGAAGTAGAAGGCGGTGTAGCCACTTACGAAAAATCGCTCAACTATATGGGCTTCCACGAAAGTGAAAAAATGCTTGGTAAAAAAGTAGATTACGTATTCATCGGTAGCTGTACCAACGGACGTATCGAAGACTTCAGAGCATTCGCTTCTATCGTAAAAGGCCGCAAAAAAGCGGACCACGTGATCGCCTGGATCGTACCGGGATCGCATATTGTAGAAAAACAGATCAAAGACGAAGGTATCCTGGATATCCTAACTGCTGCGGGCTTCGAGCTTCGTCAACCTGGCTGCTCTGCTTGCTTGGCGATGAACGACGATAAAATCCCTGCCGGCAAATACGCGGTAAGTACCAGCAACCGTAACTTCGAAGGCCGCCAGGGCCCTGGAAGCCGCACCCTGCTGGCAAGCCCGCTGGTAGCCGCTGCTGCTGCCGTTACCGGTTATGTAACTGATCCAAGAGAATTAATGAATTAATTTTAACAGTCTTGAGTAGTAAGAATTTCTCACTACTTAAGACTCTATACTAAATACTAAAACTATGGCTTACGATAAATTCACCGTTTTAAAAAGTTCTGCAGTACCTCTTCCAATCGAAAACGTAGACACCGACCAGATCATTCCGGCTCGCTTTCTGAAGGCTACGAAAAGAGAAGGCTTTGGCGACAACCTTTTCAGAGACTGGAGATACAACAACGATAATACTCCTAAGAACGATTTCGTATTAAACAATTCTACCTATTCAGGAAAAATATTAGTAGGTGGCAAAAACTTCGGAAGCGGTAGCAGCCGCGAGCACGCTGCCTGGGCGATCTACGACTACGGTTTCCGCTGCGTAGTATCGAGTTTCTTTGCCGATATCTTCAAAGGCAATGCGATCAACATAGGGATCCTGCCGGTACAGGTTTCTCCTGAATTCCTCGAAAAAATATTCAAAGCAATCGAAAAAGATCCGAAAACAGAATTGGAAGTTGATCTGCCAAAACAGACCATCACGATTCTTGCTACCGGAGACAAAGAATCCTTCCAGATCAACGGTTACAAAAAGAACAACCTCATCAACGGATTCGACGACATCGACTATCTGCAATCGATGAAAGAGGAGATCAAAAGTTTCGCAGCAGCGAAAACTTTCTAATACGAAGTATTTCTTTTAACACTTCCTTGAAAGCTTCTCCACGTCATATTGAAATTATGGATACGACACTCCGCGACGGTGAACAAACCAGCGGGGTGTCGTTTTCTGCTTTTGAAAAACTTACCATTGCCCAACTCTTACTCACCGAAGTAAAAGCAGACCGCATCGAGATCGCCTCTGCGCGTGTGTCGGATGGGGAGTTTCAGGCAGTGAAAAAAATTACCGAGTGGGCGCAAGCCAACGGTTATCTCGACAAAATAGAAGTGCTCACCTTCGTAGACGGCGACATATCGGTAAACTGGATGCTCGAAGCTGGCGCTAAAGTGATGAACCTGCTCACCAAAGGTTCGCTCAATCACCTCACGCATCAGCTAAAGAAAAAACCGGAGCAGCATTTCGACGATATCTCCAAGCTCGTTGCACTCGCTACCAAAAAAGGTTTGCAGTGCAATATCTATCTTGAAGACTGGAGTAATGGTATGCGTCATTCAAAAGAATACGTATTGCAGTACCTCGACTTTGCACAAACGCTTCCCGTAAAAAGATTCTTACTCCCCGATACGTTGGGCATTCTTACACCGGACGAAACATTCCAATATTTCACCGAACTTACGAGTCGCTATCCTCAGTTACATTTTGATTTCCACGCGCACAATGATTACGATCTTGCTACGGCCAATATTTTGGAAGCCGTGAAAGCAGGCGCCAGTGGATTGCACCTTACGGTAAACGGAATGGGCGAGCGTGCAGGCAATGCGCCAATGGCAAGCGCCATCGCAGTGTTGAATGATTTTGTACCCGAAGTAAAAACATCTGTTTCAGAAAAATCACTATACTCGATCAGCAAACTGGTAGAAACTTTTTCTGGTTTCAGAATTTCTGCCAACAAGCCAATCGTAGGAGAAAATGTATTTACACAAACCGCAGGCGTACATGCCGACGGTGATAAGAAAAATAATCTTTACCACAACGACCTGATCCCTGAGCGTTTCGGGCGCCAGCGCAAATATGCATTGGGTAAAACCAGCGGTAAAGCGAATATTGAAAACAATTTACAACAGCTCGGTATTCAACTTTCCGATGCAGATCTGAAAAAAGTAACCAGCCGCGTGATCGAGCTCGGCGACCGCAAGGAGACAGTGACACAGGCAGATCTGCCTTATATTATTTCCGATATTCTTGACCATAACAATACGGTCAAAAAAAATGTGGAGTTCATCAATTACGTTCTCACACATTCCAAAAATCTTCGTCCTTCCGTGACGCTGAGCATGCGCATTGGCGAAGATCATTTCGAAGAGCATGCACAAGGCGACGGGCAGTACGATGCTTTTATGAATGCCTTGAAAAATATTTACGATAAGAAAAAATATAAAATGCCCACTCTCTCCGACTATGCTGTACGCATACCACCGGGAGGCAAGTCGGATGCGCTCTGCGAAACGATCATTACCTGGACGTATGATAAAAAAGAATATATCACCCGGGGGTTGGACAGTGATCAGACTGTAGCTGCGATCAAGGCCACAGAGAAAATGTTGAATATTACGATCGAGGATTAAATCCCAAATACCAAAAAACAAATCTCAAAGATCATCGTTGGAATTTGGAAATTGTTTTTTGGAATTTAAAAATCGATTCTCATTAATAAAACGTTTACTATTTAATTAAGAATACCAATGTCAAAAAAGAACATTCTGATTGTACCAGGCGACGGCATCGGCCAGGAAGTGACCGCTGTAGGTAAAAAAGTATTGGATAAGATCGCCGCTAAATTCGGCCATGAATTCGTATACGACGAAGCATTGATCGGCCACGTGGCGATCGAGGCTACTGGAAACCCGCTACCAGACGAGTCGCTGGAGAAGATGAAAAAATCAGATGCCGTTTTGTTCGGCGCTGTAGGACATCCGAAATACGATAACGATCCTTCTGCAAAAGTACGTCCGGAACAAGGTCTTTTGAAAATGAGAAAAGAGCTTGGCCTTTATGCCAACCTTCGTCCGATCAAATTGTTTGACGAACTTCTTGGCGCTTCCAGCATTAAACCTGAGATCCTGAAAGGCGCGGATATTCTTTTCTTCCGCGAACTTACCGGAGATATTTATTTCGGTGAAAAAGGACGTAAGAACAATGGAGACACTGCTTATGACATCGCAGAATATAGCCGCTACGAAGTAGAGCGCATCGGACGCAAAGCATTTGAAGCAGCGAGAACACGTCGTAAAAAACTTTGCTCGGTAGACAAAGCGAATGTAATTGAAACCAGCCGTCTTTGGAGAGAAGTGATCCAGAAACTGGCCCTGGAATACCCGGATGTGGAAGTTGAGCATCAATTTGTAGATGCCTGCGCCATGATCCTGATCAAAGATCCCCGTCGTTTTGATGTGGTAGTTACTGCCAACCTTTTTGGTGACATCCTTACCGACGAAGCTTCCCAGATCGCAGGATCTATGGGTATGCTGGCATCTGCTTCTATAGGCGATGGTACAGGCGTGTACGAGCCGATCCACGGTTCTGCGCACGACATTACCGGCAAAGGCGTAGCAAATCCATTAGCTTCTATTTTATCGGCAGCATTGCTTCTTGATATTTCTTTCGGTATGAAAAAAGAATCCGAACTAGTGATCGATGCGGTAGATAAAGTATTGAAAGCAGGTTTCCGTACCCGCGACATCGCAGACAGCAGTACTCCTGCTGATAAGATCCTTGGTACAGAAGCGATGGGCGCTGAAGTGCTGAAATTTATTTAGTGGTTACTTTATTTATTTTATAAAAAACTCCCGGAAGAAATTTCGGGAGTTTTTGTTTTTATGCAAAAGGAATAACTCTTCGTTTTGACGGCAGTGATGGTTGTTTGTGGGGACACAAACAACGGCTAAAAAATAGTATACTAATATTTTTGATATATATTGGAAGCTAAGTTGTCTATGGTAAGACAAGACTTAGCTTCTCTCGAGTGGTTTGTTCTATTTTATCAACTTTGTCTTTAATAAAATTTATATAATCTAACGGTATTGGGCTTTGGGCAGCCTCATATTTGTTGATTTCTAGAATAACTTCGTCTCCTAATTCCTTTAATTCCCGTCTTTGGGCAAGCATAACAAGTTCCACACTTGCGCCAAAAGTCGCATGCTTATCAGATCACATTACTTTTGATTCCATATTATTCATCGACTGTTCACATGTTTCAAACAGCGATTTTAATTTGTCTTTACGTGCTTTACGCTCTACATCTAAATCTTTCATTTCATAGTTTTTTAATTCTTACAAATTTACGCATTTCAACAACGCAAAGCTTAGAGAGTTTTCATCAACTCATCGAAGATTTTGCCGCCGTTGTTTGTGTCCCCACAAACAACCACCACTGCAGTCAAAAGGACTCATATCCTTTCGCCAATATGAGTCAGGAAACCAAAATCATCGATACCCGTCTCATAAAATCTGGCTGAAGAATATTTATAATCGTAAGGTGAATCACACAAGTTCCATCGCCCTTGCACCGGATTATTATGTATATAATCCAGTTTTTGGTAAATAATTTCTGGTGTGTACAGCCATACAGGTAATGGATTTCTTTTCCAAAAATGATACTTGCGGCTGGTATCTTCTACTTGAAATAATTCCAATACTTTAGGATGATTTTTTCGTAAATCATCTTGAATCGTATGCGCTGTAAACTTCATAAGGCTAGCATGAGGTTTTTCATTCCCGTTCATTTTAAGTAATTCCCAAATCAGATGCATATGATTTGGCATGATCACAAATGCATATACAGCGATCTTATCTCTAGATACCAAATCCGATAAACTTTCTATGATCACGTCTTTGTATTTATCTGGCTTAAGTAAACACCGCCAGTTCGTGATTGTAGCAGTGTAGTAATATAAAAGATTGAATTCCATAAAAATTAAAAAAATGTTTTAGCAAAGCTTATAAATGTGCTTTCCCGCAGTGGGGTGGTTGTTTGTGGGGACACAAACAACGGCGGCAATTCCATAAAAATTAAAAAATATTAAAAAATGTTTTAGCAAAGTTATCACTTTTTTTATCTTTTATAAAAGCCTTTTTCAGCAGATGGGTAAAACAACGTTCCGTGTGTGGGAGACTCTGAGCGGACCAAAAGAAATTTCGGGAGTTTTTGTTTTATAAGTAGCAGGAAGAACTCTTCGTTTTGATTGCAGTGATGGTTGTTTGTGGAGACACAAACAACGGCAACAAAACACTTTCATACAATTAATCATCCAGCATATCCATTAGGAAAAAAATAAAATTCTGCCTATCTTCTTTTATCACTTTTAATTTTTGAAACAACATGAAAAAAGAAATAATCGTTACCAATATTTTCAGCGTCCCTTCAAGCCATGTGTGGAAGGCCTGGACAGACCCAGAAATGGTTATGAAATGGTGGGGGCCAGAGCATTTTACTTCACCATCTGCCAAATTAGATTTCCGCGAAGGCGGCACTTCTATAGTATGCATGAAGGCGCCCAAAGAAATGGGAGGACGCGATCTCTACAATACCTGGAAGTACACCAAGATCGTGCCTACGGAGTGTATTGAGTTTATTCAAAATCTATCCGATCAAAATGGAAATAAAATAGCCCCTGCTTCTATCGGCATGCCCGCTGATTTTCCTGAGGATGTTAAAACAGTAGTAACCTTCAAAGAGCTGACAAAAAATACTACTGAAATGACAATCACCGAATATGCTAGCTTCGGTGAGATCGGACATTTCGCACAGATAGGACTCGAGCAGTGTGTCAATAAAATGGATAAATTATTTGCCAAAGCTTAAACATTAAGGCACAATAAGTCTGTTGCAATGCTGGCCGCTTATGATGATTTTTTTATTCAGCGTAAGCTTAAAAAAGTAAAAAGCACAAGTGGCTAGCATTGCATAGGCTTGTAGTGTCGCTTCACTTTATTATAAAGATTATTTTTATTCTTATTTTAATCCTTCAATAGTATCCAACATTTTTTTATATTTAATCATCTATCAATCACTTCCCGCTCTCTCTCTTAAACTACCGGGAAGCCAACGTACTACTAATTACCAAGCTTATGGATCCAAAATTCGAAGAATTCATGGCTACAATTTCCGATGAGGAATTGTCCAATTATTTTAAAGAATACGATCGCTACACAGTAGAAGCGATCAATGCTGCCATGGAAGAGCAGCAAAGACGAGGCAAATATTTTACCAACGAGGAATTAAAAACCATTCATAAAAACCTTCGGGAAAAAATAGATGCAAAGTCCAGGGACACTAATATTTGCGAAGGAAGTATTGATTATGCACCGTGGAAATTCTGGCGTTTGCATTTTTGGGTAGCAATGTGCCTTGGCCTATTGTTATTGGCCTTCTACAAAACTTTATTATGAAAAGAATTCTTTGATCACTTGCTGAGCCGCATGGTAGCCGCACATCCCATGCACACCACCACCGGGAGGAGTGGAAGAGGAACAAATATAGATCCCCTTTGCAGAAGTTTTATAGGGCGACCAGCGCAAAGCAGGACGAGCATACAACTGACCCAGATCTGCAATACCACCGTTGATATCGCCTCCTATATAGTTCGGATTATAATTTTCCAATTGTCTCGTATTCATGGTATGCCTCGCCAGGATAAGCGCGCGGAAGCCTGGCGCAAAACGTTCCACTTGTTTTTCAATTGCTTCTGTCATATCTACTGTCGATCCGTTTGGTACATGACAATAAGCCCAGACCGTATGTTTACCTTGTGGGGCACGCGTATGGTCGAAAAGACTTTGTTGCGCTAAAAGCACAAATGGTTTTTCAGGATGTTTCCCCTGCGAAGTTTCCCATTCGCTCTGCGCGATCTCCTGGTAGCTGTTTCCCAGATGCACCGTTCCTGCTTGCCTGCAATGCGCAGACTTAAAAGGTATAGCGCTTTCCAACGCCCAATCGATCTTGAAAACACCCATGCCTTGACGGTAATTTTTTAATTGCTGTTTATAGAAAGGCGAAAGCTCTGCGGCTACTATCTCCAGGAGTTGTTTAGGTGTTACATCGAGCAATACCGCTGTAGAACCGGGGAGCTCTGACAAAGATCTTATCCATGTACCGGTCTCTATTTTTCCTCCCAGGGAAAGAAAATAAGAAGCCATAGCATTGGCGATAGATTGCGCGCCTCCTTTGGGAATCGGCCATCCTTGCACATGCGCTGTAGCTGCTAACACCAGGCCGATAGCCGCGGAAGCTTTGTTGGTAAAGGGCTGTATGGCATGTGCGGAGAGTCCTGCCCAGAGGGCTTTGGCTTTTTCCGTAGAAAATAATTGCGCTATAGTTGAAGCCGAACGCAACGCGTAAAATCCAAAAGCTGCCATCCATAAGGGATGTTTAGGAAAATGCAAAGGAGCCAGCAGATCGGGCGCCAAGTCTTGCCAACGCGCTGTCAGAGGTTGTATCAACTTTCTGTAGGTCTTTTCATCTTCCCCTAAGGTTTGAGCCGTTTCCTCCAGCTGTCGCGATAGATAAACCGCTTCGCCGTTTTCCAGAGGATGTGCAACAGGTAAAGTAGGATGAATAAATTCCAATCCATGTTCCTGCAAAGACAGGGAAGAAAAAAATGGAGAGCTGATCGCCATCGGGTGAATAGCCGAGCATACATCATGACGAAATCCTGGCAACGTTAATTCTGCTGTACGCATGCCTCCACCAATTGTGTGACGGCCTTCCACTACAAGTACTGACAATCCTTTTCGCTGCAAGGTGATAGCTGCTGCCAGTCCGTTGGGACCTGAGCCTACTACTACTGCATCGAATTCTTTTGTATACGTTGACATGTTAGTATTTTTTTAGCCAACAAAAAATAGCTTGACTTAATTCACCTTTTAGGCTTCGTATCTTTGCGTTGACAATAATTTTTACTTTTCATACAACAATTTTTGAATGCCATTCTATACTTTTACCTTAGAGCAAAGGAATACAACTATGAAAAAAATTGCATTGATCACAGGCGCTACTTCAGGAATTGGGATGGCTACCGCAAAAATATTTGCTGCACATAACATTGCGCTTATTTTGTGCGGGCGACGTACAGAGCGGCTGCAACAATTGCAGACAGAGCTTTCTTCCAAAACAGAAATTATCACCCTTCGTTTTGATGTGAGAATAGAAACTGAAATAACACAAGCGTTGGCTACACTTCCCGATTCATGGAAAGCCATCGACATCCTGGTCAACAGCGCCGGCAATGCGCATGGTCTTGCTCCTATCCAGGAAGGCAACATAGGCGACTGGGATGCAATGATCGATAGTAATGTGAAAGGTTTGTTATACGTTTCACAAGCAGTGATTCCCGGAATGGTGCAGCGTAAAAAGGGACATATCGTAAACCTCAGTTCTGTAGCAGGCAAACAAACTTATGCCAATGGCGTTGTGTATTGTGCCTCTAAAAAAGCCGTGGAAGCAATCAGCGAAGGCATGCGACTTGACTTGACCCAACATGGTATTAAGATCACCAACATCGCCCCTGGTGCGGTGGAGACAGAATTTTCAATGGTGCGTTTTAAGGGCGATGCAGAAAAAGCCAAAAAAGTATACGAAGGATTTGATCCTCTACAAGCCAGTGATATTGCCGATGCTATTCTCTATGCAGTCAATGCACCTGCACACGTCACGATTGCTGATATGACCTTGTACGCTGCCGCACAGGCGGGACCTACGACTATTTATAGGAATTGACAGTTGGTGTATTATACCAGCGCTTCCACTTCTTCTTCCAGCTTTACTTTTTCTATTTTCACTTCGTTGTCCGGCCCTTTTGTTCTTGGCTTTCTGGCAAGATATATATACACAGAAGGAATCACATACAAAGTAAATATTAATGAGATCAGCAAACCTCCCACAATCACGATACCCATTCCCATGCGGCTTTTTCCAGCGGCTCCAAAGGCAATGGCAATTGGTAAAGCGCCCAATATAGTAGCCAGGCTAGTCATCAGGATCGGACGCAATCTTCCGTTGGCCGCTTCTATCGCTGCTTCGCGAATAGTACGACCGGAATGTTTGAGATGATTTGCAAATTCTACAATTAAAATACCATTCTTAGTTACCAAGCCAATCAGCATTATCATCCCGATCTGGCTGAAAATATTATTGGTCTGGTTGAAATACCAAAGAGAGAGCAAGCCCCCAGCTACCGCCAATGGCACAGTGAGCATGATGATGAACGGATCTACAAAACTTTCAAACTGTGCAGCCAGGATCAGGTAAACAAGAATAAGCGCAAGTGCAAATATAAACGTAGTATTAGAAGAGCTCTCTGCCAAATCACGCGAAGGGCCGATCAGCGCTGTAGAGAAAGAATCGTCGAGCACTTTTGCTTTTATTTCATTCATTGCTTTGACACCGTCTCCAATGGTTTTACCAGGTGTGAGTGCCGCCGAAACCGTAGCAGACTGATAACGGTTAAAACGAAAAAGCTGCGGAGGGCTACTTGTTTCCTGCAGATCCACAAGATTGTCTATTGCAATAAGACTAGCGTTGGCGCTACGTACGTAAATATTTTTCAAATCCACCGTAGCATTGCGATTCAGTCGATCAAACTGCCCAATGATCTGGTATTGTCTTCCGTTCATATTGAAAAATCCAAACCGTTGCCCACTCAGCGCCAATTGCAGTGTTTGAGCAATGTCGGAAACATTCACGCCAAGCATCCTCGCTTTTTCACGGTTAATCAATACCTGGATTTCCGGACGGTTAAATTTCAAATTTACATCTACCAGGGAGAAGGTTGGATCTTTCTGTGCTTCTTCCATAAATTTTGGCAAGGCCTCCCTGAGCTTTTCAAAGTTGGGAGCCTGGATCACATACTGCACGGGTAATCCACGCGCACCTGTGCTGATCGTTTGATCCTGCCCTACCTGTACTTTAGCTTCCGGAAATTTTTTCATTTGCTGTTGAAGTTTATCTACAATCTCTTGCTGACTCCGTTCACGCTCTGAGGGATCTATAAGTGGCACACGTGAGAATCCTGAATTCACACCACTTCCACTGGAGCCGCCCGGCGAGGAAGCGGTAATGGCCATGATCAATTTGTTCTCCGGCACTGAGTCCTGGATCAGTTTAATATATTTTAACATAAACTCATCGGTATATTCAAATGAAGCACCTTCCGGTAAGGTCATCGTGATCCGCATCATGCTCCGGTCTTCCGTGGGCGCTACTTCTGCCGGCAAAATTTTCCAGATCACGACGGTCAGGCCTACTGCTGCGCCAAGGATGATGAAGGCGATCCAACGGCGTTTCAAAAATGTATTCAGCGAACGCGCATAGGTTTCATTCATCCATACGAAGAAAGGTTCTGACCATATATAAAACTTCGTTTTCTTTTTCGTATCGTGAATCATCCAGGCATTGAGCATAGGCGTAAGCGTGAGGGAAACAAAGATCGAGATCAACACTGCCGATGCGACAATGATACCAAACTCTTTAAAAAGTTTTCCGACAAAGCCTTGCATAAAAATGATCGGAAGAAAAATCGCTGCCAGGGTAATCGAAGTAGAAAGCACCGCAAATGCAATCTCCTGTGAGCCTTCGATGGCAGCCTGGAAAGGTGGCATGCCCTGCTCTGATTTTTTGAAAATATTTTCAGTGACCACAATCCCGTCGTCTACCACCAATCCTGTAGCCAGCACGATAGCCAGGAGCGTAAGTACATTGATGGAAAACCCACATAGATACATTATAAAAAATGTTCCCACCAATGAAACCGGGATATCGATCAGAGGCCGCAGTGCAATTGACCAATCGCGGAAAAACAAATAGATGATGATCACCACCAGCAAAATGGCGAAGATGAGTGTCTCTGTTACTTCGGTAATGGATTTATGAATGAAACGTGTATTGTCGGTAGAAATGCCTAGTTTAAAATCCGGCGGCAACTCCTTTTTGAGCTGTTCGAATCGCTTGTAAAATTCTTCCGCGATCTCTACGTGGTTGGCACCCGGCTGTGGCACTATTGAACAACCAAGGCTCGGCACATTGTTGATACGAAAAATAGTTTCTTCATTTTCCGCTCCCAGGCTTGCATACCCTATGTCCTGCAATCGAACGATCTGCTGGCCTTCCGAGCGAATAATCATATTATTAAAACCGTTTGCATCTTTGAATTTAGCATTTGCCTTGATCGTAAGTTCTGTGCGGTTTCCTTCCAATCTGCCCGTAGGTAATTCTATGTTTTCTTTATCCAGTGCCTGCTTCACATCCTGGATCGTTATCTTATGTGCCGCAAGCTTTATCGGATCGAGCCATAGGCGCATGGCGTAGCGTTTTTCACCAAAAATATAAACGTTGGCCACCCCATTGATCGTTTGCAATCTTGGAAGAATAATATTGTCTACATAATCGTTCACTTCCAGGTCGGTCATCTTATCGTTGGTCACCGTCATCACGATGATGTATTCACTTCCTGCATCTTTGCTCACTACCGGGGGCGCATCGAGATCTGGGGGGAGTGAACGCATGGTTTGTGAAACTTTGTCGCGTACATCGTTGGTTACTGATTCCAGATTGGCATCAAGGTTAAATTCTACAGCGATAGAACTTGCGCCAAGGCTACTGGAAGAAGATATCGTGCGCACGCCTTCTATTCCGTTCAATGCTTTCTCCAACGGATAGGTGATCTGCGCTTCCACAATATCGGCGCTTGCTCCGGCATAGGTGGTACGCACTTGTACTGCCGGCGCTTCGATCACAGGAAATTCGCGCACACCTAGCAACCGGAAACCCATGTATCCAAAAAAAAGGATGATGAGGTTCATCACAATCGCCAGCACAGGGCGGCGGATGCTAATACTCGATAGACTCATAGTTTTTCTTGTTTACTTTTTCTTCCCCTTCGAAATTTTTACCGCTGATCCATCTTTCAACAGAAAGTTTCCATTCACTACTACCGAATCGCCTGGCTGAAGGCCGGAAAATACTTGTACATAATCTTCGGTGCGAATTCCCGTCTCGATCATTCGTCCTTCTGCTTTATTATTTTTTACTATATATGCTTTCTTACCCATCGCTACAGGTACGATCGCTTCCGTAGGAATGAAAACTGTATTCGCTTCATCTTTTACTAGTAGCTCTACCCGTACGAATGCGCCTGGCAAGAGCAGGCCTCTGCGGTTTTCACTAAGCGCTCTGTAGCGGACACTGCGACTGTTGATCTCTATAAAAGGATCTTTTACCGAAATAATTCCATTGAGCGTATCAGACAATCCTTCTTTTTTAAAACTAATGCGATCGCCGATCCGAAACAGATCGGCATATTTTTCAGGAAGTGAAAATTCGATCTTTACAGGATTTACCTGGCGAATGCTGGCTATTGTTTCTGCTGGTGTCACGTAGCTTCCCACACTGATCGTACGCACACCAAGCACGCCATCAAAAGGCGCGTAGAGCTCTGTCTTGGCGATCTGTGCCTGGTAATAAACACTGTCGGCTTTTAGTGATTGTAATTGCGAAAGCGCTACCTCATATTCCTGTTTACTAATACCATTTACCTGGTAAAGATTTTTCAATCGTTGTTCCGTTTCAGACGCGAGCGCCAACTGCACTTTTATTTTTTCCAATTGTGCTTTTATTTCCGCGTCGTTGAGCTTAAGTAGTAAAGTTCCTTTCGTCACTTGCTTTCCTTCCGGAAGGTAAAGAAACGTGACACGCCCATTGACCTCTGGCTTCAGCTCGGCTTCTTCGTTGGCAAGAATGGTGCCGTTGGCGAAGATCTTATCTTCCAGGTTGGTATTACCCACTACAAACACACTCACTGTGGTAGCGGGTTTCTTTTTCTCTTTATCGGCTATGGCTGCTTTTGCTTTTTCAGGAGTAAAAAATTTAGCTTTGATAAATACCAACGCTACGAAGATGATCGCAACAATAAAGTATGGTTTTGTTTTTTTCATAGGATCAGAATGTTTATTGCTAATAACTGCTTAATCAAATTTTGTAATTTTCAATGCGCTGAAGTGCGCCAGCGTACCTACCCCAATCCAAAGGCCAATGCCGCCGCGCAGCTCTTTGCCGTGTTTCAGGTCATTGACGATAAGAGTTGGCTGTGTTGCATTATTGACGTAAAGCTTTGCCGTTTCATCTCTTACTTCAATTTTAATTTTAGTCCACTCAGCAGGCACCATATCGGCATAGGCTTCGTATTTCTCCGGAAATTCTTTTCTTAATTTTTCCCAGGGAAATTTCGGGTAAGAAACATATTGAGTGGAATGATTTCTACGCACCTGGTCATTGGCGCGACCGTTGGTAGGACGGATATAAAAAAGTTCAAACTCAGAAGTATCGCTCGCTACGCGAAAAGCAATACCCACAAAGCCTCTGGCTGCCTCCACCTTTGGATTGCCCACTTGCCCTGCGAGATCGATTTCAATAATTCCGTTGTGGAAATTAATATCTTTCAGCAATGCCATGGATCGCTGGTCATCGCTCGCAAAAGGTTGTTCCAGTACGATCGCCTGCTTCTCCTTATAAATAGTAGTGTTCAACGTGACCCCATAAGGAAGCAGCTTCTCTTTAGTGAGCGCGATCTCCTGGGCTTTTGCAAAAGATATACAGCATAGAAGCGCCACCGCTGCCGTCATTTTTTTGGTTTTCATTGCCTGTTATTTTTTGGAATTCTATTCACTTCAAATGCCTTAAAAAAACAAGGCATCCCGACATAACCCCGGTGGCTTGGGCGCAATCGTTGATCTGGTATTATTATCTATAATCTCTATAGCAAAAGTAGTTTAAATGATTAAATTAGCCAAAAAAAGACGAAAGGTTTTCTTTTGTTTACCTAAATATAATTTTCAGAAATCTTATAGAACATGCTGGAACTCCTGCTGGTAAAGGAGATAGGAGATTGTATAAATTAGAAAAACCTTCTTCCTGCAGAGAGTATTTGACATCTTGGACTTTAATCTCTTATTTTAAACACAAAATATTCCCTTGAATAAATTTTTATGAAACTATTTAATACAATACTCAGCAAAACTGTGCTATGCAGCGTGCTGCTATATGGAGGAATGATCCATCGACCAATTCAGGCGCAAAGCCTTAACCCTGATGCCGACAATGGCGGCTTGAAACTAGCTTCAGGATTTGGTGCAATCGTAGTAGCGGAACAAACCGGAAAAGCCCGTCACATCGCAGTAGACAAGACCGGTAGAGTTTTTATCAAATTAAAAAAATTGCAGAAAGGGAAAGGCATCGTTGTACTTCAGGATAAGAATGGCGATGGCAAAGCCGACGAGATAAAAAGTTATGAAAATTATATCGGTACAGGAATGGCGATCTATCAGCAGTATTTGTACGCTTCTTCTGATTCTTCCGTCTACCGCTATCCGCTTGAGGATGGTGAAAATGCGATCGATGAAAAGAAACGTGAAGTGGTAATCGTAAAGCTTCCTTACCGCCCTGAACACGAGACAAAATCTATTACCATTGATGCCAGCGGAAAGCTATACGTCAATATAGGCGCACCTTCCAACGCTTGCCAGGTGCAAGACCGTACCAAAGGCTCGCCAGGCCAGGACCCTTGCCCCCTGCTCGATAGCTTTGCTGGCGTGTGGCAGTTTGATGCTCAGAAATTGAACCAACGTTTTTCCGATGGCACTCGTTTTTCTACAGGACTGCGCAACTGCGTGGCGCTCGAGTGGGACAGCCATACCAACCAGGTGTATGCTCTACCTCACGGCCGCGATCAGTTGAATACTTTGTATCCACAATATTTTACAGACGAACAAAACGCAGAGCTTCCTTCCGAAGAATTTGTGCAGCTCACAAAGGACGGCGACTACGGCTGGCCATATTGCTACTACGATCATATCCAGGGTAAACGCATTCAAGCACCTGAATACGGGGGCGATGGTAAAAAAACCGGTACCCGCTGTGAGGCAATAGGCGCGCCGCTTATGGCATTTCCGGGCCACTGGGCTCCTAATGATTTATTGTTTTATCACGGAAATCAATTTCCGGAACGATATAAAAATGGCGCCTTCATTGCTTTCCACGGCTCCTGGAACAGGGCGCCTCTCAAACAAGCTGGTTATTTTGTAGCCTTTGTTCCGATGAAAGACGGAAAGCCCAGCGGCAACTGGGAAGTGTTCGCCGAAGGTTTTGCCGGTGGACCGGAAATAAAAAGTCCGAAAGATGCCAAGCACCGCCCGATGGGACTTGCAGAAGGTCCTGACGGCTCGCTCTACATCAGTGATTCGGTGCAGGGAACGGTTTGGCGAATTATATATATTAAATAGTAATAAGGTTGCTGGATTCCGGATGCCAGATGCCGGAAAAATTCTTTGTTATCTGGCTTTTGTATTTATTTTAAAATTTAAAAATGAAACTAACGATAACTCACTTCGCCATTATAATAGGTTTATCAGGCTTAGTTATTACTAAGGGCTATGCACAAACGGTTTCTCCCGGTAAAAAGGTGTATGACAACAATTGTCTCACCTGTCATCAGGCCGATGGCAGTGGCGTTCCGGGGATGAATCCTCCGCTTTCAAATGTTTCCTGGGTTACGGGTGATAAACAAAAGTTGATTCAAATTGTATTGAATGGACTTACTACTCCTCTGGAAATTGACGACGAAGTTTATCACAATCCTATGCCTGCTCACAAACACCTGACCGATCGCGAGGTGGCGGATGTACTCACCTACATTCGCAGCAGCTTTGGCAATAAGGCTTCTGCTGTGACGGTGGAGGAAGTGAAAAAGGTAAGAGGCATAAAAAAATAAATTAACCCCTGCACTTTGTCTTTTGACAAAGCACAGGGGTAGAGAACAGGTTACAAAAAAAAGTATTGCGTGTGGGCGTGAGTAAGGCGTAGCTTGCTTATCAGGCCAACGAAGGCTCTAATTCTATTTCTTCTTTTTCCAGGGGAATTTTATTTTTCTCTGATTTTGTCACTTGCAGTTTGCTTAGCTCATAACCACCCGTCTCTCCTACTTCGTCGTAGAACTCAGGCCCACCGGCCGCTAGCTCGCTTCCTGCTTTTTTAGATTTTAAGATTGGCCACAAAAACTGAGCGTACCATTCTTCTTTGAAATAATGTTTCACCCCATAGCCAGCCGGGTATTGGCGTGTGATCACACCCGTACCGAAGAGAAGATCCCAGATGAAAAACATATTTCCGAAATTTCCTTTGTAATGTCCTACGCCATCGTTCGCATCTGCATGGTGCGCGTGGTGTGTAGCAGGCGTGGAGATCAGTCTCTCCAGCACCCAGGCAACAGGATGTAGAATTCTATATTTATAAAAGGGCTTGTCCCATTTGATACTGGAGTGTGCCGCAAGTGTGATCACGGATTTTAACCCACGCACAAAGAGCGCTGGGAATCCAAGGCCAAGATAGACAAGCGTGGCAGTAACATACGTTTGCGAAAAGAAAACCGTATACAAAATATTCTGACGGCTCGCCATTGCCATGCCCATGTAAGGCGCGGAGTGATGTGTGCGGTGAAAGCGCCACAGCCATGGTATTTCATGGTGCAGACGGTGGTACCAATACTGCGTAAGATCATCTGCTACAGCAATGATGGCGAAGCCAAACCAAAAAGGTACCCATGCGAAAGCGCCCAGCAATCCTGGGAAGAGTACGGGCAAGGCTTGCAAGCTGAAGAAGGCAAACACAGGAGTGAGCAATAATTTTGGCGCCGCGTAACAAATAAGATCAACGGCTTTTTCATTTTCATCCCAATCGTGCTTGTCGTACAAGCCGAGTAAAAATTCCGCGATGCCCAGTCCGAAGAGTAGCGTTGGCAAACCCCATGTTGTAAGGTTTTCAAATATTGCAGTGAAGAGCTCTTTCATAATTTTTTATTTTTTGTCTTTATATCGATCCAATTGTTTTAGATAAGGTGTTTGATTTTTATCGGTCCACGGCTTTTCGCCTGTGAAGCGGAGGTAAGCAAATAAACTGAGCACCGGCAGTGCATAAATAAGAATGCTCAACAAAGCATTCTTAAAAATTCTCTTTTTGATAGCAGGGTCTATGGCCATGATTGATCAGGGTTTTAGTATGGTAGTGTTTGTTTGTGATGGAGAATTATTTTCAGCCTTGTCTTCCAACAAGTGTCGCGTAAGCAGCAGGCCTCCTACCGTAATGGTAACAGGCAACAGGTAGATCACAATCGTGACGATTATTTTTTTCAGGATCAGTGTAATGTCTTCCAGTATAGTCATCTCTTTTTTTGTTTTTATTTTTAACAACTCTATAGAACTAGTATACAAAATTGGTTTACTTTATTGTTTTGGTAGAACAGGAATTTAAAATTTGATTAAGCTGAAAAGCAGCAACAGCGCGGCGAAGAGCAGTTCGTCACAAAAATAGTTTTAAAAAAGTAAAGTATCTTTTTCATGCTACTTTCATCTATTATAAATGCTGTGTTATGAATTATGAGTGGAGCAAAAATTCATAGTAACTAAAATTTTTTCTGATTGCAGAAAATGTTGATTGCTGGTGGTAGCAATACTTTTGTTATTTTAAAGTTACTTGCTTTGTTTTTTATTTACAATAAAGATCTATCCTTATAAGTTTATCCTACCACAAAACAGTTTTGAGTGAGGAGTGCGAGTATGGAGAATATGCCGACAAATAAAAGGGTGGTTAAAATTCTTTTTCGCCGAATTCACTATTTGGCAATTTTATTTTTTTGTTTGATCTATTAAAGTTAAAACCCAGGTTGAGCATAAGGATGTCTTTTTCCTGGATGTAATTAGTAGTAGTATAGAAATCATTTCCTCTGGTAGTAATGCGTTGCTCGTTTGATGGGATAAGGCCTGCACAAATATTTTGCCACTGCACCATAGCACTTAACTTTCCATTTAAGAATATTTTTTTCACCGAAGCATTCGGACTGATGAATCTTGAATCTTCGCCTTGAGCGGTTGGACGTTGAGAAAGGAAATTGAAATTGAACTGAATGCTGACTGTTTTAGAAAGTTGAAAGTTATGATTGGTATTGATGGAATAAGCGATTGCACCGTTGTTTACCGCCACTGTATTATTAAACAAACTTCCTTTGATCCTGTAATCATAAATATTTCCTCCGGCATAGAATGTCCACCATTTCAAAGGTTTCAGATTGATACCGGCTTCTACACCCCATTGGCGCGCATGGCCGGCGTTGGTATAGATGCGATTGAGGATCGTATCGTTGTATACGCTGTTCACACGATTCACCACATTGCTGATCTGTTGATTGTAGAAATTAAGAAATACTGAACCCACGGCGAGATCTTTGACAATTCCTAATTCACTCAGGTATACGAATTCAGGTTTGATATGAGGATCGCCCTGCTCAAGAGTTTCGGAATGTTCGCGTTCAGGGTATGGATTGAGCTCGTTGTTGGTAGATCGCTGTACCCTGCTGCTGAAGCCGCCTTTGGCTTTCCACCCTTTTTTAAATTTATAAAGTAGGTTTGCCGAAGGAAATAAATTGGAAAGGTCCAGCTCATAAGGATCGCTCTGTTGACTGGAATTGAAAGTACGAATAGAATATTCATACCGAAGCCCCGCCACGTATTCAAGATGGCCGGTTTTGCCGGAGTATTGTGTATATAGACCATGTATTTTATTAATGATTTCTATATCGGCGCTAAACTCAGGAACAGTCTGGTACAGGCCTGTACCAAGGATTGCATTTTGGTATAAAAAACTTCCGGTCTGTTTTTGATAGCGAAACTGGTAGCCGCTTTCCAATTTTCCCTTGCCGATATTGATCGTGTAATCGGTTTTACCACGAAGGCCATTCAGCGGACTTTTATTGGTATTCAGTACATAGTCGAGCGTATCCGTATGCTCTTGTAGATTCGCATTTAAATTTTGGGTATATCCATCCAGCAAAGCGTATTCATACAAGCCTGAAATTGTCAAAGCAGATTTGTTGTGGAATGTATGCGTATAGTCAAGATTCACCAACGAGAAATCGCCTTGTTTTTTCACCAGGTTGGAGTTGAAATAATCAATGCTCCCTAGCAGTGCGCCGGTATTCACATCTGTTTTGGTATTGGAATAATCAATATCTGCACGGCGGTACTGCCTGCGCTGGCCTATATAAGCGCCTGTACTGATCGAATTGAATTTATCAGCAGCAAAAGTGACGGAAACACGGGCTGCGTAATTCCTGCGCTGGAAACTTCGCTCACCATAGGATGGAAAAGAAGTATAGCGATTGTCTACAATGGTAGAAACATCTCCTACTCTTCTTCCGGCCAGATCATTTTCCTGGTAGCTTCCACCAAGCGAAAGATCCCATTTGTTTTTTTTGTAATTGATGCTGGCATCCGCACCATAGCGCTGCGGCTCTTTTCGATTATGAAAAGAATTTGTACTTGGCAATCCTTCCTGCACATTGGCAACTACCGTGAGTCCATCGTCAGTACCTTTCTTAAGTGTTATGTTAATAATTCCAGATTTTCCATCCGCATCATAACGGGAAGAAGGGGTAGTAATAATTTCTATATTTTCGACAGCATTGGCAGGAATTTGGCTAAGCACGGTATTGGCATCCGTCAACACTGCTTTCCCATTAATGAGAATTAAAAAACCTGTAGACCCGCGCAGCCTGATCTCGCCCTCGCTGTTTACCGTTACCGAAGGCATGTTCTTCAACACATCGATTGCAGTACCACCTTTTGCAGTTTGAAATTGCTCGGCCTTAAAAACCTGTTTGTCGATTCGCGTAGCGGTTTCATTTTTTTGTCCGCTTACAATTACTTCGCTCAGGCTATCCTGCTTTGCCCGAAGCAAGATTGTACCAAGATCAAGCAAGGTTGACTTGCCAATCAGGATATTTCTGATCTGTTTCGATTCATACCCGATGAACTCAATTTTCAAATAATAATTGCCGGGTTTTATATCTTTCCAGGAAAATGTTCCTGTAGAATCTGCAAGGGTTCCATTCAAGAGTTCGTTGTTTTCCGTTCGATAAATGCTCACCACAGCGTATTCTACGGGCGTAGACTGTAGAGTGTCTACTACCTTGCCTTTAAGAAGATTTTGTGCGTTGCCTGAAAAAATGATCAACAGCATGTATAAAAAAATAAAAGCCCGGATAGCTTTGTCCATATTTTTTTTCTTTCCCTTCATTCTTCTCTTTTAAATGCAATCCGGATTATTCTGCTGGCAATCCCAATTTTTTTAGGTATTCCAGGCCACCGATATTATAAACGTGCTTGAAACCCTGTGCTTTCAAGATCTCCGCCGATTTGCTACTTCTATTGCCACTACGGCAGTATACGTAAACCGTTTTGTTCTTATCCAGCTTCTCGGTCTCTGTTTTGAATTGTTCGTTTTTGTAATCGATGTTGGAAGAATATTTTAAATGACCTGCTTTATACTCTTCGGGCGTGCGTACGTCGATTAATAAAATTTCTCCTTTTTCAATCTTCTTGATGAGTTTCCCGGAAACCTTTATGCTGTCAACCACCGGTTGCTCCTGTGGATGTTGTGCCTGTGCTGACAAGGCAGTAATGAAGAATAATAACGCTAATATTTTTTTCATTTGTTTATTAAGTTATGAATGAAGATAAGTTTCATTTTTTCCAACAAATTATGTTGTAAGAAAATAATTGGCACGAACAAAAATGTCCGTGCCAACTGAAAATTGGAATTGTTTATTATTTAAAGTCAAGTATTATTTTATTCAGTTTTCCTGTGAAAGCGAATGGCGCTTTATAGCTTTCTGAAACCGTTGTCAGATCGTCGAACCCTACGTTCAATCCTTCGTGCGCATACAAACTTGTAACAGTGCGCGCCACTTTTACTTCTCCTACTTTCTGGTCGTTTATATACAACGTTCCTACACCTGATCCGCTTGGTTTGGCATCGGCATAAACGAATTCAAATTTTACCAATGCCTTGCCTGACGGAATATTTTTATCGGAGATCACTTTATATTTTTCTACTCCGGTGTTGTATACAAATTGCGGTTTGTTATCCTGGATAAATAAACTGATCCCACTTGCATACCCTCCGGTAGAAAATAATACACCGTTCGCTCCTCCGGCAGGAATATCAATATCTGCAGTAATTGCAAAAGATCTTCCCGTAAGCTTCGGTGCCGCAAGCTCTACAATGCTTGTCAATCCTGGGTAAAGCACTACTTGCTCTTTTCCTTCAAATAAATTAGGACCTACCGTAGGGATTGGGCCTGTGCCGTCTTTTAACGGATAGATGTTGTACAAAGCAGCAAGGCTGTCGAACGTAGTTTGCAACTCTTTCAGTTTAGTCGGATTTTTAGCAGCAAGATTAAAACGTTCGTTGTAATCTTCATTCAGGTTGTAAAGTTCCCATACATCTTTGCTGAAATCTTCTCCTCTCTTGTGCAGTACTCCTGCTTTCCATCCGTCTTTGTATACCGAACGGGTACCGAGCACTTCATAATATTGTACGCGATGGCGCGACGCTGCCTTTGCATCGTTGACACTATAAGCAAGACTGATCCCTTCGATCGGGTCTTGTTTTATTCCGTTAATCGCTTCAGGCACTTTTACTCCGGCCAGTTCGATCGTAGTAGGCAGAATATCGGATACATGGCTGTATTGATTGCGAATACCTCCTTTGTCTTTAATTTTAGTTGGATAGAAAAGAATAAGAGGATTACGTGTGCCACCTTCGGTATTGGCATCTGTTTTCCATTGGCGGAAAGGCGCGTTGCAAGCGGCCGCCCAGCCGAGCGGATAATTAGCTTTCGCAAATTCGGTTCCGATGAGATCCTGGTCTTTGATATTTTGCTGCAGTACTTGTTCTTCTGTCCAGGCTGGATCGTAGCTGTTTACAAAACCTACAAATGTTCCTTCCTTGCTGGCACCATTGTCTCCTATGGAAACGGCGATCAGCGTATTATCCAGCTGCCCGATCTCTTTCAGGTAACGAACTACTCTTCCGATCTCATAATCTGTCTGCGACAGAAAGCCTGCATATACTTCCATAAATCTGGCGTATAATTTTTTCTCCGCTACGGACAAAGAATCCCATTTTTTTATTCCAGGATTTCTTTCCGGCAATACTGTATTCTTCGGCACAATTCCCGCCTTGATCTGGCGCGCCAGCACTTCTTCTTTGTATTTGTCCCAACCTTTGTCAAACTTTCCTTTGTATTTATCACTCCATACCTTGTCTACCTGGTGTGGTGCATGTCCGGCGCCAGTAGCGAGGTACAGGAAGAATGGCTTTTCAGGATCTACTGATTTTTGTTCGCCGATATAAGCGATGGCTTTATCGGCCAGTAAGGTATTGAAATGCTTTCCATTGTTATCCTGGTTCACACGACGGGTATCTTCCCAGATCTGTGAATGGTATTGATCCGAACTTCCGCGGTATGGATATCCGTAGAAGTGGTCAAAGCCTCTTCCTGTAGGCCAACGGTTGAAAGGCCCGGCAGGCGTGAGGTCTGCGATGGGTGTAATATGCCATTTGCCAAGCGCATAGGTATTGTACCCATTTTCACGAAGTATTTCCGATACAAATCCTTTTTCAAAAGGAATGATCGCGTCGTAACCTGGTGTGCCAATAGCGTTGTCAGGAAACAAGCCCATATGCACGGAATGCTGATTGCGGCCTGTAAGGAGTGAGGCACGCGTGGGAGCGCAGATGGCGTTGGTATGTGCGTTGGTATAGCGAAGACCGTTGTTGGCAAGTGAATCGAGTGTTGGCGTTTCGATCAATCCTCCAAACACACTGGCTGCACCGAACCCTACGTCATCGAGCAGGATCCATACAATGTTGGGAGCTCCCTTTGGCGCTTTCACGCGCTCCGGCCAGGATTGCTGTGTCTCTGCAAGTGTCTTGCCGGTTTTACCTTTATAAGGCTGCACCGGCCGATACTGCGCCTGTGTGATGATACTAAGCCCTAATAGAATTGCGATTGTCAGGGTATTTCTTTTTATAAAATTCATATTTATAATTTTATTGTTATGTGTCTGTACTTTGATTTATATGATTGAATCACGAACATCATTCGTGTGTAGAAATTCATGAGTCGAAATTCGTTCACTATTATTTTTTCCGAAAGCCCGCAGGACAACAAAAGACAAAAGAATAAGCAGCAGTAATATTTTTTGCGATGTTTTCATAGTAGATGACCGCACTATTTATTTTTTATACTCAATAATTACATCTTCGAATTTGCCACGATATCGGAATGGCACTTTGTATTTATCCGAAACAGGTGAGTTGAGATCTGCCCCTACATCTACACCATCTTTGTACGAAGCGATGTATTTGGCTTCCGCATAAACGATCGGGCGCTCTCCTGCTTTCACATCGTTGATATAAATAACTTCGGTACCGGCAGGTGTATTTCCTTTGATCTCTTTTTCTCCAGCTTCTTTAGCAGGCGCTACGTAGTTGAGCTCAACCTTCAGATTTAGTTTTCCTTCTTTTAAAGCGGGTGATTCAAGCGAACGAATGATCGTACCGGTATTGTGCGCTACCTGGAATTTTCCATCTTTCACAAACAAGCTCAATCCATCGAACGCACTGCCTGTTGCAAACAATACACCTTGATCGCCTTTTTTATAATCCACTTCAGCGGTGATAGTGAAAGAAGTAGCTTTAAATTGCGGGCCACTGTAATTGAGTAGTTGATCTACCCCAGGATACAGCACAATTTTATCTTTCAAGCCAAACGCACTAAGCGCGCGGCCTCCGCTTGGAGTGGCGTCTTGTAAGGGATAAATATTGTATTTCTTCGCTTCGGCATCAAACAGGTCTTGTAGTTCTTTCAGCTTCTCAGGATTTTTTGCGGCAAGATCAACACGTTCGTTAAAATCTTCGTTGAGGTTATGAAGCTCCCAAACATCTTTTGAAAAATCTGTATCCGGCTGATGATAGACCGAAGCTTTCCATCCGTCTTTGTAGATCGCGCGTTTGCCTTTGATCTCGTAATACTGTACGGCATGTCTGGATGGCGCTTGTGCATCGTTGAAGGAATAGAAAAGGCTCGTGCCTTCAAAAGGTTTTTGTTTTACGCCTTTGATTGTTTCGGGAACAGTAGCGCCAATAAGCTCTACTGTAGTAGGAGCGATATCGTTTACATGTCCGTATTGATTGCGAATGCCGCCTTTTTCTTTGATTCCTTTCGGATAAAAAACGATCAATGGATTGTGCGTACCGCCTTCAGAGTTGGGGTCTGCTTTCCACAAGCGGAACGGTGTGTTCGTAGCCTGTGTCCACCCAAATGGTGCGTCGGAAGATGATTCTTCTGTTCCGAATTTATCAATATTTTTCAACGCTTCTTTTACCTGCTGATCGCTCTCTAATCCGCTGATATAGCTGTTAAGACTACCATGCTTGGAACTTGGGCTGGAACCGTTGTCTCCAATGATCGCAATGATCACGGTATTGTCAAGTTCGCCGATCTCTTTCAGATAATTTACGATGCGTCCGAATTCATAATCGGCGTGTGTCATGAAACCTGCATAGATCTCCATGTAGCGTGCGTATACTTTTCTTTCGTCTGCGGAAAGGCTGTCCCAGGCAGGTACCTTCGGATTGCGAGGCGGAAGCACTGCATTGGCGGGCACTACGCCGAGCTTCTTCTGGCGCGCCAATACTTCTTCGCGGTACCAATCCCATCCTTTATCAAATTTTCCTTTATACAGATCGCTCCATTTTTTATCTACCTGGTGCGGCGAGTGAATAGCGCCGGTAGCGAAGTATAAGAAGAAAGGATTTTCCGGGGCAAGCGAACGTTGGTTGGCAATATACTTGATCGCTTTGTCGGCCAATAGGGTTGTGACGTGTGTAGTGTTCGGCTCTATGTCGATCACATTATTATCTTCGTACAAATTAGGATGGTACTGATCCGTATGCCCGAGGTGCCATCCGTAGAAATGATCAAAGCCTTTTCCCGTAGGCCAGCGGTCAAACGGCCCTACTGCGGTGATCTCGTTGATTGGAGTGAGATGGTATTTTCCTACTGCATATGTATTGTAACTATTCTCATGCAGAATTTCCGCAATAGTAGCTTTGTCTTGCGGCAATCGTCCGTCGTAACCGGGGAAACCTGTGGCGGTCACAGGAAACAAGCCCATATGGACCGAATGCGAATTTCTTCCTGTAAGCAGCGCGGCTCTTGTAGGAGAGCAAATGGAAGTACTATGAAAATTAGTATAGCGTAACCCATTATTCGCAAGACTATCCAATGTTGGGGTTTCCATCAATCCACCAAAAGCGCTGGCGGTGCCGTATCCGGCATCGTCGATCAAAAAGTAAATAACGTTGGGTGCGTCTTTGGGCGCGCGCTTTTTTTCCGGCCACCATTCTTTGGAGTCGGCAAGCGTTTTGCCCATCACGCCCTCGTACTTTTGATCCTGCGTATCTTGTGGTGCTTCCGTAGTTTCTTTTTGCGCGCATCCGGCAACCAGGATTGTTGACGTAAAGGCGAGTAGTATGTTTTTACCCAGAATATATTTTTTCATAGCGAAAAATTTTAAGTAGTGATTATTCTTGTTTTCCTTTCTCCATTCGCCTTGCAGGACTTCTCACCAGCAAGAATATTGTGATAAAGTTTTTGCTGGCGAAGACGCCAGCAAAAAGGAAAATTTTAATACTTCGTCGCAAGGACGGTTGTCTTTATTTTTTACTTCAGATCAATCGTAACATTGTTGATAGTACCCGTATATGCATAAGGCACCTTGTACTTATCGGTTACCGCAGTGATCACATCACGTCCTACTTCGACGCTTTCATAAATGCCAATCACTCCTAACGTACGTTTCACTTTTACTTCGCCTACTTTTTTATCGTTGATATAAAGTACAGCAGTACCCGGAGCGGTTTGTACATTCTCTGCTCCTTCATAGTTATAGTCTACTCGTAATTTATTTTTACCAGGCTTGATAGTCTCGGAAGAATTTGCAAATACTTTTTCGTCACCATTATTGTAGGCGAACCAAAGTTGATTTTTCTGTACATACAAACTCAACCCAGCGGAACGACCGCCGATAGAGAACAGTACACCGTCGGCACCTTTTTCAGGTACTACCACATCCGCTGTGATCGTAAGTGAGCGGCCGCCGAGCTTTGGCGCGGCGCCTTCGTACAATTGAGAAGTTCCGGGATAAAGTACGAGTTTAGTTCTGTTGTCAAACACGGATGGCGCCGCAAGAGGGATCGTTCCGTCTTTCAATGGATAGATATTGTACTTCCAGGCCTGTGCGTCGAAAAGCTCTTGCAGCTCCTTCAGCTTCTCAGGATATTTTGCCGAAAGATCAACACGCTCATTGAAATCTTCGTTGAGATTATACAACTCCCATACATCTTTGTCGAAGTCTTGTTTTTTCACATGCAATGTTCCTGCTTTCCATCCGTCTTTATAGATCGAGCGCGAGCCCATGATCTCGTAGTGTTGCAGTGTGTGGCGTGTAGGCGCTTTATCGTTGCCAATACTGTATACGAGACTTGTTCCTTCGATTGGCTCTTGCGGATAACCGTTGAGGATCGTTGGTACCTTCGCTCTTACCAATTCTACTGTGGTAGGCAGAAGATCGATAAGATGTGTATATTGATTTCTGATCCCTCCTTTTTCCTGGATCCCTTTTGGCCAGAACATGATCAGAGGATTGTGTGTGCCTCCTTCGGAGTTTGCATCTTGCTTCCAATGTTTGAAAGGTGTATTGGCAGCCTGCGCCCAGCCAAGCGGATAGTTTGGTTTAGAATATTCTGTTCCGATCAGATCAATTTGCTCCAGGTTCTTTTTGAAACGGTCTTCCGGCGTGATGTTTGGATCATAGTTGCGATTGGCTTGTCCTTCGAATGTACCTTCTTTGCTGGCGCCATTATCACCTACAGAAACAATGATCAATGTATTTTCCAACTGACCAATCTTTCTCAATTGATTGATCACTCTTCCGATCTCGTAATCGGTATGTGTGAGAAATCCTGCGTATACTTCCATGAAGCGTGTATACAATCGCTTCTCATCGCCGGAGAGTGAAGCCCATGCTTTCAGCCCGGGACCGCGCTCAGGAAGCTGTGCATCTTTCGGGATCACCCCAAGTTTTTTCTGATTCTCGATCACGATCTCACGGTATTTGTCCCAACCCATATCAAATTTCCCTTTGTACTGATCGCTCCAGTATTTATCTACCTGGTGTGGCTCGTGCGCCGCCCCTGGAGCGTAATACAGGAAGAATGGTTTTTCAGGAGCAATTGATTTTTGCTCGGTGATATAGCTAATGGCTTTGTCGGCCATTTGGGTGTTGAATAATTTTCCTGTTTCAGGAATTATTTTTTTCGTGTCTTCCCACACTACCGGGTAATACTGATCGGTAGCGCCTCCCAGGAATCCATAGTAGTGGTCAAAGCCGCGGCCTGTAGGCCAGCGTGAGAAAGGCCCCACTACGGTCGCATCGCTTGGAGGAGTAAGATGCCATTTACCTACTGCATAAGTATTGTAACCGTTTTCGCGAAGAATTTCTGCAATGGTTGCTTTTTCAAAAGGCATATAACCATCGTATCCTGGCGTGCCTCCGCCGGTATTGGGAAACAAGCCCATGTGTACCGAGTGAGAGTTTCTTCCTGTAAGCAGCGCCGCTCTTGTAGGAGAGCAGATCGCAGTAGTGTGGAAATTTGTATAACGCAAACCATTATTGGCAAGACTATCCAGCGTAGGAGTTTTGATCAATCCGCCATAGGTGCTGATCGCGCCGAAGCCAACATCGTCAAGCAGGATCCAGACTACATTGGGAGCGTTTTGTGGAGCTTTGGCATAATGCTCATTCCAGGATTGTTGTGTTTCCCCTAAGGTCTTTCCTAATTTTCCGTTGAATGGTTTCACCGGATCGTATTGTGCCGAAGTAGTGGAAGATATTCCCATACTGGCCAGCAGTGCTGCTGCAAGCAGCGGGTGTTTCCATTTTTTACCGAGGCTTTTAATACTGTTATTATTTGTCATGTCGTAGCTTTTATAAATTCTTTTTCAATATTTATTCAATAATGTCATGGTTTATCAAACCTATCAGTTTAGTAGAATTACTATTCACAAAGTCCGATAATGGATTTCGTGCATAGTAAGGTTTCCGCTATTGGTATTGGATTGTTACTTTTTTTAGCTTCCCTGTAAAATCAAAAGGGCTGCTATACTGATCGGATACAGGAGTGCGAAGATCACGCCCAACATCAGTGCCATCTATACGATTGCCTGCAGTGATCGTAGCTTGTCCTTTAGGAATTGCGCGTTCGGCTATTTTTTCTCCGTTTATATAAAGTATCTCTGAACCCACACTATTAGTGGCTTCTGTAAGGCCTGTAAAATTGTATTCTAGTTTTACAATTAGCTTTCCTTTGATGATCGGTGTTTTGGAAATAAGGTAGGCAAGTTGATTGTTTGCCTTGTGCGCGTATTGAACTTTTCCGTCTTTTATGAATAAGCTAATCCCGGCTTTCTCGCCACCGATGGCAAAGAGTACACCTTCTTCTTTTCCTGTCGTGATCTCTGCTTCGGCAGTGACGCTGAATGAACGTCCCTCATACAGCGGACTATTTACTCCTACTAAATGATCCACGCCTGGATATAAAATGATATTGGGCAATTTTCCATACACACTTCTTCCCGCGGGCATATCGTGTGCTGTAAAATCTTTCAGCGGGTATACATTGTATTTCCTAGCTTCCTCGTTAAACAAGGCCTGTAGCTCTTTCAACTTTTCAGGGTATTGAGCTGCTACATTGATACGCTCGTTGAAATCTTCGTTGAGATTATAAAGCTCCCATACATCTTTACTGAAATCTACTTTTCCTCCGGTAGGGTCTGCGTCTTTGCCAATGTCAATTGATTCTATGACGGGATGATAAACACCCGCTTTCCAACCGTCTTTATAAATAGCTCTGCTTCCTGCGATCTCGTAGTATTGTACTGTATGCCGGGATGCAGCTTTGCCCTCGCTCACTGTGTAGGCAAGACTTGTTCCTTCGATCGGCGCTTGCTTATAGCCGTTGATCACTTGCGGTACATTGCCTTTGATGAGTTCAAGCGTAGTAGGCAGTACATCAATCACGTGGCCGTATTGATTGCGGATACCTCCTTTTTCTTTTATTAATTTTGGATAAGAAATGATCATTGGATTACGCGTACCACCTTCTGTATTTGCATCGGCTTTCCAGTAGCGGAAAGGTGTATTGCAAGCGGCTGCCCAGGCGATCGGATAATCCGTGCTTGATTCATCCGTGCCGATAATATCTCTTGCATTCAGGATCGCATCGATCTTTGCTTCGCCTTGCAGACGGTTGATCGCCGGGTTTACCGTACCGGATTGTCCGCCTCCTTTGCTTGCGCCGTTGTCGCCCAATACCAGTACGATAAGTGTGTTGTCGAGCTGATCGATCTGTTCCAGGTAGTTGACAATACGACCGATTTCATAATCGGTAAACGTATAGAACGCTGCATACACTTCCATGAAGTGTGCGTATGCTTTTTTCTCTTTGTCGGATAAAGTATTCCATGCTTTCACGCCAGGGTTCGGCTCAGGCAGTACAGCATTGGCTGGGATGAGGCCGAGTTTTTTTTGTTTTTCAAAAACCACTTGCCTGTACTGATCCCATCCACCATCAAATTTTCCCTGGTATTTGTCTATCCATTCTTTTGCGACCTGATGCGGCGAGTGCGTGGCGCCTGGCGCGAGATATAAAAAGAATGGTTTATCAGGCGCACTTGATTTTTGATTTGCGATATACTTGATGGCTTTATCTGCCAGCAGAGTATTCACATGTTTTGTATTTGGCTCAATATCAAGTTTGGTTTGATCTTCCCAAAGCTCGGGATGCCATTGGTCGGTGGCGCCGGGATGAAATCCATAGAAGTGATCAAAGCCACGTCCTGTAGGCCACCGGTTGAAAGGACCTGCATAACCGTTTTCCACCACAGGGGTAAGATGCCATTTACCCAGGGCAAAGGTATTGTATCCGTTTTCTCTCAAGATCTCCGCCACGGTAGCTTTTTCAAAAGGAATATGTGTGTCATAACCAGGAAAATCAATGGCTGCAGGAGTAAGCAACCCTACGTGCGCCGAATGATGATTTCTTCCCGTAAGGAGTGCCGAACGTGTGGGGGAACAAATTGCAGTGGTATGAAAATTAGTAAAACGTAATCCGTTGTTGGCAATCTTCTCTATGTTCGGAGTTTCCACTAACCCACCAAAAGCAGTAGTAGCTCCGAATCCGGCATCATCGATCAGAATCCATACTACATTGGGCGCGCCTGGCTGCGCGTTTACGTTGAACTGTGTATGTCCCGGCGTTGACTCCTGTAAGGTTTTTCCAATCTTCCCATCGAACGGTTGCTGAGGACTGAATTGTGCAAAAGAAGAGGAAGCAGTTAAGGCCAGAGTAATCGAAGCGGTTACTCTGGCTACTTTAAAGTCAACTATTTTTTTAAATAAAAATTTCATGAATTGAATTCCGATTTGATGAAACTATAAGGTTGGTACAAAATTTATTTGAGTGCAATCTCTTTGCTGATCACCTTATCCAACGCGTCTTTCGAAGTGAAACCGCTTTTCTGCCATACGATCTTATTGTCTTTGTATAGAATAAGTGTTGGAATAGATTCGATGTTCAGTTCTTTGCCAATCTGCTTGTTGTCGAAGAGCTCGATCTTCACCACTTTCAGCTCGCCTGCTTTTTCAGTTGCCACAGAATCCACGATAGGCGCTAGTTTTTTACAACCACCACAGAATTTGGATTGTACATCTACCAACACTAATTTTTCGGATTGAACAAGCTGCTTGTATTGATCTACGCTGAGACCATTGCCCACAGTAGTTTCTACAGGTCTCCCCGCTCCGATCCATTTGCTGAGGCCTCCCGGAAGCACATAGGTTTCGGAAAATTTCTGCTCTTTTAATTTTTTCGCCACCGTCACACTTCTGCCATTGTTGATCGAGTAGACAAACACCGGGCGTTTTTTATCCAGTTTGTCGGCTACTTTTTGAAACTCAGCATCATTGGCTGCGTCTATGTGAATGGCGCCTTTGATATGATTGTAATTGTACTCTTCCACAGTTCTTGCATCTAAGATCTGCGGGTTTGGAGAGGCTTGTTTCAGTTTTGCTTCAAAGGTTTCAAAACTGATCTCAGGCTTCGCTTCAGAAGTTTGCGCCTCGATTGTATTGTTCAACAAGAGGGCTAAAAAAAATGCGGATACTACTTTTAGTTTTTTCATAAAAATTTTCAGTTAACGTTTTAATAAAATTATTTCTATTCTTCTTTCTGATCGATGATTACTGTTTTTACACTTCCGTTGAATGGGTATGTACCGGAATATATTTTAGTGACCGGCGAGTTAAGATCTTTCCCTACGCTGAATCCATCGGAGTTTGCGGAATTCAGGTATTTTGATTTGGATGCTATGGTTTCCTTCGCTACCTGTTCGTTGTTCAGGTAAAGCTCTACTGTATTGGCTTCGGTGAATTCTATGCGGATCGCATTTTTCCCTTTCTGCAAATTTTTGTACGAAACTAATGTGAGCTCTTTTATACCATCGTTGAGCGTATATTGAAGTTTTCCATTTTGAACATACAGACTGGTACCTCCCCAAAGGCCGCCGTTGGCGAAGATTACTCCTTCAGGTGTATTGTTGGAAAGCTCTACATTGGCAGTGATCGTTGTTGGGGACTTACCGATATACACGCGGGTTTTGATCGTCGTACCTTCGTAGATTACTGCTCGTGCGCGGATAGTGGGCGATGGTACTCCGGCGCGGTAATTTTTGAGTGGATAAACATTGTACTCCGTAGCCAGGCTATCGAAAAGTTTTTTTAGCTCTTCCAGTTTTTTAGGATTGCTGGTGGCAAGATCATTGGTCTCGTTCCAGTCTTCGTTCAGGTTATAAAGCTCCCATTTATCGCGACTGAAATCGGCGATGAAATTGATATCGGTAGGATTAGTTTCTCCAAACGTGTTTCTCGGATGGTAGACTTCTGCTTTCCATCCGTCTTTATAAATCGAGCGCCCGCCGTGGAGTTCGTAATACTGAATGGTATGTCTTGTAGGCGCCTTCGGATCAGTGATCGTGTAAGCAAAAGATATTCCCTGGATCGGGCGCTGCGGGTAGCCGTTGATCTGCTGCGGTACTTTTACTCCTGTGATCTCGATCGTAGTCGGCAATACATCCACCACGTGACTGTACTGTGTGCGGATCGTTCCTTTATCTTTGATCCCATTTGGATAATGTACGATGAGCGGGTTGTGCGTGGCTCCTTCGCTGTTTACATCGCTCTTCCAATAGCGGAAAGGCGTATTGGTAGCCTGCGACCAGCCGAGTGGATAATTGGGGTTAGTATATTCGGTTCCAATTTTATCATACTGGCTCAGTAAAAAGTTGATGTCATCTCCTTGCGCTTTTTCTGCTGTACCGATCGTTCCTGTGTACGTGCCTTCTTTACTTCCGCCATTGTCGCCGATTACAAGGAAGATCACCGTATTGTCGAGCTGATCAATTTGTTTCAGATAATTGACTACACGGCCAATTTCATAATCGGTGTAGGATAAAAATCCGGCATAGACTTCCATGAAACGTGCGAATACCTTTTTCTCATCGTTACTTAAAGAATCCCAGGGCTTGATGCCCGTTTGTCGTGGCGCGGGTTTTGTACCTTTCTGCAAAAGCCCCAACGCCTGTTGGCGCTTGAATACTTCTTCCCGGTATTTGTCCCAGCCCGCATCGAATTTACCCTTATACTTATCGCTCCATTCCTTCGCTACATGATGCGGTGCATGCGCAGCGCCGGTGGCGTAATAGAGAAAGAAAGGTTTTTCAGGATCCGCAGATTTCTGGTTGGCGATGTAGGCGATCGCTTTGTCGGCCATCAGTTGGTTGAAATGTTTTGTGTTTGGTTCTATGTTGATGGGCGTGGTTTCTTCTACCAATTGCGGATGCCATTGATCCGTGGCACCTCCGAGAAATCCATAAAAATGCTCAAAGCCTCTGCCGGTAGGATAACGGTTGTAAGGCCCGGCAATCGTAAGGTCTTTAGGATTGTTTCCATGCCATTTTCCCAACGCAAAAGTATTGTAACCATTCTCTTTAAAAATTTCTGCGACCGTACCCGCTTCAAATGGAATATCGCCGTTGTAACCGGGCGTACCAATGCCAAGCTCCGCATGGTGCCCCATACCTACCGTATGCGCGTTACGACCGGTAAGCAGCGCGGCTCTTGTTGGACTGCATATTCCTGTAGTATGAAAATTGGTATAACGAATTCCATTGTTGGCAAGCGCTTCAAAATTTGGCGTTTCGATCAACCCTCCGAATACCGAGGTAGCTCCAAAGCCAACATCATCGAGTAATATCCAAACCACATTGGGTGCGCCTTTCGGAGCTTTCACACGCTCAGGCCATACTTGCTGTGTTTCCTCGATCGTCTTGCCGATCTTCCCTGTAAAAGGCTTTGAAGGATCATACTGCCCTGAGGCTGCTACTACGCTGAAGCATAGAAGCGGCATGGCCAGTAAGTGTTTAGCATTTATCCCGTTTTTGAAAAAAATCATTTTTAGTTTGTCTATCATTAGTGTTATAATTTTTGCCACAAGGAAGTACATTCACTATATCTCCCATATCACACTACCATCCAGGATTCTGCGTGATCTTTGAATTCACCGATAACTCGGAAAGCGGGATTGGATACAAGCGGTGATAATCCTGCGCATTTGTTTTTCCTACCTTGTGAAGATTCGCCACAAACGATGGATTGCCTGCTGCATCGCGCTGACGGATGAGATCAAACCATCTTTGGTATTCAAAAACAAGTTCCAGGCGACGGTCTTTGTAGAGCGAGTCGCGGAACTGCGCCTGGCTCAGGCTTCCTGCAACGAAGGTGGGCAGTCCTGCTCTTGCGCGTACTTTGTTGTAAGAATCATAAGCTGTAGGATCGCCGACCTCGTTGGCTGCTTCTGCGTGGATGAGCAGCAATTCTGAATAGCGTATGATCGGCACGTTTGCCGCCGATTCACTGGTTACAGAAGTAGAGTTCGGATCCCACCATTTATTAAAGAATGGCGTGGAGTCATTCGGGAATGCCGGGTTCACAATTTTCAGCGAATACGTAACCCCGTTTTTCGGACCTACGTATTTGGTTACAAACGAAACTTTCTTTCTCTTGTCAGCTACCTGATACATTTTATAAATGCTGTAGTAGTTGTCTGCACCTTCTGTATAAAAACGTACCATCTCTGCATAACTCCCGGTGATACCGGCCGCAGGAGGCATGGTATAAATGGACCTTGGATTCTGATTGTTTCCTTGTCCCTGTGAATTTGATTTGAACTGCGCTGAGAAAATATGTTCGGAATTATTTTTTTGCGCAGGTAAAAACACATTTGCATAATTTGCTTGTAAGGCATACCCAAAAGATCCTGAAGCGCCCGGAACATCGCCTGAAGTAATTGCCAGAAGGGCAGTGTTCACCGCATCTGTATAATGAGCAGTAAGCCTCAAAGGAAAGGATGCTTTGGTGAGGTATACTTTGGCCAGCAGGGCAAGCGCAGCACCTTTGGTAGCACGGCCTACATCAGGGCTTCCATAAGAGTTCGGAAGTACTGCAGCAGCGTCTGTAAGGTCTTGCTGGATTTGATTGTAAACATCGGTAGAAGAACTTTTAGCTACCGAAAAATCCTGTGCGGTCACAGCATTTCCATCGTAGGTAGTAACCAATGGCACATCACCATACAACCGCACCAGGTTGAAGTAGTAAAGTGCGCGCAGGAATTTTGCTTCTGCCAGCAATCTTGCTTTCAAGGTAGGATCAAAATCAATCGCAGGGATTTTAGCCAGCGCTACATTTGCTTTTTTGATCGCTGCATAATGTTGCTGCCAGATCTCGTACACACGAAGGTTTGCCGAAGAATGACCAAGTACGGAGAGCGAACGTACATCGGGGTTCGTAGCGCCAGGACCCGGATCCACATCGTCGGAAGCCATGTCCATACCGGTACTGAATAGTACGTTGTAGGGAGTTTGATAACTTGTACCACCCGAGTTCAGCAAAAAATATACGGCGTTCACTGCGTAGATCGCATCGTTCTGGGTTTTATAAAACTGGTCTTCGGTGATCACCGAATGTGGATTTTCTTTTAAAAATTTTTTGCAGGAAGTAGCGGTCAACAGAATCGCTACCAACCATAAATATTTTATATTTTTCATAATCATTGTTGTTATGGACTTTACAGATATTATAGAGTTACAGAAATTCCTCCCAGGTATGTTTTGCTGTTTGGATACACACCCTGGTCAATGCCTTTGTTTACTAGCGATTGGCCGGTGAAGCTTACTTCAGGATCAAAGCCGGTGTATTTTGTGATCGTAAACATGTTCTGCGCCGATACATAAATTCTGATTGATTTGAATTTTGCTTTTTCAGTAAGCCTGATCGGCAGTGTATATCCAAGCGTCAGGTTTTTCAATCTTCCGTAAGAAGCATCTTCGATAAAGCGATCGGAAATTGTGATCGCAGGATCCTGGTAAGGCGCTTTCACATCTGTGCTGGTATTGGTAGGTGTCCAGTGGTCGAGCAATGTAGTGGAAGCATTGGTATACCCTGTACCTAGCTCCAGGCTTGCGCGGTTGGAGTTGTAAAGTTTTCCTCCGATAGATGCTTGGATGAATACAGTGAGATCAAAGCCTGCGTACTTCACGGTGTTGGTGAGACCGAATACGTAAGGAGGTTTGTTCTTGATCACTACGCGGTCTGCATCTTGCGTGATCTTGCCGTCACCGTTGATGTCTTTGTATTTTTGTCCACCCGGATTTTTATTCGCCTGAGGGGTGAGCGGATTATCGCCTTGCTGGATCACGCCGTCGGTTTCATACACCAGGAACGATCCTACCGGCGCTCCTACCTGCAATACAGAAGGCTGCGAGATCTGGGGAATGATTTGATTGATGCCGTCTCCAAGACTTAAGATCTTGTTGCTGTTCTTAGAGAAAATAAAATTCGTATTCCAGGTAAATCTTTTTGTCTTCACGTTTTCCGTAAGGATCGCCAACTCCACACCCTGGTTTTGTACTACACCAATATTTTGGTAAGCAGTAGAAGACTGGCTTGGGTTACCATTCACATCATAATAAGACAAGCCGGAAGTCCCTGATACCGGTGCATTCAGCAACAGGTCGCTTGTTTTCTTATAATAATAATCGGCGATGATGGAGATACGATTTTTGAACAACCCGATATCTGTTCCGATATCAAACTGCGTTGTCTTTTCCCATCCCAAGTTTGGATTGTTGGTAGTAAGCGGTGCGAAGCTGTTTACCGTGGTGTTGGAGAAGTTGTAGCGGAAAGAGCTCAACTGCGCCAGGGAAGAATAAGGCGGGATTGCCTGGTTCCCTGTATTACCAAGGCTTGTACGGATCTTCAGGTTGGAAAGGGCTTTCACTCCTTTGAGGAAATTTTCTTCGTGCGCATTCCAGGCCACGGCTATAGAAGGAAAGTATCCCCATTTATTGCTCGGACCGAATCTGGAAGAACCGTCGGCACGTAATGTAAGCGTGAGCAAATATTTTTCGTTAAATCCATAGTTCACTCTTCCCAACCAGGATGCAAGCGTCCACTGGCTTGAGAAAGATCCTACAGGCCTGGTAGTAACTCCTACACCGATATTGTTGTAGGTAAGAAGATCGTTGGGATACCCGGCGGAAGCGGTGACTGCACCTTCTGTCACTGATTTCTGAGCAGTGAATCCACCGAGTACATTCAGGCTATGAATTTTATTAAACACTCTGGAATAGTTCAAAGTATTTTCGTTTAGCCAGTTCACCGTATTCGTATTTCCTACAGAAGCAAATCCTCCTAAGGCGTATCCTTCATAGGTAGAGATCGGCAGGTAGCGGTTTTGTTTGTTGTCTACTACATCGGCGCCGAATAATATTCTTGCCGTAAGACCTTTAAACAATTTGTAGTCTGCAGCCACATTGCCTAGGAAACGATTGGTTTTTGTTTGGTTCAATTGATTGTTCAGCGAGTTGATCGGGTTTTGCAGCGCCGATTCGAATGGACTGCTCAGCACATATCCACCGCTGTTGTTATAGATCGGCAATGAAGGTGGCGTCAGCAGCAATGCTCCTACTACGGCGGCCGGCGCTACTTGTGCCTGGGTATTGCTTGCGGTGATGTAAGAGGTGATCTTTAATTTCTCACTGTAATCATGTTCCAGGTTTACTCTTCCTGCATAACGGATGAAATCTGTATTGAGAAGCACACCATCCTGTTTGAAATAATTTCCTGAAATGGCAATACGTGTTTTATCTGTACCGGAGAGCACGGATAAGTTATGACTTTGAATATGTCCTCTGCGAAAAGCGGCGTCTTGCCAGTTGGTGCCTTGTCCGGAGGTATCCAGCGTGTAGCCCGCGTTGGCAGCGGTAGTCAGCGCGGTAGCGTTGGCGGTGGCAAGTGTTCCCGATTTGCCGGAGTTGGCGGCAGCTTCTTTACGTAATTGCCACCATTGAGCTGCATCCATTACAGGAATTTCACGGATCACTTCTGAAAAACCTGTGTACATATCGTAGTTGATCGAAGATTGGTTTTTCGATCCTTTCTTAGTAGTGATGATCACCACACCATTTGCACCCCGGCTACCATAGATGGCGGTAGCGGAAGCATCTTTCAATACGTCGATGGATTCAATGTCGGTAGTAGAGATCGAAGACAGCGGGTTGATCTTCGAACCGTCTGTTACGCCTGCATCGTTGAGCGAATAATCGTTGTTGATAGGGAAACCGTCGATTACATAAAGCGGATCGCTTCCTGCGGTGATGGAGTTGTTACCACGGATCTGTACACTCACACCGCCACCAGGCTGACCTGAGGTCTGCGTCACTACTGCTCCCGCTACTGTACCCTGTAAAAGTCTTTCTACAGAAGCAACCGGTTGTGATTTTAATTCTGTAGGTACGGATGAAACAGAACCCGTCACATCTTTTCTTTTCTGCTCTCCATATCCGATCACTACTACTTCGGTTCCGGAACTTTCCTGGCGCATGGAAATATTAAATTCCGGTTCGTCGTTGTCATATACTTCGATATCTTTTGTATCGTAGCCGATGGCCGATACAGAAATAGTAAAGGGAGGTTGTCGTTTTGTTTTTAATTCATAATAACCGCTGTCGTCGACCATGACACCTTCGGAAGTACCTTTGATCTGCACGATCGCGCCTACCATCGGTTCATTCGTAAGCTCGTCGACCAGCCGGCCTTTCAGCACAAAATCCTGCGTCTGTGCCGAGACTTTCAGGGATAAGAAACCTATAAACAATGTTATAGTGACTACGTGTAAAATTCTCTTCATAAATTGATTGGTATGGTATTGATTTTTGTTTGATGGGTACTTTTAGAACATACTTCTTCACGCAGGATTTATCAGACATAGAAATCCTCTCAGCAACTATTGTAGAAGCCGCGTGAATGAAGCCAGCACGAAGGCGTGGATTTTAAGTAATGATCAGCAACAACAGCAAGTTGTGCGTGCTGCTTTATAGCAATGGTGGAATTGCAAAGACAGCGATGGAAGTAAAGGGGAATTCATGATTACAAATTTTTAGTTTTTATATTCCCTAAATAAAAGCGGAGACTTTCTTCGCTTCATTAAGTCTTTATAAATCAAAAATCTGGTGGAAAAATTTTTAATATAAAGTCTATAGAAATCCTATACAATGAGACAAAGCTATGGTTTGAGGTTTGAAAACAAAAACAAAAAGAACATTCCTTGGTTTACCTACCACTAAACAGTATGGAGTAGGGAGTGTGAGTATGGAGATTTTAAAACCATAAATTGCCTAGGGTTTCAACCCTGGGGATACCTGCAAAGTAACAACTGAACTATTCTTTCAACTTTTTTAAAAAAAACTTTTGAGAATAAAAAGAAGTGAGTATATTTGTATATTAATTCTATAGAGTTTATTAATATCCACCTATTAATCAGCTCAGCACTTAAGATCGTACTCTATTATGAGCGCTTTTAACACTTATATGCTGAAGAAGGAAGGTGGAAATTTTTTTTCAAAATACTTCACTTCCTTTTGTTGGCGCATCTTCCAGGATCTTTAAAAGATCGCTGTCTGTAATTATTTACTAAACATTTATTAAAATTTTCAAGCCGCTGCGAAAACGGTTGTCATTCAAAAAAATAATATCATGAAAACGAAATTGATTAGTCTGCTTTTTTTAATTGTTGCCTTCAATCTGAACGCGCAGCAATCTACCAAGGTCATCATCACTGGTTCACGTTTTACTTACCCGCTTGTAGAGCGCTGGATCGCGGAATATAAAAAAGTGAACCCCGAGGTAACCTTTAAGATCAACCCACGCGGAGGTCCTGATACCGATAGCGCCAACCTGGTGATCAACGCGCATGAACTTTCTGAAAAAGAAATTAAACCTGGTTTCAAAGTGATCAATGTGAACCGTTATATACTACTCACCGTAGCAAACAGCAAAAGTGATTTCGCCAAACAATACGGCGCTACCGGCATCAAAGATAAAGAGCTGAAAAAACTCTTCTTCGAAAAATGGGATCCGTTTGAAGGCCTTGATGAAGGCACTAAGAAGAAAGATAAAAAAACACATACCACTGTTCTATATACCCGCGAGCAGATTGCCTGCGCGCCTACTACTTTTGCGCGTCACTATGGCTTCGAGCAAAAAGATCTGATCGGAAAAGGAATCGCCGGCGACGACAAACATTTGATCTACGCTGTGCTGAAGGATACAAATGGAATCACCTACAACAACCTTGGCCTGATCTACGATCTTAAAACAAGAAAAGTGAAAGACGGACTTACTGTAATTCCCGAAGACTTGAATGGAAATGGCAAACTCGACGAGGAAGAAAATTTCTATGCTACGCTAGACAATGTGGTAAGTAAGCTGGAAGAAAAAAATTATTCCGAAGTGGTAACCGGGAATGTAAACTTTTCCTTCCCCCAGGATGTGGCCGCCAATAAAGAGCTTTACGATTTCATTAACTGGATCCTAAAAGATGGCGTAAAACTGAATCACGAATTCGGATTTATAGACCAGGAGAAATCTGACCTGGACAAACAATTGGTAATTCTGAATGCTCCTACTAACAAATAATTTCTTATGGCCTTTTACAAAACTATTTTGCTTGCAACTCTTACAGGTAGTACGCTGCTTTCCTGTCAACAGGAATTTCGGAACAGTGCGCCTGTAGCAATAGCGAAAACAGGACAAGCCTCGCTCGCCTCCTGTCCCTCACCAGACAAGGAAGACCTGACTTCAATGGTTTTCATCAAAGGAGGGTTGCTCGAAAAAACAGATGAAGAGACGCAGCAAAAAACAAAAACAAAGATCCGCTCTTTCCGCATCGACAAAAATTTGGTAACGGTAGGTGATTACAAAAAATTTACCGAAGCTACCAAGTATGTAACTGAGGCGGAAAAATTTGGCAACTCTGCGGTGTTTGACTTTGAACAAAAACAATGGTTGTTGAAAGACGGAGCCAACTACCTTTACCCACTGGGCCCCGACAAAGGCCCCGCTCCATTGGATCACCCGGTAACACAGGTTTCCTGGAACGATGCGGTGGCTTATGCAAAATGGGCAGGCAAAAGACTTCCTACTGCACTCGAATGGGAATGGGCCGCGAGCGCAGGCGGCACTTCGCACGATGTTTACTCGTGGGGAAATTCGATGAAGGATGGAAAAAATTTCAAAGCAAATTTTTGGCAAGGATCCTTCCCTGAAAAAAACACCGGGGAAGACGGTTATCTCACCACAAGTCCTGTAGGAAAATTCGGACTCACTTCACTCGGCCTTTCCGATATGGGAGGCAATGTATGGCAATGGACTGCCGATGACATCGCTCCTACCGAAGACGAAGCGCGTATGGATACAGAGATGCGCAAAGTAACGAAAGGCGGTTCGTTCTTGTGTGATCCTAATGTTTGCCACGGATTTAAAGTAGACGGAAAATCTTCTTCTACCGCAGAGACCGGACTGATGCATACCGGATTCCGGTGTGTGAAGGATGTATTATGATTCGTCCGTCAGATCGATGCAACCAATACATTGCTTTTATTTATCGCTATGATTTTAAATTTTAAACTATAAAAACCATGAAAAAAATTTCTCTTGCATTATTATTTTCTTCCATCTTACTTTTTTCTTTTGTAAGTATCCAAACATCCGTCTACAAAGTAGACCCTAAAAAAAGCACACTGGTCTGGACTGGCAAAAAAGTAACCGGTGAACACAAAGGCACCATCCCTTTGAGCTCCGGCACGATCAACGTCGAAGATAAAAAAATAAAAAGCGGCACCTTCACACTCGATGTGGCTGCCCTTACCGTAACAGACATAGCAGACAAAGATGGAAATGCCAAACTGGTAGGGCATCTAAAAAATGATGACTTCTTTTCTACCGCAAAATATCCAACTGCTACTTATGTGATTAGTTCTGTAGAAAGTAAGGGTGGTGACAACTATACGGTAAACGGAAATCTTACGATCAAAGGAATTACCAATCCCGTTAGTTTCCCTGCGGTGATTAAAACCGATGCGAAAACCCTTACTGCTACCGGCGTCATCACGGTGAACCGCACAAAGTACGATATCAAATTCAAGTCAGCCAGTTTCTTCGAAAACCTTGGCGACAAAGCCATCTACGATGATTTCACATTGGAGGTGAATTTGACTGCTGCTATTTAATTAAGATAATCATACCATTACTGTTCTATTTTAGTATACACCTATAAGGTTTTTAAAACCTTATAGGTCTCTTTTTATCAGAAAGATCATATGAAAAAAATTTCCACCTATTTATTCATCATCGCTTTATTGTTTTTAATTTCTTCGGCCGATAAGAAAAAATCTTCCTCTTCAGCAAAACGAAAACCAAATATTGTGATCATCCTGGCCGACGATCTCGGTTATGGCGATCTTTCCAGTTATGGTCAACAACAGTGGGCCACGCCCAACATTGACCGGTTGGGTACAGAAGGCGCTAAACTTATGCAGTTTTATACCCCTACTCCTTACTGCGCTCCTACACGTGCATCACTGCTTACAGGGCGTTATCCGGTAAGAAATAAATTAACGATCAATCCGAATCCGGAGAAAACAAAAAACTTCCAAACCTACCGTGGCAACGACGACGTAGGAATTTCCGACAGTGAATTATTGCTAAGTGAAATTCTAAAGCAGGAAGGTTATGCCACCAAGATCATTGGCAAATGGCACCTGGGACATAAGCCGGAATTTTATCCAACCCGTCATGGCTTTGATGAATATTTTGGTATTCCTTATTCCAACGATATGCGGCCGGTGGTGCTGATGGAAAATGAAAAGAAAATAGAATATCCCGTAGTGCAGACCACGCTTACCAAACGTTACACACAAGCAGCGCTTGATTTTATCGATACAAACAAAGACAAACCTTTTTTCCTCTACCTTCCGCAAGCCATGCCACATAAGCCAATGGCCGTGTCGGAAGAATTTTATACTCCAAACACCAAAGACGATCTCTATGCCGATGCTATGCGTGAGCTCGATTGGTCTGTGGGAGAAGTGATGAAAAAAATCCAGGAGCATAATCTGGATGAAAATACTATTATTGTTTTTCTCTCCGACAACGGACCATGGTTTGGCGGCAGCTCTGGCGGGCTGCGTGGAATGAAAGCACAAAATTGGGAAGGTGGCATTCGCGTACCTTTTCTGATAAAATGGAAAGGACATATTCCTCCGGGGCATACCAATCAACAACCGGCCGGTGTGATCGATGTTTTTCCTACCTTGCTGAAGGCCGCGTCAATCAATACTCCTAAAGACCTGATGTTGGATGGGAAAGATATTTTTCCTTTGCTTACCTCCAACGCATCCAGTCCGCACGATGCGTTGTTTTCTTTTTATGTAGACAAACTTCAAACCGTGCGGAGTGGGAAATGGAAATTACATCTTTTATCGCCCGAGCCTACTGAGATCCCTGATTCCAATTGGGTAGACCCGCGCTGGCCAGACGGCGTAACGATCCTGGCTCCATACGAACAAGCCAAACCCAGCGCCTTTCCCGGCATCCGCACGGGCGACAAGGCAGCTCCTTTACTTTTATTTGATTTGGAAAAAGATCCTGCAGAACAAAAAAATGTGGCAGCAGAATATCCTGAGATTGTTCAGAAGCTAAAAGCGAAAGCAGAGAAGTTCAGCGCTGAATTCTGAACCTTGATTTTCAGGATTAGAAGATTTACATGATTTTTATTTCCAGAATTTATTCGTCGTTGTCATTCAGGAGGAACCCTGTGGTTAGAAATTCCGGCTCTTCACTTTACAATGCACTAGTAGAAACCCAAGAAAAGAAACTATTAAACGTTAGTGCAGAATCTGCACAAGGTTCTTACTGAATGACAACCCTATTATCATCTTGCAAATAAAAATCAAGCAAATCTTCTAATCCTGAAAATTAAGGTTCAGACAAACAGCAGCCAAAACTAAAACATTCCCTCGATCAGTCTTAACGATTGACCTTAGGAATGTTTTTAGTATGTTTACACCTTATAAATTGGTCTATCGAGAAAGTAGAAATAAGTCTGTAGAGTCCACCACACACAGGCTTAATCTACTTATCTCAATAGGTATCTTAATACAAATTTTTTTTTATTGGGGAACCACCCTACATCGTGCATGTAGCCCTCGCTACCAAAATCAACGGTGGTGGTAATTGATTCAGGAAACAATTTATGATACAAATATAGTAGTTGATTTGACGAAACAAAAATATTCTATATTAAATTTATAGACTTAATGTAAAATAATTTTAAGTTATTAACAATAAGACTTTTATACAAATACATGGAAAGATAAATATTATTTTTAACCCTATTAAAGTCTTTTACGTTGTAACAGTGTTATTCCTTTCCTCATTCATTGCTATTCTATGAAAACTGCTAAATCAATTATCCTTTTGAACATCCTGTTCTGGATGTTTTGCTGCCCGCCATTGATCGCTGACCTTCCTGAAAAGATCTATACTCCTGAAACCGTTCCCAATCCTACAGGTCCGGGTGGCGGCTATGTGAGCAATCCGGAAAATATTTTGACCTCCGACGAAGTAGCTGCGCTCAACAGCGCAATCAGAGAGATCAACGACAGCACTACAGCGCAGGTCGGCATCGCAGTGATCAACTCGATCGGGGATGTAGCACCGGAAGATTTTGCTTACAATCTTTTCCAGCAATGGGGCATCGGACAAAAAGATAAGAACAACGGATTGCTGATCCTTATTATAAAAGATCAGCACAAATGGCAAATCAAAACAGGATATGGATTGGAAAGTATACTGCCTGATGCGCTCTGCAAAAGGATCGGTGAGAACAGTATGGTTCCTTATTTTAAAAATGGAGAATATGGGAATGGTCTTTTAGCAGCATTGGAAGAGATCCGCAAAGTATTGGAAAACCCTGCCTACGCAGAGGAGATACGCTCGGATCAAACAGAAGAGACAAGCTATAGCACTCAAGCAGAAGAACCCAGCTACGGCATGGTCTGGGTCTTTGTAATAGGCGCTATTCTCACTACGATTTATACAGGCATAAAGGTTAGTAAAAAAGCTATTTCGGATACTATTTCCTTCCCTGTTTTTTTCTTCTGCATTTTTTTCACGATCGCTTATTTCTTTCTTACAACCGTTTTTGATGTCACTAGCTTACTCAAACCCAGCAATGCCCTGATCGCATTTTATGTAGGGATTAGCCTGATGGTATTGGCGATTCGCCTTCTGCAGAATAAAGATTGGAACAATAAACAAGAAGATGCTCTGCTCAAATACCATTCCATGAAAAAAGAACATCGTCCATGGCTACTTGCATTATTGCTGTTTCCCTTGACTTTTGTTTTTTATTTTAGCTGGTATATTTATTGGTTGATCAAACAAAAAATCCGCTTTGCACCAAGAACAGGAAAGATCACCGGAAAACCTCTGCGAAGACTTTCCGAATCGGAGGATGACCACTACCTGAAAAAAGAACAACTCACCGAAGAGCATATCAACTCTATTGATTACGATGTTTGGGTGAGCGACGATTTGCAAGACGTGGAGATCTTAGAATATGTGAATCATTTTTCCGGCTATTCACGCTGTCCGGACTGCCAGCGCAGAACTCATTATTCACAAAACCGCGTGATCTCGGAAGCTACGTATAGCAGCAGCGGTTCCGGGGTGCGCACTTATCGTTGTAAAAATTGTTCGTTCTTTAAAGAAGAATTCTATACCATTCCTCGCAAACAACGAAGCAGCAGTTCGGGAGGAGGAGGTTCCTCCGGCGGCGGAGGCGGCAGTTCATTCGGAGGCGGCTCTTCTGGCGGTGGCGGTGCTGGCGGTGGATGGTAGAATACAGCAAGAGTAGTCAGATTTTTCTGGCTACTCTTGCTGTTGCTCTTGCTGACCTGGTGTTAAAATAATATCGTTTATGGCAGCGAATTTTTAAAATCGTTATAATTAAATCCGCTTGGACTCGTATTGCAGCCTATGCTTGCCGCTTTGTCGTTGATCGCTTGAATCCTGTTGTCCGGATTTGGATGTGTGCTTAAAAATTCGGGCGTGTTTCCTGAACTACCGGAGGCTGTAAGTTTTTCAAAAAATCCTGCTGCACCATTGCATTGGTAAGGAGTAGCGGAAAGATAAATTACCGAATATTCATCTGCCTCTGCTTCGTTCTTACGGCTGTATTTCAATTCCAATAAATTGGTAGCAAGCGAAGCAAGTGCATTTTGATTTTTCCCTAATACAATTGCCACCAATGTTTGAATGCCGTATTGCTCTGTCATCGCATCTGTGCTATGTCTGCGGTCGGCGTGTGCCATTTCGTGGCCCATTACACCTGCGAGCTCGTCTTCCGTATCAAGATATTTAATGATGCCTGAATACACGTAGATGTAGCCGCCTGGCGTGCAGAAGGCATTCAGCGTGGTGTCGCTGCGAATGATCTTTACATCCCAGACAAAATCATCCTTGTGATTTAATTTTCCTGAGTTCAGAATTCTATCCCTGATAGCTCTCAGATACGTGTAGGATTGCGGATAATCGGCTTCGCTCAGGATTGGATAAGTAGCAGGATCGGCAGCGATCTGCTGAGATACCTGCAAGCCAAGTTTTTTATCGTCGTCGATCGAAAAGATATTGACGCCGCCGTCTTTATTTTTACAGGAATTAAATCCTACGAAAATCAGTAGTAGGAATGCGAAATGGTAGATGGGTTTCATAAAAATGTTAGTTGTAATGTTATAGATAACAAAAAAGGAAAAACATAGTTCAGCTATTTTTCAAAAACTAACCCTATAAGGTTTTTAAAAACCTTATAGGTATTATGATCTAATTAAAATTTTACTTCAAATTTCTTGCTCAACTCTTCCAGGTCTTTTACTACGGGCGGAAGCAGAGGAATCCCCTTTTCCATTCTTTCTTTTTCCATTTCTCTTTCCGGGTCTCCGGGGATGATCACTTGTTCTCCTTCTACTGCTTTCGCAGAACGGAAACGGCCGATCCAATTGTCCATATGATGCAGGAAGTCTTCCGCCGGGCGGAATGCATCTACACGCATGGCGCCGAAGAAATGGCCGATGCCTTCTCCTACCGGGTTTTCCGGAAGTGGAAGGAAATTAACAAACGGCGGAACCCAAGGCCCGTAATTGGCGCCAGATAATACTGCCGAGAAAATATCTACGATTGAACCAAGGCAATACCCTTTGTGACTGCTGTGTTCACGGTCGCCTCCCAGTGGAAGCAAGGCACCTCCTTGTTTCAATTCATTTGCGTTGGGGGTTTGTTTTCCTTCTTTATCCTGGATCCAACCCAGCGGCGCATCGAGGCCTTTGCGCTGAAGGATCTCCAGCTTGCCGTTGGCAGCAGTGGTGGTAGCGAAGTCGGCTACAAAAGCCGGTTGTTTATTTGCCGGAATGGCTACAGCAATCGGATTCGTACCAAGCAATCTTTCCAATGAGAACGTAGGCGCCACGAGTGGACTGGCATTGGTCATGGAAAGACCGATCATATTATTTTTCAGCGCCATCATTGCATGATAGCCTGCAATTCCGTAGTGGTTGGAATTTTTTACCGATACCCATCCGGTACCAACATTCGTAGATTTTTCGATCGCGATCTGCATGGCTTTGGGAGCCACTACCAGGCCGAGGCCGCTGTCTCCGTTTACCACGGCAGTGCTTGGCGTTTCGTGAACTATCCTTACGTTAGGCTTCGCGTTGATCCTTCCGGTTTCCCACAATCTCACATAACCCACAAGACGCGCTATCCCATGCGAGTCTACTCCTCTCAGGTCTGCGGATAGCAGCACCGTTGTAGCCAGGTCGGCATCTTCTTCTGAACAACCTATTTTTGTAAAGATTTCTTTCGTAAAAGAAAAAAGCGTTTGGTACGAATACATTCTTTTTTTAGTAATTTTTTATCGGGACAAAAATAGTTAAAAAATTATGAGTTATAAATGATTGGATTAATTCAACATTCATAACTCATAACTTTTTTATTTCTTCTTCTTCAATGCCTTTTTAATAGGATCTTTTTCTACTTTCTTGCTATTAGGATCTTGCTTTTCTCCATTGATCACGATCAGATTTCCTTTGGCATCCCATTCTTTCATCACTATTGGATCTTTTACTTCCCATTGGTCTTTCGGGTATTGTACCTCCCGCTTGCGTTTATTTTTATCAGGAAAATATTCGATCCACAAGCCTGTCTTTTTTCCTTCGGAAAAATATCCTTTGATCAACAACTGTCCGTTTTCAAGAAAGAAATAGTATTCACCTGTTTTCTCTCCATATTCAGAAGGCACCACTTCTTTTACTTTTTTGCGATCAAAATCGTAGTAGGTAATTTGTGCTTCTCTCTGGAAGCCATGATAGTATTTGGCTTTCCCTGTCAGGATCGGCTGCAGGTTTTCTTCCCGGCTGTATTTGGGCAGCGGCGGCTCCCACCATTTTTTTTCCCATTTATATTTTTCCCATCGCCCATGTTTGGCTCCTACATAAAAAATGCCCGTTTCCATCATACGTCCTGCAATATACTTGGTGTAAGGACCATGAAGAATTTTATATTTCTCCATCTTAGCCAGCTCTTCTTTGTGCACCTTCACTACCTTTCCTTTCATCATGTCCCAAACATAAATATCATTGATGTAGCTGGAAGGTTCTTCATTTTTTTTCAGCACATAAAACAACTCTACCGTTTGTTTTTCCTCCATGCCTTCGTGAGTATATCCTTTCCTGGTTTTTTTACCATAGAAAAGATTTTTCTTCATTTTTTTCTTTTTCTTCTTCCGTTTAAACTTCAGCGTGCTATCTGCGTCGAAACTAATATCGGGAACGGTATCACGGATCAGTGAACCTCCGTAGGGGAGCATTGGTTTTTCCTCCGGCACTTGGGCATGAAGCATGCCGCCTAAGAGTAAAAACAATAAGAAAAACGTAACGTACCGAAGACTGAATTTCATAATTAAAAGCCGTAGCCACTGTATTTGCAGTAGCTACGGCTAATTTATAACTTATTTTTTAAATAATTATTGTCTATAACAGAACCGTCATTGCGAGGAGTTCCCGACGATAGTCGGGAGCGACGAAGCAATCTGTCGCTACGCAGCCCTTGTTAATTTGAAATCGGTGATTTAAATAACGGGCTCAGCTTCGTAGCTAACAGATTGCTTCGTCATTCTCCGCCGGTTGGCGGATCATTCCTCGCAATGACGTAGAGATATTAGTTCACACTAATCTCCACACTTCTGCGAATGAAATCGGTAAGGTCTTTCCCCGTCAGCATGCCTTGCGACAATAGCGCCAGATCGTATACCTGTTTCGCTATTTTTTTGCGGTCTTCTTCCGAAGATTCGTTCAGGATCTTCTGCGTCACCGGGTGATTGCTATTCACTACTACGTTGTACATTTCAGGCATTGCACCCATGAAATTCATACCTCCGCCTGCGGCCGACATGTCTTTCATACGACGCATAAACTCCGGAAGCATAATGGAAACCGGAAGTTCCTCTACTGAAAGCGGTTCCAGGCTCACGGTCATATTTTTGTTGGCGATCGCGCTTTCAAAAACTTCCTTCACCTGCTTTTGCTGGTCTTCCGACAGCACGCTTTCAAGCTTGATATCTTTGTCAATAATTTTCTCGATCGTTTCGGAGTCTACACGTTTGAGGGAGAATTTTTCCTGTTTACGTTCCAGCATTCCGATAAAATGAGGGTCGATCACGGAAGCCATTTCCAACACATCGTATCCTTTGTTTTCCGCGGAGCGGATGTAAACATCCTGCTTGCCTTTGTCTGTAGTATAAAGCGCTACAATGGCTTCGGTTTTATCGGTTTGATTGGCTTTGATATGCTCTTTGTATTTCTCAATGGTAAAGCTTTCGCCTTTGGTATTTTTCAGAAGGCAAAAATCTTTTGCTTTTTCATAAAACTTATCATCGCTCAGCATTCCATATTTTACAAACACATTGATATCATCCCATTTTTCTTCAAAACCTTTAGGATCGTTGTTGTAAAGCTCGGACAGCTTATCGGCTACTTTTTTGGTGATGTGCGCGTTGATCTTTTTTACATTTGAATCTGCCTGCAAAAAGCTTCTCGAAACGTTGAGCGGAATATCCGGCGAATCGAGCACGCCGTGCATGAGCATCAAAAATTCCGGCACTACATCTTTTACTTCATCGGTAATAAATACCTGACGCGAGTAGAGTTGAATTTTATTTTTCTGAACTTCAAAATCGGTTTTTAGTTTAGGAAAATATAAAATACCCGTCAGGTTGAACGGATAGTCTACGTTCAAATGGATCCAGAACAAAGGCTCTTCGCTGAATGGATAAAGCTCTTTGTAGAAATTTTTATAATCCTCGTCTTTAAGTTCGGAAGGTGACTTCGTCCACAGCGGCGTGGTATTGTTGATCACCTTTCCATCAAACTCGATCTCTACCGGAAGGAATTTGCAATATTTTTCAAGAATATTTTCCAGCCTGTATTTTTCTAAAAATTCGGTGGAATCATCTGCAATATGAAGAATGATATCGGTTCCTCTTTCCGTCTTAGTGCCTGGAGTAATTTCGAACTCCGTGCTGCCATCGCAGATCCAGCGGGCAGGCTGGGCGCCATCCTGGTAGGAAAGCGTATTAATTTCTACCTGGGAAGAAACCATAAACGCAGAATAAAAACCCAGACCAAAATGGCCGATGATCTGTTTCTCATCGCCTTTGTCTTTATATTTTTCTATAAACTCAGTAGCGCCCGAAAAAGCGATCTGGTTGATATATTTTTTGATCTCGTCTGCCGTCATCCCGATTCCCTGGTCGCTGATGGTGATCGTTTTGGCAGTTTCATCGATCGATACGGTTACTTTGGGATTGCCTACTTCTCCTTTGTACTCGCCAAAGGAAGCCAGCTTTTTCAGTTTCTGAGTGGCGTCTACGGCATTGGACACTAGCTCCCGAAGGAAAATTTCATGGTCCGAATAGAGAAATTTCTTGATAATGGGAAAAATATTCTCTGTGTGGATTGAAATGGTGCCTTTTTCTTGCATAACTATAGTTCGGTTTAATCGGTTTAAATGAATAATGTAATGGGGGAAAAACAAATACTATTCCAGCCATAATAGACCTGACAAAGTTACAGTTTATTATCCGAAGGGTTTAAGTCTGCACTAAATTTTTACTTTAATATTCACTACTTTACAAACGTTTCCAACTGCTGTGCATTAATACCTACCAATCTCCACTCCGGATCAATCGCGGCGTTGAATTTTTTATAGAAATTAATAGCAGGTTCATTCCAGTCGAGTACCAGCCAGTTCATGCCGCTGCATTTGTGCTTGTGTGCATGTCTTGCGGTGGCTTCAAACAATTTAGTACCGATCCCTTTGCCACGAAACGATTCCGTAACCAGGATATCTTCCAGGTACAGCCGTTTGCCTTTCCAGGTAGAATAGCGATAGTAAAAGATAGAGATCCCTACCAACACATGATCGGCTTCTGCTACAATGAGCCCGTACAAAGGTTCCTCGCCAAAGGCATCTTCCGTGAGCTGCTCTACGGACGTTTCTACCTGGTCAAGCGCTTTTTCATAGATCGCCAATTCTTTGATCAGCTCAAATACCTGCGGTATATCTTCTGGCTTGCCGGGACGGATTGTGAGAGTGTGCATATTAAATTTACGATTTATAGTTTAGGAGATGCCAGATGCCGGATAATGTTCACTTACATTTTTATCTGGCATCTGGTATCCGGCATCCTTTTCAGAGCTTAAATTTAGGAAAAAACCTTCCCGCTTTTTTCTGATACTCCGCATACTTCGGATATTTGCGCGCCGAAATTGCTTCGCTGAAATCGGAACTTCCCTGAAACAAAATCAACAACAACATACAACCCGCGATCGACCAATTGATCCACTCGCCGGTGGCTACTACGCTAAATAGATAGAACACGATCCAGATCAATTGCTCCGAAGCGTAGTTCGGGTGTCTTATTTTTTTCCATAATCCTGACTGGATAAAGCCATCGGTGTATTCTCCTGTCTTTGTTTCTCCGATCTTTGCAAGACGTTTTTTCTCTTTTTGAAAATTATGCATTTGCTGATCGGCAATAGTTTCGATGAGAAGGAAAGCCAGGAACAAGGCTGCAAGCAGGTAATCGATCATTGTGAGCGGAAGTCCAATGCCTTTCATTGCTACAAGTATTGGCAGCGTAAACAATAGTATTAATCCGTTTTGATAAAAACAGATGAAAAAGAAATTGAACAGCGTCCATTTTAATTTGCCTTGCAAGGCAGGATTTTTTCTTAATTCTTCCCAACGGTAATCTTCTTCTCCTTCCCAAAATTTCCATTGATAAGCGCCTTTGCGCGCGAAGTTGAACGTGAGTCGCGCGCCCCATAAAGTCACCAGGATTGCCATTAAAACCACGCGTTCGTCCATGCCTGTTTTGACCGTAATGTACCATGCATAAAAGATTGGGAGAATGCTCCAGATCTTGTCTACCTGGCTGTTGTTGTTGGTCAGTTCGCCTAATACAAAACAGGCAAAAGCTATTCCGAGATAGATATACATGACCTGCCACAAAATTTCTTTTTGCGCGGCAAACAACGGCTCATCGATCCAGAAAGTGACGAAAGGCACTACTATCAAGGTAAAGAGAAGGATGATAATTGTTTTGATCATAAAAAATCAATTTATTAAACTTTAGTCCACCCAGAGTCTCCCTCACTCTGAGATTATTTGTTTACAGGAATAAAAAAACAATAAACAGAAATGCACGAAGAACGATGTGTCTTCGTGCATTTCTGTTTTAACTTTATTTCACACGAATTATACCTGCGCCATTGTAGGAATGGTATTCTCCATTATACATCGCATCCGCGCTTACTGGCCCCATCACAAAACTTCCTTTGGAAACAGCTCTCACCACATAGTAGTAAGATTTTGTGTTTCCATCAACGGTTGTAAACAAATTGATGCGATCATCGCGGATATCAAAATGCTCAGGCGCTGCATTGTCTTTGATCCATTGCATGTCGGCAGTTTCGCTTAGCCTTGGATTTTCGATCTCAAAACCTGCCGGCAGAATATCGGTGATCACTACATTCTCCACCGAAGAACGATCGGTAGTCGCCACGGTGATCTTTACTACTACAAGATCGTTCTGCTCAAAGTTAGTACCGCTGATCGCTCTGCCGTTGCGGTCGTAGAAGGCTTTGCGCACGCGGATGAAGCTATCTTCTTCTTTCACTTTGCCATCACTGCTCAAGCCTTCCTGTTCCCAGAAATAATAAAGCGCCCCTGAACCTTTGGCTGAGATCTCTATTTCTTTTCCTGAAATATTTTTCGTCAATACAAGCGTTCCGCCTTTATAACTTCCGATCGATTTTCCATCAGCAGTAATTTCGGCAGTAGCAGTGCTCTCATTGGCTTTCTTTGCAATTTTTCCTAACGCGATAAATGCGAATGCGCGTTCTTGCGTAGAAAGATAGCGTTGCTCTTTCATTTGTCTTGTAAGATGCTGCGCGAGAATTCCTACCTGCGGATTTCCAGGATCGCTTTCCACCAACGCATTCAGCGAGATCGCCATGTCGCGGGTATAGGAATAAAAGCTTCCGCCAAAAGCATTGATCGATTTTTCACCTTCGAATGCAGTTGGCAACAAGGCACGCGCACTTCCCTGGTCGCCCAAAATGCGGTAGGTGGAAGCCAGTAGATATCGGGAATCCAGCGCCATGCTGTTTTTATTTGATTTATAATAGTTCATGATCGAAAGATCCTGGCGGCCTACATTGGCTAGTATATAGAGCGAGTAGAAGATCTCTTTCGCCGGGATCTGGCGCGTGCGGTAGGTGCCGTCTTCGTAGTAATAATAATCGTAGGTCATTTTTTCTTTTACCTTTTGTTGCAAATAACCATACATTTTTTCAAGCATAGAATTGCTTACTTCGAATCCTGCCTTACGCGCTTCAGTGAGGAAATGTGCAGCATACACCGTACCCCACCAACTTTCATCGTAGCCGCCCAGCCAGTAGCTAAGCGCACCATTGTTGAGCTGCATCGCCGATAATTTGCGGATCGCTTCCTGCACGTTGTAATTCGGATCTTCCAGCGACTTCCGTTTCGCACCAATACTTTTTACCATATCGTTGAAATACAATTGTGGGAATGCTTTGGAAACCGTCTGCTCCACACATCCATGCGGGTAGCCAAGCAAATAATCCAGGTCATTTTCAAACTGGATCATCGGCGAACGGCTTACGATCAGCTTTCCATCAATGGAGGAAGGAATAAAATCATTGTCCATCGTAAGCTTTTCTGTACTGCCTGCGGCAACTTGTCCTGACGTATGCTGCTTGACCAACGAAGCCGGAGGACGAACAGTCATATCGGTTTCTTCTTTGAATTTTTCATTTAAGGCCGACACCGTTGTCACGATCTTGCCTGTGCCGATCTCTTTCTTGGCATAAATTTTAAACTGCACTACCTGCTCCGAATTTCCTTTGATTGAAATTCGCTTTGAGCTTTCTCCTATTACCATCATCGGACCTGTAACGTTCAGTTGCGCCGTAGCATCTGCGTTAGTGCCTGTGGTGTTGGTAAGCGTCACCGGCACCAGCGCGGTATCGCCCGGGCTCAGGAATCTTGGCAACGAAGTACTCACTACAACCGGGTCGGCCACTTTCATATTTTTACTTGCCGAACCGAATGATTTCCCCTGGTAAGCCACTGCCATGATACGAAGGTCACCGGAGAATTGCGGAATGAAAATTTCATAATATGCTTTGCCATCTGAATTGGTGCGAAGTGTACCGCTCCAGAAAGAGACAAGCTTCACACGCCGGTTGTTGAGCGGGTTGGCGCGTTTTTCCAGGTTGTAACCGTCACCTGCCACGCTACTTTTTCTTCCGGAAAGTTCCGGTAAAAGTTTTGGATAAATATCATAAGCATTTACTTCCAATGCTTTTCTTCTATAAAAGAAACCATAAGGATCTGGCGTACGTGTATTTTTCAATTGTAGAATTCCCTCGTCTACTACGGCGATGGTCATTTCTACATCCGAATTTCCATTCGCTGCTTCTACCATAATTCTTTGCTTGGTATTCGAGCGGGATTTTTCGGCAGCTTCGATTTTCAGCTCCAGCTTGTTGGACTTCCGCTCCACGGTCAATGGTGCATAGCCATGGCCCACCGTAAGCGGCAGTGAGCTTTCTGTATTAGGCTTGATAAGCGTGGCGGAAATATAGGCGTTTGGAAGATATTCTTCTTTGATGGTAATAGAAGTAGAGGCAGATTTTTTATCGGTATCCAGATAAAAATAATCGTACACTTTATCGCGCTCTACGGTTACCAATATTTTTCCGGCAAACGGAGTTTTGAAAAGTAGTTTGGCTTCCTCTCCTACCTCGTATTTATCCTTATCCATTTCAATCGTTACTTTTCCTTCGTTGTCCACTTCAAAAGAAGAATTATCCGTAGTGCCAAATCCATACGCATAGAAATACTGCGACACGTAGGCATCTGTTTCCGGCAGCTTCACGCGAACTTCGTAAGAACCGGACCTTGTAGGATTGAATGTATAAAACGTTTTAGTACCACTGATGGTAAAATTTCTATCTTCCAGCACTACTTCTCTTCGCTGTGACACATAACGATAACCGCTATAATTTTTCTCCATCACTGTTTGCCAATCGTAACGGATCACCTGCACTCGTGCCTGGAAAGATGACAAAGCCTTACCATCTTTATTCACTGCTACCAGCGGTATTTGTAGCGGCTTGTTGATGTCTACGTAATTGTCAAAATATTTTATACCAAGGAATGTCTCCTGGGTAAGCACCTCAAATGATTTCATCTGATGCACCGGACGCCCAGATTCATCGAAGACCGTTACATACGTATTTCCGTCAAGAATTCCTGAATTTTTATATGTATCAGGGAATGTAAACACTTCCGTCGCTTGTCCGTTTTCATCAGTCTTTCCTTGACGAAGGTCGTTCGGATAATAACTTTCTTTGATGGCGTTGATCTGGAAGTTATAATCTTCAAATCCTTGCGGAGAAAAATAAGCGCGGCTTAGCGTCATTTCTACTTCGTAATTTCTATTCGAAGCGGGAGGCCCGAATAGATTGAGCGCTGTAGCAGTGACTTGAAGTGGCTGACTAAGCTTTACTGTTTCGCTGTTCAATACAGCATTCACTTTTATTCTATCCGGAATAAATTCTTCTACGCTGATAAGTTTGGAATTTAACAGAACGTCGTTGGCTGTATACACTTCGATATTGTATGAACCCGTAACAGTTGCAGCCGGCAGAATGAAATCTGTAGCAAAAGATCCTTCCGAATTCAGCATTCCTTTTTTGGCAGAAAATTCTTTTCCATTCGGAAGAATAACTTTCATCTTTACCGGAACGGCTTTCAGCGGCTGCCACTCATGATCACGTATTACTGTGTTCAGATGCATCGTATCGCCGGGACGGTAAATTTCTCTTTCTCCATAAATGAAGGCTTCGTAGCCCGAGACATTGTTGTAAGCGCCGCCTATGTCGAACTGGGAAGTTTCTACTCTTGTTTCATCAAAATACAAATAGTTAAAACTACCCGTTCCCTGGCAAGTAATCATCTTGATCGTAAAACCTGGAGCTTTCTTTTTGATGTCCGGAAATTTTGCTACGCCATCTCCGTCTGTGACGGCTTTATAGACAGATTGGTTGTTAGAGCTGATCAAATTTACTTCCAGACCGCTGATTAGATCTGTACTGATAATAGAGTTGGCAAAAACATAAATATCATTTTCAGTTTCCTTCACGATCATCCCGATATCGGAAATGGAAATGATCTTGGAAGATTTGATCCACTGCTGATCCAGAGAGCTTACGGTTACCACATAAATACCCTGGAAAGCGTTTAGGTCTTTGAAATCAAGGTCAAGCAAACGCGCACCGCCATTTTTCTTCAGACTTTTGGTTTGAATTTCTTTTTCCAAAACAAGATCGCCACAATCTTCTATACCTGAATAACCAGAGCCGTAACCATATCCTTCTTCGTAATAATAATCTTCATAATTGGAATACATATTCTTCTTGAGGAACTGAATAATATTATTCTCATAGATCTTATAAACGGTCAACTTTACCTCTGGTACATTGATAATATTGACAGCCACATTTTTTTCTCCTCTGTCAGTGAGGTAAATTCCTTTTTTATTTACAAAATTAATACTCGGCTCCTGCGCACCAAACACAAGGTCTTGCTGATATTCTTCTTTCAATGTACCGCCAAAAATTCCTTTCAGTTCTTTTTTCACCACCAAACGATATGCATTGCCCGACTGGAAGCCGCCACGGATATAGAACCCGGAAGCATGAGGTTCTACCGATATCTGAAGCGAAGGTTCGATCGTGATCAGCTTTTCAATATCCTGTTCATCGGTTTGCTGATTTGTAAGAACATTGATGTATCCTTTTTCATCTTCATACAAGGCTTCTGCCTGAATGATCTGAAATTTATCTTTGGATGGAATAGTGGTTTCGTATTTGATTTCTTCTTTGGAAACAAAGTTACTTTCGCTGCATTTCAATCCGGGGCTGATCACAACCGATATATTTTTATCATCAAAAGAACCATCCGACTCCGGCACTGCGATCATGATCTTGTCGGAGTTATAAGAAGAATTTAATTCAAAGCGCTGCTCTTGCCCGCCGATCTTGACATGTAGGAGGTTTCGCAGATCGGAAGGGTTTATTTTTGCATTGAAGACAAGCTCTGTCCTTAGCTCTGTGATGTTTTTATTTTGTTCGTTCTTCGCCCAGAAAAGCGAAGCGCCTAATAAATTGAGATAAGGCGTATGAAAGCGTATAGCTTCTTCCGGCAAAGAATATTTTTTTTCCGCCTTGGCCACCAGCTTATCGGTGAAAGTAGCAGTGTAGTCTGTAGAAGGAAGGAAACTGATATCCGGTGAGAAAACCAGCTCATCGTTGCCGGTCCATTTAAATTTTCCTTTCACCTCAGGAGTAAACGTGATGTAAGGCTCGTCCATCCAGATATTGATAAGACTGTCTGGGACAAGATTTTTATTAAAATTAAAAACCAGGTTTTGTTGAAGCTCGATCTCTTCGTCAAAATTTTTATCGTCAAGTTTTAGTTTGTTTCCCGAACAAGAAAACAGGAATACTGTTATTACAAAAGTAACAACAAGGGAAGGCAGGTTTCTGATTAGCATAAAAGTTTGGATGATAAAGCTTATTTGAAGTTAAGTTATTTTTTGAAAAACAAATAGATCGGAGGTAGAAATTGCACATTAAATTTAGCATTTCTCAAAACCATAACTTCTTTTTCTCCGTACTTGTAACCGGTGATAGCTAAGTGAGTTCCGTTCATGTTCAAATTTCGTTTCCCCATCAAAATTGCGCTTTTTTATCTATGTATAGGAATTGCATGGATCTTATTGAGCGATAAAGTCCTTCTGATTTTAATGAAATCCGGTTCCGGTGAGCAGATCACCCGGATCCAGAATTATAAAGGCGTGTTCTTTATTTTCCTCACTTCAGGATTGCTTTACCTGATGTGCAATTATTATTATAAAAAACAGCGAAAAATAATTCAATCCAGTCATCAGAATTCCGAACGACTTAATACTATGCTGGAAAGTATTACCGATGGCTTCTTTGCGGTAGACCGCAATGGTATTATTACGCATATCAACCAGGCTTGCGCCCGGCTATTCGGAGGCTCGAGAGAAACCTTTGTCGGCAAAAAACTTTGGACACTTTTTCCCGACTATACCGATTCGAGATCTTACCGCGAATACAGCCGCGCGCTAAAGGAAAACGTAACCGTTCATTTCGAAGACTACCTCGCTCCATACGAGGCATGGTTTGAAGTGAATGCATATCCTTTTCAAAAAGGACTCGCTGTCTACTTTCGCGATATTACTCAGCAAAAACTTATTCGTCGCGAGCTGATGGTAGGCAAAAGCAGTCTCGACGCGCTCATCAACAATACGAGCGATCTGATCTGGTCGGTAGACCGGGATTGCAGGCTTTTATCGTTCAACAAACCTTTCCGGGATATGATGAAATATTTCCTGCCAGACCAGGAAATACAGAAAGGAATGCGACTGGCATTCCCCACCGTTTCTGCCAAAGATGTTGCCGAAGACTGGATGCAGTATTATCAAAGAGCGTTGGAAGGAGAACAGTTTACTGTGGAATATTTTTCGAAACCGGCTGGACAGGTTTTTTATACAGAAACAAGCTTTAACCCGATCTTCAACGAACAGCAGGAGATCATTGGAGTAGGTTGCTTTTCCAGGGATATTGGTCATCACAAAAAAACAGAAGAGGAACGGAAATTATTGATCCAGCGGTTGGTGAATCAGAATAAAGACCTGGAAGAATTTTCTTTTATCGCTTCGCACAACCTGCGCTCTCCGGTAGCCAGTATTCTTGGGCTTCTCCAGATCTACAATAAACAAGAGCCTTCCGATCCGCATAATGAAGTGGTGATGGAAAATCTTAAAAAGACTGCAGGCAAACTCGACGAGATCATTGTAGACCTTGCGCAAATTCTTGATATCCGCTACCGGCTTGAGGAAGCGAAAGAACAGGTATCATTTGATTCGATCATCGATACGATCAAGAGTATGCTTTCTTATCATATCGTAAAAAATAACGCTGTACTCGAAACAGATTTCGCTGTACCACAAGTAGACACTGTTAAAAGCTACTTGACGAATATTCTTTTCAACCTGATCTCAAATTCTATCAAATACAGAAAAGAGGAGACTACACCTGTAGTCCGCATCAGTACGGAAGAGTCGGAGGATTATGTATTGATCAAAGTCAAAGACAATGGAGTAGGACTGGACCTTGAAAAGCATGAACAAAAACTGTTTATGCCTTACAAACGTTTTCACAACCATGTAAGTGGAAAAGGGATTGGTCTTTACCTTGTGAAGAGCCAGGTGGAAGCGCTCCAAGGGATGGTCAAAGTAGAAAGCAGTCCTGGTGCGGGCACTACACTTTTTATCTACCTGAAAACATTTTCTAAAACTCCTGTAGTCGCTGAGGAATGTACCAACGAATAGACATGCCGCCCAGCAAGGCTACTCTGTCAAGAGGATTGTATGTGCTATTATAGTTACGATAAGTTACATAGCCATCTATAAAAATATTATGGAAAGCCATGTAAGTTAGATTAAGCGTGGTATAGATCAAATTAGTTGCAATTCCCTGGCCTGTTCTGTTGCCATATTCCTGTTGATAGGTAGTATAGTTTTTAAAGATATTGCCTCCCCAGTTTACTCCGGCAGTATCTGTTCCCAGTTTAGTCAGGAATGCTTTTGCTGTGATAGTCAACCTTGAGATCGGCTGGTAGCGCGCGATCCCGATGAGTTCGGTAAAGTTGGCACCTAAAGGATGCGCGAGTGGCTGGTTGTAATTGCTGAAATTAGTAAAGTTGTTGTAATGCGCGTAAGTATATGGCCGCACGTAATTGATCTCTCCTTGCAAGTCAAGATTTTTCACCCCAAATGCATCGATGTATTTCAAACCTCCCTGGAGCGCTTGTTTATTGGCCCACCAGCCTTTGCCTGAGCGCACCTGGTCGAGTACAAATTCATCCAATATAATTTGTCCGTACAAAGAAAAATGGCGGAGAAAATTATATTTAAAATCAAATCCCATCATTGCATTGTCAAAGCTTCCCAATTGCTGTTCGGCAGATCGGTAAAAAATAACAGGGTTCAAATAAGTAATATCAAACTGGCCGGGCTTTGTAGAATCTTTTGTACGTCCACGCAGTGCTACTGCTTCGAAAATGCCAATATTCAATTTTTTAAAAAGGTTGATGCTCAGATGGTGGTAGTTGACATATTTTTTGGCAAAAAGAGTATCGTAACTTTTTGGATAAGCCGTCATCTCGGTGAAGAGGTTCATGTAATTAAACTTCCAAATTTTGGTATTCAGCTTTAAGAACGTATAGCCACTTGAGTTGTCGGAAAGAATGAGCGATCGATAACCGTTTCCGAGAAAATTTTTATCATGTCCAAATTGCAAAGCGATGTGTTTTGTAACATTAAAATTGATGTAACCTCTTGCTGAGATAAAATCAACCCCTCTTGTTTTAAAATTTTTCACATAGCCTTCTCCGGGCAATGCGTGGAAGGCCGTCCGGTAATCTGTCACATAAGAAGGCATGAGCGCCTGGTTGTCGGTAAAAAAAGTATAGAACCCAACTTTCTGATCGATCATCCCTCTCAGCTCAATCCCGCGTGTATTCTGGGAAAGCGCCCCATAATTTCTTTCATATCCTCCCGACACATACACCACTGGATTTACATGAAGATCGAAGTCTTGAGTATGAACGGAAAAAGCGTCTGATTTTTTCTTGTAAAAAGTTTTCAGCAAAGGTCTTCTGCTGTCGTTGTCGGCAGTAGAAGAAAATTCCCAGTTGTCATTGGCTAAGTATGTAAAATTAAAACGGTCTGCTTTAGAAAAATGCTTGAGCGAAGCGCTGTCTTTGGCAAGTGTATCAATGAAAGCCGCTACAGCTTTGCGTGTGTAAGGCTTTACAGAAGAAAAATAACTGTCCGCCATTTTCCCATTTAAAATCTCGTACCGATCTACAGTATGATAATAACTATTGTTCAAAGGCACGTAGGAGCTTTGTCCATATGCATTCAAACATAGAACCATTAATAAGGTTATGCTGCAAAGTAGTTTCATGTGGGAAAGGTTATTCGTTGATGCAAGTTAAATAAAATTGCACTTAAATAAGATTATTTAACTTATTTTCTAAGCTCAAAACTATAACCTTTATTTAGTCGTTGTATATCTACCGAAACGCTATATTTGCAGGCTATGTGGGAAGATCTTTATAAATATTTCATCGTATTTTTTTCAAGCATGTTCAAATTCTTTGTAGGGCTTGCGTTTGGTGCGGGGTTTCACTTGCCCTTATTAGTAAATTCCGCATTGGCTGTGCTGGGTATGATGACAAGCGTAGTGCTTTTCACTTCTTTTCTTGGTGAGTATTTTCATAAATGGATCATGAAAACTTTTTATAAGAATCAAAAACTTTTCACCAAGAACAATCGCCGCAAAGTAATGATCTGGAAAAAATTTGGTTTGCTTGGTGTGGCTTTTCTTACGCCAGTTCTCTTCACTCCAATCGGTGGGGCAATGATTGCCAATGGTTTTGGAGAATCGAAAGAACGGATCTTCTTGTATATGTTCATCAGCGCAGTTATCTGGGCATTGAGCTCTTCTTATTTGTTTGAACTGATCCGTTTGCTTCCTTTTTTTCACGCATAATTTTTCAAAAAAAATTATTTCTCCTCTTGCGCTCTTTGCGCTATCTTTGCAAACCTTGCGGTAAAAATCCAACCGTACGCTTAAAGTCAATACCATGAATTTATTTCTCATCGGACTTCCTGGCTCAGGAAAATCTACGTTAGGCAAAGAGCTGGCACAAATGCTGGACCTGGCGTTGGTCGATACAGATGGAGAGATCATATCCACAGAAGGAAGAACGATCGAAACAATTTTTAAAGAATCGGGAGAAGTGTATTTCAGAAAAGCGGAACAAAATTTATTACACCGGCTCACAGAAAAAAATAATCAGCTCATTTCTACAGGAGGCGGCATGCCTTGTTTTTTCGACAATATAGAAGTGATGAATCAAAAAGGAATTGTAGTATTCATTGACGTGCCTCCCGCCACCATCCATAAGCGCCTGATCGCGCAGCGCAGCGAGAATAGGCCGATGCTTGAAAATAAAACAGACGAAGAGGTATTGTTATTTCTACAGCAAAAATACGAGGAAAGATTTCTTTACTATTCCAAAGCTGCCATCCACGTAAAAGGATCAGATATTAGATCAACAGAAATTTTAGAAGAGTTAAAAAAGAAAGGACTTTATTAAAGACCTGTTTCACTTTTTGTGAAAACTACTGACATGTCCTTCTAAACTAATATAGTATAAGCCAGGCTTAAGTGCACTGACATCTACCTGCGATTCGTAGCCTTTTTTCTCAAGTTTTCCTCGCTGACTATAAATTTCGTATTCCACTTTTCGAGAGATAGTAATATTGTCCTCCGCTCTCACCGGATAAAATGTAGCCGGTGATTCGCTTGTTTTCTTTTTTGAAAATTTAGAGGTCTTCTTATCGTATTTAATAATGTAATCGCCTGCTGGCAAAGAAGTGATATCGGCATCTAATCCTTTGCCTTTCATCAATACCTTGCCAGAAATATCTTCGATCTGGTACTTTGTATCATTGGTAAAAAACAATTTCGTATTGGCTTCCTGAGGATAAAAATTCACTTGTTCAAAAAAGATCTTGTGAAGATTTACTTCCAAATCATAATCATCAAAATCGCTGTCAATGATAATTCCGTTTTCATCGATCAGGTAAGTAGTAGGAAGATGCTCCACATTATATAGCTCCGCAATCCTGCTTTGATAACCTTTTAATTCGCTGCCGTGGTAAGGCCAAACCATCTTATCGTTTTTAATCGCATTCACCCAACTATCCTTTTTCTCATCGAGCGAAACGCTGAAGATCTCAAAACCATGGGGATTGTATTTATGATAAAGAGGAACGATTTCAATATTAGACATTCTGCAAGGTTGGCACCAGGAGGCCCAGAAGTCAAGGAAAATTACTTTCCCTTTTAAAGAATGTAGGTTTATAGTTTTTCCCTCGGGATCAGTAATAGAAAAATCGGGCGCTTTGTCGCCCACTTTGAGTGTGGTATTGGCGCTTGAATAGGAGATAGAAATACTACCAACCATCAGGAAAATAAACAACACCAAGATATTTATTCGCATTACTTACTAATAGATATGTATTAATGTAAATCTACGTAGAAAAAATGAACTTTAAAAGTGTTTAATCTAATTCTCAGCGCCTTCCTCCGAAATAGATATTTACGTATAGAGAAGAGAAAAACCAGCGGTTGTAAGTAGCAAACGAAGAGGAAATATCCATTAATTCAATTCTTTTAGGATATACTTCCAGCAGTGTACCAGCCTCTATTCCTGAAACTCCACTTCCGAAAGTACCAAATTCAAAACTCATTCCTGCTTTCATATGTGCACCGGGTACAATTTTCATATGATCAAATCCACGGAAAAAACCGCCGGAGCCTACGATCCCCGCACCTTTGGTAGCAGGGTCGTAATACTGTGAGCTATAAGGAACAACCTGCACCGATACACCGTCGTCGTATTGTATATAATAAGGTTTTACAAACCCGATGGTTGGTCCAAAGTTAAAAATCGCGTCTACCTGAATTCCGTCTTCTTTTCCTTTATTGAAAAGCAAAAATTCATATCCTACATGAGGACGAAGGGCAAAGAGATAATTTTTCTTTCCTAAAATAAAAACATTTCCCGTATAGCTATTGGCTGTTCGTACTTCATTCGGATGTTTTACTACTACCAGTTCCGCTCCGTAATTAAAATACTTTCCTCTTGTCTTTCCTATTTCGCGCGTGTGACGGAACATTGCACCACCGATCAAACCGCCATTGGTATTAAGGTTTACGCCTACTACTGTTTCCCTGCTGTATTCATTCTCATCCTGGGCATAGGCCGTCAGCGTGTTGAATAAGACGGTAAAAAATATCGTTAATAATTTAAAGCGCATATAAGATTTTATATATCTAAAATTAGCTATTTTTAAACGGAACACAAAAACAAAATATTTATGTCTCAAATGACTACCACCTATCTCGGCGAGCTAAGAACCGAGGGTAAGCATCTAAAATCAGGAAATACCCTAGTTACAGATGCACCGATCGACAACAATGGCAAAGGCGAGGCCTACTCTCCTACCGATTTGGTTTGTGCAGCCTTGAGTAGCTGCATTCTTACTACTATGGGAATTGTAGCCAATCGGGATGGGATCGATATGAAAGGTATGACCGCAGAAGTTACTAAGATCATGGCTGTAAGCCCCAGGAGAATCGCAGAAATTGTGGTGAACATGAAATTACCTGAAGAAAAAGTAAACAGACTTTCCGAAAAAAATAAACAAGTTTTAAAACACTCAGCGCATACGTGCCCAGTAGCTTTGAGTCTACATCCTGATACGAAGCAAACACTTCTTTTCAATTTCTAATAATAAAAAAAGCTCCGGTTAAAATCGGAGCTTTTTTTTATTATTTAGATGGACTTAACCTAATCCATAATATTTTTTAGTACCATTCGGATAGATCCCTTCGATCAATACCCCACCTGATTGATTGCGTTCAATTAAATTGATCACTTCCTCTGGAGAGGATACTTTCTTTTTATCTACCGAAGTAATGATGAATCCTTCTTTAACTCCAGCATCCTGGAATTTGCCATCCTTCACTTTCACTACTTTTACACCTGCTTCGAGTTTTAGTTTTTTCAATTCTTCCTTTGAAGCATAGCTTAAATCTGCGCCTAGCGTACTCTTAACAGCATCTGGTTCATACTTTACTAATTTAGTATCACCCATTTTATTCTTCAACTCGATATCCGCTACTTTCACTTCCCCTTTTCTCTCATAGGTCACTTTCACTTTATCACCAGGACGGTAACGAGCTACTTGTTCCTGTAGTTCGGAAGAAGAATTTACTAGTGTACCATTGATTTTTTTAATTACATCCCCGGCCATCAGTCCTGCATCTTCTGCAGCGCTTCCTGAATTTACAGCGCCGATATATACACCTTTTACACTAGAGATACCTTTTTCTTTGGCCAGTTCAGCCGTTACATCTTGGATCTGAACCCCTAGTAACGCTCTTTGTACTTGTCCGTATTTCAAAAGATCATCCATTACCTTTTTTACCAAGGTTACAGGAACTGCAAAGGAATAACCGGCAAATGTTCCGGAAGGAGTAGCAATTGCAGTGTTAATTCCGATCAGGTTTCCTTTCAGATCCACGAGCGCTCCACCACTGTTGCCAGGGTTTACCGCCGCATCTGTTTGAATAAACGATTCAATTGCAAGATTATCTTTGTCGCGAAGGATATTGATATTTCTACCTTTGGCGCTTACGATCCCTGCAGTTACAGTAGAAGTAAGATTGAAAGGATTCCCTACTGCCAATACCCATTCACCAATTCTGGCATTATCAGAATTTCCGTATTGCACGAATGGCAAACCTTTTTCTTCTATTTTCAAAAGAGCAAGGTCGGTGGTAGGATCTTTTCCAATCAAGACAGCGGTATAGCTTCTTTTATCGTTTAGTACAACTTCTATCTTATCCGCCTGATCGATCACGTGGTTATTGGTTACGATATAACCGTCTTCTGTCAGGATCACTCCTGAACCAGAAGCTTCCTGTTTCCCACCCGGAGGCATCCCATGCGGCGAACCTTCTCCGAAGAACTCACGGAATAGCTGATCCATGTCTCCATTTTGGCTTGCCGAAGCTTCATACATTGTTTTGATATGCACTACTGCTGGAGTCACTTTATTAGCAGCATAGATAAAATTTAAACCTTCCGGAACTACCACTTGAGAAGTATCCATTGAAGTTGTAAAATTGGATAGCTGAAATTGGCTTTGATTTTCAGAAATACTCTGATATTTTTTTTCATAAAAGAACATTCTGTAACCGGCCAGAGCAAACATTCCTCCCAAAATAGAGGACAAGAAAGCGATGATTACTAATTTCCTGGTATTCATAAGTTAGTATTTGTTTTTAGAAAAATTAACGTTCTTATCGTTGTAAAATTATAAAAAGGGCAGAAAATTCCTGCCCTTCTCTTTACTTAATTTGAATAGTAGATTTTACTACTTTTCCTTCCTGCTTTGCAATTGTAATCGCTAATATCCCATCCTTGTATTCGGCCTCAATAGCTTCCACATTTGCGTTCTCAGGAAGTTTAAAGGATCTTTTAAACACACCATAACTTGATTCTACAGTGTGGTATTTTTTCCCGTTCTCTTCCTTGTTGAATTTTTTTTCTCCGCTTACCGCAAGTACTCCTTCATTCAATTCGATCTTGATATCTTCTTTGTTTATTCCCGGTATGGTAAGATTTACATAATACCCCTTATCATCCTCTGAAATATCTGCACTTGGTAAGAAGTTTCCATTTTTACTTTCAGGGAAAGAATCTTTTAGGAAAACATCGAATAAATCGGAATAGGTTCTCGGAACAAATCTTCCGTTGTAATTGGCATTTTTAATTGTTGTGTTCATATATCTTCGTTTTTAAGTTTTAAGATTATGAACTGTAATTAGAAAATTTTATACCATTGCCTAAAATAAGCCATAATGACCTGTATTTATCAATTAAAAATCAGCAAAACATGCCCTTTTGTCTTTTTTTATTTATTTGAAAATATTTATGAGATTATTATTGGAATATTTAAAAGCTTAACCTAATATTGCACTCCAATTTATGGACAGTCCTCCTTAGCTCAGCCGGTTAGAGCACATGACTGTTAATCATGGGGTCCTTGGTTCGAGCCCAAGAGGGGGAGCAAAGCCTTAGAAATTTCTAAGGCTTTTTTATTTTATTTAAATGGATACTACCAAATAAAAAAGGGACTAAATCATTAGCCCCTTTTTTATTTGGTAGTATATAAATACAGGTAATTAATTCATGTAGTAAGGAAGGTTTCCTCTCAACCAGTAGTATCCTAATACGCCTGCAAGCACCATAAGTACAGAAACAGACATTAAGATGCTAAAAAAAACAATTTTAGGATTGTTTAATTGTCCTGGAGTTGTTTGCACTTTTTCTGATAGAGACAATACAATTCCTGCGTAGACAGAAAGCAGGAAACCTGCTACAATAAGAATAACACTAATTAGAGCCATAATTTTTTATTTTTTATCGGATGCTAAATTATGTATTTATTTGAAAAAGTAAAACAGTAATTTATTTAATATTTAGGATTATTTGGTTTTCAATCGTTCCCAATAATTAATGATTAGGTATAATGAGATAAAGTAAAATAGGGTTCAAAAAAAAAGACCCGACTTAAGTTAATAAGAGGGGTCTTATAAGAGGCTGGCAGCAACCTACTCTTCCGCGTGTTATCGCAGTACCATCGGCGCAACCGGGCTTAACTTCTCTGTTCGGAATGGGAAGAG
>DATLOZ010000010.1:0-136806 GCA_035535995.1 Cytophagaceae bacterium
ACCGGATAAATGCGAGAGTAATTTAATGACATTGTCTTTTAGCTTATTTAAAACAGAGTTGTTTTTATCTAAACTATCTGGTATCCGGCATCTGGTATCTTGCATCTATTATTAGTCTTAATACTTAAAAGGGTAATTCTAAAATACTTTATTGTATCTTTAATAGTCTATTATTAACAATTAAAAATTTTATGGAACGTTGGATTCTCTATGCGATCATCTCCATGTTGTTTGCTGGCTTTACTTCGGTGATCGCTAAATTCGGATTGAAAAATGTAAGTGGAGATACCGGGTTGGCGGTGCGCACTGTGTTTGTATTTCTTTTTGTGTGGACTACCGTACTACTATTTCAGCCGCTCAAAGAATTTACAAAGCTTACGATCAAAGATGTTGGTTTTCTTGCCATATCGGCTTTCACCACTACCGTGTCATGGATCTTTTATTACAGAGCAATGAAAGAAGGTGAAGTTTCCATGGTAGCTTCTATCGACAAAGCCAGTATCGTGGTGACGATCTTACTTTCTTTTCTTTTGCTAAAAGAACCTGTGACCGCTAAGCTGCTTACCGGTGCGGGATTTATATTAGTGGGGTTGATGATTTTAGTTTGGAAATAATTAAGTTATGAATGTTGAATTTGATTTTTTTTCATTCAACATTCATAACTCATAATTCATAACTTAAAATTAATAGACTACTACCTTATCTCTCAAAATTCCATTGTCGGTGATCACTTCGATATAGTACACGCCTTTCTGTGCTCTGAAATCAAAGCTTTCGTGGAAAGAGCTCCCGGCATTATTTTCTTTTTTATTATATACCGGCTTGCCTTCTGCATTAACGATATTCACTTCTACAAAAGTGCTCTTCAACTGATCGATGTCAAGATTATAAATACCTGAAGATGGATTTGGATAAAGAGAAATTCCATCATCTGCCGTTCCGTTGATCACTGCGGTAGCTATACTTGTGGTGAAAGTTTGTTCTGTACCGTAAGCAGTACCTTCGCTGTTGGTAGCGTATGCTCTTACATAGTAAACAGTATTTGACAACAATCCGGAAAGCGCACTAGTAAAGGTGCCTGTACCCGTACCATCCGATGTTTTGCTATCTGCCGTAGTAGGATTGTGCGAAGTACTCCAGCATACGCCTCTTGCTGTTACGGAAGCACCGCCATCGCTGCTGATGTTTCCACCGGAAGAAGCTGCGGTGGTGGTAATACCGGAAGCTGCTGTAGTAGTAAGCGTAGCAAGGCTATAGCAAGAACCCAAGGTAACCGTACCAAAAATGCTTGGATCGTGGAATGCTTGGCCAGTACTATTGTAGGTGATCATCTGCGTGACACGGTTCGTGCCATCAGAAACATCTACCGCTGCTTCCAACCCCATAGGGTTGCCTGCTGTAGGAGTAGTATTTAAAGTAGTCCAGGGTATAGAGATCTCTACTCTGTATCCTCCTGTAGTGGTATTGAAACTATAAGTGATCCCGGTAGTACTGTTGGCAGGGTTGCTGCCGCCGGCTTGTACGGTAGTACCATCGTTGTAGCGGAATCCGAATTGGAAGTCGTTGGAACCATCGTAGGAAGTACCTGCACTATGGTTACCATCGATATAAAGCTCTACGGCATCGTCTTTCCACCAATTGCTACCGGTTTGGTTTTTGTAGAGTGAACCGCTTTTAGTTACCTCAAAAAGAAAATAAAGATTGGTAGAGGTGTAGATACTTCTCCACTGGGCCGAGAAACCGGATGGAGTAGAAGTACCATCGAGCGGTTTGCTGATGCTGTGGGTAGCAGCAACGCTCCAGATCGCATCGATCGTATTGTCAACCGTAGGAGCCGAAGCATCGGCGATCTTGCATTGGGCATAAGATAGCGAAGTGGTTACTCCTACTATAGCAATGCTTAAGGATAAGCTTGAGAGTAATTTTTTAATCATGATCGTTTTTATTTGAGGTTTACAGGATGAATAATAACTGAACAGAATTGCCGTTATTACGTGAATAATACACTAAAGGTTGTAGGAATAGTAAAAATTTTGCTGGTTATTTTCCTATTTAATATAAGGTTAACATTCTGTTGTTATTCATGGGCCTGTTGTAAAATAATAGGGATTGTCTTTTTATAAACCCTACAGGGTGTAGAAAACAAAAATATTATTAATGCGCCAACATTGAGTTAGTTATATTCTTTGCCTCTTAGAGCCTTTGCTAGAGCATTTCACCCAAAGGCGCTAAAACGCAAAGGGGCTTAAACATAAAACCAACTATCTTATCATACCCCCACAATCGCCTTCACAAATGGATATTGACTTGCAATATGGATCAAATAGGTACACACCAACACTACTCCTATGATCCACTCCAGCGAAATGATCAATACAAGAGTTTTATGAAAACTAAAATACCTGGAAGGAAATCTTGGGTTGAGCAGCACCACAAAACTAAACCAGAAACATCTTAAAAAAGATACCGAGTATTCCCAAACATCTTTTCTTGGAAGCACTTTGGTAAATAAGATCCATTTTCGCCTGGCTACTTTATCGGTGCTTACATATTCATCTATTACAGAAAAATAACCGATAAAAAACACCAGCGTAAAAAACAGGATCACAATAAGTGTTACCGTTATAAATTTCTTTTCTCCTTTGTATCCATAATTCACTACATGATACAAATACTCCTCGCTCAACCATGTGAAAATATTATCAAATGTAAGAGCAGCATTTAGTTTTTCTTCCGTCACTTTATTCTGAAAAGTCCGATTTTGAAAATTAAGCCAGCCAACAGTCTCCTGTTGGAGCGCGTCGTTAAATTTGCTCGTAGTAAATATAAAATTTCTGACCTCGTAAAACTCTCTGTCTATATCGCCAATATCTGATTTCTGAATATCTTTGAAAGAAGCATAGGCAGCTTTGGAATAAAAATTCCAGTTGATATTTTTAAAATTTTCGATCGATAATCCAATCCTTGAAAATTTAAAATCATATGGTATTTCAAATGCCAAATCTGGTTCAAAAAAGCAATCTTCAAATAGCTGGTTGTGACTATCTGTTGATTTATATACATACTTATTTCTATACTGTATATATTTATAAAATTCACATTCACGGAATTTAAACAGTGGACTCAATTTCAAATCATTTATAAATAAGGAATCATCGAAATAGGTATAGTAGCAAGAACTTGAATCTTCCCTTTGATGTGTATAATAACTACTGAAATCAAATTTGCATGAAGAATAGAAAAAATCATTTAAATAGGTCGTGCTTATATAATTCTTAAAAAATACACTTTTAAAAAAATGTGTATTCATAATAATAAATTCTTCTCCCCGATTGCCAGATAAACCTATTTTAACATCTTCTTCAAATTCGCTCTTCGAAATTATAAGATCAGTCGAATAGCCATCAGTGTTTAAATAAATTTTAATCGAATCTTTAAACACACATTGGTCAATGGAAAAATTATTTACAAGAGTACTATCTATTATTAATTTATAAGGGAAAAACAACGTATCAGTATGATTGGAAGCATTAATTTGAACATTCCACAAAATACTATTAGTTACTATTATTTTTTTTTGGTTTTTATTTTTTCCCTCTGCTAGTAACCTAAGAGTCAATGTATCGATCACAAAGTCATCTATTATAAAATCTTCCAATCTAATAATGGTATCGTTTTTAAAGCTATTTTGATTGATCTGTAGAAATTGATTAAAGCTTTGATAGTAGGTACCTTTTTCAATAGTATCGATTCCTGTAACATAATAGCGTACCAGAATATTTTTTTTATACTTATCATATTTTACTCCTTTTGTATTATAAGATATATTGATGGATTTATCTTCATACAAAATATTTCTATCAACACTTTGTGCTTTGCTTTGAGAAATTATTACAAAAAATAAAGCTGCAAAAATTATTTTGATCCTGTTCATTGTATTGGTTGAGGTTTATTATCCAGCAGGCGAATATCGTTAATCGAGTAAAACTCTCTACTTGCATTTATCCATGCAATACGCTCAAGAGCGTATTTTAAAAACAGAAAAATTACTTATTCAAGAATTCTTAATTGCTGGTGCAAGCGTCCACTTGCAGCTGGAAAGATACTCTTTCCTCTTTAAAATAAAAAGACACTGTGTTTAAACAGTGTCTTCGACATAAATATTGTTGCTCTATTTTATTCCTTTACATCCGGCTGTCCCTTCCCTTTGGTGATCAAAGGAAGCAAACTCTCATGAAGATAATAATTCCATCCGCCGGAGCAAGCTTCAAAGCATTCAACCTTTGGCACAAGACCTTCATGCGTAAACTGCAGTTTTGTTTTATTGCCTTGTGTAGAAATTTCAAATACTATTTTTGTACCCGTCCACTCGCTTTTGTTTTTAGTAAAACTGAGACTGCTATCCGTCACAAGCCATACTATTTTTTTATTGGGAATCACTTCTACCAATTTTTGTTTAGAATAATGCATATCCTTATGACGATACACAAATTCATCGTTAAGATCTTGTGTCTTCCCTTCCAGCGCTTCCGACCACCAGCCGCGTACATTGTTTACGGCGTTGAATACTTCTTGCGTAGTTTGGTCTACCTCCATAGTAGTAGTAAAATCTGATGTTGCCATTTCTTATCCTTTTAATAAAATAATTTTTCTGTTTAAATGCGCTTGATAACTATTATAATTGCTCACGGCCACCAGTCACCGCAATGACGGTTTCAGTTTTTCAATTTTAATATAACAAATATACCTTCTGAGTTCCAGTTGTGATGGGTGTAAAATGGACTTTGTAACGGGTTGATTTGGACATTCCTATTTTTTATCTTTACAGAAAAAAATCTATGAAACATCTCACCATCATAGTACCCAACGGAGAAAACAATCTAAGCAGTATTGTAGGGGCATACAAGATCTTTACCAGGGCCAACGAGTATTGGAAGAAGATGGGCAAAAAAGAATTGTTTAAAATAGAGCTGGCTGGTATTTCCAAAAAAGTAGATTTCTACGATGGACTGTTTAGTGTAAAACCTCATACCTCGATCGCTTCCATTCATAAAACTAATCTCATTATTATTCCTTCGCTGAATCATAATTATCATCAAGCGATAAAGGAAAACAAAACATTAATAAAATGGATCGAAGAGCGATACAAGGAAGGAGCCGAGGTAGCCAGCATCTGCACAGGAGCATTCATGCTGGCCTCATCCGGGTTGCTGGATGGAAGAAGCTGTTCGACACACTGGTCGGCGTCCGAACAATTTAAAACGATGTTTCCCAAAGTGAACCTACAACCCGATCAACTGATCACCGACGAGCGAGGCATCTATACCAACGGCGGCGCTTATTCTTTTCTCAACCTGGTCATTTATCTAATCGAAAAATATTACGACCGGCAAACGGCTATCTTTTGTGCCAAAGTGTTCCAGATCGACATCGAGCGCAATACACAAGCACCGTTTGCTATTTTTCAGGTTCAGAAAAAACACGGCGACGACTTGATCAGCAAAGCACAAACCTACCTGGAAGAAAATCTTGAAGAGAAGATCTCATTTGAAAAACTAGCTTTCCGCTTAGCCATCAGCCGTCGCAATTTCGACCGCAGATTTATTAAAGCCACCGGTAACACTCCTGTAGAATATCTGCAACGCGTAAAAATAGAAGCTGCGAAAAAAGAATTGGAGAAAGGCAGAAAGACTGTATTAGAGATCATGTCCGAGGTCGGCTACGCTGACGATAAAGCTTTCAGAGAAGTATTCAAAAAGATCACCGGCTTGTCGCCTTTGGAGTATAAGAACAAATATCACAGAGTTACCATCTGAAATTACCATCGTAGCAGAGAACGATCAATCGTTCAGATCATAGCTAAAAAAATAACCTTTCGCTTCTGCGGCCCCGGTAGAACGGTAAAATTCAACTGCGTGCGGGTCGGTCTCCTCCGCTTCGAGGAAGATCACTTCGGCACCGGATTGTTTACAATGATCCTTTAAAGCATTGATCAATTGAGCACCTACTCCTTTTCTCTGCATTTCTTCGGCCACCGCAAGGTCGTAGAGGAAAACGATTTCTCTTTTACTATAGTAATGTATCATGCAATAAGCAGTGGTTCCTCCGATCACTTCATCGTCTAGCAGTGCAACAAATACCAGAAATTTTTCCTGGGATAATAATTCGGAAAGATGCTCCTGATCAAGCATAGAAAAATTTTGCATTTCAAATACGTCTTCAAACAAACGGATCAAATTGATGAAATGCTGTATATCCTCTTTGCCTAATTTTTTTACTTTATAATTCATAGTTTCGCTACGAAATAATAGTTCTTAAAAATTTCGTCGAAACTAAGATAATTAAATCCAGTTGAAAATTCAGTGAAAGATTATTTTCTCATCATCGGGATCTGCAAATTCGTAGGCCTGTTTGCTTCTTTGTCGAAGCCGCGTCCATCAATATTTCTGGCGCCCCAGAAGAGCATATCCTTAAATAAATACATCAGATCATACTCCATAAAAACTGCACCTTCTGCAAGACCAAAGGGAAGAAATTCTTTTTTAAAAATGCTTTGCGTTTTATTTAATTCCCACTTCTCAAACCCTTTGCTGGCAGCTTGATTAAGCACATCTGCAAATCCTTGCAGAAGAGGTGTTACTTCGTATACTTCGTTGGCAATGAAATCCACCTTCTGCGCACCCGCAGCGATCGGGTGTTCGCCTTGCCAGGTAATGGAGCCTTTGATGTACAGTTTGGCCAAAGGCACTTTGCCAAAAGCATCGGCATAGTTGAAGATCGTCAATTCAAATTTATCACCGGGCAGATAATTAAAATTTCTCGACAGGTAAAAAGGTTTGATACTGCCATCTGCATTCTTAAGACTACTGGGACGGATTTCCGGAGCAATGCTTGTCCATTCGCCTTCGATCGATTTTTTGAGTTCTGCTAGGGTCATTGTTTAAATTGTTTTGCTTTCCCAAAGCTATTACCTTTGCACAGTATAGACAAGTAGTCTATAAAACCAGACCAGGTACAAAATTTTAGACCAATGGCGACAATACGGAAAAATAAAGATTTTAACCCGCACAATTGTGGGGTTACGCATTTCCTAAACAAGATGGAAGGTAAATGGAAAGTATTGATCATTTACGCCATCAGCAGGAATTGCAACCGTTTTAGTATGTTGCAAAAAGCGCTTCCGCAGATCAGTAAACAAATGCTTGTCAACCAGCTTCGCGAATTGGAAGACGACGGGATCATAGACCGTTTGGTTTATGCAGAAGTACCACCCAGAGTAGAATATAAAATAACAGTTTATGGAAAATCTCTAATGCCCGTCATTCAGGTGATCCAGGAATGGGGCGAAAAGGACCTGAAAAAACAAGCGAAAAAAAACAAGTAGCGATACTTACCAGGAGGTAAGCGGGATACTAGATGCCGGATGCTAGATACCGGATAAAAAAGTAGAGTATAGAAAACATTTTTCGTATGTTTAGATTACCATATTGAAGCATTAATTATCTGGAATCCGGCATCCGGTATCTTTCTCTATTTACTATGGAACGCAAACAATTTCTTCAAACCATCTTAGCTTTTTCAACAATGGGAACTTTAAGCAGCTTTCAATCATTTACCGATAAACTTCCCATACAAGGCAAGAAAATGCCTGTATTGTTTACCTCACATGGAAACCCAATGGATATACCGCTTTCCAAAGACGAGCGTCCGTTTTGGAATACGTTGTTTGAACTAGGAAAAGAACTGCAAAACAACTACGAAGTAAAAGCAGCCCTGATCGTATCCGCGCACTGGTGTACACGCGGTACGTACGTAAATATTTCTCCGGAACAAAAACAGATCTACGATTACTATGGTTTCCCCGACGAATACTACAAAGTGATCTACCACGCGCACGGTGCACCGGAGATCGCTCAGGAAGTAAAAAAGATCATCCCTTCTATAGAGGCAACTACCGACTGGGGCCTTGACCACGGCGCCTGGCCAATGCTAATGCACTTGTTTCCCAACGCAAATGTTCCTGTATTCCAAATGAGCATCGATTATTATGCAAAACCTGAATACCACTACGAACTTGGCAAGCAATTAAAATCGCTGAGAGAAAAAGGGGTGCTCATCATTGGAAGTGGTTCGTTGATCCATAACCTGAAACTGGCTGGCAAGAAATTAATGGAACACGATATGACGCCCTACGGTTGGGAAGCAGAGTACGATACCTGGATAAAAAAACAACTCGACGAAAGAAATTTTTCAACTATCATTCACTACGAAACCAGTCACTCGCTCGGCAAGCTGGCCGCGCCTACGCCGGATCATTACGTACCCGTATTGTACAGCCTCGGCCTGATGGAGAGCAGCGATCAGCTTCATTATTTTTACGAAGGTGCGCCAACAATTCCTGCTTTTAGTGAGCGGAGCTTTATTTTGAAACAGTAAAATGGTTAATGATCTTTTTGACTCATATCCACAACCGTCAGGCTTCGATGATGAAGTTATTGAAGCTTGTCCAAATTGACCTTTTATAAAGTCCATTTCACACCCTGTATTATTGACATCCGGACAATATTTTTGTAAAAAATAAACTTAAAATCAAAGAACGATATAATGCTGAAACTGTCATCCTGTGTCTGCATTGACAGCAGGATGATTGTTTGTGGAGATGAAAATTTTATCCGCCATTGAGGAGTGCCAGCCGGCTAGTGGACGGCGCAATGAAGTAATCCGTTCGTAATAAAACTAACATAAAATGGTAAGATCAACTGTCATGACAACTCAAGAAGTTGCTGCTCGTTTCAATGAACTTGCGATGCAAGAAAAATGGTTTGAAATCCAGGAAGAACTTTTTTCAGAAGATGTAAAAAGTATCGATCCTGCGCACTCTCCTTATATGGGATATGCAGAAGGCAAAGCTTCTGTGCGTAAGAAGGGAGAAGATTTTGTAAAAAAGATTGAAGCGCTTCACAAAGCTAGTACTAGCACTCCCGTAATAGGTGGCAATCATTTTGCTGTCGGAAGAGAGCTGGATATTACGGTACAGGGATTTGGAAGAATCCAACTCAACGAAGTGATGCTTTACGAAGTGAAAGATGGGAAGATTGTGTCAGAGCAATTCTTTTATTAAAATCTCATTTTTATTTTCCTTCCATATTCATCACGAATAAAAAAATAAAATCATTATGATTTCATTTTTTTATTCGTGATCACTTGAGAAGTAATCAAAATCGCCGGCATGATAAATTCAGAAAGCACGTAACCAATCCACAATCCATGAGGAGTAGGTAATCCTACTACACTCATAGAAATTAATCTTCCCGTTCCTGCCAAAAATTCCTCCCAACCCTAACAAGAACACTAATGTATTTTGTTTCCTCACCGTTAATGCAGTCCACAAAGCAATAAAGCCACATGCCATATGAATACCCGCCATAAAGCGGTGGATATTGTCAAGGCTTGGAGTTGTATTGGGCTCTCCTAGATACATTTGTATACTACCATCTAAAAGACAAACGACAGTCAATAAAAAAAGGCAAACCTGTGTAACTCTTTGGCTTGGTAATAAAGCGACGATATTTTTAGTTTCAGTCATCGAATTTAAAACTTGGATTTAAACGAATATACATTTTAGGATCAAAACTAAATTTCATTTAACCTACTATCTTCAGCATTGTTCTTTTTGTATTTGCCTTTCAAACGCTAAGATCGCAAAGATAAAGCGCAAAGGGCGCAAGGGGAAAAATTACCTTCCAATATACAAGATATGCTTTTTTGATTTTCGTTTTTTATCTGCTAATTTATCAGCATGGTAAAAATGATCGATCGAAGGGAATACCAGGCAGTAGAACTGTTAGTATTATTTATACTGATGCCTCTTCTTTATTTATTCGATCTCATACCTGTTCATAAATTTATTCCATTGCTGTTGTTATTTTTGTATTGCATATTCGTTCTTGGCATCCACAAAAGATTAAAGCAGATCAATTGGAAGCTCCAGGCACACTGGAAGCACATAGGTACCAGGTTTGCAGGAGTAACGCTGGTAGTGTTTTTATTTATCCTGCTCACCTCCCATCCTCTGCTGGCAGATCTTCAGGCGCAAAAAAGATTATTGTTGATGATCATCATCTATCCTTTTCTCTCTGCTTTTCCACAGGAGTTGATCTTCAGGGAGTTTTTCTTTTTCCGATATACTACCTTATTTAAAAACCAGAAATCATTGCTGGTGTCAAATGTGCTGCTGTTTTCATTTGCACATATTTTTTTCTACAATTGGATCATCCTGGTATTTACATTGGTAGCAGGAAGCATTTTTGCCAGCACTTATTTAAAAACAAAATCATTGCTCGTAGTTACATTAGAACATACAGTCTACGGACTGATGATCTTATTTTCAGGATTAGCCGGATATTTTTACAAAGAATTTTAAAGTCTTTTTATCAACCATAATTTTTTGAAAAATGAAATCAATACAAGAGCTCACCAAGATCGGTAAATTTCTCAGTCTTCTCTTAAGACACAAACCAGAAGAAGCTAACCTAGCCCTCGATCAGGAAGGCTGGACGGATATAGAAACGTTGTTACAAACGCTGAACATTACACACGAAGAGCTGCAATGGATCGTAGAGCATAACAATAAGCAAAGATTTGGCTACAACAATTCTAAAACCAAGATCCGCGCCAACCAGGGGCATTCGCTTTCAGGCATCGCCATCGAATATATCGAAGTGGTCGACGCGCCGGAATTTTTATACCATGGTACCGCCGCCAATCTGTTTCCTTTGTTATTAAAAGAAGGACTCAAAAAAATGTCCAGGACACATGTTCATTTGAGCGGAGATCTACAAACTGCCATAGCAGTAGGCAAAAGAAAAAGCGGCGATATTGTGATCATAAAAGTGAAAGCCAAAGAGATGAATGACGATGGACTGAAACTGTTTATATCTGAAAACGGTGTTTACCTCACTGACTTTGTACCTGCAAAATACCTGGATCAGGAACCGGCCTTATAACCTGACAAGTAGTTTGCAGAGGTGTCATGTCCCCATTCCTAATTTCACTCAGGCAATAAAATAGCTTCCCCAGCTTCATTTTATTTACTTTACAGCCTCCCTTATTAAGCCCTCAAAAGCCCCAAAACACATGTAATATTTAAACATTTTGTGTCGATTTTCACTACAGATTCTACACAGAATGATTCATTTTAAACGATTTCACGGTTTATAGCCAATTGTTAAGGGTATATAAAGCCTATAAAATATTCATATTTTAAGAAAATATTTACTCACAAATCCAATTATTAATGTAACTTTTGCAAAGGTTTTATAGTATATATTAGTAAATCAAACGCCAAACTTATGAGAACGCTAGTCAGACCTACTTATCCTACAGAGATCAACATTATAATCCTGGTAAGCTTATTTATGCTTTCAAGCTTCTTTTCTTATGAAATGTTCAATGTACGTTTCCACAACCCAGGTCACCTGGAGAACGCCGCTTTAGGTATGTGCCTGATCGGAGTTGCCGTGGTACTTGCCATACTGATCATGTGGGAAGAAATTTTATTCCATATTAAAGTAAAAGAAATAAAAGGAGGATTGATCTTTAGAAACCAACGTAAAAAACTAAAGACACAACTTCTACTCTTCGCAGGAATTCCGGTGATCTTCTGGTTTATCTACCAGGAATATGACCTGATCGTCCATCACTTCATCATCTGGGCTGTTATCTGCATCGGACTTCCGGCACTGGAAATAATAGTATCCGGGATTAGCAGCCGCAGAAACTATCTGAAGCTGACCAGCAGAATGATCAAATACAAAAACAATAGCAAAGAGGAAAGCTTTGAAACAAAAGACATCCGCAATATTATGATCATCAGAGGTGAAAAACGTTTCATCAAAAAGATCCAACTGTTGTTTACCAACAACGATCATGTAACCATCGACCTGGAAGAAATGCATCTGCACCCTTTCTACGATTCAATACAGAGATTTATTAATACGCATTACAAGCATTTGGTTACTGAGCCAACTGCTACGAATATCGCTAGCTAAGCAGATGAATCTATAAAACGAAAGCGTGGTGCTGTATGGCGCCACGCTTTTTTATTTTGCATGAAACCCAGAATTCGACTCATGTTATTCATGATCAAAATAATTGTAGAAGAAATGATCTCATTTTCTATTTTTGTATAGAATAAAAAATTTTTAGAGAAACGAACCATCTATGGAAAATAACATGCTACAAGAAAATCTTCCCTTAAGAGAACGAAAATTCGACATTTTCTTTGCCATAATGTTCAGCCTGTTTGCCATCACTTCCGGCATCTCTGACGCCATTCCTACGCTTGGCATCGAGATGTCTGCCAACGCTCCTACCTGGTTTGGCCGCGCCAATTATGACTATGCGATCAATTGCGACCCTTTGTTCCTTCATCCTCCCGTGTGGATGAGATTTGTAACAGGGTTGAGCGCATTTCTCTACGGACCATTTTACCTCCTACTCGTGTATGCATTGGTGAAAGGAAAAAACTGGATCCAACTCCCTGCTGTGATCTATGCTACGATGATCGGTACGATCACCGGTGTGATTGTTTTTGGCGTAGAGTTTTTCGGCGAGCCGGAATATCGCTGCCAGAACGTTACAAAATTTCTTTCTTTCAATACCCCTTATGTCTTGATCCCAATTTTGCTTTTGATCAGGATGCGGAAGGCGGATCCGTTTAAGAGGAAGTTTTAGGATAGCATGTTTTCTAAAATAGTAGACATAGACAAGATGCGCCACCTGTATGCATCGCCAAATAATTCTATTTTTAAGGCTAGCTACACTATTTCTTAAATATTGACGATAAAGCTCTTATCATAGTGTATAGTAAACTATATTACTGATAAAAAGCATATTACGTAACTGTTCTTTTTAAATTAATTTGTTTTTGTTTTTTATTAATTGTTATTTTACAAAAAATTATTCCTTTAATACTATTATTATATAGCTTCATTATTTTTAGGAAATAGATTTAGCAGGGAAGAAAATTGAGCCGGTCTTAAAAATAAATACCCCTTAAAGATGGCTATGAAGGAATGGAGTTAATGGAATTTTTGAATCCGAATACCCATTATTACTTACTTACTTTAACTTACTTATGAAAACAAATTTACGCAAGCCATCTGCCAACCGGCGGATGAAGAGGACAACCATTTTTTTCTTGTTGCCTTTGTTTCTCATTTTGTCTTATCTCCCTCTGAAGGCGCAAACATTGCCTTCTGATGTGCTGGCAAAATTAAACTCCTACAATGTTTCCTGGGATAGCTCCAGTACCACAGGCTCTGGCGCTTCTATGCCGCTAGGTAATGGTGACATTACCGCCAACGTCTGGGTAGAAAAAGGCGGTGATCTGATGATGTATATCGGAAAGTCGGATACATGGAGCGAAGCTACCCGACTACTGAAGATCGGTAGATTGCGCATGAACTTCTCTCCTAATCCTTTCGTAGCTGGTCAACCTTTTAACCAGACCTTAAATCTCTACAAAGGAGAAATTGATATTACCGCAGGAAATACCGGCAATAAGGTGAACATAAAAGTATGGATCGACGCCAACAACGGAGTCATCCATGTAGAAGCAAGCGGTGACCATAATTTTGTAATGGATTGTAAGAATGAACTGATGCGTCCTACTCCTTACACTTTCAATACCAATGCCCCGGTAGACGCGAGCGTAAGAGGTGTGAACGGTATTAACGGCCTTACGGAAAGTGCAGACGTAAAAATTTCGAAAAGTACAGGCATTGAGTGGTACCACAGAAATTCTACTTCGCCTTATCAAACTATTTTAAATACAGAAAATCTATCATCACTCTCTGCCAACTATCCGGATCCTTATCTAAACAGGACGTTTGGAGCTTTTGTGAAAGGCAGCAACTTTACTGTGAAGAACGATGCTGAATTGCAATCTTCTTCCGGAAATAATTTCGCACTTTCTGTTTACGCCTATACGGCACAAACCAGTACTGCCACTTTATGGGATAGCCAACTTGCTTCGCAGGTAACTCAAATCGATCAGACTGCGATGGCTACCGCGTATACTAATCATGGTACCTGGTGGGATACCTTCTGGAATCGAAGCTGGATCTTTGTATCAGGTGATGCTGATGCAGTGAAAGTAACAAGAGGATACCTGCTACAACGCTTTATGGAAGCTTGCCAGGGCCGTGGACAATATCCGATCAAATTCAACGGCGGTTCACTCACTTTTGATTACCAAGGACAAAACGGCGACTACCGTGCGTGGGGTCCGGCATACTGGAATCAGAACACACGTCACCTTTACTGGCCTTTGCTTGGCTCTGGAGATTACGATCTGTTGATGCCATGGTTCAATCAATACATGAACATGTTGGGAATACAGCAAGCTGCCACCAACAAGTATTACAACCACGGTGGCGCTTTCTTCCCGGAGACTTATAATATGTTTGGACTCTACATCGCAGATGACTGGGGCTGGGGCAATACTTCTACTACGGCCAGCAATCAATACATCCGTTACCACTACCAGGGCGCGTTGGAAACACTCTCTCAGATGCTCGATTATTATGATTATACAAAAGACGCTTCTTTCGTTACAAATTATATCGCACCTTATTCAGCCCAGGTGATCCGTTTCTTCGATCAGCACTGGCCTAGAGTAAATGGGAAAATAAAATTTGATCCGGCAAACGCGATCGAAACTTATTGGGGTTGTACCAATCCTACGGATTATATCGCAGGGTTGCGATACACAATCCCAAGATTAGTGGCATTAAATTCTCCTGCTATTACCTCTGCACTAAAAACAGAATGGACAAACTGCCTGAATGCATTGCCGCCAATTCCGATGAACAGCGACAATACAGCGGTACTGCCTGCTGAAATCTATGGCCAGGCCAATAATCTTGAGAACCCTGAATGCTACGCGATCTTCCCTTATAAAATATACGGCGTTGGAAAACCTAATATGAATGTAGGGATCACTACGTTCACCAACCGGAAATTTAAATTCGGTCATTGCTGGGGACAAGACGCCATGCAGGCTGCATTGCTTAAGCTCACTGATGTTGCCAAAGCTGGCGTGATCGAAGAAGCAAATGAAACCAATCCGGCTGCGCGATTCCCTGCATTCTGGGGTCCAGCTTCCGATTACATTCCTGACCTTGACAACGGAGGAGCTTTGATGATGTCGCTTCAGAATATGGTGATGCAGAATGCCAATGACTCAATCTATGTATTGCCTAGCTGGCCATCTACCTGGAGCGTAGATTACAAATTACAGTCGCCCAACAATACCAATGTGCGAGTAGTAAGTAATGGCACAAATATCAGTCAGCTCACCGTAGTACCTTCTTCAAGATCTTCCTACGTAGTATTGCCGGATGGAAAACAAAGTCAAACCATGACTATGCCTCCAGTTTCTGTAACCTGGGTGGGCGATGCAGATGCCAATCCTTATGCAGTGGCAAGCTCGGGGTTATCAGTTAGTTATAGCAGTTCCAATACAAGTGTTGCTACCATCGTAAACGGAAAGATCCATGCCGTTGGCGCGGGTACTTGTACCATTACAGCTACTCAGGCTGGCAATGGCAGTTACAATGTAGCCGTACCAGCTACACAACAACTGACTGTACTAAGCAGAACCTCTACTGCTACCACGATCCAGGCAGAAAGCTGGAGCGGACAAAGTGGAGTACAAACTGAAACTACTGGAGATCTAAACGGAAACCTGGATGTTGCCTACATCGATAACGGCGATTATACTTTTTACAACAATGTGAACTTCGGTACAGGAGCAGCGACTATGGAAATGAGAGTTGCCAGTTATGCAAGTGTTCCATCTGTCGGCTCTATAGAAGTAAGATCAGGAAGCCCTACCGGTACACTGCTCGGTACACTTTCAGTGCCGGGTACTAATGGATGGCAGAACTGGATCACCGTTCCTTGCAACCTGACAGGAGCAACCGGAGTACAGAATATTTATTTGGTATTCAGGAATGGAGGATTCAATCTGAACTGGATCTATTTTGATAATTCACCTGTTACAAATACTCCTTATACTGGAACTCCGATCAACATTCCGGGAACGATCGAAGCAGAGAACTATGACAATGGCGGAGAAGGTATAGCTTATCACGACAACGACGCCGTCAACAGCGGTGGCCAGCAGCGCACCAACCAAGGCGTGGATGTGGAGAACGCAAGCGACGCAACAGGCACTTACGATGTAGGCTTCACTAATCCTGGCGAATGGATGAAGTACACCGTGAATGTAACTACCGCGGGAGCTTACACCTTACAAGTAAGAGCAGCAGCACCCTCTGCGGGAGCTACCATTCATGTGGAACTCGATGGAACAAACATCTCCGGAACTATTTCAATCCCTGCAACAGGCGGCTGGCAAACTTATCAAACCGTAAGCGTAACAACCTCTTCGCTCTCTGCAGGTCAACATGTGCTAAGGATCTACGAAGAGACCGGAGGATTTAATATTAACTATATTACCTTCACATCCATTGCTCCCGCCCCAGTGATCAGTAGCGCGGCAACAGCAACGGGAACAACAGGAACCGCATTTACCTACAATATTACTGCTTCCAATAATCCTACCAGCTACAATGCTACAGGGCTACCCGCAGGGTTAACGGTGAATACAACAACCGGAGCAATCACTGGTACACCTACAACAGCGGGTACATACACTGCAACCGTAAGCGCCACCAATACCGGGGGCACAGGAAGTAAGCAGGTAACCATTACAATCAGTAATCCGGCAACAAACACTCCTTACTTAGGTACACCATGGGCCATACCGGGAACTATTGAAGCGGAAAACTATGACGACGGTGGTGAAGGCGTAGCTTATCACGACAACGACGCTATCAACAGCGGAGGCCAGCAGCGTACCACCCAAGGTGTGGACGTGGAGAATGCAGGCGATGCAACAGGCACCTACGATGTAGGCTTCACCAATCCGGGCGAATGGATGAAGTATACCGTGAACGTAACTACTGCAGGAACTTATACTTTACAAGCCAGAGTCGCTTCTCCTGGTACAGGAAATAGTTTCCACGTAGAGTTGGACGGAACGACGATAGGTACAATTGCAATTCCAACTACTACAGGTTGGCAAACTTATCAGACCGTGAGTGTAACCACGCCATCACTTTCTGCAGGTCAACATGTACTCAGGATCTATGAAGAGACCGGAGGATTTAATATTAACTACATCACCTTCGCAGCCATTGCTCCTGCCCCGGTGATCAGTAGCGCGGCAACAGCAACGGGAACTACAGGAACAGCATTTACTTACAATATTACTGCTTCCAACAATCCCACCAGCTACAACGCAACCGGACTGCCCGCAGGATTAACAGTGAATACAACAACCGGAGCAATCACCGGTACACCTACAACAGCAGGCACCTATAACACAACCGTAAGCGCTACCAATAGCAATGGCACTGGTAGCAAAACCGTTACGATCACTGTAACACAACCTGCTCCGGTGATCTCAAGCGCTACTACTGCTACAGGTACCACTGGTGCTGCCTTCAGTTACCAGATCGTAGCTTCTAACTCACCAACTAGTTTTGGAGCGAGCGGACTACCTGCAGGCATCTCTGTAAATACAACTACTGGTTTGATCTCCGGTACCCCTACTACTGCTGGCACTTACAACGCTACTGTAACAGCTACTAACAGTGCAGGCAGTGGCAACCAGGCTGTGACGATCACGATCAGTACGGCTGCTTCTAATACTCCTTACGGTGGCGTAGCCTGGCAAATCCCTGGCACGATCGAAGTAGAAAACTATGACGACGGTGGTGAAGGCATAGCTTATCACGACAACGATGCTATCAACAGCGGAGGCCAACAGCGTACCAATCAAGGTGTAGACGTAGAGAACGTGGGAGATGTAATAGGTACTTACGACGTAGGCTGGACAAACGCTGGTGAATGGATGAAGTACACTGTGAATGTCACCACAACCAACACCTATACCTTGCAGCTAAGAGCAGCTTCTCCAGGAGGCGGAAGTATCCATGTGGAACTGGATGGAACAAATATTTCAGGAATTATTTCCATTCCTGCCACGGGCGGCTGGCAAACTTACCAGACTGTTAGTGTAACCACACCATCACTTTCTGCAGGTCTGCATGTACTAAGGATCTATGAAGAGACAGGAGGATTTAACCTTAACTACATAACCTTTTCCTCTGCAACGACTTCCCAACCATCGATCACAAGTGCTACTACAGCGAACGCTACATTGGGTACAGCCTTTACCTATAACATTACTGCGTCTAACAGTCCGACAAGTTACGGAGCAACTGGCCTTCCTTCGGGATTAAGCGTCAATACCAGCACCGGAGCGATCAGCGGAACAGCTGTGAATTCGGGAACTTACAGCGTGACCATTTCTGCGACCAATGCAGCGGGAACCGGAAGCGCCACCCTTTCACTCACTGTGAGCGCAGCGACAGATCCGTCGGGAGTGATCACCTGCTATAAAGCTCCAGGTACTATCACGGTAGATGGGAATCTGACAGAAACAGGCTGGAACATTGCGAAGCCATTCTCCAAAATTGTATATGGTACACCAAACAATACCGCAAACTTTGGCGTGCTGTGGGACAATAGCAATTTATACATAGGTGTAAAAATGTTGGATGCAAATCTATTCGCCGACTCTCCCAATCTGTGGGACGATGATGCAATCGAAGTATACATAGACGCCAACTACAATAAGCTTACAAGCTATGATGGAATGGATAACCAGATCATCAAAGGCTATAACAACAGCGGAGTATTTACGAAATTTACCCTCAGCGGACTGCAACATGCCTGGGGTACTATTTCAGGAGGATACACGATCGAACTGGCAGTTCCATGGAGTCAGCTTGGCATAAGCGCTCCTGCGGCGGGTACTAATATTGGTTTCGACATCAGCTACGATGACGACGACAATGGAGGTACAAGAGAAGGACAAGCAGTGTGGAACGGTACTATTGATAACTGGCAAAACACAAGCGGCTTCGGAAGACTTACGCTTAATGCAGGAATTTCTTCCATGAGAATAGCAAGCGGCGACGAACCAGCTGTTGAAAATAATACTGTTGATCTTTATCCAAACCCTGTGACAGATGGAATATTAACCATTGCCGTTCCGGTAGAGTGGACAAATGAATCATCCGTAACGATCTGGAATGCCCTGGGAGCACCTGTATTCAGTAGTGTTGAAGTTATCAGCAATCATCAGTATGAACTGGAATTACAGAATTTGACTTCAGGAGTATATTTTATACAGATTATGAATAATGGGAAAATGATTACAAAATCATTTATCATTCAATAATAAATAAGTAGAAAAAATAAAGCAAAGAGAAAGAGCAGTAGTGGAGAAATCCGCTACTGCTCTTTACTTTTATTTTGTCGCTTCTTAACTTCACGCACTTCATGCTGTTTGTTGTTATGAACCAGACAGATGTTGTGCCAATAGAAGGAAACATAGGATTAACTAAATAAATCTAAAAAATTAATTTAGCTTCACAGAATATAACAAACGCAACTCTTACAAAATGACAACCGGTAATCTAACCATAAAACAAGCCGTTCAATCTTTTTACGATCAGAATAACTTTGCCGACGACGGAGGCGTAAGCGAAAAATATGCCTGGATAAAGTTTGGCGCTTTTTCTATCCCAATCCCAAACGTTGAGAGCAGGCGCAATAATGTTTACCTTCATGATATCAACCATATTCTGACGGGCAATGACACAAACTGGAAAGGAGAAAGCGCCGTGTCAGCATGGGAGATTGCTGCAGGTGGGTGGAAAAAATTTTATATTCCCTGGTTACTCACTCTTTGGGCAATGGGACTCGGTGTGTTTTTTTATCCTAAAAATACAATAAGCTGGTTCAAAAAAGGATTGTCCATGAGAAACGCGTTGACTTGTGGGCTGACAAAATTAACGATTCAAAGTCTTACTGTTTCTGATATGCAGGGAAGAATAAGCAATTATCCTAAAAGTAACAAAAGCGTTTTGGCATGGATATTAATTAGTGCGTCTATTTTCTTCATCCCCTTTCTTCTTGCGATGGTACTTATCTCAACAACAATCTTTCTTCTCATTAAATAACTACTGCACCAGTCTTATCGTAGACCAGAACATATAAATTAGTATAATTTAGAACTTTAGATAAACGCAAGCTTTACTGTTCCCATCACAATCCCAAAAATCAGAAATGCCATTAAAGGTCTTCTTAATTTTTTAAGATTAAACACTGCTACAGTCAGCATCAACAAGGCATTTATCACACGGTGTAAAATGGTCTCCCAAATATATACGCCGATATACAATTCGATCAGTACATTCATGGTGATATAGACCGCAAACAGGATCATGATCGTATTAAAATTCTTATCAAAATATTCATTCAGATCTTTCACCTTATCAAAATCAGGAAAAATAAATACAGCAGTGAGGAAATTGACCATGATTGGGATGATGCTGATCGTAAAGAAAACAAATCCTTTACTGATGTATTCAATTCGCATCCACAAGGTATACCAATTGAGAAGCAGAATCCAGAAATAAATTCCGGTAAATACAAGATGATCTACGCTAAAGGTGAGACCATCCCGGTTGCGCAGCATTCTTGTCCAGCCAAAAAAGAATTCTGCTACCGCAAATGCATAGAGCAAAGCTATAAATACGCTGAGATACTCTACACGTGAAAAACCACTTACCTGATCAGGGAAAAGCATAAAATTAATTAAGTTAAAGATGAAACAGATTATTGAAACGAATTGATTTATTATACGAGTAATCTCTAATTAGTTGTCTACCGCAGCAATCGTATCGCCTGGATTGGTATTGAAACAAATTTTTGCTTTAGAGGCATGTCGGTGCACCACATTAAGAAGTTCTTCAAACAGCAAAAAGTTTTTCTCCGGCACACGGATACCTGCGCCAATCAAGACAATATCAAACACTGTTTGTTTCAACTTTTTTTCAAGTACGTTTGCAGCAGTCAGTCCGAAATCTACCCAACACAGATCGGCTTTGTAACCTTTTTGATTTAGTTGTTGGATTGCAGCTTTGATTCCTGCTTCCACCTTGGAGGCAGTAAGTCCGGGAAATGCGGCAAATTCTTCTGTTGAAAAATCAATTAAGAAAGGATCTATTCCTAGGAGTAAAACTTTTTTGGCTTCCATTTTTTCATAGTTTTTATATTGACAAAATTATGAAACACAGAAGCCTGGAAACGTTGACTTTTGTCAAGAAATCATTCCTTGGTAATTTTTTTCCGAATCCGGCTCAGTGTTTCTGCGCTGATGCCAAGGTAAGATGCTATAAAGTGTTGTGGTACGCGCTGAAAGAGTAACGGTCTTTTCTTGAGCAGATCCAGGTATCGCTCTTCTCCTGATTTGGATTGCATTTCAGCGAGCTGCTGCTGCATGAGGGTGGCCCATTTTTGATACCCATTTAAATGAGCCTGAACCCACCAAGGAAATTGCTGAACGGCTACTTCCCAATTAGTAGTATTAAGTGTAAGAATATTGCAGGCTTCTATGGCTTGAAAATTAAAGTCGGTAGGAACTTTATTCCGCATGGCAGGAAGATCGCCGATAAAATGCCGCTCTTCGGCAAAGTAAACAATGGATTCGTCGCCCTTCTCATTGACGGTGTATTGACGTAAACATCCCTGCAATACAAAAATAGAAAAATCAGGAATTTCACCAGCTCTTAAAATATATTCATTTTTCTTAAAGCTCTTGTGTTCCCACAATTGCATAAAAGCATTCAATTCATCTTCAGAAACAGAAATTCTTTTTTTTATTTCTTCAGCGAATAAAGTAAGATCAAGATTGTCATTCTTTTTTGCCATTGTATAAAGATAATAAGTCGTGATGATTTTTTTACTCTTACGTTTTTCCAAATATTTTCTCTTCACTTATATAAAAACAATCAAGCGGAAATCGGGTAAACTGTTACAAAAAGAAAATATTTGTGCTACAAGTCTTCATGCAATCGATCTAAAAAAACATTAAAACTTTCGCAGATGTAATTCATATTACCCATTCTGCTCATGGCCCAAAAATATACTTACCATATTTTTATACTAATACATATTTTATTCCAGCCAAATGCCACATAATAATTATAGATCAAATTAAATACTCAACCTTTTGAAAAATTTTAATTACAAACAATACACCTTAACTTGTTATTAAACACATTTAAAAACAAGCACTTATATAAAAATACCAAAAATCACTGCAATAAAACTTTTATCTTGCAACTAAATTTAGTATCTAATGGTTTCTTTTTTCTCTAAACTAAATTATATGGAAAATACGCTCCACATCAGCAGTTTTCATGAAACACAAATTGCTCGTTTCTCAGGTGATCTTTCGCGCGAGCTCAATTGGTTTTTTGCTTGTCTTAATACGATCACGAATACATCCGGTTCTGAAGGATTAATAACGCCTCCACAGTTTCTAGATTACGATGGCGAGTATACTCAATTTGTATCTAAACATGAATTGAATATAGAAGAGCGTTTCCTGCTTATGCTCTGTCTTGCTCCACATATCAATGGACAAGCGATGGAAGTATTTCGTATAAAAGGTAATCCTTATAGTATGATGCGTCATGAGAAAACAGACAGCCTTATTCCTACAGCTGAAACGGCACTGCGCCTTCTTTCCTCTTTGTCTTATCAGAACAAAGATCGCTACATGTATCTTTTTGAACCAGAACATATCTTCTACCAAAAAAGCTTGATCGATCTGGGCGAAGTGGAATCCGGTGCGTGTGTTTTTGAAAGAAAGCTACAACTTAACTCTTCTTTCATTGACCTTTTTATTTTTAACCGCTATCGCAAACCCCGCTTTGGACCTGACTTTCCTGCCCGATTGCTAACCAGTCATCTGACATGGAATGATCTTATTCTTAATCCTACCGAGCAAAGTCGTCTCGAAGAAATGAAAGTTTCTATTCATTTACTGAAGAAATTGCGCACAGACGGTCAACTGGGCAAACACATAAGGCAAGGGTATCGTGCACTCTTTTACGGAGAAAGCGGCACCGGTAAAACACTTACGGCTACATTGATCGGGAAAGAATTTGAAAGAGATGTGTATCGCGTTGATATTAGCAGTGTAGTAAGCAAGTACATCGGTGAAACTTCAAAAAATCTAGAAAAAATATTTAACACTGCCGAAGACAAAGACTGGATCTTATTTTTTGATGAAGGCGATGCACTTTTCGGCAAACGCAGTGACAGCAATCAAGCAGATAATAAAAGCGCACATTATGCCAACCAGGATATTGCCTATCTTCTACAACGTATAGAAGACTATAATGGGCTAATCATTGTAGCAAGTAACCTAAAGACCAATATTGATAAAGCTTTTGCACGAAGATTTGAAATGAGCATTAAGTTCGATTATCCTACCACGGAAAACTGCATGCGGTTGTTTATGGAAAATAATCCTACCCTCTGTCCGCTCGATCCTTCTATCAACATAGATACCATTATCAACCAATATACTCCTATCACCGCTGCGAATATTATCAATTGCCTCATACGCGGCGCCATGCTTAGCATGAAAGAAGGCAATGCTACAATTACAAGCGCAATACTCAACCAGTGTTTCCGCGACGAAAAATTAAAACAACCCGTAAAATAATTTTCATGGAATTTTTTGGCAGTGAACATGCAGATCGTTTGAATCCTTTTCATAAAAGAAAGAGAGCAACTCAAAAATCTTATTGGAACGAAGATTTTGGAAACGGTTATTGGCAACGCAATGGCTGGCTAGGGTTTTTATGGAAAAATTCTGAAGCTCAAGATACCTTAGAATTAGAATCAACCAGCTCTGAAGTAGCAAATGAACAGGAGAATAATTTTCTGGAGGGGAACTTACACTTAACTCAAATTCTTGAAAAGAATAAAGGGCAAGGATTTGCTTTGAACCAAATTACCAGGCAGGAAATGGAACAAATGCTGAAATATGATTTTACGGCAATAAGAATACATACAGGTGAAGTAGCGGAGGAAATCTGTGTTGCTATTGGTGCGCAAGCATTTACATATGGTTTAGATATATATTTTTCGAAAGGAACATTTTCTCCTGAAACAAAGGAAGGCAAGAGTCTTCTTCTTCACGAACTGATGCACATAAAGGACAATGGCATTGAAGACAACCAAATAAGAACTTATTATTCAGTAGATCTGGCAAAAAGTCTGCGAGAGTCTATTCTCTTTAATCAAAAAAAATCATTATTCAGTTTCGAGCTTTTGGAAAGGCTTTACCGTTATTCAGGAAATATGGAGTTATATAAAGCTGCTGTAAATGCTAAAGTAATAGGATTGGATTTCACATTATTGGTACTGGATGCACAAAAATATCTTACAGAATTTTACGCTATCCATACAGATGGAAAATTGGGTGATCTGACTATCAGTGCTATGAATGCCTGGGAAAAAACAGCGGGTAACTATAACAAAAACATCGCAAAACATAAGGTGGATCTTGCTCTTATAAATTTAATAAACGAGACTGCAAAAGATGTCTATTTGGCAACAATTGCCTTTGCAAAAAAAGATGCAGAAAGTAGAGAATTTGCATGGCTTGTACTTAAGTCCCAACGTGTATTATTTAACAAAATAAAACAGCAAGATGGACAATTAGGCCCTGGCACCAAAACAGAATTACAAAAGAGAGTGCAGTCGGGGATCGTACCAAATATGGACGTAATTAATAGTAAATTCAATATATCTAGTACAGCTGATAATCTTGCTCCCCAACACTATCGGCCTAAAGAAATTTCCAGAAATAGTTGGAATTTATTTGAGAAGAAATATCCAGTAGTATGGGATAGCAATCCATTTGAAATATCTGTTTACGTAGAAGAAGAAAGAGATATGTTGAATGAAGACCACGGGACATTACCTCCATCGCTGAAAATAAAAATAAGATACACCGGCGACGGTACTGCAGACATTCCTGAAAGAGAATTAAATTTAGGTACCATTCCGAAAGTAGACCATTATAATCCTTTAATATATATTTATTCTGAAAAAGAAAAACACAATGTTTATATAGACCTTCTCTTAGCTGGGAATTATACTTTTTTACTAGACGATATAGTAACACCAAACACTGCCTGGACACCTTCATGGAACAAACATGAGATCGCAGCTGGTAAGTTTGACAAAAAAAGCGGATCCGGAGTAAGTACTTCTCTTACCACAATTAATATAATACCGAAAAGCAGTGTACCTACCGTAAGCGGATTACAGAATAAAAAATATACACGCAAAACTTACGGTACAATTACAGACCTCGTAACGCTTCCTGCCCTAACGGAATTACAAGCAGCACAGACAGCTCTCAATAATATTATTTCAAATGAAGTTTATGGAGGATCTACCACTGAAAGAGAATTCATAAAACAATCTTTCCCACTATACCTGGAACAGGCACAAAAAGAGGATTCTAATGAATTGGCAAAAAAAGGAGCTGGACTCTATAATGCCATTCAAATTCTTAAACCTAAATTTTTGGCTTTGCAGCCTTTTAAAACTCATGAGTTACACCCCGAAAGCATCGCAAATGAAGCCGTAGAACTGGCCAATGAAGTAGCACAAAAATATGATGCGGTGCTTATGGCAAGTTTTGACAACGTAGAAAAAGCCAATATACTCTTAGCTATTGCGGACAAAGCTTTTGATGAGTTTAGCTTTAAATTGCCAGCTCTTTATCTCAGACCTGGGCAGGGACTTGAGGCAGAAGTTAATACTCTTGGCAACCTATCCTATTACATTCTTGAATTCCGAAAAAAAACGAATAGTGATTTAAAATATCAGGAGGTAGATGGTATGCTAGGGCTGAATTATAGCAATAGCAATAATCCTGATATAGCAGCCAGATTGAGACAAACGATCATGGTGGTAAGGGAACGGTACAGTGCAGGAGATGTGAATACATTGACAAACATAATGCATGTATTTTCAGAAACCAGGAAGGCCAGACATATTTCTTTGCTCATGTATTACTTCGAACTTTTCAAGGTTTACGAGCAAAACCTGAATAAAATTTTTATCTCAGGTGTCGACACTGTATTACCTGGTAACGCCAGTCAAGTGAGTAAAAAGTATATAGAAAAGTTCAAAAACATTTTATCCAATCTTAACGATACATATAGTAAACTCAAAGGAACCTTACCGAGGAATGAATACGAGGCTTTAAAAAATGCAGAAGAAAAAAGTGTTTTAGAATTTCTCACAGAAATAAGTAAAAAAGAATTTGGTGACGATCTAACCTTTGTAACGAATAGACTGGAAACGGCAGAACTCATAGAGCATGCAACCAAACAACTTGCTATTACATTATTAGCTGCCGCAGCATCTTTCTATGTAGGGCCTGCTGCCGGACTCGCACTTCGTACAATGGGAGCCGGTGCTACCGCAACTAAGATAGGAGTATTTGCAGCTGAGGTATTTACCTTTACAGTCGCCGATCAAGCAGGTCAAAAGTTGGTGTTTGGGAAAACACAATCAAGCTTTATGGAAGCGCTAGCAACAAACACCCTGCTCTTTGGTGCTATGAAAGCCGTAAGCATAGGCCATAGAAGTTTGTTTACAGCAATTGCCGGTGAAAATGCACCTCAACATTTGCCCGGATTATTTACCGCAAGTGAAACTACCGCAACCCTTATTTCTCTTCAGGCAATCGGCATGGCACATCATACCATCATGACCGGAACCTCTATGAGTGATAAGGAACAGGTATTAGCTTTCGCACAAAATATAGCGATGATGGCGGGTATCAGACTGGGCGCTTTTCTCGGAAAGCCATATGCCGAACGCATGCAATCAAGAACATGGCAGGTGGTGAAGGAGAAATACAATGCCGAGTATACTATCCTTGAGCAAAACCGGAAGATCCTAGAGCAACACCTTCTTATTGTTAGGAGCGGCAAAGGATCTCCGGAAGCAACACAGGACCTCCTGGCGCGACTGGAAAAGCAGTTCAACTCCGAATTAGAGATGCTTGAACAACTAAAGAAAGACGGGAAGAGCGAAGGAATCGATGTATCCAAAGACATTGCAGAATATAAAAATAAAATTATTGAAACCGAAGTCTTCCTTTCGTCGCTCGGATTTGAAGTGAAAACATCGAGCAAACAATATTTCAGAATAGTAAAACCTGGTGTAGTAGCCTATATGGATGCTGAAGCCTCTACAGTAAAAGAACAGTTACAGCTCCAATTCAAAGACAAGGGAGCTTTTGAAGAATTGGATAATGGAGTCTTTCAGATCCGTATTGGTTTGGAGACGGTAATGTATGTTAAAGAATCTTTGGTAAAAGGATATCTGCGCTCTACTGGCGTCACAAGTTCTGTAATACAATCCTACGTACCTGAAGCAAAAGCCAGGTATAAAAACGATCCAGAAGGCGCTATCCGTTATATAAAAACCAGGATGACCGATAGAAATGCGGTCAAATATCTAGAGGATTTATTAGCCTCTTCAAAAGAGAAATCAGCAATCCTCGAAGACTTGGCGGGCGCGGAAAACAAAGCGATCGATAGTGGATATTCATTGGAAATCTATTTAAGTTACGAGTATAATAAAAACTTTGAAACCAACGGAAAATATGAAAATGAAGCAGAGCTTAAAGCTTTTGCTGAAAAATATGAGCTATATAATGATAAGAATGGAGTAAAGACACCTGCAATAGATGAAGCTGATATATTTATAGACCGACTAAATAAAGAGACTACAAAGACAGATGGTAAACATATTTTTGGTGAAGATAGCCTGGCAGAATACATGGGAATTAACAGACAAAGGTACCCTTTGCCGGAGGGATTCATTGAAAATAATAATGGTCAGTATGAGTTTATCGAAGTCAAAAATCAAAATCGGCCTGTAGCAGCAATAGAAAAATTTCAAACAATATGGGATTATGCTTCTGGCAAAATAAATGCAAACCCTGTTTTCTCCACTAATAAAATTGGTAGATTTGTAATTAATGTGCCTGAGCGTTCAAGAATTCCAGGCAGCAGACACGGAATCAGTTTTTCGGAAACTGCATTTAACGTAGATGCAAACGGAATACTTACCAAAAACGGTAAACCGGTATTTATCGGAAACATTCCGGTAGAAGTAAGAGTAAAAACAATGATTGCACAGAAATCAAATTAAATCATGGCTGCAGATCTGCATTTTCATTTTAAATTAATAGATGGGAATATTTCATCAGGAGAACTTTTTAAAAAGATATTTGAGCTTACTAAAAATAGTTCGCTTTATGGTTATCCTCTTCAAATTATAATCATGAATGATGAACAGTCTGTGCTGGATCCTACTCTAAAAGAAATGCTTCTAAGCTATGACGATCAACCTATTGAAGTAACACCAGAGAAGATAGTACAATACCTATCGGTTATAGAGGATGAAAGTTATTATATAAAATACAGGATTCTGGCAGCTGATCGGATTGAATATAATTCGAAACAGAAAAAAATTATACCCTTAGAACAAGGAGTTGATTTTCATATCATGGGTAAAAACAATCATATGCATGGAAAGGAAAAATATGATTTTATTTATGATCTATGGAAAGACATGCGATATACAGACCCTGACAATTGTGTTAAAGTAGTCGCAGAGGTAGAGGAATTGTTATCATTGGGAATTGAACGTGTTTGGGGACCTAGTGTGGATATAATGGATTATCCACTCAGAGACCGACTGGTATATCATAAAAGCCCTGAAGGCTATAAGAACGCGCTTCAATGGGTAAACGATCAATTGTATAAATATGAACCAGAAAAAAATTTCTCTTTGAAAGTTTTATCTATGGATGAAATTATTCTTATCGCCCTCGAATCAAAAGATACTCATATCAGAGAAACTATATATGGACCTATTATTTATGCAAACCAGTTCTACAGTGATAGCCTGGAAATGTTCTACAGAAATCTTTACAAGGCTTCTGCTGGTGTCGATTTCCCGGATTTTCCTACCAGCCTGTGGTTTTAATTAGTAATAGAAACCTTCTATTAACCCCCACTTCTTCTTCAATACATCCCCAAAACCACTCTTCCTGCAGTTTTTTTATTTGTATCACGTTTAATCATTAAACAAATTTTTCTCGAAAAACTTGTTTAGTAACTTTAAAGTTACCTATATTTGGGTAACCTAAAAGTTACCAATCATGCAAAAAGAGATAAAACAAACCTGGTTTTTCGAGCGGTCGTCTAGCGAAGTATGGGAGTACCTTACCAAACCCGAGCTCATTGAACAATGGCTGATGAAAAATGATTTTCAACCAATCGTAGGACATAAATTCCGCTTCACCTTCACCGCAAAACCAGGCAGCCAGTATGCTGGTGTTGTGGATTGTGAAGTGCTGGAAGTAAAACCTTTTACCAGGCTCTCCTATACATGGAACGGCAGCACGCAAGACCAAAACAGGCATTTCAATTCAACGATCGTTTGGACGCTTGTGCCGAAAGACAACGGAACCGAACTTCAGCTCCAGCACGACGGATTTGAATTGCTGGAAGATATTCTTACTCATTCCAGCGGCTGGGTCAGCTGCTTAAAGAAAATTGAAGAACTTTTTAACTCCATTCAAAAATGAAAACACAAACATTGGACGCCTTCCAGGTAATTGCCGATCCAAGCCGCAGGCAAATGCTTATGATGCTTTCAAAAGACAGTATGACCATAAACTCCATTGCAGAAAATTTTGAGATGAGCCGGCCTGCTGTTTCCAAACATATTAAGATCATGTACCACGCAGGTTTTATCACGATCAAAGATATAGGCAGAGAGCGTTACTGTACTTTAAAGCAAGAGGGTTTTGACGAAGTGCAGGATTTCATCAACTACTTCGATAAGTTCTGGACAAATAAACTTAGTAAGCTGCAATCCATCTTAAACAACAAATCCAAATGAGTACTCTTCACTACACGAAAGCAAACTACTCGGTGGCAATCAACGTTGCCAAATCTGCGCAAGATGTTTTCAGTCATCTTCTGAAGGATGTTCCAAAATTTTGGCCGGAAGAAATGGAAGGCGAATGCTCCAGGTTGAACGATGAGTTCGTATTTAAAACAGGAGATTCACACTATTCAAAAAACAAGATAGCTGAATTGGTGCCCGACAAAAAACTTGTATGGCTTGTAACCGACAGTCTACGCAAGACCGACGGCTTTGAATGGACGGGAACAAAAATGATCTTTGAATTAATGCCTAAAGGCAACCACACCGTACTGAAGTTCACTTATGATGGTGTGATCGTAGAGAATGAATACGAGCGATTGGGAAAGATCTGTGATTTTGTGGTAAAAGAGAACCTGTACAAATTAATAGAAAGTTTTAGCGCAACTATTGAAGTTACCGAATCACCGCAGCATGTGTTTAACTGCCTCACAGAAGTATCAAAATGGTGGAGTAAAGATTTTGAAGGTAGCAGCAAACAGTTGAACGACGAATTTATTATTCATCATCCGAATGCACATTTTTCAAAACAAAAACTGGTTGAGGTCATTCCTGGTAAAAAATTAGTCTGGCTCGTTACCGAGAGTACTTTGCACTGGCTTCAGCACGACAAGCATGAGTGGACAAATACAAAAATGATCTTTGAGATCAATACTCAAAAAGACAAAACCATTCTCCAGTTTACACACGAAGGACTTGTGCCTACAAAGGAATGCTATATAAGATGTGAACAAGGCTGGGCGATGGTGATTAAAAATTGCTTGTTTGATTTTATTCATGAAGGAAAAACAATTTAATAATTATAACATTTTAACAATATGGAAAATAAAAATTATCACAGAACCATTATGGTGAAAGCTTCTGCAGAAGAAGCCATGAAAAAGATCAGTCAGGTAGATCGTTGGTGGGGAAAAGAATTTTCCGGCAGTACCAAGAAATTGAATGATACATTTACCGTTCCTTTTGGAGAAGTTTCAGGGGAGATTTCTTTTGTTGATTTTGTCATCACTGAGCTTGTGCCAAATAAGAAAGTAGTTTGGAAAGTCATGAATTGTAATTTGCCTTGGTTCAACGACAAAAGAGAATGGAATGATACGGAAGTTATTTTTGAACTTTCTTCTGAAAAGAATAATACAAAAATTGATTTCTCACATATTGGCTTAGTGCCGGAAGTTGAATGTTACGATGCTTGTGAAAAAGGTTGGGATATGCACATAACCCATGACCTGGTAAAATTTATGAACGAAGAGAATTAAATCTTTCTCTTAGGGTGCGGACGATTTGTCCGCGCCGTTTTTTTCAACCTTCGCGTTATGTATTTTCTCCATATGTATGCTGGTATTATTTTTTGTAAAATTTCTTTTCTTGCATTTTTCTCGTTTTTATCCGTTAAAATGCTCACTGTTCTACGCGTAAATTTCTTCACTCTGTAAGGATTTATACGTAAATGTAAGAACCATCGCGTTTTTGCATAACTCTCAAATAGGCGCCTCCGTTGAACGCAGAGGGTTATCTATTAGAACTATTTTCTGATTAACTCCACTATTAAATAACAAACCAATCGAGGTTATAGAGCTATGAGAAGTATAGGCAGATTAATTTTTATTGTTCTCATGTTTCAGTTTATTCAGGCAGGTGCACAGACCCGCGGCTTGATCTATGATCCGGCCACCGGAGCAGGACAATCTGTATTGGATCCAAACCTGGATGGATATACTTCTGCAAGTACCGCAGGATTTATCATCAACGATGAGACTGAAAGTGAAATTCCATACATGGCTATTCCTATGCCTTCCCTGGAGCCTACCTCAGACCTGGGTCCTGGCCCCGATTGCGGCTTCACCGATTTTGTAGATTCAGGCGTTGAAGATCCTGCATTAAATTATATGAGCGCTGCAAACAATTGGTTATTCCGCCTGAGAATGGGTGGCACTGCTCCTAATTCAAAAGGATATAGTATTCTTGTAGATGCCGACCAGAAGTTTGGTTTTTCAGGACCGAATGCAGACCCCAATGCAGTAGCTGGAAATCCTGGTTTTGAATTTGAAATAAATTTCCAATCAAACTTCGGCGTGTATTTATATGATGTGGATGGCACTACAAGTCCTGTTATTAAGGCATCGTTCAATGGCCATGGATATTATCAGAAGTCAATTGCAGTTTCTAATAATTGTGGAGATCCGGATTATTTTTATGACTTCTATATTCCGTTTTCAGCCATTACAACGGCGTTTCCTTCTATTACATTATCTACTCCCTTACGCCTTTCGATTGTAACAGAAATGAATCCCAATCCGGCGATCGGAAATAATGCTTTGTCGGATGCTGCCGGTATAGACGATACGCAATGCAATTATAATTATGATTGTCTGTTTCAGACAATCGTTGACAATTATACACCTTGCTCGGCAGGAAGCAACTGTACAAGCCGTACCCTCTGCCCAATAATCAGTGCCGTGGCAAGCGGAGCTACTACTGTGTCAGGCACTTCTTCTGAAGCGGCTGGCACGTTAGTAAAAGTTTTTAAAAATGGTACCCTCCTTGGAACAACTACCGTTGCTTTAAGCGCCTGGACTTTAAGTGCGATCTCACCGGCATTGGCATCGGGAGACATTATTACAGCTACTGCTACTGCGAGCGGAAAAGGTGAGTCTGTAAGTAATTGCGCTACCACTACTGTAGGTGCCACTTGCTCTAGTTCGCCTACGGTTACCTGCTCTAGTGCAAAAGGGCTGGGAGGTAACGGCCCTACTGGTGCTGCCCCTGGAACGGTGATAAGAATTTATTCGACTAGCAATACTTCCACTCCTTTGTATACTACTACTACAGATGCTACCAATGCATTTGTCTATAACTGCAATGCCGGCAGCTCTTGTTCGAGCGGACCTCCTGGATGTTTTCCCAATGGCAATTATTATGTCACCGCTCAGGAAGCAGGAAAATGTGAATCACCGATTGGCACTCCTATTATCTGTATTGGAATTACGGGTGGTGGTGCCACTTCTGCTACACCGGTTATTTCTACTTCTCCTATTTCTTCTGCCACTACCACTCTTGCAGGTACAGGCGTAAGCGGAGCTACGATTATTATCATGAACAACAATACAGCCGCCGGAAATACAGTAGTATCCGGAACTAGCTGGTCTAAATCGGGATTAAGTTTTACCAAATGCCAAAGTATACAAGCTGTTCAGATCGAGACTGGCAAATGTGCTTCTGCTGCTACTACGGCAATTACCGTAACAGACGTGACGAGCGTTCCGGTAATTACTGGCAGTTATTGTACCTCTACTACCGTAAGTACCGTGAGTGGAACATCCAGTGAATCTTCCGGTACTACTATTACTGTATACAGCAATGGAACATCCGTTGGCACTACTACTGTAAATGGTAGTGGTGTATGGTCACTTACAGGATTGAGTATAGCTCCGGGTGCTGTGCTAACAGCCAAAGCTACCAATAGTACCGCCTGTAAATCATTGAGCGCAGCTTCTGCTTCTGCTACGGTAACAGCTTCTTCCACTGCCACAGCTACTATTACCGGACCTGTAATCGAAGGAGCTACAAGTATTTCCGGCACTTGCACTTCCGGTGCTGCAGTGAAAGTATATATGGATGGTGCTCTGTTAGGCACCGCCGTTACTACAGGTACATCGTGGACCTTATCAGGACTTACTTCTTCCGATATTTATGCCGGCGGAAATTTATCTGCTGCAGCAACCACAGGCAGCGCTTGTACAGGAGCTTCTTCCACCAGTGTAGCGGTACAATGTAATCCACCTTCTACATCGCTAAGCATAACCCCTTCTACCTCCTCCATCTGTAGCGGCACGCTGGCTTCGATCACGGTGAATTCCCCGCAGGCTGGAATTGTTTACCAACTTTATAATGGCAATCCATCTTTGGGTGGCGTTTATACGGGAACATCAAAAGTTAGTACAGGTAGTAATATTACACTTACAAGTAGTGCTTTATCTACCGCCACTACGTTTTATGTAAAAGCGATAAAAGTATCACCTGTTTCATGCGGTTCTGTTTTAACTAATACCTCTGCAGTATCAATCCTGGTTAGTACTGATCCTTCCTGCACGATGCTACCAGTAGTATTGTTGAGCGCTACCATCCAATGGAAATCTTTCCCTCTGCTCGATTGGGTTATTGCGGATGAAAAAAACAACAGGCAATTTATCATTGAGCGATCTACTGACAATAAAGAGTATACAGAAGTAGGAATAGTATCCGGGAGAAGTACTGGCCAGGAAACCCGTTACTATTCTTTTGTGGATCATTCGGTCACTTATGGGGAGCGGATGTATTATTATCGCTTGTGGCAGGAAGATGAAAATAGTATAAAAACACTCTTGCGTGTATTTGTAGTATCCAATAGATCAGAGAAGGATGCATACATTGACAACAGTACGCCTGGGGAAGCTACGCTGCATTTCTCAGGAACAGAATCAAGTTTCTCTCTTTATAATGCCATGGGACAAACTATTTTTTACAACAAAGAAGTAACCGCTCATGAAGAACCGTATACCGTCTCGCTCATTCCAGGTTTTTACACCGTATCTTTTCAAACTGAAAATGGGATTGTGACGAATAAAGTAATTGTCAAGGGAAATGAATAATGAGTATCATTTTGAGTAGCCAAAAATTTATTGGTTTATATATTTTTTATTGGATGGATTTGAAATAGCATTTTGTAAGTTTATAGTAATTCTCCAGTGAAACATTACGATCATGAGTTATCTCTTGTGCTCTCTGCGCAATTTGTCTTATATATATAACTGGTATATTAAATTAGCTATATTCTTTGCACTGAAGCTAGGGGATTGATACAACAAAATACATCATTGCTTTTTCAATATCCCTATTGAATGATTTCTGTTTGTTTTTTCATTCAAACAGTATAAATTAGTGGTATATCTCTTAAACTATTATTTATACTCTAAACCAATCACTATGAAAAAACATTACTATGTTTTCATTGCATTGCTATTTTCTCATTTATATGCCAATGCACAACCCTCTTTAGTTTCCAGTAACATAATGCCTTTCGGCACAGTCGTAACCAGCCATATGGCTGTAGACGCCAGTCCTATCGATACCACGATCAAAGGCGCCAACGCGGTATGGGATTTCAGTGGGCTTCAATCTACTACTTCTACATTAGTTTATACCGTTATGGATCCTACGCAAACCACTCAGGGATCTAACTTTCCTACTTCCAACTGGTGCAGGAAAGAAGTAGAAAGTGGTGCTACTTCCTACCGTTATTTTAAACTGACTAGTTCTACCTTCGAACGTGTAGGATCTTACTCTACTTCTGTCAATACTTATTCCGATTCTCAGATCGAATATGTGTTTCCTATGACATTAGGCACTAGCAGCATGGATACCTGGGACAATACCAATTCTTCTTTTGGAGGCACTTATAATTTTATATGTATTGGCTATGGAACCCTCACCACTCCCAGTGGTACATACAACGACGTATTGATGGTAAAAATAGAAGCGGATGAAGTGATAGTTACCTACGACATGTATATATGGTATTCAACTAGTGGAGTAGAACTATTAAGCTACCTGGTAGGAGACGGTTTCTTTTTTGACGATCAGATAACGTACGTAACCTCCATCAGCAGTGTTGCTACCGGAGTGGTTTTCTCAACAGACTTTACTCAGCAGCTCTCCATTGTGAATCCTGTGAAGGATGATCTTAAATTCAACTTTGGAGATTTTCAACCTGAAAATTTTTCGTATACAATTTCCAATATGATAGGAGAAACAGTAAAATCGGGCGCGATAGAAACTTCCGGCAATTCAGGTAACATTCCTTGCGAAGAGCTGAAAACCGGTATCTATTTTATATCTTTACAAGACAAAGACGGAAACAAAGGTATGCCGATTAAATTTGTTAAAAATTAAAATAATTGGCCGGTATAATAAAAAGACACAAGCAGAAACTTGTGTCTTTTTTATTGCGTTTCTTGATATACAATATGCAAAAAACATGTTCGATCTGCGGAGCCAATTTTGATTGCGGTAACACTGAAAAAGATAATTGCTGGTGTTATAATTTCCCTCCTGTTTTTTCATTGAACAAAGAAGGTGATTGTCTGTGCACGGATTGTTTGACCAAAGAAACCATCCATAAAATAAATGAATATATCAATTCACTTTCGCCTGATGAAGTTTTACATAATAATAAAGTAAAAAATTTACCGCAGTCGAATAAGTTATTGGAAGGAATTGATTTTTATATCGAGAATAAAAATTATGTTTTTACAGCCTGGTATTTATTGAAAAGAGGATCTTGTTGTGAGAATGGTTGCAGGCATTGTCCATATGGTTTTAAAAAATAAGGTAGACATTTTTTTTAAAACTAATGAAGTTCAAAGGCACGTCACTATTCTTTTGAGATCCAGTTTTCAAACACAAAGTGCGTAATTGGTGCCTGTTTTTTTCTCTCAATATTCACATTCCGAGTCACCATTTTGCTTATTTAAGTATCTGAGAGAAAGGCTTTATGGATCGTATTCTTTGAATTACAGAATGTTGCATCGGCAATAAGATTATTTAAAATCTGTAGAAAATAACAAAAATTACTAAAAATAGTAGTAGATTGCGGATGCAAAAAGACATTCAACTTTTTTTATCTGTTCTTATTAAAGCAATATCCAGATCTTTACTGTTTCGTGTACTTCTGCATAAGAATACAATGTGTATCTTATAATTATTATTATTACATTATTTTATCTATCAAAAACATTAACATGCAAAAAGGCACCGTAAAATTTTTCAATAACTCAAAAGGTTTTGGGTTTATTAAGTCTGAAGAAACAGGTGAAGACATTTTCGTACATTCAACAGGACTCATTGATCAGATTCGTGAAAACGATCATGTGAAATATGAAGTAGAAAGAGGCAAGAAAGGGCTGAATGCTACAAACGTAAAGTTATTAACGAATCAATAGTTAATAATCCGATTATATTGTAACACGTACCTGTGTTCTATCAGAACCACCTTAAGGGTGGTTTTGGTTTTTTTAGCCGTATATATTTTTCAATTGAGTATCCGCAATGTAATACACTCGTTTAAATTCCAAAATCCAATAAGCAAATTCCAAAAAGCTGAATAATTTTCTTTGGGATTTATTTTTTGGAATTTTCGTTGCTCTGACTCAGATCATCTATTTGCTAGCTTCCCACAGTTCAATTTTGTTACCTTCTATGTCGAGAATATGAACAAATTTTCCATACACATCAAAGGTTTCTATTTCATCCAACACTGTTACGCCTTCCTTCTTTAATTCTTCTACAAGTGCTTCGAGATTTTCAACTCTGTAATTGATCATGAAGTCTTTTGTAGACGGCTCAAAATAATTCGTGTGGTCGGGGAAAGGACTCCAGAGTGTATACCCATTGTTTGGGTCTGTTCCTTGTTGGCATTCAAACTTTACCCCGTATTGAGTAGTGTCAAAACCGAGGTGGGTTTTATACCATTGATTCATTTTTTCAGGGTCTTTGCATTTAAAGAAAATGCCTCCAATTCCTGTTACTCGTTTCATTTTTTTATTGTTTGGTTTCTAATGCAAATTAAATTAAAAAATAATAATACTTTTTCATAGAAGCCATCCCTCTTTCTTTTTTAATTCCCATCCACCAGCTGTAGTTGTAATCCTCATTTACTCCTATATTGTAGAAGTAGATTGTAATAGTCAAGCAAATAAACAAACTTAAAAATTATGACCGAAGAACAAAAACCGCTGCCAACATGGATACTTATTGTATCGGGAATTTTTGCATTACTTGAACTTGGAGTAAGTTTATCCTTATTCTTTTCACCACAGTCGGTAGTAGAAACCGTTGACCTTAACGCAAAAGGCGTTGACTACTTAGTTTACATGTGGGCCAGCCGGCAATTAGCACTCGGCGTGATCTTCGGCTTTGCTACATTTAAAAAATCAATTCCAATGCTTACCATTACCTATATTTTCTTTTTTGTAATGTTTGTAGGAGATCTCTTTATTGGAATTTCACAAAAAGAAAGCTCACTTATCATTGCGGCATTGGTAATGTGCGTTATTTCTTTAGCGATGATAATGGCTGTAAATAAGAAAAGATAACCGATACTCATGCTGGAGTACCAACGAAAAAATAATCCGTAGCGTGAGGAACATTATGCCGAAAGTTCCTCACGCTATTCTGTAGCATACAGAATAAAAAGAAAGTTGTTGGAATATTAATGTTGAATAATGATCGGGCTTACGATCGATTCATTTTTCGGATTAACGATCCTGATAAAATATTTTCCGTTACTATAATTATCAAGAGGCAGCTTGAATTGATTTTTTCCAATCCTACCCTCCATTATTATTTTAGCCAATTCCTTACCCAGTTCATCGTATAGGATCACATCATAACTTCCTGCTACCTCCGACTCAAAATTAATAGCTACAAACTCGGAAGCAGGGTTAGGATATAAAGCATTTATAGTAAAGACACCTTCTTCATGATTGTTGATCGCAATGATGGATGATGTTGTAGAATTTCCATTAAAATCGTATTGAGCCAGTTTATAATAATTCATTCCACTTAAAGGCGAATCGTCAATAAAAACGTATGTCGAAGAAGAGCTCGTATTCCCTGCAGCATTTATGTTGCCGATACTTTCAAAATTAATTCCGTCTGAAGAACGTAAAATTTCGTAGTAACTACTATTGATCTCATTTGCCGTAACCCAATTCAATTCATTGCTATTATTTACTTTTTTTCCTGAGAAAGAAATCAATGTTACTGGAAGGACAACAGCAGAGGGTACAATTTCTCCAGTATTCAATTGACAGGCAGCGTACATTAATCCATCACTGGGATTAATAAAACCTATCTGGGCTAATTTTGCAGCAGAAAGTTCTGTAGTTGCACCTGTGAAAATTTTACCGGAAGTTCCTCCTGTAGTACAATCGTAACTTCCTTGCCAGCCAGTAATACTCAATGTCCGTCCGGCTGTCCAGGCAGCTGCATTGCTTGCTGCAAAATGTAAACTATGACTACCAGTACCTAATGCGATGGTAGCATCACCTGTTAAGGTTAAAGTTCCAGCCGACTCGCTGAAACCTGTGGTAGCTCCTGTAGAAAACGTTCCACCGGAAAGAATAAAATTACTCGAACTCGAAATTGCATTAGCTTTGCCAAGGACCAGTGTACCCGCGTTTACCGTAGTGGAACCAGTGTAAGTATTTGTTCCAGATAAAGTCCATGTTCCTGTTCCATCCTTATATAAGGCCGTGGTGTTGGCGCCACTATTATTTACAATAGCAGCGGAGATTATTCCTGATCCGGCTGTCGAACCTTGTAAGGTAAGGATTTTGCTTCCTGCTCCTGTGGCTGTAAAAGCGCTGGTGAAGGTGAGTGTACCGGTGCCCGATTGATCAAGCGTTGCGCCGCCTGTAGTTCCGGCCAGATCGATTACCCTATCGGTAGAGGTTGTAGTACCCGTATATTGAAGGATGCCAGTATTACCGCCTGATCCTATGGCAATTGTTGCGTTGCCAATAGTAGTAGGATTGCCTAGTGAACTGGCTGCTGCTCCCCTGTTGTAAATAGTATTGATACTTAAGGTGCCTTGTTGGATAAGCGTTTGACCTGTATATGTATTTAAGCCGCTAAGTATTTGTAAATTGGCAAAACCAGCTCCTGCATCTAACGCGCCGGTTCCGGAAGCTATGCCGGAAAAATCGCTGCCACTACCTGCAGGTGGCTTCACCAAGTATACACTACCTCCTATATTGGTTATACTTCCGCCACCGGCAACATTTCCGATCGCATCTGCCTGGTTATTAAAATTTATAGTCCCTCCTGTATTTACGGTCAGTACTGCATTATTATCTACAATATTTGAAGTCGACCATTTTAAGGTAGCACCATTGTTTATAATCCATACAAGGGATTTGTAATTATCTCCTCCCGGTTGTCCCAGGTTTACGGTTCCTGCATTAATGGTCGTAGTTCCTGTCCATTGAGCGGCAGCAGAGGCAGGGTTTCCTAAAGTCAAAGTCCCCGCTCCGGTCTTTGTGAATCCAACAGTTCCTAAGACAGATTTATTGAGCACAAGCGTTCCTCCTGTGGCAACAGAAATAGTAGGTGTAGTAGTAGTGAAAGTAACATTCACATCAATGGTCATGGTTAAACTGGTATTGTTGGCTGTCACAGCTCCACCGGCAATCGTGAAATCAAATCCTCCTATTGTAAAAGCACTAGCGCCTAAAGCAAAACTAATGGAATTGAAAACGGTTCCGGCAGCATAATCGTTGTTTGGACTGGTGCGGGTAGAACCTGCAAAGATCAGATCATCTCCTGCCGAAGGAGCTGTTCCTCCCCAATTGGCTGCGGTCGACCAGTTGTTATTTGCACCACCGCCGTTCCATGTTCTGGTAGCTGCAAAAGAAGATATGATTGTGAAACTAATGATGAAGGAAAAGCACAGGATCGTTCTGAAAACTATTTTCATAGCTGCTGATATTTATTTGTTTTTTTATCCTGACAGCACGATCTTCTTTGGTGATACAATCCGTAATAACCCTTCTACGGTGTAACATTTTTCCGCAAATAATATCAGTAATATCAGTGAGATGAGGTACTGGTAGATTTACGTACCCATTTTATTTTTGTTCTATTAGATAGAACTATTTAGCCGCAAAACTGAAAAAATACATGTATTGTTATATTATTAATATTTTTTTTACAATTTTTTCAAAAAAAGATCCTCGTGGATGGCCTGGAGCCTAAGGATAGGTACAAATACACACTTAGTGCACTTAACTAACTTATTAAAAATTAAAAAACTGAAACTGTTATTACGGGGTGTCTGCCAGCAGGTGGGCGTGAAATACAAAAGTTTGTTGATGTTTTTCCTGGATAATTTTCTTTTGTTTTTCAATCTGTTGGTCAGAAGAACTGATACTAGCGTTCTACTTCTTTTATGAAAATTTTAAGAGTACTCTCAATATTTTTAAGCTGTTTCATTTCCTGTGGTGTCACCAGGATCATGGAGAGTCCTTTCTTTCCTGCCCGTGCCGTACGTCCACTGCGGTGTGTATAGTATTCGGCTTCGTCCGGTAATTGGTAATGGACTACGTAGGCGAGATTTTTCACATCGATCCCTCTGGCTGCTACATCGGTCGAAACAAGAATTTTCAGATTCTCATTTTTAAAAGCGCGCATTACTTTGTCGCGTTCCTTTTGCAACAGGTCACCGTGCAATGCATCGGCCGGAATATTTTTAGCAAGCAATTGTTTGGCCAATACTTGAGTGGAGCTCTTGGTTTTACAAAAGATAATTCCTCTCTGATCGCCCTGGGTTTTCAAAAAATAAAGTAAGACTTCCAGTTTATCATCCGGATTGTCGCAGATCACATAGTGATGTTCAATATCTTTGTTTACTATATTTTTTTTATCAACCTGGATTTTATGAGCTGTAGGTGACATATAATTTTTGACAATGTCTTTCAGCCCGTCCGGCATAGTAGCGGAAAAGAGCCAAGTATTTTTCTGTCCATGAGTAGCGGCCAAAATATGATCGATGTCTTTTTTAAAACCCATGCTAAGCATTTCGTCTGCCTCATCGAGCACTACAATTTTAACATGACTGAGATCAATTGCTTTACGCTCCATCAGATCCACTAATCTTCCGGGGGTAGCTACTACTATTTGCGTAGGTCTTTGCAGCGCGCTGATCTGGTTATCAATGGAAGCGCCGCCGTATACGGCTTCAGTAAATATTTTAGAATAGTACTTGGTAAATTTGAAAAGCTGTTTGGCAATTTGCTGTCCCAATTCTCTGGTAGGTGAAAGGATCAACGCTTGGATATGTTTGTTGGAAGGATCTACTTTTTGAAGAATCGGCAATCCGAAGGCAGCCGTTTTACCCGTACCGGTCTGCGCCTGCGCAATAAGATCTGTTCCATCTTTAAGAAGAAAAGGAATTGCTTTTTTTTGTATTTCGGAAGGAGTAATAATTTTTAATTCTTCAAGACCTTTGATCAGGTCAGGGGAAACGCCTAAATCGGAGAATGTGTTCAAAATCTTTGTATTTTATGAATGAAGGACAAAGATAGCGTTAATTCATCAGAAACTGTTACTTGTTTTTTTGCTTAATTGGCAAGCAGCTTGCATCTGCCTGTAATGGAACGCAGGATTAAATATAGAATACCGAGAGTACACAAAGTACCTGCCTCCAAAACAAAAACAACTTGTCTTTGGGAAAGTATTGATTCCAACACCACACGAATGACTTTATGCAACAAAGGTATTCCTTCCGGATTTTCAAAACTGTTTGCTCTCTTCATGAAATTAGCCATGAAAAAAAGCAATCGAAAAGATCTCGAATTGCTAAAGCAAATTTTGGAGATGAGATAAGCAGGATAGCTTAATGCGACATCTCTTCCCCTCCTACTGTTCTAAATGTTCCCGCTTAAGTTTTTTATTCAACTCTGAAAGCAGCGCCGTTTTTTTGTTTTTTGCTTTTCTTAAAAAATCTTTTCCGGCAGCCGTATCCTTATCAAAATATCCACTCCATAGAATTATTTCAACCATCATTGGCAACAGTCCTATACCTTTTTCCGTGAGACTGTACCTGATTCTGGATTTCTTCACATCATCTTCACTTTTAGAAATGATCCCCTCCTTTTCCAGGCTTTTTAGCCTGTCACCAAGCACGCTGGTAGATACATTCTCTTCCGACTCAAAAAATTCATTGTAATGTCTTTTACCCTTAAACATTAAATCACGGATAATGAGCAACGACCATTTATCGCCAAAATGTTCTAATCCATAATTAACCGGACAGTGAGATCTCAGATTCATCGTACAAAAATAATTCATTTTATTTAACTTGCAAATAACAAGTTAATTTAGTTAACTTTGTTTTTACAAGTTAAATGAATTTAACATACATATTAAAATTATGACAACTTTATACAATGAGATTATTATTAATGCTCCTATTGAGAAAATCTGGGAAGCATTGACACAGATAGAAGAGTTAGATAAATATGATCCGACAGTTAAAAGATCGACTGCCATTACATCTGAGAGAAGTGGAATAAATGCTGCAAGGAAAGTAGAAATGCTGGACGGTAAGAATTGGTTTGAGGAGAAAGTCACCCTATTTAAAGAACATGAATCGCTAACGTACGAACTAACTGCCTGTTCTTTTCCCGTGCATAAATTAAAACACTCCTACAGTTTCCAAAAAGTGGGAAATCAGATGAAGGTTAAGCAGGTAATGGCATACCAGATTAAATTTGGTTTCTTTGGAAAAATATTAGATACCTTAATCATACGCAGGCAATCTGACGCGGGAATAAAAAAATTCTTTGCGGGTTTAAAACAATTTGTAGAACATAATTCTTAACAAATGGCTTTTAGTGAATTTTTAGCGGATAGAGTTCGACAACGGTTAAAATCAACAGGAATTATCGTTGAAAAAAAAATGATGGGTGGACTTATCTTTATGGTGAATGAAAAGATGTGTATTGGCATTGACAAAGATAAGAAAACCGGAGACGACCGCTTGATGGTAAGGGTTGGTAAAGCTGCTTATGAAACACTTCTAAAAAAGGAAGGATGCAGAGAAATGGATTTTACAGGTAAAGCTATGAAAGGATTTCTTTTCATCTATCCTATCGGTTTCGACAAAGAAACTGATCTGGATTTTTGGGTAAATAAAGCATTGGATTTTAATAAAGAGGCAAAGAAAAATAAGTGATGTTCCTCTCCTCCCATAGGTTTATTATGATTGGAACATTAATCTTGCCCGTTGCTCACCTCTCCTATAATTATACACTTTGAGAATATAGTAAAAACCATATAAATACATTGGATTTTCCGAAACGAACCAGTAGAAAAATGTTTACTCATTATTTTAATTAAAAATAAAAAGATCCTTCGAATTCGCGAAACCTATCTATCTGTGTTGGAGCCTTAGGATGAGTGTGAGCGCGAGTACAGAATAAAAAAACAAAAGGCTCAAGTATTCGGAGCCTTTGTAAACTCAGCGTTACGCTATTTTTACATTTTACAAAGCGTGATTATCATTTCATCCAGTTTATGGCCTGAGTTTGGATCGATAGGCCATGAAGATTTCAAATAGTGTGGATTTATCCGAACAAGAGTATCACTTATAACAATGCTGGGGTGTATTATTAGAGCTTGACGCATTACATCTTTCGGTAAGGTATCCTGATGGTATTGACAGATACCATGCAACTCTTTTCTTCTCCTAAAAACTTCTTCAAGTCCTAATTCGTATTCCATCAATTTAGAAAAATTCTTTTCCGGCCCGAATTCCCAGGTCATATCTCCGGATGCCCATAATCCTTTGTAGCCGTGGCTTATTGCCTCGTTTAACAAAGTTTCCAGTTTATCTAGCATCAATTTACTATTGAAATCTCCCGGTGATACTGGCTCAGAAGATAAGATCAAACTATCTTTAATTGTTTCATTAAACAGATCTACACCAATAGCAGCAAGGGTTGAACGCATACCAACCACCATTGGAGCGCTATTTAAATAGAGGCATCTATAACCTTCTTCCAACTTGCGCTGTATAATGGTAGCCAACATTGGAAGTTTTTGCGAGGGGGAGCCTTCATAAATCATGCATTGATGCCGAGATTCGGATTCCATATAGTAAAGCTTATAATTTTAATCAATCAGGATTTTGTAGTGGACGTTTGCGACGGCGAATCAAACTAGGCAAATATTCATGCGGCTCGATATAATGAACATTTTTGTGAATTTTTCCATTCAAAATAACGTAAGGGTGCGTGGCAAGTATATCAGCGATGGCGCGGCCACTAAAGCGGTTAATATCAAACATACATATTAACGAACAGGAATGTTTAGGCGTCAACTCATTTAAACGTGCTTCATATTCTATTAATTCATCCGTACCCTCTACGTTTCTCAATGCCCAGGTCATATCACCACAAGCTCTAATGCTATTGTATCCCGCAGTGTGCGCATCAATAAGCGCTTGTTCGACCATGTTATACATTTTATCTGCTGCAAAGCTTCCACCTTTAAGATATGTTTCATCTGCTGATAATACTTTTAACTGGCTTGTTGCTAATTTTTCATCAACAGAAATTCCTGCTTTAGACAGACGATCGCAATGGTTAGAATAGGAAGTGCTTTCAAGAATAGTGAGAGCCTCTTCATTATTTTCCAACCCTTCTTTCAAGTAAGGGAGAATTACATCATACCGTTCGTCTTCCGAATCAAAAAAACCGCAGATGTGCATGGGCGTTGAAAACGTTTCGCCACATAATGTAAGAGGTTGTTGTATTTTCATTTTATATTGAAGCGTTAGAAATGCTAAACTTGTTATAATTTTTGAAATGTAAAGTATTATTTTGAGTACAAATGTCCAAACTTACAAATCAAATGTTTAGTCTTTATAATCGCATATTGTAAAATGCTAAAATAGTTATGCGAATCATGTAACAATGCTGTTGAATTATGTAATAGTTTTTTTTATATTTTCCTTTCAAGTGCTTTTTCAATCGAACTAATTTTATATTAAAAAAAAAGAAACGGCCTCGAATTTTCGAAGCCGTTATGTACATTTTGTTGTACACAAGTAGATTTAAATGTACAGGTGTCGACTTGTTGTTTGATATTAAGTAAACTCGATGGTTAGATTTTATCGGACTTTTTTATACCGAATTTAAATAGTTAATATTTTCACTTTGTCTATTGGTAATAGCGCATTGAACTTAGTTATTCAGTGAGCGTAAGTATGAAGTAAAAAATTACCAAGGGCTTACTTCATTCGCTTCTTCACTATCATTACTGAAAAATTTTCCTGTGGGGCCATTGCCATCTACTAAAGTATGCTTCAATATAAAACTTGCTGCACTTTCAACTGTTCCCGGCCCACTAAAGCCATTAAATTCTGTAGCCGTATAACCCGGGTCTATAGCATTTACTTTGAAGGGCAACTCTTTGACTTCATAAGCCAATAGAACTGTATAAGCATTTAAAGCAGTTTTGGAAGTGATATAACTTGCCATCTTAAAAGGATAGTATTTCCAAGTCGGGTCACTATGCAATGTCAAAGAAGCAAGGCCACTAGTGATATTACTTATTCTTGGACTTTCTGACTTTTTAAGCAATTCCATAAAGGTTTGGGTTACGTTGATTGTTCCAAAAAAATTAGTGTCAAATATCCTCTGCATTTCCTCAATAGAACAAGTGAGCACGCTATCAGGAAAACCATTACTTATCCCTGCATTGTTTATCAATATATCCAATTTACCCTGTTCGGCTTCCACTTGATCTTTTGCTGCTAAAATTGTATCAAGTTTAGTGACGTCAATTTGGATCGGTTGAATATTCGTAAATCCATCTTCATTTAATTGTTTTACAACTGTCTTCCCTTTTTTGAGGTTTCGTGTTCCCAGGTAAACAAAAAATCCTTTTTTTGAAAGTTGTTTTACGAGTTCTAGACCAATGCTTCTGTTAGCTCCTGTAATTAATACTGATTTCATTTTCATTTCATTTAAATTAAGTAATACAAAACTGCATTATTCAATTCTGAAATCATTTGCCATTTGGCAAAAAGCATTTTTAGGTGATACTTTTTCTGATTCTACTCAGGGAAGATTGGGTAATTCCTAAGTAAGAAGCTATATAAGAAAGAGGAATGCGATTTACCAGATTAGGATATTTTTCTAAAAAATTTAAATATTTGGTGGTACCGTCTTCCGAAACTAAATCACTTAACCGAACCACTTTTTGAAACATTGCTTTTGAAATAATTTTATTTACACTATTTTCCAGGCCTGAGATAGTGGTGAGAAGTTCTTCCCAATCTTCTTTAGAAAAAACAATCATTTTACAATCCGTAATAGCCTGCAAATAAACGACGGAAGGAAGTTGTTTGTTAAAACTATTTAAATCTACTACAATATTATTTTCTTCAATAAAATATTTGGTTACTTCTTCGCCTTCATCATCAGGGCGACAAACTCTAATAACACCTTCCGTGATAAAGCCAAATTGCCGGGATACTTTGCCTGCTTCAGAAAAATAGTGATCTTTAGGAAGTTCTACTTCAACAGCTTTTTTTAAAATACAATCTATTTCATGTTTGCTTAAATTACCATAAAGCAAAATATGTTGTACAAATCCGTTCATTAGTCTAAGGTAGTTAAAAATTTTCTGTCGTTGAATTCGCTTGGGTTTTAGGTCGAATGCCACTGCGAAAGCAATGAATGAGAGGAGATCTTTACGGTTAACTCTTACTCTAATAGATAAAGAATAGTGTGTTTAGGTTCGTTAATATTTAAAGATCTCCCTTATTTTCTATTCTATTTGATAATTAATTTATTATAAACCCAAATTCATTTTTTTTATTTATATTTTTTAAATACAAATAGGGATTGAATATAATACCTTTTTTGAGACAGTAATTAACAGTTTCAAAATGTTGCCTGAGAATTACACTCAAATTAAATTATATTGCTTTTCCTGAGTATAAAGAATCTTCAAGCACAGATGGCTTTCAGCGAGCGGTGCATGAACTGTAGTACCTAATATCATAGCTGTATACTTATTGTCGAACGTAGTTTAGCATTTAAATTAATTTACTATTGTTTGTTCCAAAATTGATCGTTTTAAATTTTTGTAATCTAAAATAAAAAATCAAAATGAGAATAGTTAGAAATCTAAGCCTAGCAATCGTTTACTGTTTATTTTTGACAAAAGTCCTCTATGCCCAGGAGCAAAGAGGTTATTATGATGCTCCCTATACCAGGTACGAAGCGGATCAGGGTATCCTGACTAATGCCACTATTACTTCCATGTCTTTTAGCCAAAAAGATCTACAGAGCGAAGCCTCTGAACAAGTATGTGTAGATTTATCCATGAAGGATGCTTCTGTAGAATGGAAGCTAAAAAAAGAAGGAGACGGCCTTGTAGTTCGTTACAGTGTACCAGATGAATCGTCAGGAATAGTGGACGTATATGCAAACGACAAACTGGTTGGCTCCTTGAACCTGACTTCTTATTGGTCATGGGAGTATTTGTCAACGAATGGGAATCCGAATAACGTTTTTGTAAGAAACGATATCCCCAAAAAACGTTTTGATGAAGTACGTTTAAAGTTGCCTGCAAAAATATCAGCAGGAGGAAAACTGAAATTGGTGACGAAGACAGGTAAAATTCATATTGATTTTATGGAACTTGAGTCGGTTCCTGAAGCGATCCAACCTGGACCTACTGACCTTGTTTACACTGGCAATGGTAGTGATTTGCAAATTTTCATTGACACCAAAGGTGGAGGGAAATCAATATTTATTCCCTCTGGCGTTTACACTATAGACCGAGAACTTTATTTCGGTGTACCGAATACCCAATTGAAAGGGGCAGGTATGTGGTATACAAATTTAAACTTCACCAATCAATCTGCTTACCAAGGTGGGCTCAGAGCAAACGCAAAAGATATCAGTTTCTATGACTTGTATTTAACAACAACTAGAAATTCAAGATCAAGTTCATACAAAGCAATTAATGGTATATTCACAAACGGCTCTGTCATTAAAAACATTTGGGCAGAACACTTTGAGTGCGGAGCTTGGATTGCCCAATACAATAATAATATCGGAGATATTCCTTATGCCGATGGATTCACCTTATCGTACTGCCGATTCAGAAACAATTTTGCAGATGGAATAAATCTTTGTAAAGGAACAAGAAATGCAATTATTACACATTGTGGCTTAAGAAACAATGGAGACGATGACATGGCCATATGGTCGGCAGAAGGACTGGAATGTCAGAACAATATAATAAGTTATTGTACTTCTGAAAATTGCTGGAGAGCATCCTCTGCTTCTATTTATGGTGGATTGAACAATAAATTTCATCATATTCTTATCAAGGATAATATGGAAGCTGGCATAAAAGTAAATAATTCTTTCCCCGGAGTAGGGTTTAACGAAAATGGGATGCATGAATATTCAAATATTACTATCATAAGATGCGGAACTTTTAATGACTTGTTTTATAATGTGCTTGGGGCGATTGACTTGATGTGTACGAGTGAGGCAGGTGACAAGGTTCAAAATGTACGTTTCGCAAATATTGATATCATCGACTCTAAGGATAACGCTATTTTTATCAATAAAATCGGTGGCAAAGGATTTTATAATTTAATATTTGAAAACATTACGATTGATGGTACAGGTAGAGAATATCCATACAACAATAAACTTCAACGGGAATTTCTCAGAGGCTTTGGTATTTTGTTCGTTCAAAATCCAACTGGGAATGGTACCTTCTGCAATATCGTTGTGAAAAACCGTGGGGGCAATGCCACAAAAGATATAGACAAAAGCGCCATAGGCACGTTCTTATGGAAAGATGTCACGGATTGTCCTGTAGCTAAATAATTCAAACAAATCTGAGTATTCTAGATCTCTCCCCCGTGTTCTGTGGCACACAGAACATCAAATCTTTTATTACTAGGAAAGATAATTATTGGCTTTATTGCTTATCAGAAGCTTCAGGACAGTGTGGACTGTGAGCCCGAGTATGGGGCAAAATCAGCGTGGGTATAAAAAAATTGAGTGCGAACTTTAAGTATTCTCTAATACTCGCGCTCGCACTCGATACTAATTTTGTAGACTTAAATGTACAGGTATCGAAACTGTTGTTCGACGATCTAAAATTTTTCGGAGATCTGAAATAGTACTCCTCTGATGTATACATCTGTATACAATTGTTGTTCTTAAATGAATGATATTTACTTATCGTCACTAACGATTTGAGTTCGTTTCTTCTTTGGGCTCTTCTTCTTCCTCTTCTTCTTTTTCTTCTATACCCCACCATTGCACATTCAACTGTTTACCTAGTGAATCTCCGAAAAAATGATCGGTATAAGTTTCCATGATAATACTTGAGCCAACTCCTAATGCATTATTTTCATAGAAATATTTACTTGTTAGTTTAATATAAGCTTTAGCACTACTTACAATATCAAGTTCTCCCTGGCTTCTTACTCCTGCCATTACTTTGTCCCATTTACTCCGGTTACTTTCTTTAGGTGCTGCTCTAAGTGCGGCATTGATTCTTTCTCCAAATGTTTTTTCAGAGACCTCCTCTTCAGATACTTCTTCTATTTCATTACTTGATAAAGCACCTTCGATTGATCCGGCTGCTCCACCTATTACTGCTCCGATAAGCGCACCCGTAATCCCTGCTTCAATATCCTGTTTAAGTGTAAGCCCATTTTTTACACCATTGCCAACACCTGTGGCAAACCCCGAAGTTGCTCCGGAAATTGCTCCCCTTGCGGCTAATTTTTCTACTTTCGTGACACCTTTTGCAGCCGCTATGGCATCTGCATCCAACTCTCCTCCAAATTCATCCAATATCCCATCCGTAGCTCCGGCAACCGCGCCAGAAATTGCACCAATCTCTACATCTGCCCAAAACTGCTGGCTTCCTATTTTATTTCCTTCTGCAATCGAAGAAGCGGCAGCCAATGTTGCTCCTACCGAAGCATCTATTGCTATCTCGTATAGTATTGGTAAATCTTCTCCTTCTGTTGCGATCGTTAGAGCTACGAATCCTACCACTTCAAGTGCATTCAACCATGTGAATTCACCACCTGATGGATCTATTCCGGATATAAAATTATTTCCCATTGCAACATATGGACTGTAGAACTGATCTTTAGGGTCCGGTACAAACCATCTTCCTATGACAGGATCATACATCCGTAACTCGAAATTGACATATCCTGTTTCATCGTCTCTCTCTGCATATTCTCCTTGGTAACAATTATTCCGGTCGTTGACGCCTGAAACGAAATTTCTTCCAGGCATTAGGCCTCCTTGCGGATAGTAATCTGAATAACTAATTACTTCGATACTTAGGGTCATAGAATTTTTTCTTATTACAGCTCTCACATTTCCTAAATGATCTCTGATATCATAGTGGTATTCTGGTGAGCCATATTGACTCACCTTTCCGATTCTATCCTTTCCATAGATGTAAATTTCGTTTTGCGATACGGTATTTGTGGCAATGTTTACATTATATACACTCATTAGTCTACCTTCCGAATCATTGATATAATAAACATGGTTCACTGCATTGTAAGGAGCGGATGCATTATACTGCGTTTTTCTTATTCGATACCCTCTTTCATCATAAAGGAAGGTTGCTAATGGTTGTGTTTTTGCTGCGTCTTTATATACTCCTGTAACTTTTCCTGTATAATCATAATATAAATAATGCACCCCTACTTCGGTACTACAGGATGTTAACCTTCCTATGCCATCATATGCATACAATCTTGTCGGCGGTAAATTAACAGTAACCATAGTTCTGGACAATGTATTATTATTATTTCCATATAGATAATTGATATAATCGTTCATAGATATGGCACCTGTATTATCATTCCTTCTTAAGGTCACAAGATTTCCATTCAGATCGTATTGAATTCCATATTCTTTATATTGAGCATTAGATGAGATCGCAAATAAATTATTACTATTATCATGTGCTCCAAAGTCTGCTCCTGTTAATTGATATTTGGAATCATAGGTATATGCATATTGTGCAAGACCTCCACTACTAATGGCCGATTGATTCCAGGTCAAAGAACGAACAGTGCCATTGAAATAGCCTTTATGTCCTGAGGCAGTTAGGTTCGCTGTAGTCTGATATTTTGTATCTCTTACATAATCATTGTCGTAATATTCCAACGTCATACCGAATACATCTTTTCCAAAATGGCTATGTGCTCCGGCATATCCATCGTTTCCTGGATCACCAGTATCCAGATATGGATGGTTGATGCCTTTTAGCAATCCATCTGCTGTATACACATAATCCATTCCCTGAAGAGTGTCTCCAAGCTCTTTTCTTTTCATTGGTCCATGCAGGTAATAATAATATTGAGCTTGCTCTACAAGTGGACCACCTTGCAAACTGGTCTGTACCTTAGAGAGACGTTGCATTATATCGTAGCTGTAAAAATGGTCCAGTCTTTCGATAAGAATATTTTTCTGGTAAATAGATTGCATCAAATTATGATTGAAATCATAAACATACTCTATCGTTTTCACCCGGCTAGCCGCAAGTGAAGAAAAATCCCCTCCGGCAGTACCCGCGGAGCCTCCATTCAATTGCTGCACTGTCCATTCTACCCGGCCTATTTCATCGTAGCTATACCAATAGATACTATTGCTATTACTCGAACAAGATTGCTTTCCATTTACATTTCGCTGTATATATCCGGAAATAGCATTCGCCAGACCGGCATCCGGCAGGTCATAGAAAGATTTTGAAACCGTATTACATCTAGGATCGTCTATTCCATCAATGTTTTCAAGCACTGTAAATATATTTATATAGCCGGTAGGGATAGAGGTATTCTTATAATAACCTAACATATCCTGAAAATATAATGCTGTTGGGTTGCCATTGGCAGCACCGCTGGTATATTCTCCTGTTTCTATTGTTCGTTTGAAAGTATCGTAATTAATATAGGAGAATCTTCCTCCTATCCTTTGAACACTATCTTGATAGAATCTTAGCCTTCCATCTTTTTCATAAACGTAGTAAGTATGCCCCTTGTCGGGATCTATGCTTGAAAGCTTCCATCCAAGAGTATTATGGATGTAGTAAGTGGTATATTTAGGTTTTGATGTGTTTGTTTTTAAAACTCCATTTGGCATAGTTTGCGCTACCAGCCTTCCAGCATTATCATAATACATATAGGAATAATTTCCATATTTATTATAATAAGAAATAGTAACATACGCATAGTAGTCTGAGTTGATATTACTTTCCTGGTTTGTATAAATAATTCTATAAAATCCAGGAGCGAGTGTAGAAGCTGTGGTAAAAGAGGCTACGGTACCTCTGTAAACAAGAGTTCCATTTTCAAGATTAATAACATCAATATGAGAAACGGTGTTATTAATTATCCCGGCAACATGGCCTTGCGTAATACTTAAATGATGCCCTTTCTGTAAATGAATGTCTGTAGAATTATAACTAGTATAAAGAGATTCTGAACTCTTTACTTTATTTTTGGCAAAGGCTACATTATAAATTGTCCCATGAGGATAAACAACAGCTGTAGTAGTATTACTATTATAGGAAATGTAAAAGGGAGTGTTGCTACTAATTATGATCGTTTGCCCTGTAACAAGACTTGTGTATGGATTGTTTGAAGGGGTTCCATACCAGTTAGTCATAGAGGAGTTATCATATACATTTATATTTCCTATACTCTGGATTATAATATTATCATAAGTTGTATTCGCAGGTGGCGTCAATATATAGCTTGAATATTTTGCTCCTAATGTGATATTTATTTGTAAAGAATCTGTAGTGCTGGACTGGCAGGTAGCCAGTATATTTCCGGCTTTATTAATAAAGGAAATATGCTCTGTCCCGTTTTCATCTTTATTTATTTTTTTAAGTACTTCTCCGTTTAGACTAGTACCTGCACTTGAAAGAAAATAATTATTTTTAATAGTATAATAATGATTAAGCTCATCGTATACCGGAAGCGTAACAGATCTTACTTCATGTCCTTTCCCCATAGATAAAGAATCACTCGGCCCACTGGCTCTTGTGACTCCGCCGATTATTCGTTGATTGTATTCACCTCCACGAAAAGGTAATCCTGATGTAGCCACATAGGCTTCATACAAATTATTATTGCTATAATAATTGCCCAAAGGAGAATTAGAAGAAACTGAATATGGATTATCAACTGTATTTATGGCTACTCCTATACTATCAAAATCACGATGGCTATAAGCATTGCCACTACCGTTGGTAATAAAATTCGGAGTGTAGGTAAAATCAGAAGCATTTCCAATAGGTGCGGGAAGTGTAGTAATACCCAGTTTTCCATACGTATCGTATACATTGGAGATCGCGATAATTTTATTTTCCACCAGGTTACGACTTTGTAATTGTTTCTTCCTTCCCATGTTGTCTGAAAATAATTTCTGATCATCAATTACTCTGCCATATTCATCAAACATTCTAACTGTTGTCCAGTTTACAGAGGGATCGCAACTGCTACAGCTGCCCGGATTGGCGCTTGTAAAACCAAGCGTAAAATATCCGGCAGGATTGGTTACAAGATTAGAGCTTACACTTCCTTGTAAATAGGTATATGAAAGATTGTTTGATCCTTTATCCTGCCACTGGCTACCGACCATTTGAGCTACATGAGCCACATCCGGAAAAATAGGTTTAGGTGCATTGTAGCTCCAGTTTAAAGTGAGTTGCACATTAGAAGTACCTGCAGATCTTTTAAAATCCCAATACCCTGGCATCAGGCTTTTCAGCGTGGCATCAAAATTAGTGGAATTAGGAGGTACCGTGGTATTAAAGGATACATAATATTGATCTGTAGAAAGTGCTGGAGCTGTCATGCTTATTGGCATATACGAGGTAGCAGAACCTACGGGAAAGGTGAATGCCTGATTGCCTGTTTTCCCCAAGTATCCAATGAAATAATTATTTGGCCCGGCTCCGGTAATGGTTGCATTGTTTGCAAAAAGAAGAGGCACTACTGGAGAATTAATCCTGCTATTGGTATTAGGACTAAAGATTACATAATTACTAATCGTAACAGGAATATCATAGTTTGTAAAATTGACATTGGAAAACTTATTTACTACAAGTCTTGGGATCGTGGTTAATTCACTTCCGATTGACTGATCCTGAGCTCCGTCCATGTGTATTACACCATTACCTGCGCCAAACATGGGAACACTAAAAGCTTGAATATCTCCTCTAAAATAGCTATCTCCATTATACGCTACATTCAAGGAACCCGATCCGGTTCTTATAAAAGCAATGCTGGAGCCGAAGGTATCGCCAGTAGTTCCTGATAAGCGCATTTCTCCCGCTCCGGAATTGGTAATTCCTCCGCCGAGTTTAAACGTATTTCCTCCTGAAGAAATATTCTGAGCGGAGCCTGTTTTGTTAATGGATACAGCTCCATTAAAAGTGGCTCCATTAAGATAAATATTAGCACAGGTAACAAACACACTACTGCTAAAGGTAACAGCAGAAAAAGAGGCAATGGCAGCAAATGAAAAAACAGTTCCGTTTATATTTCCGTTATTAAAAAAAGATGAATCTGTGATATAAAGAGAACCACCGGAAAGATTAATCGTTCCACTAGACATAGTGAATTTTCTTGCAATAACACTTCCTGAGCTGGTAGGTTGGTTTGTAGCGTTTACGATCGTAATATTATCAGCCCCCGTTGGTACTCCATACGGACTCCAATTAGTAGGTGTGTTCCAGGCAGTGTTTGTTGCGCCCGTCCAGGTATAATCTAAGTTTGTAAACAATGTTACAAAACTATCATAATTTCCTGCGCTGGTTTTATTTACTCCACCGATTGAGGCTGTACCTTGAAAACTTCCTGAGAAAAAAACTTTATTAGTAGCATCTGTTCCTACACCATTCCCTGAATCATTGTTTGTCCCTCCAGCTTTTGCTGAAAATGCAGCAAAACCTGCGTCCGCATATTTTACCATAAATGCATCGGAACCTCCTGCACTTGTCATGACAGGCAAACCTGTAATAATCATCGTACTGTTAAAAGTACCTGCTACATAGATATTATTGTCTGCATCAACTGTTAGATCGAATCCATTATCATCCAGTGTTCCTCCTGCACTCTGCACCCATTGCAGAATACCAGAGGTGTTGTATTGAGCTACAAACATATCATTTCCTCCCTTGCTGGTAACAGTGCCTGACGTTCCAAACGAAGCCGTGCCTTGAAAATAGCCGGTAATATTTATATGTCCTGTTGGCGAAATACCTATTCCGAACCCTGCATCATTTCCGGTACTTCCTGCACTTATCGCCCAACTTTCTATGCCTGTGGAAACATTATATTTTACTACGCTCACATCCCATCCACCAAATGCATTGCTTGTAACGCTATTAAAACTAGCACTTCCAGAAACATACCCTATTGAGTACAGATATCCCGAACCATCCAACGCAAAATCATACCCAGTATCAGGACCAGAACTCCCTCCTCCCCTTGCCCATTGTACTGCTCCGGAAGTATTTAGTTTGAGTACATATATATCCTGTTGGCCATGACTGGTGAGAGTAGTAGTACCAAAAGTAATCGAGTTACTGAATGGTCCGTTAATATAGCAGTCACCACTAGCATAATCTACTACAAGACCAGAGGCACTATCATCGGTGTATTGCCCGAAACTTTTGATCCATTGAGGAGCTCCGCTGCTACTAAATTTTAATACCAGGATGTCTCTATAAGGTAGCCCTGTATTCGTTACTGTTGTGCCGTTGAAAGTAATAGAAGTTGAATTATAAAATCCGCACACGTATACATTTCCATTAATATCCACTCCAAGTCCACGTCCATAGTCTGTGCCGGTTCCTCCTACACTTTTAGCCCATTGGAAAACACCATTTTTATCATACTTCACGATCAATATATCGATATCTGAAGCACCTCCTACTGCTGTCAGTGTAGTACCGGAAATTGTAACTGAGCCTGTAAACGAACCGGAATGATAATTATTTCCATTAGCGTCCGTAAAAGCATAAAGCTCCTGATCGGCACCTACACCACCATATGTGTTAGTCCATTTCCAATTAGACTGAGCATTTAGAATTGTAGGGGTACACAGAATGAATAAGAGGTACCAATAAGTATATCTAAAAATATTTTTCATAGTATAAATTTTGAAATAGTATTTTTCACTTAGTTGTTTAAGTTTTAGAAAATCAATTATTGCCCTTTCCCATAATTGTATTGATATTCTTTTGTTTTAATTTCCCCATATATAGTTTCTTTATAATCTACAACAGGACGGTATGCATTATCATAAACTCTTTTGAAATAAAAATTATTTTTGTCCAGAGAATAGATCACTAGTCCTGAACTTACATCGTATACATTAGAAGAGATCGCCTGGCTTAAAGGATGAAAACGAAAGTCATCAAAATATGCATTGATAGGTGAAGGATTGTTGCAACCTACTACGAGATAATAATTGTAATAAACACCTGTCAGCGTAAAATCAAGGGTCAGTTGTTTCCATCGTCCTACAGTAACAGGAGATGTTGTAGTAGATAAACTTACCGATACTTTAGAGCCACTAACGTCTGCCCCTGATGGATCTTGAATTTTATAATAAAGTTCTCCAGTATTACAACCATTATCATAAATCCATACGGTGGCCCTGTAAGGTTTCCCTGTGCTTGCAGACGAAGAACTTGCATTGATTTTCTGTTTATAAGTAAATCCTTGGCCATTGGCAGGCAGTCTTAACGAATATGTTCCGCTGTGAGCATATGTATTGTCTTGAATACCATTTCCTACGCTTACTTCTCCTCCAAAATAGCCTGTACTTCCATATAGATTTCCTGAAATGCGATCTTCCGCACCGGAATAGGTCAGCTCGGCGATACTAGCATTGTTGGACTCTGTAAGAGGATATGCCAGGTTATATCCATATTGGGATGTGGTATAATTATTATTAATATCTGCTTTTTCTATTATATGAGAAAACTGATCGTATTTACTAACTGAATCTGCTCTTTGCCAATTCTTATTTTGTACTGCTGAATTCCAGTTATACTCTACAAAATTTTTATAAGAACCATCAACATTCATCACTGGTGATTTCCATATATAGTTGCATTGTTTCCGCCAAATTCTATCATCTTGGACAGTAGCGATATTATCAGTAGTGATAGTACTATCGTAATACACAGATTGGGCAGCATTAAAGGCTCGTTTGCTCCAATTATTACTCCAGGTATTTATTGCACAACCCAACGTATCTATATGCGAAGTGTAGTCAGATGCATTTACTTTGAATGTATAAGCAGCGGTTGTCTGGCTAAGCATATTTTTGTTAAGGCTATTTAAAAATTTAGACCCCATAGAAGCATAGGAAGATTTAGTGTAAGCTGGAACGTAACGTTGTTTATAATAGTCACCTTCACTGGTTTTTGTTACTATTTCTGTGAGGTCACCACTGTAAAAATCAAATGCATTAACATCTTTAACGGCAATTATATTTTTTAAATAATCAGTAGTGGTAACTCTACTAATGCTTGAAGGATATTCAGATCGAACGCATACTATTGCTACAAATCTACGCCATACGACTTCCAATCCAGAATCAAAATAATCAGGCAATCGTTCTTCATGAAAAACTTCATCCAATCTCCCCTGCCCAGAAGGAGAAGACGATTGATATGTATAAGATGTTTGAAAAGTAGGGTTACCATTTGCATCGTATTCTGTATAATTTAGTAACTGTCCTACAGATGATGTATAATCCTGAATAGTAACTTTTGCTAAAAGTTCATCAATACCAGTCCCCCAAGCGTTGTTAATGGTAGATTCGTTTTCTTTGATCCGCTTTATACAATCCCAGGTGTAAGGTTTGTAGTTGTATTCTTGTGATTTCAGGAATGTATTGTTATTTCCTGTGTGGCTTATTGTCACAAATTCATATAATACATTCGGGGAGACGAAGTCAACATTGGCCATGGCTTTACCTACCACATCATAATTATCTTTTTCATAAGTGCGCATAGCATATGATAAATCACCGCCCGATTCCATTTCATTAAAAGTCAAGCCGGGATATTCTGCGTTATCTGTATAAGTACCATCTTCCTCTAAGGGCGCAAAATATAACTGCTGTTCCAGTAAGGGCTCATATGCTGTAGTTCCTGAAGTAAAGCCAGAATAACGGTTGGTATAATTATAATTTGTTGTATAAGTTTCTCCGCTTCCTTCGCTAAATATGATAGAAGAAACTCTAATACCTCCACCGTAAGCTACGGTCGGGCTTCTTTGGGAAAGATACGAGCTGTTATGAAAAAATTCGTATATATTAAACCCGAATGGAAGAGTCCCTGAAAAAAAAGGATTACTTTTTGAGCCGTTAGCAGGGTTGATAAATTTCCCCTGAATTTTCCTGTTTGTTTCATCTACCAAAGTGATCTGAAACTGGTCCATACCCAATTCTCCTTCTGCATGAGGATAAGATACATAATGACCGTTTTCATATATTATATTATTAGTACCATCAGATATTGTACCCATACTGGTTAAATTTATTTTCTGGCCTACACTGAATCTGCCGGTGATATCTTCCCGGATTGAAAATTCAAATACTCCTGTAGTTGCGCTGTTGTCTATATGATCGTATCGGCAATACTTTTGAGCTGTGCTACTCAGAGAGTGTGTTATATTGCTAGTATATCTAAACTCAGGAAGAATATTAAATATTTGCCCTTGTGTCATTTGTTGGTCATAATAGGAATCGGACTCGTAATTAATATTAATTTTAGCCCCTGCACTTGTAGTAATCTGTCTTAGCGACCATACATCTGTTGATTTGCTTGATAAATTAGAGGTCTGAAGATCTCTTATGTTTTTTTCATCAAATGTCATATCGGATTTGAAATATCCCCACTCATCTTCAAAAGTTCCAAAAGCCATTGGGTTTTCCTGTCCGTGAGTAGTACCGGCTGATCCAGCTGTATAGGGAGGATTTTTAGTTTGATAGGCAATAGTCGATTGGTTTAATTGTGCTCCTTTAGGAATAATACTTCCAAGCCATTGTACTTTAAATGTAGTAGAAGATGTAGCTTTTAAGAGCGTGCAAAAATAAGTCGTCGTACCGATCGTAAATTTCAGAATATCTCCTTCCGAAAAAACACCCGGAACTACGGATATGGTACCCGCTCTGCTGGCTAGAGAGGTTGTATTAGTATATGTTATTGTAATAGACGCTGTTTTAGGATTACTAAGCTCATAAGAAAAATCAGTAGAAGGACCTAATGGAATATTATTTCTCCCATATGTACATACCGATTTCAGTGTAAGTTTAGTGCCACTCGGTGCACCAGGACAAAGGCTATAATCATATGTAAATTTCGATTCTTTGAGTACCTGGTTGGCATAGGCCGCATTGGAAACGATAGAGAGAGCATTAATATCTTCTTGAGTAATGATATTATTATTGTAACTATAATTAGCACTCTTAATATTTTTAATTGCAGCATATAAATTGGAGTATGTCCATCCCATTCCTGTAGCAATAGTTTTAATACCATCGTTATGCAAAAGAATTACAGAATTTAATTTATAAGCACTCGATACTCCGTTGATTGCTCCATTTGCATCAAGAGCATCTGTTCTAAACGCTTTTGAGAAAAGTGCTGAGTGAGTTCTTGTATATGTAGCATCCAGATAATATACTTCTTTATATTCTGAAGTATTTATTCCTGTACCATCCATAGAATATTCATAATCCTGACTTATATATGGACTGCGTTCCAGATAACCAGCGGTAGCTTTACCATAATTAAAATTAGTCCATAGTCCTAAATCTCCTTCGTCTGCATATCCATTGCCATTTTTATCTACATAATCACTTCCTGTTACAGTAGTCAAAAGCCAGGAATAAGCATAAGGATGAGCATTGGTAGAGGTTCTAGTAATAGTGATATCATTGCCGGTGGTTTCACTATACTTTTGCACTATTTTATTAGTAACATTCATATAAGAGTATGCTGGCAATGCATAATGAAAAGTAATACCCTCTTCATTAGTAATACAAAAGCCTCCTACCCGACGGGTTACATCGTAGGGTGTAGATAAAAAGTTAACCGTTCTTCGTTCACTAGAGGCAGAAGCATATCCACCATTATCTGTTATAAAATAAGGATAATCCAGGAAGCCATTTGATTTGGCAGTACCAGTAACAATTTCATAATTGGTAAAATAATCTACATGTTTACCTCCTGCAAGTCTCATAGAGGATGCATTGAAGCCATTTACGTCTTTTAGAGCATAAGTATAAGCCAGATTGTTGCTCCCCAATGCCAATGCTGTTGAGCTTTGTCCATTAGAGGCTGTAGTAGAAGTATAGCTATTGACGCTATTAGCAATAAAGCTATTTGAAAATTCTTTTTTAAATCTAAAAGACGGCTTCGACTGCGTGAAATTTTTCTGAATTTTATAATTTCGTACACCTTTATAAAAATAATGATTTTTATATGCCAGACTACCAGTATCGGTGCTCCTGAAGAGTGTCCCGTTTTCTAAAAGTAGCGGCTCTATCTGACCTGAAATTCCTTCTGCATTTACTGAATATATATCATAACTGGGCATACTTCCGCCATCCGCCATTTCAGGATTTGCGAAAGAAGAAATATTTTCTTCGCTATACATGGCATGACAATCAAATGAAGTCGCTGCGGTGAAATCATTCCAGATCATATCTCCATGCAATACTCCATATTGATGAATATCTCTAGCTGGAGAAAATGGCTGAAAAAGCGCTGTTCCCGCGTCTGCATTTGCAAGGCGGCTGGCAATCTGGGCAGATTGATCGTAACGATCGTCGTTGTGATCGGTAATACTATTAGTATCTAAGGTGGAATAAGGTTGCCCGCTGAAATCATCGGGAATGTCTTTTACTTGTCTGGTAATTGCACCTACATTTAAATTCCAACCTAATCCAGTCCACGATGAATTTTGATCTGGTTGTATACCTGCATTATAAAATAAATGAATAGGATAATTTCCCTCAGGACCAGGTACATCAAACAATGAAATATTGTAGTGAAAATCTCCTGTTCGGGTATCTACAAGGTTGGTATTTCCAGAAGGAACAAAAGTTTCGTATTCTTCCGTAGTCGGATTATCTTCTGCATAAAGCAAAATTGGTACAAACGTAGTAGTCAAAAAATTTAACAAAAGAAAAACAGCTATACCTTTTTTATATTTTCTTATTATCATACAGGTAAATTAAAGTAGCAAGTGTTATAATTTTCAAGAGATCAAACAAAGCTCAATAAAACCCTAGTTATTAAAAATACCCATTAGTGGGTATTTTACGATTCACAGAACTATCGCCTAATGCATGCCTACGGGAATGATGCATCTTTTACGAAATGTTACAGCATTACTTTTTGATTTTATAGATTCAAAGCAGACCTGAATTTATTACCCTCTACATTTTTCAAATAGCGTACCCCGGATGGAATTATTTATGATTCAAAAAATAAAGAATGTAGACCCTTCGAGTGAATAGAATATTAGAAATAATCACTTCTATTTCAAGCAAAATCGAGACAAAAAAAGAAGGGACTCAAACACCTTTTTGTGTTGAGTCCCTTTCGGTAGACCCCAATTTACAGGTATCGAACCTGTTGTTTGAGGATTTGATACTTCTTAGAAATTTGTAATAATACTTTGACAAGAAATTATTTATTCGACAAATTATTAATTCTGTTCTCGTTGGTAAAATGATTTTGTTATGATCAGTTTATAATAATTCACAATGGAACAGAAAAACGACCTGCAAATTTTGCAACTGAAAGACAATTCCTTTGAATCAAAAATTACTTTTAACCCTTCCGCCAACACTCTTCCTTAAAAAATAAAGATCTATCCTAGTATCTTGTATCTAATATCTTACTCCACAAACCGAATAACCATATTTTTACTGAGCGTATACCCTTTTAAACGATTGATCGCTACAAGTGATTCTGCTGAAAGATCGAAGCGGCGGGCAATTTCTTCCAACGTGTCTCCCTCTTTTACGATGTATCCTTGTACAAAAGGATCGCGCTGGTCATAATTTATTTTGACTTTCTGAACAGCAGCGATCGTGTCGGTCTCGATCGCATTAATAGTCTGTATTTTGTCGGGCGTCATTCCATAAAGCCGGGCAATATCGGTCAGGGTATTCCCAGGTTGGGCTGTGTAATACCCGATGTCGGTCGCCCTGTTATAACCATTGGAATTACGTAGTTTATCCACCAGTGCAACACTATCTAGGTACTTCTTATATTCCGGATTATTCGGATTAAAATTTTTATTGATCGACTGGTTTTTTGCAATGAGCGTTTGTTCTAATTTATTATTTGCAGACGATATACGGGAGGTGGATTCATTCAATCCTATGTCAGCCCCTCTTCTTTTTACACGAATCGGCGTATAGGCTACTAACTCATCTCCTACCAATCCATTCAATTCTTTTAGCTCCTCTACACTCATATTGTATTCGCTTGCGAGGGAAGAAACTGTTTTATTGGTTTCGATTACATGCATAATAGGGTTAGATTCAATATTGGCTGATCCTAACACATAAAATTCAACACGACGATTAAGCTGTCTTCCCAACTCTGTTTCATTGCTGGCAACAGCTCTGTTCTCTCCTACCGAGTTCACCACCATCGAAGATTGTTTTACTCCTTTGGAAATAAGATAATCCATGGCAGCTCTCCCACGATTAGCAGCCAGCAATTTGTTATATTGACTGGAGCCATAGCTGTCGGTATTGGCATACAATTCAATCTGAACAGAAGAATCTCTTTTGCAATATTGTACCAGATCATCCAGCACTTTTTCCGCTTCGCTTCGTAATACATAGCTATCAAAATCAAAATAGATATTATCAAACAATTGCCGGCTGGCGCTGGCAGCAGAGCCATGTACGTTTACTTTTTCTGCCAGGTATTTTTTCTCTTCTGAATTTTTCATCAGATCTCCCTGATGCAGGATCACTTTATAAACACCATCTCCTCCAAGATTACTGAATTTATAATATCCATTTTTATCAGTCCTTGAAGTTTTGAGTGCCAGGCCATTTGCATCTGCCAGAAGAATCGTAGCGTTAGCGGCAGGGTTACGGGAGTTTTCGAATAAAATAATTCCATCAATCGTGATACTTTTCGCTCCAGGTACAGATGATTTGTCGACAATCGCGATCAGAGCATCCGTAGAAGGGGGCACCTGTGTATTGGCTTCAAGGCTGAGCTTATACGATGACGTGACAAATTTCTCCGATTTATAAGCGGTTACTTTATACACCACTTTATAGGCTTTTGTATCTGTTACATTTTCTACTTTATAAAAGCCATTTCCATCCGGCGTCGCCACTTGTACTACGTTTCCAAATTCATCGATCAGCTGCACCTGGCCTTTGGAAACAGGTTTTCCTAATGAATCTACCACAGTTCCTTCTACCATAAACGCCTTATAATCTTTCATGGTGTCTTTTGAAATACCTGTTACCATAAATTCCATCGGGATCATTACTTCCGGCTCCGGCTTTTTTTCGATTACGGGCACTGTTTTTTCAGAATATTCTATTGTTGGCTTAGACGCAAGAATGTTCCGGTTGCCTGCATCCGGATTATTAAGTACCATGTTGTACTCTTTGTTGGTAGGAATGTTATAAAACTTATACCGTCCGTCTTCACCGGTTTTAGATTTCGCAACAGCTTCTCCATACTCATCCACAATCCTTATTTCAATCTCTTTGGCAGGAGCCTTTGTAGCACTGTCCATAAGCATTCCGCTCATGTGGACGAATTTCTGGTTGTGGTATTTGTTGACCGGAATATCCATGATCGGCTCTTCCTTACTTGTTTTATGCACCGCAATACTTTCATCGTCTTCGCTTACACTGGAATCTTCTATATGGCGGATCAGGTTCTTTTTACTTCTGATATCGAACGTATAAATATCATCGTTTCCAATTCCTCCTTCTCGGTTGGAAGTGACGTATCCTTTTTTCTCTCCCAATAAAAAATAAAAATCATCGCGGTTGCTGTTGAAGGGATACCCAATATTTACGGAATGTTCAAATCCATTTTCTTCACGCGTCATAAAAAGATCAAGCGCACCGTATCCACCATGGCCGTTGGAGGAAAAGAACAACACTTTTTCTTCAGCATAATAACGGGGCGACACATCGCTGAACAAAGTATTCACGCCATTCCCAAGATTCACCGGTGGCCCCCAGTGATCGTCGCTGTTACAGGTACTGAACCAGATGTCTTGCATACCAAAACCTCCCGGACGTTTAGACACAAAGAAGAGAATATTACCATCCGGAGAAACACTTGGCTGGCTGTTCCACTGTCCTGGTGCGTTGATGTTATTGTTTAGTCTTTTTGCTTCTTCCCAGCGTCCATTCTTATATTCGCTCATATAGATCAGGCAGTTTACTTCTTTGTAATTATCGACTACAAAAATTTCATCGCAGCGGGTAAAATAGTATTTCGTTTTATTTTTGGCGAAAGAACCTGAACATTCGTCATACGCAGTATTAAGCCTTTCAAATTCATCTCTGTGTACTCCTTTCAGAGGTTCCCATAAAGTATCGTTCTTTTTTTCGAAACGTTGTACATCACTGAAAGCACCTCCAAACGATTTATTTTCATTAATACCGAGAGCTCCTAAACGCGCTGTAGTAACGGCAAGGCAAGTATCGTTATCGATCAGGATCGGAGAATAATCCGATTCTGCACTGTTCACCGGAGGCGGAAGACATCTAAATCCGTATAGTTTTTTAGGTTTGTTGTTTTCCGCAATTGCCAGGTAACATCCTTTGATCTCGTTCAGCGCCCGTTCGCGGTAAAGTCCTGTTTCCAGGTTTGTATCACTGTTCTCGTTGCGGTAACGTTCGAAATTTTCAATCGCTTTTTTATAATCGCCGTTATCCTTCAGCATCGTCGCATACCAATAGCGCGCCAATGGATAGGTACCTCTGTATCTGGTGGCTACTTTATGATAATAAATTTCGGCGGCTCTATAGTTATAATATAAGCGGTAACACTCCGCCAGCTGAAACATGGCATAGGAATCGGATGAATCCGCTTTTAATACGCGGGCATATTCATTGGCCGCAAGATAATATTCCATGTTATCGAAATGCTTATCTGCCAGAATCAGGTTGGCATTCGGTTTCCCTTTTTTATTTTTTACCTGCGCATAAGCAGGATCTAATAAATAAAAAATAATAAATACAAACAGTACCTGGGCAACGTACTTCTTCATAGATCTATTCTGTTTGGCTCTCCTAAATTGCACAAAAACACAATTAGTTATCTTAAAGATATACTTTTGGTTGATAGAATAAATATATCTGAATTGAAATCTTGATAACTATTCCTTTTTTATCATTTCTGCTGAAAATGAGCGCTATTTATATTGTTATTTTGAACACAGACAACGCACTAAAACGAAAACAGGAAACCCAAATGAATTAACGCCTCGAAGAACTGAAAATAGGATTGCTGCTCTTACACGACACTTCCTGCATCAGATCATAAGTCTACAAGAATATTTAAAAGAGAAAGAACGATTGCTAAAAAAGGAGAAGTACAATATGTAGAACCTTTCAGAAACCTGGTATCAGAACTTCTTCGTGCAAAAGAACTGTCTTCTTCAAATGCTTTCCTTGAGATAAAAGCATACTTAAAATCAATTACTGAAGTAAGAATTTTAAGAGACAGAAAAATTTATTTCGAATTAATCTCTGGCGAAGAATTTAATAATGCCGGCATTATTAAATTCTGGTGTTTAAAAACCAATGTTCAGGATTTTTTCTTTTTTCTCTTAAATCCTTCTGGCTCAAAACCTGTGCTTTGTGGTGCATCCCAATGATAATCCGGACAATGAATAACAGAAAATTTTCCGTTTGTTATTTTCACCTCGATACCGGAGTCTTCGTAAATTCCTGATTTCTTATCATAACTCATTTTACTAAAGTTACCAGAGAAAGTTCCTTCCATTAACCCTCCTATCGGTTCATAGGTTTTTACATTTACGATGCCATCACTGTCCAGTATGTAGTGTGTTTCATACTCATTGGTAGGAATATCTTTTTTGAAGAAAATAGAAAAGGAAATAGCAGAATCTGTTGTATAAATGCCAGGTTTTGTGAAGCTGTTAAAATCGATGTGCATTCCCGTAATAGGAGCTGTCGTTGAAATATTATTTCTACCTGAAATGCGAACGGTCATATTCTGGTATTCCTGCTGATAGCAGTAGACGGCTTTAGCATAATAATTATTTTCGAATTCATGTGCTTTAATGTCAAATTTTATTAACTGGTTCGAAAAACCATCTCCATCCACCAAGAAACTATTTTCATTCATGGTAGGACCCGGACCTTGTGTCCATGAGGTAATGAACATAATTAAAAAACCTATACCGATGAGTGGTAAAATCTTATGAGATTTAGGCATAATTATAAATTTTAAAGTAAGATGGCTTTATTATGAATGGATTTGGATTACTCCTATTTAATACGGAAGGATTTACTTCTTGTTTGACAATTTGTTATAACCATGAAAAAGTATAAGAAAATAGCTCCAAATAGGCAGTTTTATTAAATTATTCTAAAAATATTTAAACTTTAAATTTAGTTTAACCGTATATTAAAGTTGTTAATTCCAGATAGCAGCTGATTTTGTAAAAAGGAAAACGGAATTTAACAAAATACTAATACAGGTTTTTTACTAAGAACAACTACGTCCAACAGCGCTGCTTAACAGCAGTTTTATTATTTCAGCTATGTTAAAAAACGGCAGTATTACTTTATTATTTCTATTTCTATTTTCCTTTACTTCATTTGGTCAGATAAAAAAACTGGATAGGGTTGCGAATAACTATTTTAAAGTAGAAGAGTTTTCATCCGCACTTCCTTTGTATCTGCAATTAGACAGCCTGGTGTCTGATAATGCTCTTTATCAATACAGGATAGGCATCTGCTATTATAATTCTCACTATAAAAATAAAGCGTTGGCTTATTTTGAAAAAGCAAAAAGCAATGGAATCGAAGATCCTGAAATAGATATTTATCTTGCCCGTGCCAATCACTATGGACATCGTTTTGACGAAGCTATAAACTATTATATAAAATTTAAAAACAGGAAAATAGACACAACTGCCATTGAAGAAAGGGCGGATGATACAGAGGATCTGAAAGATATTCATTATGCAGAAAAACATATTGACCGTTATATTCAAATGTGCAAAACCGGAAAAGAGTTAATGGAAGATTCTTTGTATTTGGTTATTGAGAATATAGGTCCTACTATCAATACCATTTATCCCGATTATGTACCCGTGGTATCTGCGGATGAAAGCGTATTAATTTTCACTTCCAGAAGAAACTCAACTACAGGCGGCAAAAGGGATGTAACAGACAATCACTTTTACGAAGATGTATATATAACGCATAAAGATTCGATCACCAATCAATGGAAGGTGCCTGAGAATATGGGAAGTCATATAAACAGCAATCTCCACGATGCTTGCATAGGCTTATCGCCAGATGGACAAAAATTATTTATCTATCGTTCCAACTCTGCAAAAAACAGCTCAGGAGATATTTACGTAAGTCAGCTGGAAGGAAGCAAATGGTCGGTACCGGTTTTGATGGATAAAAAAATAAATTCTCCAGGCTGGGAACCTAGTGCCACCATTTCTGCAGATGAAAAAAATATTTATTTTACTAGTGATCGGGCAGGAGGCTATGGAGGTACCGATATCTATATGATTAAATTAATAGGTGACACTGTCTGGTCGGAACCTATTAATATGGGTCCTGCCATTAACACGGAATTCAATGAAGACGCCCCTTATATACACCCCGACAATGTTACATTGTTTTTCAGTTCCAAAGGACATCGCAATATAGGTGGATACGATATTTTCACTTCTGTTTTTGATATGGCCACCGGTACCTGGAGCAAGCCCGAGAACGCAGGTTATCCCATCAACACAGGCGACGACGATATTTATTTTATCTGGTCTGCGGATGGAACCAAAGGGTATTTTTCTTCCTGGCGTAACAATACTTTCGGTGAAAAAGATATTTATGTCATCCACCGGCCGGAAGGAAAGACCAACTTGTTAGTCATGAAGGGAAAAGTTTTTGACAGCGATACTAAAAAATCTTTAAGTGCTAGCATTACTATTATAAACAAAGAGACAGGCACTATCGTAGGAAAATTCAATTCAAATTCTACCAATGGAAAATATGTTCTTACTCTTCCTCATGGTGGAAATTATTCCGTTAACATCGAAACGGATGGTTACCTAACGCATCAGGAAGATGTGAAAGTTCCTAAGAAAAACCCCTTTTTTGAAGTTAGAAAAGATTTTTATTTAGACCCACTAAAAGTAGGAGCCATATTAGTATTTAATAATATATTTTTCGATTTCGATAAAGCTACTTTGAGAAAAGAATCTGATACAGAACTGCAAAAAATAGTAGCTTTTCTAACTCAATACCAGGATTTAAAAGTAGAAATTTCAGGCTATACAGATAACAAAGGAAATGATAAATACAATCAAAAATTATCGGAAAGAAGAGCGGAGACGGTAGTAAAATATTTAATTAAAAATGGAATCAATAAAGAACTATTAGTCTCAAAAGGATATGGTAAATCTAAACCTATAGCGCCTAATGAAACCGATGAAGGAAGACAATTAAACAGAAGAACCGAATTAAAAATACTGGATATGAATTTTGAGCCTATAACTCAATTAAACAATATAGCTATTAACTATAACAATGAATATGGCACTCTGGATCGAACAGGCGGTGACAACAAAAAAATATCGAGAAAAAAAAGAAAAAAGAAAGCTGCTGACATTAAGCATATTTCAAATTACGAAACAATGCTAGGAATAAAACCTGCTCCTGGAACTGTTCTGTTTCCAAAAGTACATTTCGTGCAAAATATGACCAGTTCTCTCACCGATTATTCTATGATGCGTATTCAGGAAGTGGTCATATTGTTAAATAAATATCCCGATCTGAAAATAAAAATAATTTCTTACGGAGATCATTCCAAAGATAAAAACTACAACAAAGCCATTTCAAAACAAAGAGCGACAACCGTAAAAGAAGTAATGGTTTCAAAAGGTATTTCTTCTGATAGAATTACACTGGAAGTATACAAGGAATTTATATATGCCCCTACCGACAGTCCTGAAATGAAAGATTTAAATAACAGAAGAGTGGAGTTTTTAATAACAGAATAGTACATGAATAGAGAGGTATTTAGATTAGCGACCATTGAACTATAACGTTAGCTGGTAGTTGTACAAGATAATATCGGGAATCAGTATTGTGCTATTGCTTTTAGAAAAAAGCTTTATTCCTCTCTGGAAGAAATGCAGGCCGACCTCAATGAATGGATGCACTATTACATTCTCTACTGGTAAGTTTACTAAAAGAAGCTTCTAGATCATTTACAAAGGATAACACAATGCTTTACATGCCTTGAAAGAAAATTCCTCCCCACCGTGTTCTGTGGCACACAGAACACCAAATCTTGACTTTATTGTTTATCAGAACTTCAGGACAGTATGGAGTGTGAGCGCGAGTATGGAGGATAAAATCAGTCTTGGTTTAAAAAACATCGAGTGTGAACTTTGAGTTTCTCTACGTATACTTCTATAACTATAGTAATCTTAGAACAGCCTTAGTTGTACTTCTCTACCCTTTTTGGGGTCAGTGTGTAAAAATCTCTAAATGATTCATTTTATTTAAGGTTAAAATTGACAACCATTTTGTGGAAACCATACCCAATCTATTTAATCTTTAATCTTGCCAACAATTCTTCACGACTAATTAAGTGCGATGGAAATTTCAACAATTCAATTCCTGTTTTTACTTCATATAATTCAAGCGTTTCCTCCCCAAGTCTTATCTTAAAACTTGCCTCTTCAACTGGCAATTGTATATATTCGCAAATTTCATTATATGATTCTTTAATCTGTGAAGTTAGACTATATATCCATCTCAGAATATCTACAGTTGTCGAACTTAATTGAGAGCTATGACCACTTGTCATTATTCCATGACCAGGATTAAAATAAACTACATCTCTAATTTTTATCATTGATAAAGAATACCCCTTATCCCACAACATTTGATTTTCTACTGAATTCACATTTGGATAAACATCAGTCATTTCAATTTTATATTGTTCTATGACTTTTGGAAAAAAATCATGAAGTATTTCAATCCATTTTTTATCCCCAAAGATACCTGGAGTATGTTTGTTAGCACCTAAAAAAATAATTCGCTCATTATCTACGTAAGCAAATAACAACCAATCGATTTGCTTTACAAAATTAGACTTTTTATCTTTTTCGAGTGATAAATGAAAATGATAAATATTCCATTGCGCTAATAAATGATCATGAAAATTAGTCTGAATAAGACGTTTGCTCTGAAATATATTTAAGTTTCCTCCTGATAAAGAAATTCTAATAATTTCTAATATTTCATTGCGTTTTGGGTGTTCCTCAATTTCATTAGAAAATTCAGGATTTATAGAAATATTTCGTTTGTGTGATTTTATTAGTTTATTTCTAACTGTCAAATAATTTAATATAACATCATCCAGTTTCAAATTAGGTGAAACTTTAAATCCAATTTCATTAGCAGCTCTTGACAGCGCTAGTTTGACATCCTCTTCAAAATCAAATAACATATACTACAGTTTTGGCTGGAAATATCATTCTAACATGTAGGTGAATCATAAGAACTTTAGGAATTAGAGTGGCAGATTGATTTACACCATTCCATTTATTGAAACTGAACAATCTCCAACAAATGTCCCTATATCTTCATATAAATCCAGATTTCTAAATTTCATTGTAGCCGCAGGTTGGCCTTCGATTTTAGGCTCAACTATGGCCATCAAATGAAAAGCATTTATATTATTAATCGAAAGTTGAATATTTCCTCCAATGCTTTCATACCGTTGATCACGTATAATGTCTTTAATTAAGGTTTGAGGCATTCGCCAATAATTAATATTTTTCTCCTCTATTTTTTCTAACCTTGATATTAATTCACTAGTTATCTCTTCTTTTTTATCTCCGAGAATTTCGAAAGTTAGTTTATCAGAATCGAACTTTTTAACTTCAACTTTAGATTTATAACTACCTTGATCCTTCTCAACAAATATCCTCCCTTGAAATGCTTCTCTAGTTTTAGGGCAAAACCCTGATATTAAAATTTCCGTTGGACTCTGAATAACTTCATAGTATTTATTAAAAATAGTTTGTGCTTTTAATAATATACTTTGATAATCCGGGAAACAACTGTTATTCATTCCACCTAGATTGGTTAATATTGAATACAATGTGCAATAAATATTTAATCCAGTAAGAGAACTTCCAGCAAAGGCATAAGTTAGTTTTGCTTCATAATATATTTGTTGAGTAACGGAAAGATTTTTACATCTCACTGGTAATTCAAGTATTTTGGAGCCTTCTAAAGTCAGTGTATTACCTTCATTACTTATTTTCGTATCAGCGACAGTCCAAATCCATAAATTCTTTGGATCTTCTTTATTTAACCAATTTAAAATTAATGTCATAATTCAAGGTAGACCGTAATTACTAAAAAAACAAAATAGGGATTATTGAAAGTTTTATTGGCTACTGTTGCTGTTGCTCTTGCTGGCACTGTCAGCAAGAGCAACAGCAACAGTATTGAGTAAAAATAAGAAAGGCTCCGAGTTTCGGAGACTTAGTAGACTTAAGTTTACAGGTGTCGAACTTATTATTGAAAGATTTAGCCTCGTTTTCAGATTTTTGAAACCGTTTGTGATTAAACCCTTATTAAGTGAAAAGTAATTTAGGTTCAATTTTGTATAAACTTGTATGATAATTAGTGCTATATTTTAAACTGAGATATGAAATCTCTTCGCGTATTAGTTGCTAAATCAATGACCTCAAAACGTTTGGTAGCAGTATATGACCCCATGTCACTATCACTATTGATCAAAATAGAACCAATGAGAATAATGTATTTACAGTTGTATCTTGTTTGCTCAACCAATTCGTTTATTCTTTTGTCGATAGCTTCATAAATTACTTCGGTGGCCTCGAAAAGAGGAATTGATGCTTTCAAAATCCTATCCTTTTCTTTTAACATAATCTGTTCAATTGTATTCATTTGGTAGTCCATTTCCGTAATATTATCGAGAATTATCTGATTGTTTTCTAATTTTCTTAAGGCCGCTTTTGCTGCTCCACAACAACCTGAATTCTTAGATTGCCCAACGCGATGAATCTCACCTATTATGCCTGTTTTGGTAATGCCAATATGTGGACCATAATAAATAAACACTGCACCTTCATCGGGAACATGACTCGCAAAGGCTCCCATCCCTGTAAGGCCTGTAAATGGAAATCCATCCAAGCCCCCCATTTTGAAGGGACCTAAAAATTCCTTTGCCCTTACAGGATTTTGAATGCTATTTACATCATCACTGCAACTACTATCAGCTAACATTATTTGCGAAGGTTCTAAGTCCAAATAGTCTTCAACGAAATCAATAAGTTTGTTAACGCTGTCGATTGTAGTTATGGCATTGGGATAATAATTACGAATTATTGAGAGCCGTTCTTTCTTTTTCATGTGAGTGTGTTTTACATCAGGATTCCGTTTTTTGCTTTTATTGGTTCCGGGATATCTGAATCCTGGATCATTTGCTTTAGATCAATTTCAATTGTTCTACATATGGAGAGCATTGGTACATCATTTCCCAAACCTTCAAATGGATTTTCGGAATAATCGCCAACTAACTCCATCATTAAAAAAATCCATGCAATAATCGAAACCACCGGCACAAAAAGCCAGATACCAAATTCACCACAATTTGCGAACTCCGTAATTAATCCGAAGGGTAAAAGAAAAATGAAAATACTAATGAAGATTCTGCTTGCATTTCCATACTGACGCGGTAATGGGAATTTTTTTATCCTTTCTGCCTGACCCTGGTAAATGTAAAGATCATTTAGCAGTTTCTGCAATTCAATATGTCTGAAATCATCAATCAGGTGCTCTTTACGAAGTTGTTTAAGGTGTTGGGATTGAAGGTCGATTATATGTGTTGCCATATTTGCAACTTCAGGTAATTTTTGATGTTCATCTTTCTCCATATGTTTCTCTAAAACCTGATGATGATCATATTCGAATGTTCCCGCCCCAAATTTTTGCATTCTGTTCCGATTCACACTTGCGACCCGTGAATTGAGACTAACATGTTCCCATGGTGCTGGTACAAGTAATTGTGTCCTTAGTGTATATATGTAGGCGATGTGTCTATAAATCATTTTTTTGACAATACCATTTATGTCATCATCGGAAGCAGACTTATCGGTAAACTGAGACGTTATGAATCCACGCAAATTGCTACCCCACATACGGCTTGTATTTGTAATTCCACCCCATGTTTTCCTGGCTTCCCATAATCGATCATAAGCCTGATTGTTTTTAAAGCCTATGTAAAAGGAAACAGCTGTAGCCACAACTGCAACCGCGGTCCAGGGAACGCTTATCCATTTAAGGTCTAAATAGCTAAAAAGGAAAAGGACTGAGCTGGTCCATGCCACGATCCAAACAAAATGGATTCCACTTGTTTGCATCATGGTTCTGAAGGTTAAATTTTTATTGATATACATAGTAGTTGTTTTTAGCTTGTTAATTATTATATCTTAAATTTTTCTCCGAGCTTCAAAATTTTCAATGTGCTGATCTTCCCTTCAGCGTTGAGCTTGGTTAATATTTGTTCTGGCTCTCCCATTGGTTCATCGGCTGAATCAAACGTACCATAATGAAAAGGAATAAAAGTTTTTGCTCCAACTGCATGAAAGGCTTCCAGCGCTTTGTATGGGTCTTGATGATGTTGGCCCATGAACCAGGTAGGCGCATATGCTCCGGCTCCAATCATAGCCACATCGATATCAGAAAAGTATTTCCCGATCTCTTTAAAGTGCGAACCGTAACCTGAATCTCCACTGAAGTAAATACACTTATCCCCGGATTGAATAACAAAGCCTCCCCAAAGTGTTGTGTTTATATCAAACAGGCTCCTGTTTGCCCAATGGCGTGATGGTACAAATGTGATCAGCAAATCACCTTTCGTTTCATACTGTTGATACCAGCCTGCAGTTTGTACCGAATTGCTGACCCACTTGCTTATAAGTTTGTCGAGGTTTAATCCGCAAAGTATTTTAGCTTGTGGATTATTTTCAGCCAGCAACTTTATACTTTTCTTGTCGCAATGATCATAATGGGCGTGGGATATCAGAATGTAATCGATGTTGGATAATTTCTTTGGGTCCACAGGCAACTGTGAATGACGTTTAGCAACTGCCAAATTACCAAACATAGGATCAATCAATATCCGCAAACCAGCTAGCTGAATGAAGAAACTAGCATGACCTAACCACACTATTTTATCCTCAGGATCATTAAGCCAACCATCCTCTTTAAGTACCGAAATATGCCATGGATCATGTTTCTTAATTGATCGTTGCGGATTTTTAGTAGTCAAGTATTTGAATATTTCCCTGAAACTAAGGATTGTTGGAAATTCAGGATTAATAAATAATCCATCCTGATCAAGGGGCGTACCCTGCCAATCTTTTGCTATTGTTTTCAAAACTTTGTTTGACGTATAGCTTGTAACAACCGGTGTTTTCTTTTTATTAAACATGAGTTTCCAAATTAGTTGTATAAATAATACACTAAGCATTGCTTAAAGTTTTTGTGTTTGTTAAAATGATCCTGAGGACTTGCTTTGTTATCGGCCTGATCGCTGCTCGATTAAAACTGAAGGAGAGTAACCATATTGTTTTTTGAATGCATGGGAAAAATGCGACAGGTTTTCGAAACCAACTTCAAAGTATACATCAACGGGCTTCTTCTTTTTTTCTGAAAATTGGTAGTATGCTAGCTCCAATCGTTTTTCAGTGAGCCATTTTTGAGGGGTAGTATTAAACGCTTTATTAAAATCACGTTTAAACGTTGTTAGGCTTCGACCTGTCAGGTATGCGAATTTTTCCAAAGGCATGTTGAACATATAGTTCTTCTCCATATAAGATGCAAGATCAATCTTCCCAGGTACTTCAAAGTTTGCCAACAGGCCATCAATGCCAGGATCAATAATTCGAAGAATGCTTATTGCTTCTTTGATCTTTAAAGAAGCGATTTCTTCAGGAAATATCCCTTCCATGTCGAAGTAAGGAATCAAGGAATCCAAACAGCTCTGCAGCAAAGGGTGATTGTTGAATCTTAGTATTTTTTTACTGTTTGTAGTTTTTGGTTTAATGTCCAGTTTACCGTAAAACTCTTTTAGCCTTTCGGTTGTGAGATGCATGGCAACTGATCTATGCGACTCACCGTCTTTTGGATTTAAAACGACAGTGGCAATCTGATTTCTTGGTATCAAAAAAATATCGCCAGGATAGAACAGATAAGATCCTTCAGACGTAATTATTTTTGTTTCACCAGAAATAAACCAAATCAGACCATGTTTTTCAAAAGTTACATCAGTTGTATGAAGTTTCTCTTTGTAGTTTGACAACTTGATCTCGGGGGTTATATATTTTGATTGAAAATCCATCGTATATCGTTTAATAAAGTACTAAATAATTTGAAATTCTACACCTGTCATTGTTTCACTTAGTTTCCACAGTTTTTTGGCATTGTTCTCGTCTAATGAGTTTGGCAATACTCCATTTCCTGCAGACTTATTTTGAATATCCAACTCAGCTATATTTACATCTTCGCAATAAACTCCGCCAATTTCATTAAGCATAGGACTTGTTGCAGCCCAAACAGTTGTAGCAGCTCCTTGAGGAATTGTTTTAAGTGTAGCTGCAACCTCCGGACGAATGTTTCCAGTATCATCTAAAATACCCAATTTCTTAAATAATTCTAAGTCCGCTTCTCTTCCCAAATCTGTTCCTCCAACATTACCTGGGTGCACAGAATAAGCACGAACCTTAAATTCTTTAGCGCGGCTATCTAACTCTAACGCAAATAAGTTAGTTGCAGTCTTTGACTGTCCATACCCCAATAATGTTTCATATTCTCTATGATCGAAATTAGGATCTTCGAAATTAAACGGAGAGTAGTGATGACCATAAGACGATAGATTTACAACCCTTGCTCCGTTTGCTTTTTTTAATGCAGGCCATAAGCGGGCTGTTAATTGGAAATGACCTAAGTGATTCGTTGCTAATTGAGATTCATATCCACGGCTATCCTTGCGCAATGGCACCCACATAATTCCTGCGTTGTTAATCAAAAAATGAATTGGTCTGCCACTTGCAATGAATTTCTTCGCAAACAAATCAATAGACAAAGGTTCAGCAAGATCCATTCCTTCAATCTCAACGTTAGGAATGCCGGCTAAATTTTTATGTGCTTTTGCTATATCTCTTGCAAGAACAATAACAGTAGCTCCCGCTTCTGAAAGGATTTTTGTGGTTTCCTGACCAATGCCACTATGACCACCCGTTACAATTGCAATTTTCCCTGTAAGATCAATTCCTTTTATAACATCTGATGCTGTAGATTTTGCGTTGAACCCTGAGTTTATTGGGTGTTGTAACGCACCTTGATAATTAGTTGTTTTCATGTTTTTCATTATTTATTGTTTATACCGAATGTGTTTTTTTAGATTGATTGGCCACCATCCACTGAGAAAATTGAACCTGTGATGAATGCAGCATTATCGCCTGATAAATAAGTTATCATTCAGCAGTGATAATTACTTTTTGCTCCTTTTTCGCTTAGCATTTTTGCAGTAGCGTATCCGATTCCGCTATTCCCTCCTGTTATGACAGCAACTTTATTTTGAAAATTTGTCATTGTGTTTACTATTTAAATTGTTTGTTTTTGTTTATACAAAACTAGATCGCTTTCGTTTTTTTCCGTTTGTTTAAAAGACCTATTTACTTTGTTGAAAAGACCATTTTAGTTGTTTCGTTCATCGACTATTTTGAATAAATGTATTTGTCAACGTAGTTGCTGTAAGAAGTTAAAAGAAATGACCACGCTTCTTTACTGATTTCCAGCTTGGGGAATGCTACTTCAAAAGCATGGAAGCATCCTTTGAACAACTTGAATGTTACCGGTACTCCTTCTCTTTTCAAATGTTCAACATATTCAATGGTTTCATCTCTGAATGGTTCCAGATCGCCCACGAACGTGATAGTTGGAGGTAGTTTTGAAAAATGTTTTGCTCTTGCGGGGGCTGCGTAATTAGGTATTGCTATGCCCTGTTCTTTTAAACCTTTCAAATATTGAGACCATCCGAAATTATTTGATCGGGAACTCCAAACAGGAGAGTTATTCTCTTTTGCTGATTCAGTTATTTGGCGATCATCCAACATAGGATAAATCGGCATCTGAAAAGCAATGTTTACCATTTCTGTATCTGTGGCTTTTAAGGATACTGCTGCTGCTAAACCACCGCCAGCACTATTGCCCGCTACGATTAATTTATCAGGAATTACACCTAGCTGTTTTACGTTTTCATTCAGCCAAAGTAAGGTGTCATAGCAGTCGTCAAAAGGTGCTGGATAGGGAGCATCAAGCGATTTGCGATAATCAGGCGCAACAATTACGCAGGGTTTAGCGTCGATGTAGTTTTTAATGATTGCCAGGTAGTCTTCAGGAGTCCCTAACATCATACCACCACCATGTATATAAAGCATGCCTGGTAAGCTTTCTGTGCAATTCAATGGTTTAAAAATTCTAACACGAATATCAGGGCCACCGTTTCTACTTGGAATGTATTTTTCTTCGCAATGCAAACCATCAACGTTTTTACCTTTAGATCTTGCACTAATCCTGTTAAGTATACGTACTCCGGTTTTATTCATTAATAATCTTCCGGTGATTTTCAACATCCAATAGCTTGATTGGAGTTCTTTATTGAGCATATTTTTAGTGACTTTCATGATTTCTAATTATTTGTTGGTTATTAAATCTTTTAATCCATTTGGAAAAAATGCTTCTACAAATACTACTGTATTCAGAAATTCTTTGTGCGAAACTATTTTTCCATCTTTGGTTGTAACATGAGCAATGTATAATTGCTTGTAGGGTTTGCCACTGGCCATTACCGCCTCGCTTTCGTATTCTGCAACCAGTTCGTTAGGTGTTTCCATAACTACTTTGAAGTTTGAGAAGTGGAAGTTTGGAGCTGCGGCTTTAACTTGTGATAGTGATTGTTCGATCGCTTCATGCCCTGCAATTTTAGAAGGGAATCCTAATGATTGTACATAAGGCGCATCGATGTAACCATCTGTTGCGAATAATGAGCTTGCTGCTTTCGCATCGCCTTTTCTTACCGTTTCTAAAAACTCTTTAAATAGCACGGAGGCTGTTTTTGGATTTTCTGTTGTTTGCATTTTCTTGATTTTTTAGTTGTTAATTTTTGTTTATTTAAAATCTCCGGTGATTTGTTAAGACAAAGGTATATGGCAAAAGTCCGAGAGACTTTGTTTTAAAGTCCTATTTGCTTTGTTTATAAGACCATTAAAAAAATATTGTTTTGAGTCTAATCCACTATTGGAGTTGTAGAAATAGTTTAAGTAGATTAATTTTAATTCTCGATGGTTAATGGCACAGACAACATATTAACTACAAAGCCCAACTGGTACTGACAAATTATAAAAGCTATAGGCAAAGTAAAGAGTGTGAGAGCGAGTATGGAGTAAAAAAACAAAAGGCTCCGATTTCTCGAAGCCTGTGTGTAGACTTAAATGTACAGGTGCCGAACCTGTTGTTCGACGATCTAAAACTTTTCGGAGATCTGAAATAAGAATTTGTGATATGTACATTTGTGTACGAATGCACACATCGTTTACTCTCCAAAGTATTTAAGAAATTATGCAATTACTTTTCCGTTTTTTGATAATACTGCAAAGTGCACTGCTTTAAATACATCTAAAAACTTTTGTTCTCTCGATCCTGATAAGCTCAAACATTGGTAATTTTTCAGGTTCATTATTTTTTATACTCCCTGCATTACAGCCGGAGAAGTTATAAAGAAATAAAGTGAAGTATCCAGCAAGAGAAAAATGCCAAGCTCAAGAAGTACTAGTAGATACGTACAAGAGTCAATGAATACTTAAAATTAAAAAATGGAGTATCGAGATTACACAATAAAAAAGCTCATACTTATAAGTATGAGCTTTTTACTTTTAGGTTAAAAGTTTTACCTAAAAGTACAAGTAGAGAGGAAGGGATTCGAACCCCCGGTACGGTTTCCCGCACACACGCTTTCCAAGCGTGCTCCTTAAACCACTCGGACACCTCTCTTTGTGGAATTGGGAGTGCAAAGAAAATCATATTTTTATGCATATCCAAATATTGGATAATATACTGGATACCAGATGCCTGATACCAGATAAAAAACAAACAAATCCTCTGGTAGCTAGCATCTTGTATTCCATATCATATTTGTGGAAATCTGCTCCTCGGATATTTTCAACGCTTTTCGTTACTTTACTTCATGGCTTCTACTTCCGAATCGGTACTGAAAGATCTCAAAGCAAATAAATACGCCCCGGTCTATTTCCTGCAGGGCGATGAGCCTTACTACATCGACCTCATAGCCGATTACATCGAAAAAAATTGCATCGCCGAACACGAAAAATCTTTTAACCAAACCATCCTCTACGGAAAAGATACCAACGTCAACACTGTTCTGCAAAATGCTAAAAAATTTCCCATGATGGCCGAACGCCAGGTGGTGATCGTAAAGGAAGCCCAGGAACTACCGGACCTCCAGAAGGAAGCCGGAGAAAAATTTCTCAACGCATATATTCAAAATCCCTTACCCTCTACCGTACTCGTTTTTTGTCACAAATACAAAACACTTGACGGAAGAAAAAGCCTGGGAAAAAATATCGATAAGTTTAGCGTGCTGGTTACTACAAAAAAAATGTACGACAACCAGCTGCCTGAATGGATCAATAAATTTGTATCCGACAAAGGTGTCAAAATAAATCCGAAGGCCTCTCTCCTACTGGCCGAGAACATTGGCAATGACCTGAGCCGACTCGCAAACGAGGTAGAAAAATTGCTCATCAACCTGAAAGATAAAAAGGAAGTGGACGAAGCAATGGTGGAAAAATACGTAGGCATTAGCAAAGAGTACAACGTATTCGAACTCCAAAAAGCACTTACCAACCGCGACGTGGTAAAAGCAAACCGCATCATCAATTATTTCGAAGCAAACCCAAAGAATAACCCCATCATCCCTACGCTGGCTGCCTTGTTCGGATTTTTCAACAAAGTATTGCTGGTACACGGCTGCGATGATAAATCAGACGGGAACATTGCCAAAACACTTGGCGTAAACCCTTTCTTCGCCAAAGACTACGCCGCTGCTGCCCGCAGCTTTCCCGTTCAGAAAGCCATCAACATCATCCACTACTTGCACGAAGCAGACCTACGCAGCAAAGGTATTGGGAGCAATAGTATGGAAGAAGGACAGATCATGAAGGAGCTGGTGTTTAAGATCCTTCATTGAAATTATGAATGTTGAGTTATGAATTATGAATGAAAAATTTAACTCATAATTCATAACTCAACATTCATAATTTTTTTTAAACAGTGCTTCTCGTCACACTCACTATATCCGGAATAGATGTAAGCTTAGCGATCAGCATATCCAGCTGTTTGGTATCGTTTACAAAAAGCATCAGGTTTCCTTCAAACATTCCATCGTTCGAATCGATCGTGATGGAGCGGATGTTTACCTTAAGTTCATTGGAAATTACTTTGGTAACATCGTTGATAATACCCATACGGTCTGTACCAATGATGTTGAGCGAGGTCAGGAAGGCCAGCTCTTTCTGGGACGTCCATTTGGCTTTAATCACACGGTATCCGAAATTGGAGATGAGCTCCACCGCATTCGGACAATTGGTACGGTGAATTTTTATTCCTTCCGAAACGGTGACAAATCCAAATACATCGTCGCCAGGAATTGGGTTGCAACATTTTGCAAAACTATAATCAATCCTTGCCAGATCATCACCGATAAGAAGCGTATCCTTGTCAATATTCTGGGAAGGCTTCAGCGCTACCGGCTGTTTTACCTCTGGTTCTTTCTTCTCTGACTTTCGGTGCTCCAGCGATTCCTTGAAACGACGTAGATCGGAAAGATCTACAATTCCTTTGGCTATATTGTAATATAGATCCAGCGAAGATTTTACATTGAAAAAACTGATCAGTTGCTGTACCGTATCGTTGTTTAGATCTACCTTCAAATGCTCCAGCTTTCGCTGAATAATTTCTTTTCCATCTTCGGCGATCTTTTTCTTTTCTTCCTTCAGGCTGTCTTTGATCTTGGCGCGGGCCTTGGATGTCACCACGAACTTTAACCAATCTTCGCTTGGCTTCTGCTTGCTGGAAGTAAGGATCTCGATCTGGTCGCCGTTCTTTACAATGTAACTAAGTGGTACCAGCTTTTGATTTACTTTGGCTCCCAAACAATGTGAGCCGATGTGTGAGTGTATTTCAAAAGCAAAATCCAGCGCGGTAGAGCCGTGCGGCAATATTTTTAATTCTCCTTTCGGAGTAAAGACATATACTTCTTCGTTGAAAAAATTCTGGCGGAAATCGACCATGAAGTCGAGCGCGGAAGAATCATTCTGCTCAATGATCTCGCGTACCTTGGCAAGCCATGCTTCCAAGCCTGCCTCTTTACTATTGCCGGATTCTTTGTATTTCCAATGCGCTGCATATCCTTTTTCAGCGATCTCGTCCATTCGCTTGGTACGGATCTGCACCTCCACCCATTGACCGGTACTCGACATTACCGTTGTATGCAACGATTCATATCCGTTTGCTTTCGGTGTGCTCACCCAGTCTCGAAGCCTGTCGGGATTGGGTTTGTAGGTATCGGTGATGATGGAATATACTTTCCAGCAATCTGCTTTTTCGTTTTCCGGTTGTGAATCGATGATCACACGAATGGCAAACAGATCGTAAATTTCTTCGAAAGGAGTATGTCCCTTCATTTTATTCCAAATAGAAAAAATAGATTTCGGTCTTCCTTTGATCTCAAACTGTAATTCTGCTCTGTCAAGATTGTCCTTGATTGGAGCAATAAAGTCGCGGATAAATTTATCACGGGCAGCTTTGGTTTGTTTGATCTTTCCGGCGATCTCAAAATATTTTTCCGTATCGGTATATTTCAGATAGAGATCTTCCAACTCACTTTTGATGGCGTACAAACCAAGACGGTGTGCCAGCGGAGCATACAGGTAAATAGTTTCAGAAGCGATCTTAAGTTGCTTTTCGCGCGGCATGCTGTCGAGTGTACGCATGTTGTGAAGACGGTCGGCCAGCTTGATAAGCACAACGCGCACGTCGTCGGACAGCGTGAGTACCATCTTACGGAAGTTTTCAGCTTGCTGTGAACTTCCATGTTCAAACACGCCAGAGATCTTCGTAAGTCCGTCGATGATGGAAGCCACTTTTGGACCAAAGTCGCGCTGGATATCTTCCAGTTCCAAATGTGTATCTTCAACTACATCGTGCAGCAAAGCCGCTACTATGGAAGTAGTACCAAGACCGATTTCTTCGACGGCAATTTGGGCAACTGCTAAAGGGTGATAAATATAAGGTTCTCCTGATTTGCGGCGCATGTCTTTGTGCGCCTGGAGGGAAGTGTAAAATGCTTTCTTGATGATTTTAGCGTCACCATCTTTCAATACAGGTTTTGCCAACTTTAGCAACTTTCTGTACCGGTTAATAATTTCCTTATTCTCTTTTTCCAGATCTACGACCAGCATGATCAAATGTACAAAAAAGTAAATAAATTATGAATTATGAATGTTGAATTCTGAGTTTTAAAAACCTTAATTCATAATTTGACATTCATGACTCACAACTCCTTAATCTTCCAGAAAATTATTCATAAAAGTATTTTTCAAAAGCATCCAGAGCAAAAAGAAAAAGATAGCCCAGCTCAGGTAGATTTGGTAAAAATCTTTCGTGTCTTTGTAGCGCGATTCTATCATCTTTCCTTTTTCCAGTTTATCGATGGTGAGAAAAATATCGGTCAAGGCATTGTTGTTGGTAGCGCGGAAATAATTACCCTTGGTTTGCTCCGCGATCTTACGCAGTAGCGTTTCGTCAAGGTGTGATCTCACCATAAGTTTTTTCCCAGTAGAATCTCTTCCCAGGGAAACTTCTCCCTCCTTCCCTATCCCGATCGTATAAATTTTAATATTATATGCATAAGCCAATTTTGCTGCCGTGATCGGATCAAGCAGGCCGGAAGTATTTTCCCCGTCACTCATCAGGATCATGATCTTCGCGCCCTTGGTAGACGAAGATTCGTTTAGCCGGTTGATCCCGACACCAATCGCATTCCCGATCGAAGTACCAGTATTTTCGATCATGCTGAAATTCATTTCGGAAAGATAGTTGGCCACCAGGTCGTGATCATTGGTGAGCGGCGAAAGTGAGTAGGCATCCCCGGCGAATACTACCAGCCCTATGCGGTCGTGGCTACGACCGGCCACAAACTTGCGCGCCACATCCCTGGCAGCCTCCAAACGGTTTGGCCGGAAATCCTCCAGCTTCATGGATTCTGAAACGTCTACTGCCAAAAGAATATTGATCCCTTCGCTAAACTGGTCGATCCGCTCGCTCACGCTTTGTGGCCTCGCCAGCGCAATGATGGCAAACATCACCGAAAGCATTTGCAGGGAAATAGGGATCAAACGGAGAATAGGGATAAAGGTCCACTTCCGGAGTTCGCTGGCAGGAAGCGCTACGTCAAATTTCTGCCGGATTGGAAAATAAAAAAGCCAACGAAGTATAAACAGCAAAGGCACCGCAGGCACCAGCAGCAGGAAGATCTGGTTTTCCCAATGAAAATTGCGCACAAGCTCAGGGCTAAACCATTGCCAGGAAAACCATTCCCAGATGCTATCGTGCATTTTTCAACTCCTTTCTCCTTTTCTTATATCGCTTGTTTGAAAATTTCTTGAGCACACTCAGTGCTTTGGAAGGATCTCCCGCAATACTTCCGCTGTAGATCGAACGGTCTACTTCCTGGAGACTTTCTTTTAATTCTTCTTTGTTAAAAAGAGAAATAATTTCTGTAGTGGTAAAAGTATTGATCGGTTTATGTTCCAGTTTGGTAAGATAACCTTTCCACTCTCCCAGCACGGTCTCCATAGCCATCAGGTTGGGCGATTCTTCCATTTCTTTGTGCAACTTTTCAAACTTTCGCAAAAACTGTACATGATTGTTATACATCACATACAACCGGTAATTGCGCAGGATTGCTTTTCCCAAAATAAAATAGAAGAGAATAAATGCCAGTACAAAAAAAACAAGCACCGCAAATGCATAAGGATAATTGTATTGCTTTTCTACATTAGTATATACGGTATCGCTTTTAAACACAAGGCTGTCGGACACTTCCGAAATATATTGTCGGATCATCACTTTGTCGTGCGCTGAAAATTGCCGGATGGTATCGCCTTGTTCTACAATAAATACAGGCAAGGCCAATTCGATGGAATTTTTTATTTCAAATGTACGCAAGGTGTACACCACGCTGTCGGTGCTAATGCTGTCGGTGCTTTTGGTAGGGTAATATTCTTTTTTAATAAATTCAAACGGAGCAAATGCGTAGCTGGAATCGGGGAAGAACAATTCCATTTTTTTAGGATGATGAAAGCTCAACGCATATTTTACAGGCTGACCGATCTTGATAGAATCTACCAGGAAGTTTCCCTGCGGACGTACATGCTGCGCATTCATTTGTATTGCTGCAAAAAAGAGCAGGAGGTATAACAAGATTTTCTTCCGCAGCATCATTTTTTATTTCTCACGTTGAAAAGCTTGATCAATTTTGGTATATAATCTTCACGCGTATCGACCCAAAGATAATGTGCCCTGTATTTGCGACACAGTTGCTCCAGTGAATTCTGATTGTTGCGAAACACCTGGCTGATCGCCTGGCGGAAATTTCCGGAAGAAGAATTTACCCAGATTGTTTTCTTTTGTTCTTTATCAAACAAAGGAATGATCCCCAATCCGGGAAAATTAATTTCCCGCAAGTCGGAAAGATGGATTACAACGAGGTCGTGTTTCTTGGCTAATGCCTTAAGATTATGTTCGTATCCTTCGTCGATAAAATCAGAGACAAGGATCACGATACTTTTTCTTTTCAGAAGCGTAAGCGTAAAGCTGAGCGCTTTGTTGAGATCAGTTTTGATCGACTTAGGAATGAGGTCAAACATTTTAAGGATCAAATTGTAACCGTGCTTGGGGCCCTTGTCAGGCTTTATATACAGCTCTTTCTGATCGCTGAAGCAGATCAATCCTACATGTCCGGATTCTTTGACAGCAGAGAGCGTAAGTACACCGCAGATCTCTTTTCCAATGTCGATTTTTTTCTGGTTTATTTTTCCAATATCCTGCGAGGCGCTTACATCGAGGATAAAAAATACGAACTGTTCTTTTTCCTCGCGGAAATTTTTCACAAACGTTCCATGTCCTTTCGCACTTACGTTCCAGTCGATCGCTCGCACATCGTCTCCATATTGGTAATCGCGCACGTCGGAGAATTCCAGGCCGGAGCCTTTAAATACCGAATGAAAATCGCCTTGCATCCGGGTATTGATAGCTTTCCGGATCTGTACTTCGTATTTTCTTAATTTTTTAAGAATCTCATTCATGGATATTCAAAAATACTTTTTCAAAAGCAATTTTTTACTTTTTATTCCTTTGAAGTGTCGCTTTTACAATATTTTCAGGGAAATACAGCTTAAAGCTTAGCTTTTATAGCTAGAAATTAGGGATTTATACTTTTTTCTTAAAATCACGAACTAAAATAGAAGTTCTTTCGTTAGACAATCACTAAATCAGTACCATCATTCACCTTAAAAAAGATCTCATGAAAAAAGTAATATTTGTATTAGCGCTTTCCGGCCTTGTATCATTTAGTTCATACGCAGCCACTACAGTAGCAAGCAAAGCCAATACTGAATTCAAAAAAGACGGCGATAAGAAGAAAAAGAAAGGCAGCAAGAAAGAATGCTGTTCTTCTTCCGATTCTAAATGCTGTGAGAAAAAAGACGACGCTAAAAAGACAAAAGAGCAACCTAAATAATCTCTTTGTGGAAAACTTGAAAAGGCCTTGTAAATTCGAGGCCTTTTTTATTTTTAAATTGCATATAGAAATTATGAATGTTGAATGTTGAATTATAAGTTATTTAAATAGTAACAATTTTTCAATTCATAACTCATAATTCATAACTCAACATTTTCTAAAATGAAGCAATACCACGATCTCATGCAGCACATCCTGAATACAGGAAACAAAAAAGAAGACCGCACCGGCACTGGTACGATCAGCGTTTTCGGGTATCAGATGCGATTCAACCTGCAGGAGGGTTTTCCTGTAGTCACTACCAAAAAGCTTCACCTGAAATCTATCATCCACGAATTGCTCTGGTTTCTTCAGGGCGATACCAATATCCGCTATCTCAAGGAAAACGGCGTTTCGATCTGGGATGAATGGGCCGATGACAAAGGCGAATTGGGGCCTGTATACGGCTACCAATGGCGCAGTTGGCCTACTCCGGATGGAAGACATATCGATCAGATCACTGATGTGATCAACCAGATCAAAAAAAATCCTGACTCACGAAGATTGATCGTAAGTGCCTGGAATGTGGCGGACATTAATCAAATGAAACTTCCCCCTTGTCATGCGTTTTTCCAGTTTTACGTAGCCGATGGAAAACTTTCCTGCCAACTCTATCAACGAAGCGCCGATGTATTCCTGGGAGTACCGTTCAACATTGCATCCTATGCCTTGCTCACCATGATGGTAGCGCAAGTATGCGACCTGAAGCCCGGAGATTTTGTACACACATTAGGCGACGCACATTTGTATTCCAATCATATCGAACAAGCCAAACTCCAACTTTCGCGCGATCTTAGACCACTGCCAACTATGTGGGTTAATCCGGAGGTGAAAGATATTTTTAGCTTCAAGTACGAAGATTTCCGCCTGGAAAATTATGACCCGCATCCGCACATCAAGGGAGCAGTAGCTATCTAGTGATCGTATTCTAATAATAATCTAATTTGATTATTTTATTCGTAGCGTCTTTGCGAGAAATTTCACTCAAAGTCGCTACGTTTTCTTTCCCTGAAATCCGACATCGGGTATCGGGCATCCATTTTTTACCCCCATTCTTTTCTAGTTTAAATTTTTAGAACTATATTAAAACGATTTTTGAAGGGTAAAATAATAGAGTTGACAATAGGTGTTCAACTTTTTGTAATCTTATAAACTATAAAATTAAGTGAGCGAGAACAGCAGAAAAATTGCTTTGATTGAGGATGATCCTTGGCTAGAGCCTTATTATCAAGACGTTGCGGAAAGGATCAGTCGTTTTGAAAAAGCCCTGAATATCATCACGATCCATAGCGATAGTATTATGGATTTTGCTTCCGCTTACCAGTATTATGGTATTCATTTTGACGATGTAACCAACGGTTGGTGGTACCGCGAGTGGGCTCCGAATGCTTCACAACTTTCTCTCGTAGGTGATTTCAATAACTGGGATCGCGAGGCGAATATCATGACCAAAAAGAACAACGGCGATTGGGAAATTTTTCTTCCTTATGAAACTTATAAAAACAGCTTTACACACAAAAGCCTGATCAAAGTACACGTGGTTTCCGATTTCGGCGCGCTCGACAGAATTCCTCCTTACATCACTAGAGTGGTACAAGACCCCGTGACACACGATTTCAGCGGGCAACTTTGGTTTCCCGAAGAAGAATATAAATGGCAACATTCCTATGATGTAAATACACTCAAAGATCTTGTCATCTATGAAACACACGTGGGAATTGCGCAGGAGACAGAAGGCGTAGGCACCTACCGCGAATTTGCCGATAATATTTTACCTCGCATCAAATCATTGGGCTATACAGCTTTGCAGATGATGGCGATCATGGAGCATCCTTACTATGGCTCTTTTGGTTACCATGTTTCCAATTTCTTTGCTGCCTCTTCCCGCTTCGGTACACCTGAAGATCTGAAATACCTGATCGACAAAGCACACAGCATGGGCCTTGCAGTGATCATGGATATTGTGCATTCCCATGCAGTGAAAAATATTTCCGAAGGCCTCAATCATTTTGACGGCACCGATTTTCAATATTTCCACGGCGGTAGCCGCGGCAACCACGAAGGCTGGGATTCTAAATTATTTGATTACGGCAAATGGGAAGTAAAAAGATTCCTGCTTTCCAATGTGCGCTACTGGTTGGAAGAATTCCATTTTGATGGATTCCGTTTCGACGGTGTCACTTCTATGCTTTACTACCACAGAGGTATGACCTCTTTCGATCACTACGATAAATATTTTAAAAATGATGTGGATTGGGACGCGGTGATCTATCTCCAGCTTGCCAATTACCTTACTCAACTTATAAAACCAGGAGCGATCTCCATTGCCGAAGATGTGAGCGGAATGCCGGGACTGACAAGGTCTATACAAGACGGCGGGGTAGGATTTGACTACCGCTTGGGTATGGGAATTCCTGATTATTGGATCAAATTACTAAAAGAGAAATCCGACGAAGACTGGGAGATCCATGAAATGTGGCATGTACTCACCAATCGCCGTTATAAAGAAAAAACAATTGCCTACGCCGAGTCGCACGACCAAGCGTTGGTGGGTGATAAGACACTTGCCTTCTGGCTCATGGACAAAGAGATGTATTTTCACATGATGAAAAACGATTCCAACTTTGTCATCGACCGTGGAATTGCACTTCATAAGATGATCCGTTTCTTTACTATTTCATTGGGAGGAGAAGCTTATCTGAATTTTATGGGCAATGAATTTGGACATCCCGAATGGCTTGACTTCCCTCGTGAAGGAAACGGCTGGAGCTACAAATATGCCCGCCGCCAGTGGTCGCTTGTAGACAATAAGGACTTGAAGTACGAATACATGAATAACTTCGACCGCGCCATGATCAAGCTGATGAAGGATTATAAAATGTTTTCATCAGAACCTGCGCAGCAGTTGAATATGGATGATTCGAACAAGGTTATTATTTTCGAACGCAACAATGTTATATTCGCTTTCAACTTTAGCGTGAGCAATTCGATCTTCGGATACAAATTCCGTGTACCGAAAAGAGGAAAATACAAAGTACTGCTCAACTCTGATGATAAGGATTTCGGAGGCTTCGGCCGCGTTGACAATGGAGTGATCCACGAAACGGATGAATTTCGTTACTTGAGCATTTACCTTACTAACCGTACGGTAATGGTGTTGACGAAAGTAGAGGATTAAAAATACTTGCTTGTATCGAATGTAATCAAACATTCCAAAAAACAAATTCTGATAAGGCATTCTTTGGAATTTGTTTTTTGGAATTTTATTTTTTAACGATCTTATACCTTTTTATCTGATCTCCTGATTGATATTCGAGGATATAAAAACCTGTCGCGCATTCCTCTCCTATTCTATATTCCTGGTTTGTATGAATATTTTTAGTGATGATCAATTTTCCGGATTGATCTATAATATTGATCGTTCCTTCTTCATCACCGCTGCCATAAGCCGATACGATCAATACATCCTCAAATGGATTATTCTTCAACGATAATCCTCCTTCAACTGCCAACGCTTCTACAGTAACAACAGCGCTATAATGCACCGAGCCATCGAAATCATATTGAGCCAGTCTGTAATAGGATTTGTCTAATTTATTATTGAGGTCTGTGAAATCATATTTTTTTCCTGTCACGCTTGTTCCCAGACCTTCTACGCGCATCAGAGCTTCAAAATGCTTGCCATCGGAAGAGCGTTCTACCAGGTAGTAATTATTGTTTATTTCGCTAACAGTTTCCCAGCTCACTAAAATATTTTCATTATTCCTATTGGCATTAAAGCTTTTTAAGGTCACAGGTGCGGAAGCCGGGAAAGCACAAGAGTAGGCAGTAGCAAATGCCCAGGAAGGAGAAGAATCTATTTTATCTTCGTTAATATCCCAGGTCATTAACCCTCCTAAATTAGGATAGGAAGTTGTCATCGTATAACTCCAACCGGCAGGTTTTGCAATCAGACCTTTAAAATATTTAACCGCAAGGCATATATCTGTATAATTTAAAAAACCACTACCTGCGGTATTAGTACTTGCATTAGCAGGAAGTCCAAATCCGATCTTATTTGCTGGAATACCGGTGAAAGTTCCTTTTCCGGAGTTCAGCGTGAACCCTGTTACAACTGTCTCATTCTGGGATGTGGCAAAATCACCAGTAGCTGAATTATAAACTGCTCCATCACGGCCATACATTGAACCGGTGTTATAGAGTTGCATATTCAACATATCCAATTCATTTCTCAAGCCATCAAGTATAGGAAGAAATTTTCCTCCGTTTGGCTGGCTTGAAAAAGAAATGCCTCCGTTTACATAAAGAACTTCAGGTGCCATAGTCAGTAGCATTTTCTTTCCGGCGTTTGTTTGATAATTAGCCATAATGCTTTTTACTGCATTCACCATATTTGTTTGCGCAGCTGCCGGCGACGACATTGTCCAAGTATTAGGAATAGAAGTCATCGAAGTAGTTTCAAGGTCCAGATCCATTCCGTCAAACTTATAGCTATACGCAGCAAAAATAGCGTTCATAGAAGTTATAAACGTATTCATATCCGTAGTATTCGCAAGGAAAATAGGATCATTGGCCCCCCCTATACTCAGTATTACTTTTTTTCCTGCTGCATGCAATGCGTCAATATCAGCAATGAAAGCGGCATTGGAAGTATAAGCAGAAGATGGATAGGAATAAATCATATCACAAGTACAGGTACTGGTATAAGTTGGTGGTTTTTTAGGTACTGCAAAGGATACAACAATGACGTTATAGTTGGCATGAGCCTGACTCATTTTCAGAGTACCCCAACTTTCATAATAACCTACCAGCGCGGGTGCAGGAAGTTGTGCATAGGAAAATCTGCCGGAGCATATAATTCCCGAACAAACAATAACGATCCTTATATACTTTGCAGCAATAGACAGATCAATATTCTTAATACTGAAAAAAAGCGATTTTAAGTTTAAAATATAACTTCTTTTGAGCATACCGGTTTTTTCTTTTTCATTTAATTGTTTCAACAGATAGTATACACATCACGTTAAATTTTTTTCTATATTTTCATGAAATAATCTTATTTGGACAAATTTTAACGTGTCAAAAATAGGCTTTTTATAACACTTTAAAAATTTAAAAATATCTCAATATCAATATATTAAGGCAACAATAAAATAAAAAAATCCCTTTAAATAATGGAGTATGGAATTATTTTCAGCTTACTTCAAAAAACAGTCTAATTGTACATTTTTCAATAAGGAGATTAAAACAAGCTCATTTGTCCATTGCTAGGACGTCTAAAGATGGTTAGATCATATTCTGGCAATTCACGATCTCCCATATATTTATGTCTCGCAATCCTAAATAGATTATTGATCGCTTCGGCTGTTTTTCCTTCGCCACGCATCCTTGTACCAAAGCGGCTGTCGTTGAGTTGGCCTCCGTGACAATCTGCGATCTGGTGCAATACTTTTTCGGCGCTTTCAGGAAAAGCTTTGTGTACCCAATCACTAAATACTTCGCCGATCGAACCGTTTAGCCTTACAATGGTATAATGCGCCGACAAGGCTCCACGATCGGCCACAGCCTTGATCACCTGCGGGATCTCATGATCTGTAAGACCTGGAATGATAGGCGCTACCATTACATTAACCGGGATATTATTTTTAGAAAGCTCTTCAATTGTTTTCAACCTTTGCGGCATTGAGGCTGTACGCGGCTCTAATTTTAAGCGGATCTCTTCGCGCATTGAGTTCATTGATACGCTCACATGTAGCAACCGCAAGGCTGCCATTTCTTTTAAAATATCCAGATCTCTTAAGATCAAACTATTTTTAGTGATCATGCTCACCGGGTTTTTGTATCGCAGGCAAACTTCCAGCATTTGTCGGGTAAGCTGAAATTTTCGTTCCGCAGGTTGGTAACAATCAGTGTTGCCGGAAAACATAATTGGATGAGGCGTCCAGTTCTTATTGTCAAAAGCTTTCGCCAATAACTGGGCTGCATTTTTTTTCACAATGATCTTGCTTTCGAAATCAATCCCTGCGCTGTAGCCCCAGTATTGATGGGAGTTGCGGGCATAACAGTAAATACAGCCATGTTCGCACCCCTGGTAAGGATTCATAGAAAAACCCATTCCGAGATCCGGACTGTCTACTTTGTTTATGATCTTTTTAGAATTCTCTGTAAAAAATTCTGTCTTCACCGGCCCTTCCATAAAAGGCTCATCGAGTCCTTCGATATGTTCGGTGACGTAACTATTCTTAAAAAAAGGGTTATTAGAATTCTTCTGTGCGCCTCTACCTTTCTGGAAATTAGTATTTTCTGTTGCCATAGAAACAAATATACTAATTTATTTAGTAAAAAGATAATATTATTAGTATAATAATTTCTAACCTTATCTATTAGATTAAAGGTCAGACAAACAAGGCCCGGTACTTCCGATATTCATCCAATGTGACCTTGAGTACATAAGCGGCAACGCAAATAAAAGGAAGCAAAAAGAAAAACATAAATACATGATACCTGAATATCACTACAGCGCAAGCCACCAGTACGATCAGACAGAGGCTGACCAAAGTGATCGTACTGACATAAAGCGCGATCATATAGGGATAATAAAGTTTTGATTCTTTGAGTTGCTTTTTCTTGCGGAGAAATTCCATATGCTTTCTCCGGGCTTCTTCTTGCTGTCTTGCATGTTGTTGCTGCACCCAGTCTGCATATCGTTTAAAAGGATCTTCCGCTGTTTTTGATTTCTGATCGTAGATAATTCTTTGCCTGCGATCCATCAATACTTCGTAGGCTTTGTTGATCAAAATAAAACGCACGTGCGCATCGGGCGCTTTGTTGATGTCAGGATGGAATTGTTTGGCCAGCATCCGGTAAGCCTTACGGATATCGTCTTCCGAAGCATTTTCTGGCAACCCCAATATTGAATAATAATTTTCCATCCACTAAAAAATCATACAACGAATATACGAAGAAGTAAGTTTGAAATTATGAATTGGTTTTTAATTTCGAATTCATAATTCATACTTATTTAAATCTGTACCTCAACTGCAACTTCCACTCGTGCAGCTTATCTCCTTTGATCTCGTCCCAGCCACTGCCAATCGAAGTTTGATCCAGATACTTAGTGGCGGCATAACGAATCCATAGATCTGTTCTTTTACTTGTCTTAAATTGAAAGACCAGGTACGTACGAATTCCTTTACCATTGTAAGCAGGAAAGGACACCGTATACAACACATCTTTTTCATACACATATTGGCGGTTATCATAATCATCGGTATCAAACAGGCAATAACGTGTACTGATCTTTACCTTGCGCAGATCAACGGTAAGGTCTTGCACCAGCGTGAAACCTCGGGTAGGCGCATTGCTTTGTCTGTAGCGGCTCCATTGCACGCGATTTCTGAGCGTGATTATTCCTGCATTGCAATCGAGGTTATACATGAAATTGTATTTACTGGCCGGCATCGTATAATCGATCGGAGTAATATTGTCGGATTGATTTTTTCCTGCTTCTTCGTAGCGAAGTTGTATATACAAAATTATTTTTTTTGAAGGACTGTATTGCAATCTTCCCAAATAGCCATACCCTTCGACGGGATTGTCTTTTTGGTATTTCAACCAAGGAAAAACAAAATGATCATAGTAGGCACTCAAGAGCCATTTCCCATGGGGTTTTATGCGGATTCCCCAATAGCATCCCTTTTCATTGGAAGCAGTACTGCTTTCTCCAAAAGCATTGGCATAAAAGGAATGAAAATTTTTATCATAATTGCGGTATAAAAATGAAAAGTCAATCTTCGAAGAGAATGAACTGATCCCTCCTAGCACCAATGCCTTGCCGCCTCCGGAACACATAGCTCCTTCTCCAAAAAGATTAAAGTTTTGAAATACATAACTATAATCGGCAGACATGACCAAATTATCTTTTCCTGAAAAATCAAAACGATTGTAAATCCGATCTGTCTCTTGCATCATCTTGCTATACAAAGTATACACACCGGAAATTCCTCCGTGCAATTTTTGATTCCTGGAATGAACAGAAATATTGCCACCTGCTGCTTGTTCATTCAAATTTCTTTTTGCTGCAATTTCTTTTGTCGTGCGATGCATGCCATAATCATCCAGCGAAGTAGTAATGTATTGCCGGTCGAGTGTATCGTATTGCAGGCTGGCATCGCGGTTGTTGTTGGAATAAAAACCGGTAATTTCTGTTTTCTTCGAAAGGGTGTAAGTCAAACAAATCCCTCTGAAAAAATCAGTTTCTAAAACTGAGCTATACGGCAATACTCCTCTGCTATTGCGTTTCACAGCAAGAATCGTCTCGGCGCTTTTCCCCATATAAAACCCGCCGCCAAACACGAGGCCTTGTCCGAATTGTAATTTATAATCCCCTAAGCCGATCGCTTTCCATTTCCCTTTATTGAAAAGACATGCATGAAAAGAAATATAATCCATCAGGTATTGCTTCTGTGAAGGATTCCAAATGATTTGCTCTCCGGCATCTTTTTCCATTGTGCATCCAATGCTGAAATCTCTTCCAATACTGTTGCGATAGCGGAGCAAATGTTTATAAGGCGATCCTTGATACATTTTTTTTCCATTTTCACCGGGTAAATATCCTTTACGTTTTTCTTCTGTTCGATCGGTACGAAAAAGGAGAAAATGATTTGGATTATGAAGTAAACGCTGCGCAAAACGCGCTTTGTCAAACCGCGCTCCCATTACTACAAAAGGACCGATCTTCCGAATCGTACTAAGTTGCCATCCTTCTATTGCCTGCAATTCATAGAGCGAAAGAAATGGACCGTACTTATTTTTATGTTCAAAAAAAGCATTCACTTCTTCCGGACTAAGAATATACAAGCCTTCTAAATCTTCACGACTCGCTTTGTTCAAGTCAAGCGGTGTTAGGTAATACTGGTACAATACATCAAATACTTCTTCATAGTTATCCGGCAGATCGTCCTGGCGCAAAAGATCCTGGATCAGTTTATCGGGATCGATGTCTTTTGTATTTTCTGATTGTGCAAACAAATAAAAAGGCAGGATCAAAAAATAGATTAGCAAAAAATAATTCATTTTAATTTATTCAAAAAAAGCGAGAGACTGATTGTATGGCTTGCCCCCAATTTGCTGTGCAGTGCAAAGGCATAATCGAGAGAAAGAAGTTTGTTGCGAATTCCTGCGCCGAAAAAATCTATGAAAGGATTGGTATGAATACCTGTTCTGATCCTTAATTGTTCGACAAGTACGTATTCCAATCCTGCTTTGATAGTAGGTTTATACAAAAGATCTTTTTCCACTTCGGTATTTAGCAGGACTTTCTTACCAGGGCGGTACGAAAGTCCTGCTTTCATTGTTATCGGCAAGAGCTCTTGCCCTTGTTTGGCTTGGTTTACATTGAAAATATGCGCCCCAAAAAACAACCTGGAAGGAACCAGTTCTGCAATTCCACCAAAAGCAAGCACAAGATTTTTTCTTACGCCAAGATCCTGCATCGCATACTGCATGTAATGAATCTGGAGCCCAAGACTGACAAGACCGATCTTATGTGCATAGCCGACCGAAAGACGATTGAGATTAAAATATTCATCCCCTGTTTTGTAAAACGAAACAGCGGTAGCACCTTTCAATAAAGGTGATGAAATGGTCAGCGCCGCTTTTCTGAGTTCCGGAAGGGCATACTCATTTTGATAACAAAGTCCGGCGGCGATTTTTTTCTGCGAAGCTAATCCGGCAATATTGTTAAAAGCAGCCCATTCGTCAGAAGTGGTAACAGAAGTAGTGGCCATTCCAATGGCTCTCGCTCCAAGCGATTCCTCGCTTTGAGCGCATAAAAAAGAGGAAGCAAAGAGCATTAGGAAAATGCTTCCTGCAAAGGGATAATTCATAATGGATAAAAGTTGAGTTGTTGAGCATTAAAAAAATAATTGTAAAAATTGCGCAAACAGTAAAAAATTAAAAAAATGCTTTTGACAATTAAAGAGTATATTTGCGCTTTAATTCTGACAAAAATAGTAAAAAATTGGCATCCTCCAACTTCATCGATTATGTTAAGATCTGCTGTCGCTCCGGCGCTGGTGGACCAGGCTCTCACCATTTCTTCCGTGCCAAAGGTGTACCCAACGGCGGCCCTGACGGTGGAGACGGCGGCCGTGGCGGACATATCATTCTTCGCGGCAATACACAACTCTGGACTTTGCTCCACCTCAAATATAAAAAACATGTCAATGCAAGTGCGGGAGAAAAAGGCGGAGAAAACCGCATGCACGGAGCCGATGGCGAGGATATCATCCTGGAAGTACCCATCGGTACGGTAGCCCGCGATGCGGAGACCGGTGAGCTTATGAAAGAGATCACCGAGGACGGACAGGAAGTAATTCTCATAAAAGGTGGCCGCGGCGGATTGGGCAACGATCATTTCAAAAGCTCTACCAACCAAGCCCCGCAATACGCACAGCCGGGAGAACCAGGCATTGAACAATGGGTGATCCTGGAATTAAAAATTCTTGCCGACGTAGGATTGGTAGGATTTCCGAATGCAGGAAAATCCACCCTGCTTTCCAAGGTATCTGCAGCTAAACCGGAGATCGCCGATTATCCATTCACTACCTTAGTTCCAAACTTAGGTGTAGTATCCTACAGAGATTATAAATCTTTCGTGATGGCCGACATTCCAGGGATCATAGAAGGAGCTTCGGAAGGCAAAGGTCTTGGACTTCGTTTCCTTAAACATATCGAACGAAATTCCATATTATTATTTTTAGTAGCCGCCGATCAAATCGATATTAAGAAAGAATATTCGGTATTGTTGAAAGAATTGAAAAAATACAATCCGGAATTGCTGGACAAAAAACGGTTGCTCGCTATTTCAAAATCAGATATGCTGGACGATGAACTAAAAGCAGAAATGAAGAAAAAACTTCCCAAAGATGTTCCTGCTGTATTCATTTCTTCCCATACCGGCGCAGGCTTGCAGGAATTGAAAGATTTGATCTGGAAATCGCTGCAGTAACCTTGCTCCCCAGGATTAGAAGATTTGCATAATTTAATTTTCTTGATGAGTAAAACTATTATGTAGAAGAAATTCAGCGCAGATAAATTCATCACGATAGTGCAGACTCTGTACTATAAATCGGTACAAGTTTTCCTGAATGACAACCTTAATGAAGAAAATCCTTCAAATCAAAATCAAGTAAATCTTCTAATCCTGAGAATCAAGGTTCAGACGTTTTTCATAATAAAGCCTGTTACAATCGTTCACAATATTCACCAGGTCTTCGTACCCATATTTTTTTTCACGGATGGACTGTACTATTACATTGTACTCTGAAAGCGCCTTCTGAGATTGCTTTACAAAGCTTTTTCTTCTGATCTCTCTGGCATCTTTGTTTCCATTCATCACGTAAAAATTATCTTCAAACTCCCTGGAGTTTTTGCCGGAGAGATAAAGATTGGAAGAGGAAGAGTAAAACATCAACGGGTTTTCTTTATACAATTTCACAAAACCATCTACCAGGCAAAGACAGAGCTTACTCGAATGCGCTTTGCTTCCGCGCATCGTGCCTGTGTTCATAAAAAGATTTTCATAGATCTTATCTTTGATAATAATGCGGTACAAATTCGAGACCTGGAATTTTTCAAACCTGTCTTCTTTATTCTTTTTATATTTCACCACATCGTAAAAAGATTTTTTCTCTACCTGGATAAATCCTTCCAGTGTATCTCCTTCCAGCGAAACGATGTATCCCCTTCCCGATAGCTGCGCAGAAGCCATGGCAACAGGCATTGCGATCAGCAATAACAGCAGTTTTACTCTCATGAATATGGATTTCCCCTTGGTTTAATGCCTTATACGGCGGAGAAGGAAAGCGGTTGTGGGAATGTTTTAGTTTAAAAGCAAAAAGTTTAAAGTAAAGCAGGATAATTTTTCTACTTTAAACCTTTACCTTTAAACTTTAAAACAATACATGGACGATTCTTTCAACCCGGAAATACTCACACAATTGGTAACAACGAAAATGCCTTTCGGCAAATACAAAGGAACCTTGCTTTGCGACCTTCCTGTCTCCTACCTGGAATGGTTCCAGCGCGAAGGATTTCCGGCAGGTAAGCTGGGTATGCAACTTGCCACAATGTATGAGATTCGTCTGAATGGATTGGAAGGACTTTTGAAACCGCTCAGGAGTAAATGAATTTTAAATTGAGAAGCTGTGTTTGTGAATGTATAAATTTTCATGGCAACTTTTGTTTATAAAAATATATGCCTATTTCGTTTGACACTATCAGAGTAGGAAAAAAATATTACCTCATCAATCATGGTGAGCGGTATGATTTTGTAGTACTCTCAAAGATCAGCGGGCAGAATTATCAGCTCAAAGATCTACACACTTTGGAACAGTACCAGCTTGAAGACCTTGTACGCTATGGGCGCGGGAAGGATTATGATTTGAATGAGCTTGCCTGAACCTCAATTTACAGGATTAGAAGAACGCTGACTTCTAATATCATTTTAATATTCTTCTCATTCTTGTCTAATCCTACGATTTTATCGCCCTGGTCATGATCAGGATCATTTTTGTGGTAGTTATTTTTTTATTAAATTTGAGATCATTAAATATCCAACCTCAAAATCCAAATGCTAAAAGAAAAAGTAGATGTGTTAGTGATCGGTGCCGGTCCTGCAGGTACAGTGGCCGCCTCTCTGGTCAATAAAAATGGTTTTTCTTGTAAAATTGTCGAAAAACAAAAATTTCCACGTTTTGTGATCGGCGAAAGCCTTTTGCCACGCTGCATGGAGCATTTGGAAGAAGCAGGTTTCCTGGAGGCTGTGAAAGCTCAAGGATTCCAGGATAAGTTTGGTGCTAAATTTGTCAAAGGCGACCAGGTTTGTGATTTTAATTTTTCAGATCAATTCAGCAAAGGCTGGAACTGGACATGGCAAGTACCAAGAGCAAACTTTGATCAAACGCTTGCTGAAACAGTAGCTAGCCAGGGTGTGCCTGTAGAATATGAAACCGGTGTAACGGATATTAAATTTTTCGGCACTGATTCTGTCACCACCGTTGAAGATGCTCAAGGAAATAAAAAAGAAATAGAAGCCCGCTTCATCATCGATGCCAGCGGCTACGGACGCGTGATCCCGAGAATGTTCAACCTCGACAAGCCATCTAATTTTGATCCGAGAAAAACTCTTTTCACTCATATCAAAGATGTAAACCGCCCGGAAGGTATTGATGGTAACCGTATCACAGTAGTGATCCACCAACCTCGCACCTGGATCTGGGTGATTCCTTTTTCTACCGGTGTTACCTCTGTAGGATTTGTAGGCGATCCCTCGTTCTTCGAACAATTCCAGGGTACACCGGAAGAGAAACTAAGAAGCATAATTGCCACAGAAACCAACATCGCAGAGCGTTTCAAAGATTGCGAATTTATGTTTGAACCACGGACCATTGAAGGATACGCTATTTCTGCAAAAAAACTTTACGGCGATGGATTTGTGCTTACAGGGAACAGTACAGAATTCCTGGATCCTATTTTCTCCTCCGGCGTTACCTTCGCTATGGAATCGGGCTCTAAAGCAGGAAAGTTGGTGAGCAAATTCCTGAAGGGTGAAAATGTAGATTGGGAAAAAGATTTTGTAGAACATATGATGCAAGGCATCAACACCTTCCGCTCATACGTAGCAGCCTGGTACGAAGGCTCCCTTCAGGAGATCTTCTTTGCTCCAAATCCTGATCCTACCCACAAAAAGCAGATCTGCTCCGTATTGGCGGGTTATGTATGGGATATGGAAAACCCATTCGTACGCAAACACGAACGCGCACTTAAATCACTCGTTGAAGTGATCAGGCTGGGAAATCCAGTATAGAGTGTGAGCGCGAGGATGGAGTGAATTACTATATAAATTTGTCAGAAGAAACTTTCTTATAGTCTAAGACTACAAGAAAGTTTCTTCTTGTTTTGACTTAAAGCTAAACAAGACAAATTATCAGTTCAAAAACCTCTACTTGCGCATTATCCGAATTCGTCCAACTCCTATTTTCCGTTAATACTGTGGTCGACAGGCCTTTTATCACTTTCTAATTCATTTTTATTTGTTATTGATGCGCAAATCATCTCTTTAATCTGGTGGAATCATCATCCTATTTATTGATTTTTTTCAATAATTTTTAGAACAACAAGAAGGAAGTATTGTATTATCATAAAAGATCACATTGATCGAATCTCTTTATACTATGAAAATACAATCTATCTTTCTTCCTTTTATCCTTATAGTATTCGCCGTTTCTTCCTCCTCCGCACAAAATTGCTGGAGCCAGGTATGGGGCGATGATTTTAATGGCACTTCTTTAAGCACTACCGACTGGATCTATGATACCGGCACGGGCTTCGACGGTGGTTGGGGAAATAATGAATATGAATACTATACAAACACTACGCAAAACGTAAGTGTCTCTGGCGGCTACCTCAATCTTACAGCACGTTATAGCAATAACTACAACGGCTCAGGAAAAAATTTCACTTCCGGCAGAATCCTGACACGTGATAAACATTATTGGAAATACGGTCGCTTCGAAGCAAGTATCAAGCTTCCTGCCAACACAGGCACCTGGCCGGCTTTCTGGATGCTTCCGCAAAGCAGCCCTTACGGCGGCTGGCCTACCAGTGGCGAGATCGATATTATGGAAAACCGTGGGGATGTTATTAACAAAATATCGGGAACGCTGCACTATGGAAATCCTTCTCCTAACAATAAATACGACAGCGATACTTATGTCAAATCATCCGGAAATTTTGCCGATGGCTTTCATCTCTTTGCCGTAGAATGGGAGCCCGGAGAAATTCGTTTCTATGTGGATGGAGTTTTGTATAAAACAGAAACTCAAACACCCAACTCTCTAAACCCTGCCTCGAACAATGCAGTAACTTGGCCCTGGGACCAGGATTTTTACATCATTTTCAACATGGCAATAGGTGGATGGTATACCAACAATCCTGCAGAGTCTTCGATCACCGGCGGTAATACTTCCTGGTCTGCTACCATGCAGGTCGACTATGTAAAAGTATACACCGATCTTTCCGGTGGAGAACTTACCGGATCAATTGACGGAAAAAGTTCTGCGCTATACCAGGAAACAAATCTCACTTACTCTATCCCTGCTACATCAGGCGCTACGTATGTCTGGACGGTTGACCAGGGTACCATTGTGTCCGGACAGGGGACGAACGCTATTATTGTAAACTGGGGTACGCAATCCGGTTCGGTAAGCGTCAGCAAAACGATCTCATGCGGAAGCGCTGATTATACGCTACCGGTAACAGTGATGCCGGTGTCTTGTGGTGTGATGCTGGAAGATTTTGAAAACATCCGTTTCACCGATTATGGATTGATCAACGGACAGCTTTCGCAGAAAGTAGATAATCCGAATTCTTCTATTGAAAACAATTCTCCTTATTGCGCGCAGTATGTACGCAATGCAAGCGAACAATACGATGTACTGATCGTAGCCAATCCCGGCCTGGGGGATGCTGACCTGATTGAAAACGGTAGTAAAAGTTTTATGTTTGACGTTTACTCCAACGCCGCCGGCAGAAATATTGAATTCACGCTTGAGAATAGTAATGTGTCTACTCCTTCCAATTATCCAAGCGGCCGTCACAGTACCTACAGAGCTACTACTACAAAAGTAAATGCATGGGAAACGCTGAAATTCGCATGGGTAGCGAGTCCCGACGCTGCTCTTGCAGGCACTAGCGTGAATCAGCTAACTATGTTGTTCATGCCAAACACTTATACAAATACCACTTTTTATTACGACAATATATTGCTAACCGATAATTCTTGTCCACTTCCTACCACTGCTACAAAAGATGCGACGCAGAACAGTATGAATTTATTTCCAAACCCGGCAACAGACCTGGTGACCCTTCAGTTGAACAACGACATTCATTCCGGCCAGGTAAAAATAGAGATCTTTGAAAATACGGGAAGATTGTTGTTTGAAACTGCTCAAACCGTTTCAGACGATGAGACCACGCTCTCTGTATCAGAACTGAAGGCTGGCTATTATCTGGTAAAAATTACGCAAGGAGATTACAGCAGTGTAAAGGCCTTGTATAAAAAATAAAAGAGCTAATATCTGAGTAAAAAACTCCGGCAAGTTGCTGGAGTTTTTTTTGTGCAAAATAGAGACGCTTCTAAAACTAGCATCCATATTCTATTTTGAAATACGGTTCAGAAATATTATTTTAGACATCAATAAAATGTATTCACTAAACAATCAATCTATTTATGGCGCTATTTAAAACAAGCAACCCCGCACTAGGTCCGAAAACATTCGACAGTTTTGGAAGTTATCAACAAGGTGATGTAATGACATTACAAGGCACTGTTAACAAGACTGCTATTTTGCTGGTATTGGTAATGATCCCCGCCTTTGGAGTATGGAATTTATTCTATTCAGGAGGCGTAGCGCTTATGTTTCCTCTGATGCTCGGAGGCGCCATTGGCGGACTGATCTGTTCTCTTATCATAGTATTCAAAAAAGAATGGTCGCCAACCGTAGCTCCTATTTATGCAATCCTGGAAGGGTTGTTTGTAGGTGCTATTTCTGCTTTCTACAGTTCTCTGTACGAAGGGATCGTAATGCAGGCAATTCTGCTTACGTTTGGAATTCTTGCCAGCCTTTTGTTTTTGTACAAAAGCAGAATCATCCGTGTTACTGAAAATTTCAAACTGATCGTAGCTTCTGCTACTATGGGGATTGCGCTCACCTACTTAATCAGCATGGTACTTGGATTCTTTGGAATGGAAGTACCGTTGATCCACTCCAATGGTTTGGTTGGAATTATTTTCAGCCTTGTCTGTGTAGCAACTGCAGCGGCTAACCTTGTAATGGATTTCGATTTCATTGAACAAGGCGCCGAACGCAATGCACCGAAATACATGGAATGGTACGCTGCTTTCGGACTAATGGTAACCTTGATCTGGCTGTACATTGAGATCCTGCGCTTGCTTTCTAAACTTAGAAGCAGAAACTAAGTTTTCATTTTTATATAAAAAGAAACCGCTTGATGCTAATAGTATCAAGCGGTTTCTTTTTATATTTTTTATAATGATAGTTTCGAAAAGAGCGCATTGCTGGCGGAGGCGCCAGCAAACAAGGAATACGGAAACTTGAATTTTAATAAAATTTAACTACATATATCTAATATTTTTATTCTTTGAAGTGAATAAGCATATCCAAACCAACGCAAGATCACAGAGAATTTATAAAGGATGAAAAAGCTCAGGAGAAATTAATTTTCAGGTTTAAGAATTTTTGTATACAACTCGATCACTGCTATCCAGATCACCGCAAAGCCGCCTATGAATACATAGATTTGCTCTATCTCTGATGTTCGACAAACATTCTTATTAAATGCTAACAAACAAACCTTCACTCCTCCAACTATTGAAGCACCGGCTAAAATGATGATCACAGCATTTGCCAAGGTGAGTGTTTCTGTTTGTCGTTTGAAGATCTTTTTAAAGAGATAGATAAAAAAGAAAAATACACCAGCGTAAATACTGATGTCAACCGAAATAAAAAAAATCATTAATGGTCTAAAAATTTTAGGATAGTCATTAAAAGAATCCCTAATCCCATTCCTACAATTCCTGCATAAAAACCCCAGTGGCTACCAAATATCCCACCAGAAGTAGCACCTATCAGAACCACAGAATTGATGGACAGACCAGACCTTTTATGTGACAATTCTTTTTTCATGAATAACTATTTGTACTAACTAATAGCAAAAATACGAAACTGCGAGAAAATTAACAATATAGTTTAATGAAAAATTACAATTTGATCACTTTAAACTCTACTCTTCTATTCTTTGCTCTGTTCTCATCAGAATCATTTGGGACAGCGGGTTGTGATTTCCCATAGCCTTTTGCTACGAGTCTTTCTTTGGCGATTCCTTTTTGTACAAGATAATTTACTACTGCTTCTGCGCGTGCTTGCGAAAGACGGTTGTTATACGCATCTGCACCTTTGTCGTCAGTATGTGCGGAGATCTCTACAGTCATGCTAGGATTGGCATTTAGGAGTTCTACTACACGTTCCAATTCCAGTTCCGAATCTTTTTTTACGTTGGCAGAATCGAATCCGAAAAAAATATTATTGAGCACAAAGCTGGTATTTGTTTTCAGCGGTTTCAATTTAATATCCTTGTTTACCACCTGGTATTTTTTCACATTCTCAAGGTCTACTACTTCCGAATGAAAGGTTCTGTTCTTAGAAGAAATAGCGAGGTCGTACTTCTCTCCTTCCTGTAGCATTACGGTATACTTTCCTGTCACCTCATTGTTTTTTACTTCTACTACTTTTTCTTTCGTATTGATATTATTCACTTTGATCGTAGCCGGAATTATTTTGTTCGTCTCTTCATCACGGATCACGCCTTCAAGTGTTACAACCTTATCGGGGCGAAATTCTTTCGGCAATTCTATTTTGTAAATATCGTCTTTGCTGTTGCTGCTTGTATTGGAAAGATAGATCACATCACCGGCAGCCGGCACGGAGATCAATTCATCGTCGCGGTAAGTATTGATGAATTCCAGCGGCACTGGTTTGGTCCATTTACCGCCACGCATTTTTGATTCGTAGAGGTCATAGCCTCCTTGCCCTTCGTTGCGATAAGAAGAAAAGATCAACGTCCTGTTGTCCGACATAATTCGCGGATATCCTTCGCAGCCTGTGTTTACAGGATAAGGAAGAGGTCTGGCATTCATATAAAAAGCGCCTTGTTTTTGGGCCACATAAAGCACACAGCAACGTTGTTTGGTAGGCGTATCACGTTTCCCTTCGCGCATGAAATACAATTGTTTCCCATCGGCAGACAAAGAAGGGAATCCATCATAGCCGCCCGAATTTACACCTTTGCCTGCGTTTTTAGGCGCTTCCCATTTATCACCTACCTTGGTAGTGTACCAGATATCAATTCCACCATAAGAGCCTTTTTTATCGGAAGAAAAGAAAAGTGTTTTTCCATCATAACTTAAAAAAGCTCCTCCCAGAAAATCAGCTCCGCTCACAAAATTATTTACTACTTCAAATGGCTTTGGAGGAGTCCATACTCCTGGTTTGGTTTGATAAGTAATAAACAATCGCCAGATCCCTTTTCCTGCGCGGTCAGACTCGAAGATCATGGTATTACCGTCGGCACTCAGTGTAGGAGAAAATTCGGAATAGTCGAGCGTATTGACAGGCGCGCCAATGGTTTGAAGCTTATTAGCATTCTGCTTAGCTGCATCGGTCATCTGCGCGAAGACAGAAAAAGGTAAGAGAAAAAACAATAAAAGTCTGGCAGTATTTTTCATCTTGTTAGTGACGTTTATGTTTCTTTGTATAGTATCAAACGGTTGATCTATCCAGCATTTTGCGGGTCATGAAATAACCCAGAAATCCGCATCCGATGCCGAAAACAGAAAGCAGCAAAGCATATTCAGGATTAGCCTGGATAAAGGCAATATCAAATTTTATATTGAGCAAATAAGTAGCAAGCACGATCCCTAAGAGCTCAAACATAAACCAATTCAACACCAGCAATGCTCCCCATTTAAACCCGCGCTGTCCTCTTTGTTTCGCGTAGGCTACAATTCTTACTACTAAAACGATTAAAACTATTAACTCCACCATCTCTTATCTATATCTACAAATCTACAAATGAATAATTATGCAACGGGTTCTTCACCTGGCCCCTGTGTATCTTTATGTCTGATCGCCATGATCATAAACGCAATTCCTGTCACCACGATCACACCTACGAAGAACCAATAATAAGAAGCTCCTTCCAAGCGTTCGAAAAAACCATGATTGGCTTTACTGTTGTTGATAATGGTCACCAATATATTTCCGATCGATACTGTGAGCAACCAAAACGACATGATCACAGACTTCATTGTCTTCGGCGCTTTGGTGTAAGCATACTCAAGACCTGTTATGGAGATAAGCACTTCCGCTACGGTAAGAATAAAGAACGCCAGCAACTGCCATACAATATTTGGTCTCCCTCCTGCATCAATGCTTTCCTGGATCAAAGCAATCACAATAAAAGAAAAAGCTGCGATAAAAAAACCAACCGTGATCTTTCTTAAGGGCGTCACTTTGATCCCCAACTTCTGCAAGCCAGGAAAGATTAGAATCGAAAACAATGGGATCAATACAAGAATTAAGATCGGATTGATCGCCTGTACTTGTTGCGGTAGCCAGTTGATGCCTAAAAACATCGTATCCATATAGCTCACTTGTAGCACCCACTCAGAGCCGTTCTGATCGTACAATGCCCAGAAGAAAGGAATGAAAGCAAACACTCCGAAAATATTCCATACAGCTTTTATACCATCGATCTGTTCTTGCGAATATCTTTTCAAGGCTACATCGTAAAATTTTTTCCCTTGCATTCTTTTGACCAATGAAGCAATTCCGATGATCGTAAAAAAGACAAGCATCCCCGACACGGGAAGTAAAATTACAAAAGGATTGTTGATCAGTTTGAAATCAAAAATAAGCGCAATGATAAACAGTACAAACCCTGTGATGATCGGAGACATAAGTAGCAAAGGGCTTTTCACCAATCGCTCTTCACGAGTAGGATTCATATTTAGAAGCGCATAGAAATTTATATTATAAAATTCTTCGTTCTTAAATCCCGAAGGAGGGGCGATGGTATATCTTTTTCTACCCAGCCAAAAAATAAATGTAGCAAGCCCCATTAAAATCCCCGGCACACCAAATGCCAGCGCAGGGCCATATTGTTGAAGTAAAACAGGAATTAGCAAAGTAGAAACGAACGAACCCAAGTTGATACTGAAATAAAACATTTCATACCCCCTGGAGATCAAGTGTGCATTGGTTTTGTCAAACTGGTCACCCAGGTTGGCCGACACACAAGGTTTGATCCCTCCCGCACCGATCGCGATCAGCAGGAGACTAAAAAGAAATCCGTTGAGATTTGTATCAAAATAAGCGAGGCCTGCATGGCCGAAGCAATAGAGAAGAGATATATAGAGAATAGTATTGTATTTTCCCCAAAACCAGTCTGCCACGATCCCACCTAAAATGGGCAATAGGTATGCGAAGGAAATAAACAAGTGGGTTTTCTCATTCGCCTGCGCCTCCGCTACCGATTGCAACGCAGGATTCATGGTAGGATTGAAAAACTGGCTAACCAAAAACGTGGTCAGGATCGCTTTCATACCATAAAAACTAAACCGCTCCGCCAACTCATTACCAATGATAAAAGGCATGCTGGAAGGTAGCTTTGCGTTATCTTTTATCGGTATATTCTTATTTTCTATTTGATTCGCCATACTCTTTGTTAGATACAATCTGATTATGGATTGTATATATTTCCCACAATATTGAAAATGCAATTAAATATTACAAATCTATCAGAATATTCATATATAATCCGTACATTTGTAACTTATTATATATTATAATTCAGGCCAATACATCCGGCCAATCTTAAAAAATCCATAATGAATACAATTAAATTTAGTGAGCTAGCTCTGTCTAACGAGCTACAGGAAGCCATTGCGGAAATGGGATTTGAAGAGGCAACGCCGATTCAAGCAGAAGCGATTCCGCACATCATGGAGGGGAAGGACATCATTGGGCAGGCGCAGACCGGAACCGGTAAAACTGCAGCCTTCGGAATTCCTCTTATCGATCGTTTAGATGCTAGCGATAAAAGCATCCAGGCACTTGTAATGTGCCCGACGCGTGAACTGGCCGTGCAGGTGGCCAACGAATTCAAAAAATTGCTGAAATACAAAAAAGGAATCAATTGCATTCCTGTATACGGCGGCGAATCTATTGAACGACAAATATCTGCTCTTAAAAGAGGCGTACAAGTGATCATCGGCACTCCGGGAAGAGTGATGGATCATATGGACAGAGGTACAATCTCTTTTGATAAAATTAAAATGGTAGTACTCGACGAAGCCGACGAAATGCTTAATATGGGCTTCCGCGACGACATCGAAGCAATCCTCTCGGATATGCCAGATGAGAAACAAACTATTTTCTTCTCGGCTACGATGCCTAAACCGATTCTTGAACTCACCAAGCGTTACCAACACGCTCCGGTCATAGTAAAGATCACCCGTACCGAACTTACCAATACCTTGATCGAACAAGAATACTTTGATGTAAAACAAGACTTCAAAGTAACAATGATGACCAACCTTATTGAAGCCCACAATCTTCAATTGATGCTGGTATTCTGCAACACCAAACGTGGCGTAGACGAAGTAGTGGAAGAACTTAACCTCCAAGGCTACAAAGCAGAAGCACTTCACGGAGACCTGAAACAAGCACAACGTAACAACGTGATGGGTAAATTCAGAAAAGGTCTTGTGAACATACTCGTAGCAACCGACGTAGCTGCCCGCGGAATTGACGTAGACAATGTAGACGGCGTATTCAATTATGATGTACCACTCGATGTAGAATATTATGTACACCGTATCGGAAGAACCGGAAGAGCTGGTAAATCAGGAAAAGCCTTTACATTCGTGACTGGCCGCAGAGAATATATGCGCCTTCAGGATATCGAGCGTTATGCAAAGATCAAGATCAACAAAGGACAAGCACCTTCTAGCAAACAATTGTTTGAACTGAAGCAAAACAAACTGCTTTCTCAATTGCAGAATCTTTCCGACACTAGTGATCTTTCTGCTTATCATAAGATTCTTAACAGCTATATCGAACAAGGACACTCGCTTGAAAACATCGCTGCTGCACTTCTTCGCCTTACTATTGGTGAGATGAAAAAAGAAGAAAGACGCGCTGACCGCGAAGATAGTTCTGACCGCTACGAACGCAGAGACCGCGATCGTACTGAAAGATCCGGCAGAAGAGAATTTGGTGATAAGAGACGTGAAAGCGGATCTGAAAAAAGAGGCACCAAATCTTTCCGCAGAAACGAAGGAATGGTAAGACTGTTCGTGAACGTAGGTAAGATGGACCGCGTAAGTGCAGGCGATCTCGTAGGCGCATTCACAGGCGAAGCCAACATCGACAGCAACCAGATCGGTATGATCGAAATTTATGATAAATATTCTTTCGTAGAAGTATCGGACAACAGTGTCAACGATATCATGGACGGCATGAGCAATAGCCGTATCAAAGGAAGAAAAGTCAATATCGAAATTGCTAATCCTAAAGCATAGTTGAAATTCTAAATTTTAAATTAAAACAAAAGCCAGTAGAGATACTGGCTTTTGTTTTTTACAAGCAGCTTGTCCTTTCAGGAGAACCCTTTTAAAAAGCTGACGCTATCTAATTGTAATCTTATTGTGGATAATCAATAATTTAAAATTCAAAATTTAAAATTGAAAATTCACTAAGTTTGTCCAGTCAATTTTTTATTTTTTTTTAACAACATGCATACATCTCTCCTCTACGAAGTCGCCATTGGCCTCATTCCAGGTATTGGCTGTCATAATACCAAACAACTGATCAGTTACTGCGGCTCTGCAGAAAAAATATTTCGCACACCTAAAGGTAAACTCCAGAAAATTCCCGGCATCGGTGAAGTACTGGCCGATTCAATTGTACGACAAGACGTACTTTTCAAAGCTGAACAGGAAATTCTCTGGGCAACTAAAAAAGGGATAGAAATTTTATTCTATACACATCCTAATTTCCCTGAGAGACTTCGTCATTTTTCAGATGCTCCTGCCCTCTTATTCTTCAACGGAAATGCCAACCTCAATGCTCCTAAAACAGTAGGTATCGTAGGAACAAGACAAGCCACTAATTATGGAAAAGAAGTCACCGAAGCTATTATTCATGATTTAAAAACCTATGAACCTATTATCATCAGCGGCTTGGCTTATGGCATCGACATACATGCACATCGAACTGCGTTAGCCGAAAAACTTTCTACGGTAGCCGTGATGGCTTCCGGCGCAGATATTATTTATCCTGCGGTACATAAAGAAACTGCACAAAAAATGCTTGAACAAGGCGGCCTGCTCACTGAATACAGACCAGGCACAAAACCTGATCCAGCCTTCTTTCCCGCGCGCAACCGCATCGTAGCAGGCTTATGCGATGTGATCATTGTGGTAGAAGCTGCACAAAAAGGCGGCGCGCTGATCACCGCAGAAATTGCAAATAGTTACAACCGTGAGGTATTCGCCGTGCCAGGAAATATTGGCAACAAATACAACGAAGGATGCAACATGCTGATCAAATCACACAAAGCGCATATTTATACTTCCGTAAAAGACCTGGAATATATTCTCAACTGGGATATTCAAAAAACAGAAAAACCATTATCCAAAAATAAAACGTATGAAACACTGACCAAAGAAGAACAATCCATCGCACATTTGCTTCTTCAAAAAGAAAGTCTCGGCATCGATGAACTGAGCTGGACAACAAATATTCCAATTGGGAAACTCTCGTCTCTGTTGCTTTCTATGGAGTTTCAGGGATTGATTAAAACGCTGCCGGGGAAGAAGTATAAATTGATAATTTAAAGTTATGAATGTTGAATTATGAGTTATGAATATTTCGAACTCATAATTCAACATTCATAACTCATAACTTTTATTTTTCTTCACGATAAAAAAACTGGTAAAAATTCATCCCCTTCTCTTCATCGTATCCTTTCGTGATATACTCTTTTTTACCATGAATATAAATGCTGAAATTTTTATCCAGCTTTAAAATACTTTTGAAAATACGACTGGAATTTTTTACAGCGTTGTGCGAGATATTAAATTCGTCGGCGATCACTACGTCGTGATCTTGCTGGTAGCTTTCTTTGTATTGCCTGAAGGCATCGATCACTTCAGGTTGTTGGATCACTTCTTGTTTGAAATCGTTTAGATTAAACTCTTCGCGCTCTTTGAAGAAATTAGCGGAACGATTGAGCAAATCGATTTCGTCTGTTTTGGAGATCTCAAATTCTTCTTTCAGTTTCTCATCGATAAAATCTTTGCATAACTGCATATAATTTTGTGTATGATAAAAACTATCTTCACGCGCACGAAGATTCAGAAAATCATTTTTCCAGTATCGCGCCTCCTCTCCTTTATTGGTAACATCGACCGAACATACCCGATAGCCTTTTTCCTCGTCGAGATTAAAGATCAGGCATCCTTTATCAAGTTTATTAATATTAATTCCCTGATCAGAACTGATCTCAAAATTGTCGGCGGTGGCAGCTACTTTTAAATAAATTTCTTTGGTTTCAGATTTAAATATACCAATCGCATCGGCTGGTTCGTCGTTGACGATACAACCCTGCAAATAGATCATATATAGCTCTCCGCCTTTCACCATTGGGTGTGTAGACTGTTCATACAAATGCTTCGCTACGTTCACAGACTGCAAAAAGAACGCACCTGGGTCGGCAAATATTTTGCTGGCAACGGAATAGATCGGATTTAAATTCAGATCACCTTCGTTGGTCAGATGATAAAACTCATTTTTCTTGAAAGGCGACAACAAGTATTTCATCAGCAAACTTTCCACTGCATTGTCTTCAATACTTAGAGCAGACTTCGCCAGGATCATTCCTTCCTCATCGTGCTTGTTTCCTATGTAGTGTACTACTAAGTTGTTTACGATACTTGTTTCGGTGTTGATCATTTTTCGTTAGAGAAATTTTCTTATTAGTAATAATATACCCTCCAGAATATGGATGCCAGATCCAGGATAAAATATAACTTCAATTTATCTGGCATCTGCCATGCGGCATCATATTTGAAACAAACTCTTTAGCTCTGTAGCGTCTGCCGGCTTCATTCTACCAGCCAGAACAAGCCTGAGCTGGCGGCGGCGTAGAGCTCCTTCGTAGAGAGTTTTTTCTTCTTCAGTTTCCGGGATCAGATCCGGCACGTCGATTGGTCTTCCGCCTTGATCTACGGCTACGAAGGTAAAGAACGCTTCGTTGCTTTTTACTTTTTCATTCATCGGCACATCTTCCGCCCATACTTCAATATGCACTTCCATCGAAGAACTGAACGCTCTCGTTACTTTTGCATTCAACGTTACCACGTTCCCCAATTTGATCGGATGCTGAAAGGAAACATTGTCTACCGAAGCCGTTACTACAATACGATTGGAATGCCTTTGCGCTGCAATAGCCGCTACCACGTCCATCATATGCATCATCCTACCACCCATCAGGTTGGTAAGTCCATTCGTATCGTTGGGCAATACCAATTCGGTCATTATCACATTGGATTCGCGTGCAAATTTCGTTTTTCTCATGCTTGCAAAGAATTTGTATTCTTAGTTGAATTATTTTTTTTATACCTCAGGTCCAGTGCGCAAAGTGTTGCCAACCCGCCCCAGACGAGAAAAGCAGCTTTGTCGGTAGTGAGGAAATTATTAAAGATCCCGTGAATGAAGTATGTAAACAAACTTAGCAACATCATGAGCGCATAATATTTATAAGGACCTTGTTCCTTGTAATAAAGTTTCATTCCCAAATAAATAGAATAAAGCGCCATTGCCAGCAGCACAATGCCCGCTACCAGTCCGCTTTCCGCGAGGGCCAGTAAATATTCGGAATGAGCAGTACCTCCCATTCCTTTGTTAAAATTATTTTTAGCGCTTGTAATACTGATTGGCGTCATTTCTGATCCTTTCTGGAAAGGAATGTATTTAAACTGATAAGTGCCCGGGCCAAAACCGGTGACTGGTTTTTCCTTAAACATCCTGGCCGCACAAAGCCAGCGGTTGACGCGCTCTGCATTCGACACGTCATTTTTAATATTAGTTACCGATTTGATCTGTTCTTCCAGGTTGGCGCGCTTGGCTTTGGAATCATATTTATTTTTGATCAACACCGGCATTAGCGCTTCGAGGTTGAGCAGCGCTACCACCAACACAATTCCCATGACGATCATGAGCGTGGAAAATTTTATTTTCATTCTAAGGATCAACAACAAGGCAATCATACATGCCAGGCTAATCCAGGTGGCACGGCTGTGAGAAAGATAAATGCCTACCAGAAAACAAAGTAATGAGAACCCTGCGAGAAGCTTTTGAAAGTAATTCAAATTAAACACTCGTGCCTGAAAATAAAGAATGCCCACAATAGGCACCATAAAAGCGAGACAAGCACCGTAGATCGTGTGATCAGAAAAGAAAGGATCGACCACTACTGCAGAAACATTTTTATTAAATGCATGATCAGAATGTTTCCAGGTGATGTAAATCACAATCGCCGTAAAGGATAAAGCATAGGCAGCAAATATATTTTTTACTTTATGATCATTATATAAAAAATAATAGGCGATCAAGAAGTAAAAGACCAGTAAATATGCGCTTGCTACAAGCAATGTTTTGAAAGAAACGGAAGGCATAGTAGAGAAGATCAAGCTCACCACTAAGGAAGCCCAATACACGAATAACAGTATTGTAACAGGATGCCGGAGTACGCCCGATCTTTTGTCCTGAATAAAAATAAAGATCAAAGCGATCACTGCCAACAAACCTATGAATGGCTCGGAAGGCATAGCGATGTTTAAATTTATTTCACCAATCCGGAAAGTAGTGGATAATGGCAAAAAAAATACAAGCATATATAAAATAATCCTATAATCTGCCAGCAAAGCAAACAACACCAGCGGCACAACGATCAGCGCAGCGAACAGAAAATTCTCTGTATAAAAAAATAATCCCGCTGCCAACAATACCATTGAAACCAGGATGATTGTACTGTAATAAGGATTTTGAAAGGTCTGTTTGAGTTTAAACAGCATGGAAATTACTATTAATAGAATGCTTAATTTTTTGGATGCCGGATACCAGATACCGGTTGCCAGATTTTTTATCCGGTATCTGGTATCCGGCATCTTGCATCCTTATTCTATTTCTAGAATAAGCATTCCTAAAATTAGAAATAAAAAAACAAAATAACTATTTTTGATGATGGCCTTGAGAGCGGTTCTGCTGTTGTTTTTTTTGAACATTTTACATTTGCCTTTGAAAGCGCAGATAGATACTGAATTCTGGTTCGTAGCACCTGAAATCACCGAGCAGCACGCCGACCGGCCCATTTACCTCAGAATCTCTTCTTTGCAGCAAGCTACCTCGATCAGCATTTCACAACCTGCCAATCCTGCCTTTGGTACGATCAACCAGACAATCGCTGCCAACCAGACGATCTCCATTGATCTTACTTTAAGGATTGATCTGATCGAAAACAAACCTGCCGATCAAATTTTAAATTTTGGCATTCATATTTTATCGTCCAATCCTATCACTGCTTACTATGAAGTGCTAGGCTCTACACCTACTCAGGTGGGCGTGAACTCTGATATTTTTGTACTAAAAGGAAATCATGCGCTGGGAAAAGAATTTTATGTTCCGTTTCAAACGCATTGGGACAACAATCATACTACGCTCAGCGATGCCTGGTCGGCCTTTGATATTGTGGCTACTGAAAACAATACACTGGTGACCATCACTCCTACTAAAGATGTGGTAGGACACAACGCTGGAATTCCTTATACGATTACTCTGCAAAAAGGAGAAACCTATTCCGCGCGTGCCACCTCTCCCCTTGCAGCCGATCATCCTGCGGGCTCGCACGTGAAGGCTACCAAACCGATTGCCATCACTGTCAAAGATGATTCGATGATCCAGGGGGGCAACTATGATCTGGCAGGTGATCAGATCATTCCGGTAAATTTTCTTGGACAAGAATACATCGCCGTAAAGGTATCGGATACTGTGAACACCGACAGAGTCTACATCCTGGCTACACAAAATAATACTACCATTTCCTTCGATGGTTCTGGACCTGTGGCTACACTCAACGCAGGACAATCGTACGAATTACATTTACTCAATCCTACTGTTTACATCACTTCTTCTGCGCCTGTATACGTGTGGCATGTAGCAGGATTTGAAAACGAATTGGGAGGCGCCATTCTTCCTCCATTGACTTGCACGGGCTCCAGACAAGTTAGCTTTACACGTTCCACCAATGAATTGTTTTACATTGAAATTGTAGTGAAGACAGGGTATGCGCAATATTTTATATTGAATGGAAAGAATTCTCTTATTCCTGCCTCTGCCTTCAGCGCTGTACCAGGAAGCGCCGGAGGTTGGGAGTATGCGAAAATTCCTTTTAATGCTTCCGTCATCCCCGCTGGAAGTGCCAACCTGATCAAAAATGATTCTACGGATTTTCAGTTTAGCATTCTGAACGGCGGAAACGCTACAGGCTTCCGTTATGGATATTTTTCTGATTTCGGTTTTCTCAACTTAGGCCCTGACCGTGGCTTCTGTGAAGGCGATGCGATTACATTGAACGCAGGATTTTACCAGGACAGTATTTTATGGAACACCGGCGCTACCTCACAATACCTGACGGTGATCGATTCAGGTTATTATTCTGTGCGAACAAAAAAAGGCGTTTGCATCAACCGTGATACGGTGCATGTTTTTTATTTTCCGAAGATCACTACCGATGTATTGGGCAATGACACTGCGGCCTGCGACAATAGAGGACTTGAGATACATACCTTATTTCCTTTTTCCTCCTACCTCTGGAATACAGGAAGTACGGAATCCTTTGTACATCCCTATTCAAGCGGGATGTATATAGTTACTGTTGCCAATGAATATGGCTGTAAAAAGAAAGACACTGTGAACATTACATTGTATCCCTCTCCCAATCCTCATATCCTTTATGATAAAGCATTGGATCCTTTTTGTAAAAACCCTGAGGTAGCATTAGCATCGGATCAGGTATATAATAAATATTTTTGGAGCACGGGAGACACTACACAATCGATCGTGACCACACATAATGAAAATGATTCCTGGTCGCTCCGGGTGGTGAATAGTTTTGGTTGTACAAGATCCACTTCTATTGCTATTGATTGTTCCCCCGTCATAGGCTTATTGCCAAATCTTCTCACCCCCAATGATGACGGGATGAACGAGATCTTCTATATAGAATATCTTCGTCCGAATAAATGGACCTTTGAAGTATACAACCGCTGGGGTGAGTGCATATATAAGAATGATAATTACTACAATAATTTTGATCCGAAAGAATTGAATCTGAGCGATGGTGTTTATTATTACTTTTTACATCATCATGAAGGGAAAGGTGAATATAAGGGATGGGTGGAAATAATCCATTGATGAAATATGGATGCCGGATACCAGATGCCAGATAAAAACCTCAGGCAATTGCTCGCGAAAACAAACAACACGGATGACAGCTTAGATTTATCGTCATTGCGAGAAGTGTTGCGAAGCAACGCGACGAAGCAATCCGTTCATAACAAGGAGTTATCATATTTTTAAATGCTCAGGCGTCGCTATAAACAGATTGCTTCGTCATTCCGCCTACGGCTCCATTCCTCGCAATGACAGTTAATACTCAACCAATACATTCCAAAATAATACCGCAAACCTCCCTGATCTGCTCCTCTGTAATGATCAACGGTGGCGCAATACGCATCGAATTATTGCAAAATAAAAACCAATCCGTGATCACGCCTTTTGCAATTGCCTTGTCAATTATAGGTTTCAACACTTCGTACGATTCAAACTCTACCGCGATCAGCAGGCCTTTACTTCTTACTTCTTTGATAGCTGGGTGAACAAGGAGCTGATGAAATAACTTTTCTTTTTCAGCTACATCTTTCATCAAATTTTCTTCCAGGATCACATTGATCGTAGCCAACGAAGAGGCGCAGCAGACTGGGTGTCCGCCGAAGGTTGTGATATGTCCAAGCACCGGATCATTCGCCAATACTTTCATGATTGACTGTGGCGCAATGAAGGCGCCGATCGGCATGCCTCCGCCCATTCCTTTAGAGGTAAGTAAAATATCCGGTTCGATCCCGAAATGTTCGTAAGCCCAGAATTTACCAGTGCGACCGAAGCCTGTCTGAATTTCATCCAGAATTAAAAGAGCACCCGTCTTGCTGCATTGCGCTCTCAAGGCTTTCATATAAACTTGCGAAGGCATGCGTACTCCTGCTTCTCCCTGGATCGTTTCCACGATCACAGCAGCAGTATCAGTAGTGATCAGGGAAAGATCTTCTGTATTGTTGAATTCGATATGACGGATACCTGGTAGTAATGGGCGGAAAGATTGCTTAAAATATTCATCCCCCATCACCGATAACGCGCCTTGTGTAGAGCCATGGTAAGCATTTTTGCAGGAAATAATTTCTGCCCGGCCTGTATAGCGTTTGGCTAGTTTCATAGCGCCTTCCGTAGCTTCAGCTCCGGAGTTTACAAAGTAAATACTGTTAAGCGTTGAAGGTAACGTACTTCTAAGCTTGTCGGCAAGTGTCACTTGCGGCGTGATCACGTATTCTCCGTACACCATCAGGTGCATATACTGATCCACTTGTGCTTTGATCGCTTCTACTACTTTAGGATGACGATGACCTACATTGCTTACAGAAATACCCGAGATAAGATCGTAATAACGATTCTTATTTTTCCCATATAAAAAAATACCTTCCGCGCTTTCGATCTCCAACATCAATGGTGTTTCGGAGGTTTGAGCCAGAGCACTTAGGAAAAGCTGTCGGGTAGTTAGCATAGTACGATTCAATTAGTATGTTTAAATTCCTAAAAACAATATCCAAATTCCAAAGGATAAATTATTGGGATTTGGATATTGTTTTTAGATTTTTTAAAACTTCGTAATGTGAAATAAATCAATCACTAATTACTTATTATGCGCTTTCATTTCACGGATCAGTTTGTTGGCGAAAAGAAAATCCTGGAGTGATTTTACTTCCGTGTCCAGGATATTGTGTTTCGTACCTTCCCAAACTTTTTCTCCTTTGTACATAAACATAACATTCTCTCCAATCTCCAGCACAGAGTTCATATCGTGCGTTACAACTACCGTAGTAATGTTGTATTCGTGTGTAATATCTTTGATTAGGTTATCGATACGGATCGATGTTTGCGGATCAAGTCCTGAATTTGGCTCATCGCAATACAAATATTTTGAGTTCATAACGATCGCGCGGGCGATGCCTACACGCTTCTGCATCCCGCCGCTGATCTGGGAGGGCATCAGGTTATTTACATTTTCCAACCCTACACGTTGCAGGCAATAATTTACGCGGTCTTGTTTCTCATCCTTCGTCATATTGGAAAGCATATCCAGAGGAAATGTGACATTTTGCTCTACCGTTTTTGAATCAAACAAAGCACTGCTTTGAAAAAGCATCCCGATCTCACGACGGATCTCTTGCTTGGTATGATTGTCGACATTTGTAAATTCACGCCCATCGTACTTAATACTTCCCGAATCAGGTTTTATCAATCCTACAAGCGATTTGAGCAAGACACTTTTCCCTGTACCACTGGCGCCAATGATCAGGTTGCAAACTCCCTGGGTAAACGTTCCACTCACGCCCTTCAAGACTTCTTTCCCCTGAAATGTTTTTTGGATATTACTGAACTCAATCATCTTTTTTTGGGATTAAAAGTTTAATCTTTAAACTTTTTACAACAATAATTTCGCCAACAGAAAGTCTGCCACTAACACAGCAATACAACTATTGGTTACCGCTGTTGTGCTTGACTGGCCTACTTCCAATGCTCCTCCTTTGGTAAAGAATCCGTTAAAGGCAGATATGGAAGAAATAATAAAAGCAAATACAATTGACTTGATAAGGGCAAACCAAATATTATATTCCTGAAATCCTTCGCGAATCCCGGATATATATTCCTGCTCGGTAAGCGCGCCGGTAAGCGTGCCTGCGAGAAAACCTCCATAAATAGAGAGAAAGCCGGACATCACCACCAACATAGGAAACATGATCATACAGGCCACTATTTTAGGGAGAATAAGATAAGAAGAGGAATTGATTCCCATCACCTCAAGCGCATCAATCTGCTCGGTGATCCGCATGGTACCAAGGTGACCAGCGATGTTGGAACCCACTTTTCCGGCAAGTACAATGGAGATAATTGTTGGCGCAAGTTCCAGGATAGTCATATCGCGCACGATAGTACCAATCACTTTTACGGGAATAAGATCACTGACAAGGTTGTAACCGGTTTGCACAGCCGTCACCGCGCCAATAAAGCTGGAGACGATCACTACAATAAAAATTGAATTATATCCTACCTGGATGCATTCTTCTACGATCAGTTTAGTGTACACACTGAATCGTTCTCGACGAATAAAAAGCGTGCTGATCAGGATTAAATATTTTCCGAAACTTCTCATACTATACAGGTCCAGTATACTGCAATATATTTTAATAATCGCTAAATTAACTTATATTTCAAAAAAATAAAACTCATGAAGAAGTGGCTTGTAGTAACGGGCGGTACCAAAGGGATTGGGCGAGCGATTGTGGAAAAATTTGCCTCCGAAGATTTCAACATCATCACTTGCGCACGCAACACAAAAGATCTCAAACAGCTTCAATCAGATTTTTCTTCCCGTTATAAAAACACTGAACTTCTTACTTTTAAAGCGGACCTTTCCAAAAAAGAAGAAGTGAAAGCTTTTCTCTCTTTCATCAAAGAACAAAAAGTAACGATAGATGTCTTAGTGAACAACACCGGAACATATATCCCAGGCCAGATCCACAAAGAGAAGGAAGGTGTATTAGAACAAATGATCGAGACAAACCTCTACAGCGCTTACCACATTAGCCGTGGACTGGTGAGCGGGATGATCAAAAAAAAGAAGGGGACGATCTTTACTATTTGTTCTACAGCCAGTATCATGGCTTACACCAACGGCGGCTCATATTGCATTTCAAAATTTGCTTTGTATGGGATGACGAAAGTGTTGAGAGAAGAATTGAAAGAACACAATATCCGTGTTACAGCAGTATTACCAGGCGCTACCAAAACCAGCAGCTGGGATGGCGTAGACTTACCTAATGAACGATTCATAAAACCGGAAGATGTAGCAGAAAGTATTTTTAGTGCTTATTCACTTTCACCGAATACAGTAGTGGAGGAGATCTTAATTCGGCCGCAGTTGGGAGACATTGTATGAAGTTATGAATGTTGAGTTATGAATGTTGAGTTGGGGAAATCATAAATTACTCCTTATCGTTATTAACCTAATAATTCATAACTCAACATTCATAACTCATAACTTTTTAGTAAAAGTCTACGTGACAATTTGTGTTCTCACTCACAAAAGCATCCACTTCTTCTTTACGAACTTGAGTGTTGTAGCAATAAACACTTGTTAATTTTGACTTTCCACTCAGAGGTGCTATACTTCTGACCATCGAACTTCCCATATTCACGTATTCCAGTTCTGGCAAGTCTTTCAGGGCTTCTACACTTTTTACAGGTGTGCCGGAGATATCCAAAGTTCTCAGCGCTTCCATGTTTTTGATCGGCGCAAGATCCTGCACGTCGGTATAGCCGCAGCTAAGGCTATCAAGCAGAGGCATCGCTTCCAGGCCTTTCAAAGAATTTACTTCTGTAGTATTAAGGTATAAACTTTTCAAACCTGTACAGTTTTTTAAAGGGGAAATATCTTTTACATCCGAACGGCTTACATCAAGAATCTCCAACATCGTCAAGGCTCCCAGTGGTGTGATATCTTCAATTTCAGTATCGCAAATGTATAGGCTTTTCAAACTTATGAGGTTTTCAATACCGTTGAGCGTTTTCAGATCCGTTCTTGCCAGGTACAAATATTCCAGACTGGTCATTTGTCCCAGGTCTTTCAGTCCTTCAATTCTTGTTTCTCCCGAATCGAGTGTAAGCAATGCGCTCATATTGGCAATCGGACTCAGATCGGTGATCTTGGTATTCATGATATAGAGCGTTTGCATACTCGTCATATTGCGGAGCGGTTCGATCGAATTGATGCGTGTGCTGGCACAGCTCAAGTAAACCAGGCTGGTAAGACCTTTTAGTGCATCAAGCGATTTTATTTTTAGATAGCTCACATCAAGATTTTCCAGCAAGATCATGCCCGACAGCGGCGACAGGTCTTTAATTCTTGTCTGGCTGATGTAAAGACTTTTCATTCCAACAAGGTTGCGCAATGGCTCCAGGCTGGAGATGGTAGTATTGCTGATATTCAGGTATTCCAGGTTGCGAAGATTGCGGAGAGGTTCTAAAGAATTGATATTGGTAGAGCTAAGGTAGAGCGACTGTAATTCGGTAAGATGTGAAATATAGTCAAGACGGTCGATCCGGATGGAAGATACGTCCAGGGATTTCAATCCTCTTAGCATAAGCAGTGGCTTCAGGTCAGTGATATCCCTTACCTGATCGCTGTCTACATAGAGGTAAAGCGTTTCAGCTTTGATAATATCTTCCAGCTCTTCATCGCTTGGATCATGTTCAATGGTAATTGAATTTTTCAAAGCTTTGCGCCAACCTTCATTGATCGACTTCCACCAGTCGCGCGCGTTGTCTTGTCGCTGTATATTGCTTGTAGATTGATTATCATTCACGCCGGAAGGCCTTCCTTCTTGATGTTCCATATACTAGTTTTCCAACTTTTTTTGATTCTTCAAAGGTTAAAATTAAGGAATATTTTGGTGCAAATTCTTTAAACGCGACTTTCATTTTTGTCAAAAAACCTGTCACGAAAAACTCTTTCCTTTTATCAGCGGGTAGGTATTATTTAAAAAATTATATTTTAACTGTTTAAAACTAAGCAAAAAAAGGTTTTTATTTAAGAAATATTATAAGATATTTGTACGACACCTATAATCCTGTTTTTACCTAAAAAACAATTATGTTAGACGAATTCGGAAAAAAACAATCTTCCCCTTTGTGGTTTTCGATTCTATTCGATTTTCACAAAACCAAAACCCTCAAAAAACTTTCTTATAGTGTAATTGCCGTAGGCGCCTACACCCTGGCGATCGAGATCCTTGAAGACAAAGTATTTCATATTGACTTCAAAGCACCTTCGATCGTATTCTCTATTTTGGGCATTGTATTGGGTCTTCTACTGGTATTCAGAACCAACACTGCTTACGATAGATGGTGGGAAGGAAGAAAGCTACTCAGCAGCTTGGGGTCCAATGCTAAAAATTTTGCTATCAAGATCAATTCTTACTTGCCGGCTAGTGATGTAGCCAACAAAGTATATTTTGCCAAAATGATCAGCAACCATGCTTTTGCTATGAAAGAAAACCTTCGTGGCGAAGTACAGTTTGAAGAGCTGGATGAGGTAACACCCGGTTACAACGATCTTCTAAAATCCGTTTACCATGTACCAAACCAGATCGTGGCTTCTATGACGGAAAGAATTGTAGCTTTATACAAAGAAGGAAAGATCACTGACCCTCAATTGCTGGAACTTTCCAAACATATGGATGCCGCAGTAGAGATCGTAGCGAGCTGTGAGCGTATCCGTACTACACCGGTTCCTTTCTCTTATAGTATTCACCTTAAGAAATTCATTTTCTTCTTCACCGTAATTCTACCGTTCGGATTCATCCACGACCTTGGTTACTGGTGCTTTATTATTGTAATGATCATTTTCTATGCACTTGTAGGTCTGGAAGCCATCGGTGAAGAAATCGAAGATCCTTTCGGTCAAGACGAAAACGACTTGCCGATCGATGCGATCTGTCGCTCTCTGAAGAAAAGTGTCAATGCAATTCTAAAAGTTCAATAAAAATCTTATCACGAAAAAACTGGTATTTTATGCTGAATATCAAACATACAAGTCTGGCTGGAATCGGAATGATGGTATTATCTGTATTCGTCCTCTCCTCCTGCTCTCTTGACCCAATCGATAAAACTTATTCCAAACATACTTCTGACGACGATTTCAGAAGAATCATGGAGATCAGCCGCGTCGACTCTGCCGATAAGGTACTGCTGGCAGAATACATGGTGCACCACCAATTGGTAGGACCTCATGTATTAGAACTTCATGATACTTATGCTGATATTCTGGATAAAGCGAAAAAAGAAAAAGAGGAATACGAGAAAGAGAAAAGAAAGAAAGGAAAAGTAAACGAGATCGATATTGCCCGCTCGCATGAAATTGAGAAGATTAAAAATCTGAAAAAAGTATTGTTTGTGGATTTTGTCAGAGAAGAGAACATCTCTTCTTTGGATGAAGAAAATGAAATTCCTAAAAAAGGGAAAAAAGCTGCGCCTCCTGTCAATAAAAACCTGATCAGTTTTGACGTCATGTTTAAGAACATCAGCGAAAAAGATACGATCCGCGCTTTTACAGGTGACCTGAATTTCTACGATACTTTCCATGCAGAGATCAAAAAAATAAGATACACGTCTTTCAAAAAAATTCCGGTAGGCGAATCCGTTGTTCAAAGATTTACACTTAATCTTGATGAAATAAACAACGATAACAATCTATACAGTGGCCTGAAGAAAGAAGACATTAAAGTAGAATGGCTCCCTGAAAGATTGATCTACGTAGACGATACAGTGATCGAATAATCTGTATATACTGAAAATAATAAAGCGAAAGAGCCTGATACAATTATCAGGCTCTTTCGCTTTTAAAATTAAATCGTCATTGCGAAGAGTGTCCGCCAACCGGCGGACGCGACGAAGCAATCTGTTAGTTACGCAGCCTTGTCAATTTGAAGCTGATATTTTTTAACATAAAAAGGGCCGGGTAATTGTTACCCGGCCCTTTTTATATTCATGATTATTTTAGCTGAGCCATAAAAATAATAAATTTCAATACTCAATACTCTTGCTCACTACTGCCCTTCTACCAGTCTTCTTTATTTTCCGGCTTACCGGTAGTCATAAACTTTTTAAGATCAGTGATCACATCGTTTACATTTTTGTTTACCTGTGTCACCGTTTCATTTTTGTTTTGACCACTCATCTTTGCTATTGCGGCTTCCAGACTTTGTGCTGTTTTCTCGCCAAGCTTTACATTGTAGATCTTGAAATCTGTAATGGTAAAACGATACTTCCCTTCTTTCTGTCCGATAAGGATCGAATAAGATACGTTGTTTTGAGATTTGTATTTGAAATCGTAAGTAAGTTGTATTTCAAAAGAACCGTCTTTACCTACCTTATAATTTGCCTTATCATCGGGTGAATATTTATCTGTTTTATAAAAATTGGCGATCCAGTCCTTGGTACGCTGGTAAAGATCGTCGCGGCTTACACTGTCGAGCGTTACTGTTTCCTGGTAAGTAATTTTTTTAGTCTCTGTATCAACAGGAAGCCCTTGGGCTGATACATTGCTCCACCCAGTAAAGAGCAGAATTATGACGAATGCAATTTTTTTCATACGGTATTTGTTTAGTGTTATAACCTTTGGTACGAAAATAATGCCATATTTGTTAATTATCAATACTGATTAGTAGATAACAGTACGAGCGTACAAGCCTCCAGCGGTTCTATGTTATTCTTTTCCAGCAAGTCCATCAATTCATCGTTTTCTGTTCCCGGATTAAAGATAACACGCTTAGGTTTGAGCTTCAGCAGGTAATTGTAGATAGACGCCTGATTTTGCGGTCCAACGTATAAGGTAACCGTGTCCACTCCTTCTATCAATGGTTGTCCATTATCAATCGTTTTCCCGGCCACTTCTCCTTTTTTCAGTCCTACGGGAATGATCTCATGACCATGTTTCACCAGCATATTCGCTGCGCGGTAAGCATACCTACTGGGATCTGGAGTAGCTCCTATTATTACAGTTTTCTTATTCATGATCATAAAACCAAACGATAAAATAATTAGTTCGTCCGATTACTTTCCATATTTTTCTGCCCATTTTTCCGCGCATCGCTCTCCGTCCATTGCTGCAGATACGATCCCACCGGCATAGCCTGCTCCTTCTCCGCATGGATACAGACGTTTTAGCTGCACATGTTCAAAGGTCTCACGGTCCCGCGGTACTAGTACAGGTGAGGACGTTCTGCTTTCTACTCCTATGATCTGTGCTTCGTTGGTGAGATAGCCTTTCATTTTTTTACCAAACAATTTGAATGCTTGTCGCAACCGTTCTGCTATAAAATCAGGCAACACTTCGTCCATGCTTACCGAGGCGAGTCCTGGCTGGTAAGAAGTTTTTAAAAGAGAAGAAGAAATTTTTCTGTTTACGAAATCATTCATACGTTGTGCCGGTGCTACTTGTGTTTTACCACCGGCAAGCCATGCTTTGTGCTCAATCTCTTTTTGAAATTGTAGCGCTGAAAACGCTTTGTATGCCTCATATTGCTTCAGGTCTTCTATTTCTACAGCCACTACCATTCCTGAGTTAGCAAATTCTGAATCGCGGCGGGAAGGTGACATTCCGTTGACCACCACTTCTTCCTGTGAGGTGGCTGCAGGCACAATAAATCCGCCGGGACACATGCAAAAAGAAAATACACCACGCTGTACACCTTTAAAGATCGTCTGCTCTACCAACGAATAAGAAGCCGCCGGAAGATACAATCCACGGTCGGTTTCGCAATGGTATTGTGTCTGATCGATGAATGATTGCTGATGTTCAATCCGCACGCCGAGCGCAAATGGCTTAGCTTCTATGTGTACTTGGTTTTTATGCAGAATCTCAAAAATATCCCTCGCCGAATGTCCTGTAGCCAGGATCACTCCTTTGCCTTCGATCTTATCGCCTTGTGCAGTGACGATGCCAATGATCTCATTATTTTTTATAACAAAATCTGACACCTTAGTATCAAAATGTACTTCTCCTCCTGCATGCAGAATACTTTCGCGCAGTTCCGCCACCAGCGGTGGCAGCTTGTTGGTACCAATATGTGGATGCGCCTCTACAAGTATCTCTTCCGTAGCGCCGTGCGCTACCAATATTTCCAGTACGCGTTTTATATCACCTCTCTTTTTGGAACGTGTATAAAGTTTTCCATCCGAATAGGTACCTGCTCCTCCTTCTCCGAAACAATAATTGGATTCAGGGTTTACAATATTATTTTTATTGATCGCCGCCAGGTCTCTTCGCCGCGTGCGTACGTCTTTTCCACGCTCCAATACAATTGGCTTATAACCCAACTCGATCAATCGCAGCGCTGCAAAAAGCCCGGCCGGGCCTGCACCGATGATCAATACAGGAATGGCATTGCTTACATTCTGATAGTCGCGTTTGTAAGTGATCGATGGCATAGGTTCATCAATGTATACTTCCAGCGATAGATTGATCTTCGGCTGGCGTGAACGCGCATCGATCGAGCGGCGACGAATTTTAACGTGTAATTGTTTGGGAGCATTAATTTGAAGAAACCTCAAGACTGCCTGATCAAGTAGCCTGGGCACTGCAGCAGTCTCAGGCGAGACCACCATTTCAATTGATTTTATCATACTGTAAGGTTTTTATCCTTAAATTTTCTTTTGTGAAAACTCACATCAGGTCAGCAAGAAGAAGGTAGTATTATTTCTTTCCTCCCTTGCTCTTAAATATATATCCCACATTTACGCCAAACCTAAATGGTATTGAGTAAAAATGACTATTCACTCCGTGAAAATATTTTCCGTTGTATTCGTTGTGATCCTCCCAGGTATTATTTGTGACTCTATATCCAATTCCTATTCCCAGAAAGATATCCATTGTAAATCCTTCCTTCCGGGAGTCACGAATAACACGGTCTCCCACCAATACGGAGTATTCCATCTTGGATTGTTTTTTCATCAGTGTGATCGGATCTTTTGACAAACTTGTATCAATAAATTTATTGGAATAATTCATCTTTGTATACCGCAATTCATGCGCAAAATATAGCATTCCTTTATCACGGTCGGGCTGATAGAATTTTTGTCTTATAGACAAAGAAACACCTTGGTGATCCATTGAATTGAGTGCATGATCGGTGGATAAAAATGGAGAGCGATATAAAGTAACGTTTAGTTCGTACCCCAATCGTTCCTGGAAATAATATTCCACGCTCAACGGAATGCTATTCGCTAATATTCCCAAAGGACCTATACTGGTGATGATTCCCTGAAATTCGTTGAGCTTAGGAGTAAAGTACCGCGATCTTTTTTTCCTTGCCACAAAGTTAGGTTTGATATAAGGGCCGAGCGAATCTTTCTTCATAGGATCTATACCTGTAGTATCTACAAGGCGCATAATTGGCACATCATTTTCGTAATAGGTTTTATAATAGCCGGCAAGCTGTCCGCTGTCTTTGTAGAGTTTCCAGATACCATCTTTGTTGCCGTTGTTGAGCATGCCTTCCATTTTCAGTGTGCCATCCTGGTAGTAGCCGGTGTATTTTCCTACGCCGTTGTTAAAATGACAAGTACCTTCCAGTGCGCCTGATTCATAGTAATATTTCCAAAGCCCATCGTTCTTATCATTTTTTACAAAGCCTTCTGTTTTTATTTTACCACTTTCATAAAATTCTTTGTAGGGTCCATTACCATTTTCAAAATTGCCTTCCCCTTTGAAATTTCCATTGCTATAATAGAGTTTCCAGTAGCCTTCTTTCTGACCTTCTTTTTGCTCACCTTCAGAACTTAAATTACCATTCTCGTAATAGTGTTTCCATTTCCCATTTTGCATTCCCTTGATATAGTTTCCTTCACTGGCAAGAGCGCCGTTGGGATGATAATATTTCCAGTAGCCTTCTTTCTGACCTTCTTTTTCTAAGCCTTCTGCTTTTAGTTTTCCGTCTTCATAATAGTATTTCCAGATGCCATCACTCTTACCATTTACGATATCACCCTGGCTTTTTATATTTCCATTGCTATACATTTCAGTATAGCGTCCTTTGTCATTCTCGTAGATTGCTTGCGCTTTAATGGTTCCATCTTCATTAAAATATTTCCAGATGCCATTCTTTTTATTTTTATGATAGACACCCGTATTTTTCAGATTTCCATTTTCGAAATAATATTTCCACTCTCCTTCTTTTACTTCTTTATAGATCTCGCCTTCCATATTGAGCAAACCATTTTCATAATAGTATTTCCAATAACCGTTGTGCTCATTGTCCTTGAAAGGGCCTTCCATTTTTAGCCCTCCGCTTTCGTAATAATATTTCCACTTACCGTTGGCTTTATTATTTTTAAAAATACCGGTGGATTTTAATTTCCCATTTTGGAAATAAGAAGAGTAAAGACTATCAAGGATCGTAGTATTTTTTTTCAATACCATGAATCGTTCTTTGATGATCTCTTTTTTAGTATCGTAATAGGATTCCACTCTCATATGCTGTTGAGCCAGCAGGGAGTGGCGGCAAATGATTAAAAATAAAATTAATATGGTTAGTTTGGTGGATTTCAAATAAGCGGCGGTTAGATTATTTTTTCTGTAACACCTCGGTCTCCACCCAGCTCTTACCCCAATCGTCCGTTTCCTGTGTACTGTATAAAGAAGGGAAGAAAATCCTTTTTTGAAATCTAGGTGGTAAATATTTCTGCCAGTTGGTCCCCCCGGTAGAAGAATGATCTTCATTCGGCTTGTGTAAATACCTTACTGCATATTTATAGTGTGCCAATGGCCAGTTTATATTTACATATGTATCAAAACGTTTCATGGCTAAAATTATTTTAGGATCGTTGAGCGCCTCCAGTGGAAGCCGCTTGTAGATCGCATAAAGATTTTTGGTCTTGTTCTCGTTGGCAAGCCTGAGCAAGCGGCGGGAATATTTCCCTTCAAACTGGCGAAGTGTGAGAGATTTTTTACCAGTAGCGGTATCAATCGCTCCTTTCTTCCAGTAAATATCTTCAAACATTTCTTCGATCGTAGTATAATCATCGTAGTGATCCCTGACTTCTTTATCTACCAAATTTATGAAATCAGTAGCCGCAATTTCGATCATTCTGTATTGTACCGATTGAAAGCCACTTGCAGGAGTAAGCGCGGCGCGAAACTTCACAAATTGATCCTGATCCATTCCCACGGCAATAATATCAAAGGATTCAATGAGCTGTCCCAAAAACCAATTGATCCTGAAGATCTTTTTGTAAAAATATTCTCCTTCTATATTTTCTTTTTCTCTCAGCTGCATTAATTCATGCAGGATAAGTTTGAAATATAATTCTGTGATCTGATGATAGGTAATAAAGATCAATTCATCAGGAAAGGCAGTGCGTGGAGTTTGAAGAGTAAGAAGCGTGTCCAGGTGAATGTATTCCCAATAATCAATATACTTCGAATGAAACAATCCATCCAGATGAGTATTGATACTCTGTCCGTCGCTTTCAAATTTTTGTTTTAGCAGGTCTAGTTTGGCAGAAATTTCATCAGAAGGATTTTGGGAATTTTGCATCGTTATTACCTGATTTACGTTATATTACTGTAAATTTGAGTATTTAATTATTTAAAACAAATAGCTAGGAGGATAAGTAAACAGAAAGAGAAAAGAAAATGATTATCATCGTTTAATCTTATTCCTTATGAATACTTCGTCTCTTCAATAAAATATGGATAGATTTGAAGCACCGGATTTTTATCAGATCGACGATCTGCTTACCGACGAGCAAAAACTGATACGCAGCTCTATTCGTGAGTTTGTAAAAAAAGAGATCAGCCCTATCATTGAAGATTATGCACAAAAAGCATCATTTCCAAAACACCTGGTAAAGAAATTCGGCGAGATGGGTCTCTTCGGCCCCACCATTCCTACCGAATATGGTGGCGGAGGATTAGATTATATTTCCTACGGACTTATGATGCAAGAAATCGAACGTGGCGATTCTGGTATGCGCTCCTGCGTATCTGTTCAAGGCTCGCTGGTGATGCATCCGATCAATCGCTTTGGTAGTAAGGAGCAGAAGAAAAAATATTTGCCCAAACTTGCTTCCGGAGAAATGCTTGGCTGCTTTGGTCTTACTGAGCCTGACCACGGCTCTAATCCGGGAGGAATGCTCACCAATTATAAAGACATGGGCGATCATTATCTTCTGAATGGTGCGAAAATGTGGATCACGAATGCTCCTTTGGCGGACATTGCAATTGTATGGGCCAAGAACGAAACAGGCCGCATTCATGGATTGATTGTGGAAAGGGGAATGGAGGGGTTTACCACTCCTGAGATCCATAATAAATGGTCTCTGCGCGCAAGTATTACAGGGGAACTGGTTTTTGACAATGTGAAAGTGCCTAAAGAGAATCTGCTACCGGGCATTGATGGATTGAAAGGCCCTATGTCCTGCCTCGACAGCGCCCGCTTTGGTATTTCCTGGGGAGCCATCGGTGCCGCAATGGATTGCTATGATTCTGCACGCCGCTACGCCATGGAGAGAATTCAGTTTGACAAGCCCATTGCCGCTTTTCAGTTAACACAAAAAAAACTGGCCGAGATGTTGACTGAAATCACGAAAGCACAATTGCTTGCATGGAAATTAGGAATGATGAAAAACCAAGGAAGAGCAAGCACGGCACAGATTTCTATGGCTAAACGAAATAACGTGCAAATGGCCCTCGAAATAGCTCGTGAGGCAAGGCAAATCCATGGAGGAATGGGCATTACGGGGGAATACCCCATCATGCGTCATATGATGAACCTTGAATCTGTTATAACCTATGAAGGTACACATGATATTCATTTGTTGATTCTGGGTCATGATATTACAGGAATTTCAGCTTTTAAATAAGATGAAAATTGAAGTTTGAGAATTTCTTATCAAATTTTTGATATAAGTAAAAAACTAATTAACAATATATTACCCCAGCATTGGAGAATTTTAGACCCTTTATTCTTTCTCTATAAATACGATTGGCATAATCTTTGGCAATCCTGGATACGTAACCAATAAATTAAACCATATTATGATGAAAGTAAATCTATTTGCATTAGGCCTGGTGGCTTTAATACAACTCCCTTCCTTTGCACAGGATCAGAAAGTGAACCCTAAGCATATTAATTATTTCACTAGTCCTTCTGTGGAAACTAAAGAAGTTAAAATAGAAACTCAAGATGCTGTCGCAATGATGGAGTTTGTCAAATTCAAGATGAAGATCACTAATAATACGAACGATTACATTCTTTATAAACCAAAAGAAAGTAAATTTAAATTAGCCAATACTGATTTTAGTCCTGAAGATAAAAAAACAATCTTCATTCAACCCTTAGACAGAGAAAGCAAAGTGATCGACATGAAAGCTCCTGCTAAAAATGCACACGTAGATGCTTTTAAATATGAAGTAAATGGTTTGTATCGAATTCCTGTAGATGCTCCGGTCACAGAAGCTCCCAACTTTAAGCTTCCGGCTTCTACTAACGATTTCACTGCCGGAAACTTCAAAGTAGAACTAGTGAACCTGAAGAAAGAAACAGGAGAAACCGCAGCCAAATTCAAAGTAACCTATATAGGTGATGGCGTAGGTCTTGTAGAACCTAAAAAGATTTCTGCTTATGGTAAGAACCATAAGAATTCCAATGAACTTACAGTAGCCAACGATAAAAAATCAGGCGGTATCATTCTTTACAAAGGAGAGTCTGAAACATTCACAGCAACATTTCATATGGAAGGAAAAATGGTAGACATGCAGCTTGCGAATATGGAAATTATCTGGAAGGATACTTTCAAAGAGTCGAAGATCATTAAGCTAGATGGTACCTCTCTAGACTTTACCGTTGATCCGGGCTTGACAGCAGGTAAAAATAAATAAGTTAATTTTTCTCTCAATCAGCGTAAAGGCATGGAAGTGATTCCATGCCTTTTGTTTTTTAGTACTGCTTATATGCTCGTATTTATTTCTATTTATTTTTCACCAATTTAATTTTCATTCGTTCTTCATTTTCTGAAACAACTTCTAAAAGATAAAGTCCCTGAGGGAGATCGGATACATCCATATGAATAGAACTTCGTGAGCCATTGATTTCTTTTATAGATATTCCATTGGCAGAATATAGAATAATTTTTTTACTGGTATTATCAGTAAAGTCGATATTTAAATCCGATTCAAGAGGATTAGGAAAAACAGAAAAGCTGTTGTTATTATAAGAATAATAAATACCATTTATAACTGTTCCTTCTGTTACCAGGTAGCTTTTTGAATAATCTGAAATAACCGGCATCCCAAGTACCTGCATGGTTTCATTGGTAATGATTGGATCATTATAATCGAAGTAAATGTATGCCTTATTTCGAATGCTGCTGCCAAAAGATTTTGTTGTGTCTGCAAAAATGGTATACTCAATGAAACCCTGACTTTCAAGATTATTGGTGGTACTGTCTGTTAAAAGAATATTCTTAAATTCAAAGGTAGCAACTGGTTGAGGATGGCCAGAAATAGCCCAGCTCACAGGATGACTGGAGTTTCCTATACTAAATCTTGTCACATCAAGATCCATGTCGAGTGTATCAACAATTTTCACATAGAATGCTGTATCTGTTCCGGTATTTTGAAAATGAATAGTATACTTTAATGGAGCGGAAGGATCTACATAATGATTAGAAGTAACGCCTGTTGGAGATACTTCCTTTTCATTTGGGTCGAGACTTGCAACGATTGGCAAACATATAAATTCTTCTTCCGCGTCCAGATCATCTTGAGTTACGGTATTTACCAATCCTTTTAAGGCATCTGCAAGACTTTGAGTACTGCCTATACAACCTTCTACCGTTGCCCTTGGTCTGCTGGAGCCGGGATGTTTAGGACGTTGGTCTGCTTCCAGTCTTATAGTGCTACCATTTGCAGGAATAGAAACAGGTAAAACTGCGCCAATTGCAAGTTTAAATTTTCCTGAAAAAATAAGCGTATCATTTTGATAAATCCTACAAGTAGAGCTATCCGCCATATTGCCGCTTCCAGCATTTTGAATTGTAAAATATGCTATCCCATTAGTACATTTGCCTACAACTTTAATACTTGATTTATCCCAAGCTGCATCCGGTGTCACACAATTTAATTTTGGAGTTATACTTGCGGAGATACATTGAGCCAATCCTACAATTCCCTGATTGCCACAAACGACAGAATCAATGAGTGTGATGCCCCCTGTCTGTCCTGCGCCTAATAATGGTATTTGATAAATCAATAGTGAATCATTTTTACTATTCCAGCCAGGTACAGAAGACAAAGCTCTCAAATATTCAGGTAGCACCACTTTTATTTCCGCATTAGCGACATCAACAGAGCCTATGTTTGAATAAGAAATCAGAATAGTATTTCTTCCACATCGCCTCAATCTTGGTACTGTCATTTTAAGCTCGAGCAGACTACAACTTTTCTTTCTGTCAAAGAAATTCTTATTGGTATAATTATTATTAGAGCCGGAAGTATTAACTGTTATTATATCTGAAGGGCACACAGATTCCAGTATAAAATTTTCATCTGCAGTGCGGATTTGTTGTACAGTATTAGTGACATTTCCTGTATCAACTTTAAAAGAGTATGCACCGGAATTATCTGTAGTTGTATAATATGGGCCAGGAGTAAGACGAATTATCCTTTGATAATTTTTCTGCTCTGTCGATTGATAGACACAATCTTTATTTTGATCATTTATTGAGGCTCCTGAAATGGTGTTGTAATAAGGAATTGCATAACGGATTTTTGCCAAACTATTAAATCTCATACCAAAAAAGGTGTAGGCATATCCTCCTACAACTAACTCTCCATCTGGTGTAGGTATAAAATCAAATATAGTTGTGTTAAAAACCTGATCAGTTGGTTGAAAATAACTAGGATCAATTGCTCCGTTTGGCAGAAATCTTATAAGTCTTGAGTCATTAAAAAATCCGGAAGCAAGAATTTTTCCATCGGGCATTGGAAGTATCTTAGTGATTCCATAAAGAAAAGTTGGCACGGTAAAACTTCCATCAATTGTTCCATCAGGAAAAAGGCGAGCCATTGAAAGTCTTGATTGACCATTAACTGTAAAAAATGCTCCACCAATAAGAATTTTTCCATCTGATTGAATGGCCCCAGAAAATAATTCACCCGAAAAGGTAGGGATATTGAATGTATTGTCAGTGCTTCCGTCTGCATTTAAACGCATAGCCCCAGTTGTAGTAACGCCGTTGAAAGAAGTAAAGGTGCCAATACAAATAATTTTTCCATCTGGTTGGAGTAATACTTTTTTAATGAGCCCATCACTTCCTAACCCGACGTTAAAAGAACTATTTATCGTACCATTTTTATTAAGCTTTGTAATTCCAGGAGCAGGGCTCCCATTGTAGTGAGCAAATTTTCCTGCAACAATTATTTCTCCTGTTGGAGTGATCTGCATATCATATACAGCAGAGTCAAAACCAGTTCCTGTAGCAAAAGCAAGGTCACGGCTTCCATTTGCATTAAGACGTACAATGCTATTGGCTAATGTACCATTGAAATTTTTAAATCCACCTCCGAGAAGTACTTGTCCGTTACTCTGAAGTCTGATACATTCTACAACAGTGTCGGCTCCTGTACCTACATCAAATGCAGGATCAGGTGTTCCATAATTATCTACACGTTGTATTCCTCTTTCATAAGAGCCGCTGTAAGAACGGATATATCCACCTACCAATATTTTCCCATCGGTCTGTAAGGCCAGACTTTTTATATATCCATCTATGCCTCCTGAACGATTGAAACTATTATCGACTACTCCAGAAGAAGAAAATTTAGCGATTCCAATGTAGTTATACCCCTCAAAATTCATAGGGCCGCCACAAACGATAAAGCTGTTATCCGGGAAGAGATAAAAGTCTCTCCCTCCACCATAATTGTTTGCGTTGGTAGGCATAAAACCAGTATCAAGTGTTCCATCTGTATTTAGCCTTCCAAACTGAGGAAGAGAGGTTGAGTTAAACTTGGTAAATGATCCGCCTATTAATAATTTACCATCGGGTAACAACTTAATTTTACGACAGATATCGTTTAATCCGAGATAGTTAAAGCTGTTATCTACAGTTCCATCTGCATTGTACTTATAAATAGAATAGGTGTCCGAAGTAGTATTGGGACGAATATATCCTCCTATCACTATTTTTCCATCAGGAAGCACTGTTGGAGTGTATACATAGGTATTAAATCCTAAATTCGTTACAAAAGCGTTATCAACCGAACCATCCTTATTTAACCGAACAAGTCCGTTTCGGGTTATCCCGTTGAATGTGTCAAAACATCCTGCCACTATAATTTTACCATCTGCGCAAGTATCCACTCCAAATACACTTCCTCCAAATGCTGCCATTCCTGCTGCTGCAGTTCCAAAATTTATAGTATTATCAATTGAGCCGTCATTGTTTAGTCTCACTATTCCATTGTGTACTTCTCCATTAAATGATGAAAAATAGCCGCAGACAAACACTTTTCCATCGTTTTGTAACTTAATAGAGTAAATAACATTATTAGCTCCTATTCCAGGGTTGAAAGTATTATCTAATGCGCCGTTTGCATCGATACGCATTATGTTAGTATAGGTCATTCCATTCGTGAAAGTAAATGATCCCGCTATTATAAGTTTTCCATCAGGCTGTTCGGCAATGTCGTAAATGGTAGCATTGCTATTGCCGGCTAAGTCTAATTTATTAAAACTATTATCTAAACTTCCATCTGCGAAGATCCTACAAATGCCAATTACTTTTATTTTGCCATAATAAGAAAAGTCCCCTCCAAGAATAAATTTTCCTCCTTGCGGTATAATTTTATTAACACCACTGTTTAAGGTTGCCATAGTATTAAAATCAGAATTAATAAGGACGCTTCTGTCCTGGGCAAATAAACTTGTAGTGAGCAGACATAGAAATGAAAGAAAAATATTTTTCATGGTAGTTGAGAGCTGTATTTGTTGATCTAATATACAAAAAAATGACAATGGGGTTTAGTATGTGATTGAAATAGGGTTCAAAAAAAAAGACCCGACTTAAGTTAATAAGAGGGGTCTTATAAGAGGCTGGCAGCAACCTACTCTTCCGCGTGTTATCGCAGTACCATCGGCGCAACCGGGCTTAACTTCTCTGTTCGGAATGGGAAGAG
>DATLOZ010000011.1:0-23121 GCA_035535995.1 Cytophagaceae bacterium
TACTCGTGGCACGACTTCTGTAAATATTTTACTTTAATTCTTCCTTCAAAAACTTTGCGGTATAGCTCGCGGTATTTTTCGCTACTTCTTCCGGCGTTCCTTCTGCTACGATCATACCGCCTTTGTCTCCACCTTCCGGACCAATATCAATAATATGATCGGCTACTTTGATAAGATCTAAGTTGTGCTCAATGATCAATACAGTATTGCCTTTGTCGGTGAGCTTGTTCAGCACGTCGAGCAAATGTTGGATGTCTTTGAAATGCAACCCGGTGGTTGGCTCGTCGAGAATGTATAGGGTACGCCCGGTATCTTTTTTCGATAGCTCGGTGGCGAGCTTCACGCGCTGTGCTTCACCTCCGGAGAGCGTGGTGGCGTGCTGCCCTAGTGTGATGTAGCCTAGACCTACGTCGTTCAAAGTTTGTATCTTTCTTACAATGTAGGGTTGGTTTTCGAAAAACTCTACGGCTTGTTCTACAGTCATATCCAATACATCGGCGATGGACTTGCCTTTGAAGCGTACTTCAAGCGTTTCGCGGTTGTAGCGTTTTCCCTTACACACTTCGCAAGGCACGTGTACATCCGGAAGAAAATCCATTTCGATCACTTTCATACCCGCGCCTTCACAGGCTTCGCAACGGCCGCCTTTTACGTTGAAAGAAAATCTTCCTGGCTTGTAGCCACGGATCTTTGATTCGGGAAGTTGTGTGTAAAGATTTCTAATATCAGAAAACACTTCCGTATACGTAGCGGGGTTAGAGCGTGGCGTGCGGCCAATCGGCGATTGGTCTACCTCGATTACCTTATCTACATTTTCCAACCCCTTGATATCTTTGAATGGCAGCGGTTCTTTTCTTGAGCGATAAAAATGCCTGTTCAAAATTGGGAACAATGTGTCGTGGATCAACGAAGATTTGCCGCTTCCGGAAACGCCGGTTACGCAGATCATTTTTCCTAGCGGAAGGTCAAGCGTCAGGTTTTTCAGGTTGTGTCCTGTAGCGCCTTTCAACACTATCTTTTCGCCATTGCCTTTTCTTCTTACTTTAGGTATTTCAATATTTTTCTTACCCCATAAATATTGGGCGGTAAGGCTATCAAATTTTTTAAAATCCTGCGGCGTGCCGGATGCTACTACCGTTCCGCCATGTCTTCCCGCTCCCGGACCAATATCGATCAGGTAATCGCATTGGTGCATCATATCTTTATCATGTTCCACCACGATCACTGTATTTCCTATATCGCGCAGGTCTTGCAGCGCTTTGATCAGTTTCACGTTGTCGCGCTGGTGAAGCCCGATGCTTGGCTCATCGAGAATGTAGAGTACACCTACAAGCTGTGTGCCTATTTGCGTGGCAAGACGGATCCTTTGTGTTTCTCCTCCGGAAAGCGTACGCAGCGCGCGGTTGAGCGTAAGGTAATCCAACCCTACATCAAGCAAAAATCCGATTCGTTTGCGGATCTCTTTCAGCACTTCTGTCGCGATCACATTTTGTTTTTCGCTCAGCCTGCTTTCCAAACCGGTAAACCAACCTTTCAGGTTGCTGATATCCATCGTGGCCAGCTCTGAAATATTTTTATTGTCGATCTTAAAATGCAATGATTCTTTGCGCAGCCTTGCGCCGTGACATTCCGGACATTCGGTCACGGTTTTATATTCGCTTAGCCAGTCCATCGCGTACTCCGAACCGTTTTCATCAAACTGCTGGAGATAATTGACGATGCCGTCAAATTCAAAATTATATTTTGCTCCGGTTTTTTCAGTAGCGGCTTCCACACCATACAATACTACCTGTAAGGCCTCTTTAGGAATTTCTTTGATCGGAACGGTAAGCTTGATCTTAAATTTTTTCAGTACCGCTTCCAGTTGGCGAAACATCCAGATGTCGCGATACTCGCCCAGTGGCGCTATTCCACCTCCGGCGATCGACAGGGTTTTGTCGGGCATGATGGAATCTTCGGTCAGCTCTTCGATATAGCCCAGGCCGTTACACGTAGGACAAGCGCCGTAAGGGGAGTTGAACGAGAACATGTTCGGAGCAGGCTCGTCGTAAGCGATCCCTGATTTTGGATCCATCAGGAATTTGGAAAAGAATTGTGCTTTGCCATCCCCTTTGTCGGTGTGCGGCACTACCATCATCACACCTTTTCCATACTTTAACGCCGACTGCACAGATTGTGCAATGCGGTAACGGTCTTTCTCATCTACCAATAACCGATCGATCACGATCTCAATGTCGTGGATCTTGTAGCGGTCCACTTGCATTTTCGGCACCAGCTCCGTGATCTCACCGTCCACGCGGACTTTATTGAAACCCATTTTAAGAATTTCGGCAAACAGTTCGCGATAATGCCCCTTGCGCCCTTTAACAACAGGCGCCAGCAAGCTGATCTTTTTAGTGCTAAAGCTGGAAAGAATATGGCTGATGATCTGGTCTTCCGACTGGCGGATCATTTTTTCTCCCGTCACATAGGAATACGCATCCCCGGCGCGCGCGTACAACAGACGCAGGAAGTCATAGATCTCCGTGACAGTGCCTACGGTAGAACGTGGATTCCGGGAAGTAGTTTTTTGTTCGATCGAGATCACCGGACTCAGGCCGTTGATCTTGTCTACGTCCGGTCTTTCCATATTTCCGATGAAGGAACGCGCATAGGCGGAAAAGCTTTCCATGTATCTTCTCTGGCCTTCTGCATAAATGGTATCAAAGGCTAAAGAAGATTTACCGCTTCCGCTAATACCTGTGATGACCACGAGCTTATTGCGCGGAATAATGGTGTCAATGTTTTTCAGATTGTGTTCGCGGGCGCCGAAGATCTCAATGTTTTCGAACCCTGTAGGATCAAAAGTCTGGGTGTTGGATGTTTTCTTACTCAAGGTACTGCTCCTCCAAATTTGTGGCAAAGTTAGTAATTTATAACACTATATGGGAAGAAGAGTTCATTCTCTCATAAGAAATGGTTGGATACCGGATTCCAGATACCAGATGCCGGATATTTTTCGTTTTACGCTTATGCTGGCGCAAGCCTCCAGGCTTGTGCCGACTATTCCATAGGCCTCCGGCCGGAATTCGAAGCACTAAGATAGTTTTTCTACTAAAGACATTGCCAGATGCGCCGCCCGGAGGCTTGCGCCAGCGAGAAATTATTTTGTAATAACCCGAGGCCAGATATTAATTTAAAAAGCGAAAGCCTCCGGGAATCGGAGACTTTCGCTTTATTATAATTTTAAAATTTTCTTTTCTTACTTCACCAATTCCGGATGGAAAAGGCCTTCGTTCAATAAATTCAACGCTTCGTTTCTATGTTCGCTGTTAATCAGTACAGAAATATTGTGGTTACTTCCTCCGTAAGAGATCATGCGGAGCGGAATGGTTGCCAGCGATTCGAAGATCTTGGTAGAAATACCTGTCTTGTCCTGGCCAAAGCTTCCCACAATGCATACGATCGTTTGATTTTTATCTACTTCTACCGAAGAGAACTCTTTCAGTTCCGTCAGTATTTTATCGAGATTCTTATCGTCGTCGATCGTAAGCGATACCGCTACTTCGGAAGTAGTGATCATGTCGACAGATGTTTTATATTTTTCGAATACTTCGAATACTTTTCTCAGGAAGCCATAAGCATTCAGCATTCTACCTGATTTGATCTTGATCGCCGTGATATTGTCTTTTGCTGCAATGGCTGTGTATTCTCGGTCGGAAGGTTTGCTGGTGATCACCGTCCCTTTTTGCTCAGGTTGCATAGTATTTAGCAATCTTACCGGCACTTTTCTTTCGTGCGCGGGGCGGATACAGGTTGGGTGAAGAATTTTTGCTCCGAAATAAGCAAGCTCAGCGGCCTCGTCAAACGAGATCTCCGGGATCGGGAATGTTTTCTTTACGATACGCGGATCATTGTTGTGCATCCCATCGATGTCGGTCCAGATCTGGATCTCCTGCGAGTTGATCGCTGCACCGATGAGTGTACCGGTATAGTCAGAACCACCGCGTTTCAGGTTGTCGATCTCTCCTTCTGAGTTGCGGCAGATATACCCTTGTGTGATGTAAAGATGAACGTCCGGATTTTTTTTCAGAATGGCTGTTAATTTTTCTTCGATATAAGAAAGCATTGGCTCGCTGTCGGCATCTGTCTTCATGAACTCTAGCGCAGGCAATAGAAGGGAATTGTAGCCGGCTTCTTTCAAATATTCCTGGAACATCTTGGTAGAGATCAACTCTCCTTCCGCCAGTACTTCTTTAGTTTCTTTTTCTCCGAAAGGCTTCTCTGCATAGCTTTTCAGATTGTTGTAGTGAAAGTCAATGATCTCTTTTCCCTTTGCCTTGCCGGCTTCGGTGGAATAAAGCTGGTTTACGAAATCATAATACATCGGCTTGAACAGCGCGTCAATGGCTTCCAGACCTGCTTGTTTATCTCCTTTGGAAAATTTTGCTGAAATATCCACCAGCGCGTTGGTCGTGCCGGATACTGCGGACAATACTACTATTTTCTGATCTTTATCGGAGATCAGCTTTGCTATGGAATGCATTCTCTCCGGCTTACCTACCGAGGTTCCGCCAAACTTTAATACCTTCATCCTTTGATACTTTTATAGTTATTAGGGCTGCAAATTTACAACAAAATAATCCAAAATACCATTTCTCAATAGGAGTATTTCATAGGATCGGAAAACTTAAAGGCATACTGAAGATCAGAGGCTAATTTTTTTGAAGAAACTATTTTAAAGCTCTGTTTTTCAGGCTCCACAAATTCCGGTTGTTCAAACTCATGCAGTTCTGCAAGGTGTTTGTAAAAATCTTTTTTAAGCGGATGTTGCGGAGAGCATACATTGTAGGTCTCGCCCCATTTTTCCTGGCGGATCACTTCTTCGATGATCCCGATCACATCGTCGCGGTGTACCAGGTTTACCGGCTCGTCGCCAATGGTGAGGTTTTTTCTTCCTGCGAAATGGCGGATCAGCAAACGGTCGTAGCCGGTAAGTCCTCCGCAGCGAAGAATTGTAGCCTGCTTGCCGGGAATCTCACGAATCATTTTTTCCGCCGTCGCCAATGTCTTATTTTCCGCCTGCTCCGGACTCGTTACATCATCTTCTGTTACTTCCCTGTTGAGATTGGGATAGACGGAAGTAGAACTGATGTAAAGAATATAGTTCGCCGGACTTTTTTCCAGGTAGGGCATCAGGTGTTCGATTTGTTCAATGTGAAACAAAGCCGAGCGCGTGCGCGTACCTGGTGGAATATTGATAATGATCAGCTCCGTATCCATGAAGCCCTTGATATCCCTGGCCTGTACGATGGGCGTAAGATGAATGTAGTAAGGGTCAATGCCGTTTTCCAGCATGCCTTTCAGTTTGGATTGCGTGGTAGTACTTCCTTTTACCTTGTATCCTTTTTGGATAAGGTCTTCTGCCAGCGGCATCCCTAGCCAGCCGGAACCCAGCACGCTGATTCGTTTTACTGCCATCAGTCGAATGCTACGTTTAAAAATTTATTTAGTGGAAGAACAGCTTTAAATACTTTCGTGCAATAGTCGGCAAGCTTAGGATCGCTGATCAGCTTGTCATCAAATGGATGTACGACTACAAAACTTTTCAGCTTTAAATATTCGGCAAAAGAACTTCCGGGATCAAAATCCTTGGGTACGCGTGTGAGTTTTTCTTCTTCGCTCAACCCATTGAAGTAGGTTTTAAATTCTTTTGATTTCAGAATTTTTTCCAACTCTTTTCCATTGTAGTCTATTTCCTGGCGGATCTTTTTGAGATGTTCGGGCTCCGGCATCCAGATACCACCAGCCAGGAAACAGTTGCCCGGCTCCAGGTGAAGGTAGTAGCCGCCTTTCGGAGATTTTTTTCCTCCGTCTGCCATGTAGCCACCCATATTGGTTTTGTAAGGCGCTTTGTCTTTGGAAAAACGGACATCGCGGTTAATACGGAAAATAGATTTGCGTGGATCTGTAGAAGCAATCGTTGTATCAATCTTTCCAAATTTTTTCACAATTTCTCCCATTAACCCGATCATTTCTTCACGCAACATATCGTAGTCGGCGCGGTTTTTATCAAACCATTCTTTATTGTTGTTTGATTTCAGTTTTTTCAGAAAAGGAATTAATTTTTCTCTGGCCATGGAAATTTTTCTTTAAAGATAGAGTTTTTTAAGTTATTATGAGTTATGAATTATGAATGTGGGCGCTATTTTCATTCATAATTCATAACTCATAATTTATAACTCAAACAGTAAAACCTTTCCCCGTTTTATGCGTTTTTTTATCTGAGATTTATTTCATAACTCGAAGAAAAACAAAAAAGCATTTTCATTCATGGAAGACGTTCTGAATTTTATACTAAGCATTCCCTGGTGGACTTATCTTCTTGTATTTATAGCAGGAGTAGCCATCAAGGATATTTTCTTTAACAGAAGACAAACCATCAAGCATAATTTTCCGGTGGTGGGGCATCTACGCTATATGCTTGAGAAAATTGGCCCCGAGCTCCGGCAATACATCGTAGCCAACAACCGTGAAGAACTTCCTTTCAAACGCAGCGACAGATCCTGGATCTACGCTTCTGCCAAGAGAGAAAATAATTACTCGGGCTTTGGTACCGACCAGGATATTTACAGCGCGGGTTATCTTTTCATCAACCCCACCATGTTCAACTATGTGCCTGCCAAAGATCATCCCAATGCAAAGGATATGAGCTTTGTGCCTGTAGCCAAGGTGATGGGACTGCACAACAAACGAAGAAGACCTTTTCGCCCTTACTCTGTGATCAATATTTCCGGCATGAGCTACGGCTCGCTTTCGGCAAGGGCTGTAGACTCGATGAACAAAGGGGCTCTAAAAGCGGGTTGCTATCACAACACCGGCGAAGGCGGGCTTTCTCCTTACCACCGCAATGGCGCCGATGTGATCTTTCACTTTGGTACGGGCTATTTTGGCGTGCGCGATGAGAAAGGATTTTCGATGGATAAACTTGCTGAATTGGTGGAAACCAATCCTTTTGTACGTGCCATCGAAGTAAAACTTTCGCAGGGAGCAAAGCCTGGCAAAGGTGGTGTGCTTCCTGCTGCTAAGATCACTAAAGAGATTGCGGCGATCCGTCATATCCCGATGGGTAAAGATGCGCTGTCGCCTACCTTTCACAGCGAGTTTAAAAATGTGCCGGAGATGGTAGACTTCCTGGAGCGAATCGCTGAGCGCACGGGGCTTCCGGTAGGTTTCAAATCGGCAGTAGGGAAATTGGAAATGTGGGAAGAGCTTGCTGACCTGATGGTAAAAACGGGCAAAGGTCCTGACTTCATTACCATCGATGGCGGAGAAGGCGGTACAGGAGCTGCGCCGCCAGCCTTCGCGGACCATGTATCGCTTCCGTTTATTTATGCCTTTAGCAGTGTATACAAAATTTTCGCAAACCGCGGACTTACCGACCGAATAGTCTTCATTGCTTCTGGCAAACTTGGTTTCCCGGCCAAAGCCATGATGGCATTCGCCATGGGCGCCGACGTGATCAACGTAGCGCGTGAAGCTATGATGTCAATCGGGTGTATCCAGGCTCAGGTATGTCATACGAATCGCTGTCCTGCAGGAGTAGCTACGCAGAACAAATGGCTGCAAGCTGGTATTGACGTGACCTTGAAGTCGGAGCGTTTTTATAACTACGTAAAAAATCTTCGCAAAGAGATCATGGAAATCACACACGCCTGTGGCTACGAACACCCTTCGCAGATGACCATGCAAGACGTAGACGTGAGTATGGGTGACAACAACCTGACACAAAAATTAAATCATACTTATGGATACGATAAAATTCCTGTACCGTTTGAAGGAATGCAAAAACTAAAAGACTGCCAGTACCTGGGAGGACTGGGGACTAAGGCATAAACCACAGTGGTAGTGGTGCCACGAATTGGAGTCGTGGCACCACTAATATAAAAAGAGCGGGCTTCGGTAATTAAATCGAAGCCCGCTCTTTTTATTTCGCAAATCCTGTATATCCTGCTCCCTACTTAATGAATTCTTTTCTCTTCAAAATTGTCTCTACAAATTTTACTTCGTAATCGGAGTTGAAAATTTTGTAAGGCAGGTAAATGATCTGGGCTTTGTTTACTACGAAAAGAAAATGATCCTTGTTTGCATACGCTTCTTTGATCATATCCCAACCGATCGGGCTACCGCGGCGCGGGTCTACTTTGATCATGATCTGGCGGGAATCTATTTCGTAAGAAAGTTTATCAAACATAATTTGATTTTGCGGGAGCTGTGTCACTCCTGTAAACTGGATTGCCCAGAAAAGGATATACAGCAATACCGCCAGAACAGCAGTAATGATGAACCACCATTTGTAAGCAGGCAAAGCAAAGGCGATCGCTCCTACCAGGATTGGTGCGCCGATGTACCACCATTGTTTTTTCAGAAGCGACATCAGCGCAATCTGGATATATGTCTTTTTAGGAAACTGGTATTTTTTTGTTTTGATGATCATTGTAGTTGTACTCGTTTATATTATTCTTTCAAAATTTTAATTTATCTGTCTCGCATCGCATTAATCAAACCTATAAGGTTTCCAGATATTATAATCTGAAATATTTTTTCATAAACCTTATAGGTTTTAAGTGATGGTCATATTCTTTTAAAATGCTTTCAAGCTAATATCCATGCTCTTCACTGAATGTGTAAGCGCACCCACAGAAATAAAATCAACTCCTGTTTCGGCAATGCTGCGGATGGTCTCGGCTGTCACACCACCGGAGGCTTCTACTTCGTATCGACCAGCGATCATTTCCACTGCTTTTTTCATGGTAGCAATGTCCATATTATCGAGCATGATGCGATGTATGCCTCCTGTATCAAGGGCCTGCTGCACTTCGTCCAGGTTCCTGGTTTCAATTTCGATGCGCAGATCTTTATTATTTCTCTTCAAATATTCGCGCGAAGATTCGATTGCTTTTTTTATTCCTCCTGCGTAGTCAACGTGATTATCTTTAAGGATGATCATGTCGAACAATCCGAAGCGGTGATTTTCTCCTCCACCTATTTTTACTGCCCATTTTTCCGGGATACGGAAGTTGGGTGTGGTTTTTCTTGTATCTAGTAATTTAGCTTTCGTATGGCTGATCTTCGCCACGATCTCGGCAGTAAGAGTGGCAATACCGCTCATACGCTGCATACAGTTGAGCACGAGGCGTTCTGCTTTCAGAATTGATTGTACATTTCCATACAAATGAAATCCAATGTCGCCATATTTTACAGGGCTTCCGTCTTGTATAAAAACTTCGATCCGCAACGAAGGATCTACACGGTGTACGATCTTCTCGGCCAGTGCCACGCCTGCCAGGATGCCTTGCCCTTTAACGATAAGCTTTGCTTTACTCTCTGCATCTTTGGGAATAGAAGAAAGCGAAGAATGATCTCCATCGCCTACGTCTTCGGCAAGCGCAGCATCAATGAAGTGTAGAATTGCTTTTTCTTCTAAATAATTCAAAGGGATGTCCGAGGTTTTATTCAGCGCAAAATTAACGCTCTTTTTTCAAAAAAAAATAGTTGGGCTGAAATGGGGAATATATTTTGATTATGAAAGGATTGTGGCGGGACAATAGGGTCAAAAAACAATTTCCAGATATCAAGAAGAACATTTTGGAATTTGATTTTTGGGATTTAATAATATTATTCTTTACTAAAATCGATCGTATCCACCAGGTAAGTGCCTTTAAACGACTTCACGACAATATAAACTCGGTAACTTACATCGGCGCAAGAGTATTTGCCGATCATGAACGTAAGTCCTTCGCGGGAAGAACCTTGATGAAGTTTTTGAAAATCAATAGGAGGATGTTTTTTGAAAAAATCTCTCAACACAAACTCTGCCTGGGTTTTGCTATAGTTGCCTTTTTCCCCGTCAATACTGATCTCCACGATCTCATTAAAATAACGGGCAGCTTCGTGCGCATTGCCCAGTTTGAACTGCGCCTTTACATTTGTAAGCACATCGTCCTGAGCCTTCAGCACTTGCACTACCAAAAGCAGGTTGAGAATCAATAATACAATTTTCTTCATCTAATATTCCCTTCTTTCCAAATTTAGGGATAATTGCGCTAAAATTATGCCAATATAGCCATAAATAAGTTTTTTACTTTATAAAAATTACATAGCTTTGCAGGCCAATCTTATGAACCTGAAGAGGATCCATATCGCGAAAGCTTTTTTCCTGTTGTTGCTGACAGTTTCTATCCTGTTGACCTCCGCGGGAATCTACAGTGCTTCGGCAAATACTGTAAAGGAACCCGTTAAGAAAGGCGCTGCATCCAATACCAAACAGGAGAAAGTTACCGCTGCTCCAACGTTCGAAGCTGTAGTAGTTTCCTTTCTCTGTCCGGAATTTGCCAAAGAGATCTTTTTCTTTTCGTTCGATTTTTCTCCCGTATTAGAAAAGATCACGCTTACTACCAAGCGTTCTATTATTTCGGAAAAATATTTCCGCACTCTTTTCACTCATTTTATTTCTCCAAACGCTCCCTAATAGCGTATTGTCGCGCGTTCCGGATGGTGAGGTTTTTTTTCGCTATCTATGATTCATTTGTATTCCATTTTAAAATTTAATTTATAAACCAATATGAAAAACAGAGGTCTGATCGTTGTATTGACCGTAGTAGTTTCGCTACTATGTCTATACCTGATCCATTTTACATTCGTGGCCAGAAGAATCGAAAATAAAGCTGAAACATTGGCTAAAGATTCTACAGGCAAAGTTGATATCAACAAAAAACAAAAATACCTGGATTCAGTAGTAGGAGAGCCGGTATACAATGTGATGGGTATTAAATATACCTACAAAGAGATCAAAGAAACTGAACTGGCGCTAGGCCTCGACCTTCAAGGCGGGATGCACGTGACACTGGAAGTTTCTCCGGTAGAGATCCTGAAAGCGCTTGCTGGTACCAACAGCAAGGATCCTGCTTTCCTGGCTTCTATCAAGGAAGCTACGGCTGCACAGAGCAGTGCACAGGAAAAATTCACTTCTCTTTTTTACAAAGCATTTAAACAAAGAGAAGGCGACAACAAGCTGGCCAGAATTTATGCCAACTCGATCAACAAGAATAAAGGTATCCTCTACAGCTCTTCTGATGCTCAAGTAGAAAAAATGATCGACAAAGAAGTAGACGAAGCGATCGAGCGTTCCTTGATCATCATCCGCGCACGTATCGATAAGTTTGGCGCGATCCAGCCGAACATCCAGAAAATTCCTGGTACAGGTAGAATTCTCGTAGAGCTTCCGGGTGTAGAAAATCCTCAGCGTGTGCGCAACCTATTGCAAGGAACAGCGATGTTGGAGTTCATCCCGGTTTGCACGCCACAGGAAATTTTCCCAAGCCTTATAGAAGTAAACAAATACCTGGTAACGCTTAAGAAATCCGGTAAAGATACAAGCAATGCATTGCAGGATGTGTCTTCAGAAGAAAACCTTTCAGAAGATACTACTCTAAGCGCCGACACTGCGAACGCTACTGCTACTGCCAAAGCAGACACCAGCAACGCTGCTGTAAAAGACACAACAGGCAAAGATCAATACTCAGAAATTTTCACACTGAGCAAAGACAATTACACACTGCTTTACTCTGTAAAAGATACTGCAAAGATCAACCGCCTTTTCGCTTTGCCTAAAGTACAGGCACTGCTTCCTTCTCACGTAACCTTCTACTGGGATAAAAAAGGCAGAAGTCCAAAAGGCTCTACCGATAAACTGTTGGAATACATTCCTTGTAAAAAAGGCAGAAACGAAAAAGCGAAACTGAGTGGCGAAGTGATCACTGAAGCGCGCCAGGAAGTAGCACAGGATGGAAACGGATTTGAAGTGACTATGAGCATGAACTCCAACGGTGCGAAGATCTGGAAAAACATGACCTCTGAAGCTGCCAGCAGCAAGAGAAGAATCGCGATCATCCTCGATGATTATTGCTACTCTGCACCAAGTGTGAAAAATGAAATTCCAGGCGGAAGATCTTCTATCTCCGGCGATTTCACGCTGGAAGAAGCGAATGACCTTGCCAACATCCTGAAGGCTGGTAAACTTCCTGCCCCAGTAAGAATTGTAGAAGAAGTGATCGTAGGTCCTACGCTGGGTAAAGAAGCCATTGCCTCCGGTATCTACTCCATGGCTGCAGGTTTGATCATTGTAGTGTTCTTTATGGTTCTCTACTATCAAAAAGGTGGCTTTGTGGCCGACGTTGCTTTATTGTTCAACATCCTCTTTACGATGGGAGTACTTGCTTCATTCGGATCGGTGCTTACCTTACCGGGAATCGCGGGGATTGTGCTCACTATCGGTATGGCCGTGGATGCAAACGTATTGATCTTCGAACGGATCAAGGAAGAATTAGATGCGGGCAAAAGTCTCCGCACTTCTATCGACCTCGGATACGACAAAGCATTCAGCTCGATCTTTGACTCCAACGTTACTACTTTGCTTACAGGTGTTATCCTGTTCTTCCTTGGTTCCGGTCCTATCAAAGGATTCGCGCTTACGCTGATGATCGGTATTGCCTGTTCATTCTTCACGGCAGTATTTATCAGTAAAGTGTTGGTGCTTTGGATGGTGAAAGACAAAGACGAAAACTCTGTGAAATTCACTACTGCTTTCTCAAGAAACCTTTTCAGAAATTTAAATTTCAATATCATCAATAAGAGAAAAGCTTCTTACATTTTCTCTACCTCTTTGATTTTAGTTGGGTTTGTGGTGATCTTCTTCCAGGGCGGTTTAAACTTTGGTGTTGATTTCAAAGGCGGACGCTCGTATGTAGTAGAGTTTAAAAACAAAGTAGAAGCAGCCAAGTTGAAAGCTGATCTGGCAGACGACTTCAAAGGTGCGGGTACTGAAGTAAAAACTTACGGAAGTGATACAAAAATCAAGGTGACTACCAGCTACCTGATCGACGATGAATCTACCGAAAGTGACGAGAAAGTACAGGCTGCACTGGTAAAAGGATTACAGGATTATGCAGGCGCCGGCAATTTCAATATTTTATACTCCAATAAAGTAGGTGCAACAATCGCTGACGATATCAAATCTTCCTCTGTATTGTCACTATTCCTTTCACTTGTCGGAATTTTTATTTACATCTTGATTCGTTTCCAGAAATGGCAATTCTCCCTGGGTAGTGTTACTGCACTCTTCCACGATGTGTTAATGGTAATCGCGATCTTCGGGATCATGCGTGCATTAGGCATCGCTTACGAAGTAGACCAGGTATTCGTAGCTGCGATCCTGACAATTGTCGGTTTCTCGATCAACGATACCGTAATCGTGTTTGACCGCGTAAGAGAGGTATTCGGCGCGGCCAAAAAAGATCTGGGAGATTATAGTAAAGATGAGCTCGGTGAACTCATCAACAAAGCGATCAACTATACTTTGAGCCGTACGATCATGACTACGTTCACCGTGTTGATGGTGGTGATCATCCTGTTCTTATTCGGAGGTGAAACGCTGAAAAGCTTCTCCTTCGCCTTGTTGATCGGGGTGATCTTCGGTTCTTATTCTACGATCTTCATCGCGGTGCCAATGATCTTGGATCTTTGGACTAACAAGAAAAAAGAAGTGAAAGAAACGCCGAAAGTAGTAGAAACGAAAAAATCTACTCCTGCTTTAGCAAAAAAGTAATCGCTAATCTTTTATAATAAAAAAGCGCACTGGAAAAATCCAGTGCGCTTTTTTATTATTCGTTATTGCGAGGAAATGTTGCGAAGCAATCCGTTAGCTACACAGCCCGAGCCCGCTGACTATTACGATTGGTTTCAAATTAACAAGGCTGCGTAGCTAACGGATTGCTTCGTCGGCACCCACTCCTCGCAATGACGAATGATTTTCTAACGTTTGAAAGTTAACCCCTCTGCTTCCAGCGCTGCTCTTAGCTTTGGGATAGACGATGGACCCATTCCGTGGAATTCCATGATTTCTTTTTCGCTGAATTTTGAAAGCTGTTTCAATGTTTTAATTCCATGATTCTCTAATGCACGCCTTGCGGGTGCGGAGAGCATGGATAGAAAACCTGTAGATGGTTTTTTCTCTTGTTCACAAGTAGGGCAAGTAGGACAATCTGTACTCTTATAGTATTGATGTCCTTTGGGACAAGTGCGAAGGGTTCCATTTTTTGAAGTGGGCATATTTCAAAAAGTTATGAATGTTGAGTTATGAATTATGAGTGAAAAACAAATCAACTCAACCTTCATAACTCATAATTCACAATTTAAAAAGTAGCTATATCAGTCCTTTAAAATGTAATAATCGTCTTAATTTCATCCGAACTTGTATTCGCGATAGCCTCTTTTATTTTAGTGTAAGGCATCACTTCGGTGATCACTTTTTCAAGCGAACCCGGCCATGTTTTTTTCGAATTTGCAATTACATCCAGTGCCATTAAATTATGTTGCATGCTGGCGTTTACGCTTCCTACCATTACCTGGTTCATCAATACCATTTGTTGCATCAGCGCGCCTCCGGAAATGTCTACCGGCCTTCCCGCGCCTGGTACGCCTGTAAGCACGTATACGCCGTTGATGCCCAGTGCATCGATCAGGTCGAATCCTAATTTGGCTACACCTGCTGCTTCGAAGACCATATCGATCTGCCCGTAGGTATCATCGATCAGGTCGGCAGAGATTGTTTTTCCGTTTATATAATTTCCGCCAATCTCTTTGAGCAGCGATGCGCGCGGAGAATTTTCCTCTACAATGTCCATTCCCAAAACATCAGCACCTCTAAGACGCAGGATGAACGCGCCCAGCAGACCGATCGGGCCCAGACCAACTACCAATACTTTTTTACCGTTAAGCCAGGTATCGTAGGTAGCGCCTGGGATTCTCGCTGCCTGAATTTTTACAGCTTCGTCTACAGCCTTTACTGATACGGAGATCGGCTCGGTAAGCACACCTAGGTCTACAATATTATCAGGAATTTTTACGCAGTATAATTCTTTGTCTACAACGTATTCCGTCATATATCCGTCGCGACCACGGATACCTCTTTCGGTATAGTTGCCCGTGCTGCACATATCATTTCTTCCATTGGCGCAAGCATAGCAGGAGCCACAGGCCCGGCGTACAGTGAATAATGCGTGATCTCCAACTTTTACTTTTTTTACATCTTTACCGATCTCTACTACTATGCCGATCATTTCGTGACCAAGCACTAGTTCGTTTGAACCTGCAGGCGCATCCGCGCGGCCTCCATGGGCTATCTCGCGGTCGGTTCCACAGATCCCGATCTGTGTGATCTTTATTTTAATATCATCCGCTTCATAGATCTTAGGCTCTTCGCGCTCTACGATCCGGAGCTCCTTACTTCCCGGAGTGGTGGCAATTGCTTTCATATACTTTTAAAATTTTTGTTTAAATAATAGTTAAGAATAATAAGACTCCTGCTTAGGCTGATCGTCTTTGTTTTTAGCAAACTTATTTTTTACAAATTCCCAGATAGGGACATACAATTTTTTCTTGAAGAAATAATTGATCAATTCTAACATGATAAATCCTACCAACGCCGAGATCACGAACTGCAGCCATTCTGGCGTGGTATTGACTACTATTTTCTTTCTTGGGGCCAGCCCGAAAAGATTTTTTATTCCCTTTTTTTCATACACTACTTTAGAAAATAAAGAGGTAGTCCACATACCTACCACAAAGCCTACAAATCTTCCGATCGCTTCGTTGACGATAAAATCGGTGATCTTTTTCTTAGTGAATGATTCACTTATAAACTCTTTCATTATTTTATTTAAAATTCGTAATCAACTCTGCAATCAATCCTGTCCAGCCTGTCTGGTGCGTAGCGCCGATACCGGAGCCGTTGTCGCCGTGGAAATATTCGTAGAACAAGATCAGGTCTTTGAAGTGTTCATCTTTCTGAAGCTTGTCATAGCGACCATGTACAGGTCTTTGTCCATGCTCATTGCGTGTAAAGATATGCATCATTCTCTTCGCTATTTCTGTGGCGGCTTCTTTGATCGATACTTTGTGGCCGCTTCCGGTTGGATATTCTATTCTGAAATCGTCGCCATAGTAGTCGTGAAATTTCAGCATGGAATCTATGATCAGGAAGTTTACCGGGAACCAGATCGGGCCACGCCAGTTGGAGTTTCCGCCAAACAATCCAGAATCGGATTCCCCTGGATTGTAGTTCACACGGAAACATTCGCCGCTCACCCAGAATTCATACGGATGATCTTTGTGGTATTTCGACAACGCGCGAATTCCATAATCAGAAAGGAATTCGGCTTCGTCGAGCATTCTACTGAATAATTTTTTCATCCGGTGTCCGCGTAGCAAGGAAAGCAATCTTGTTTCCCCTTTTCCTTGCTCATTCCAGCGTGAAATAAGGGCTGCAAGATCCGGACGGTTGGCGAGTACCCATTCTACTCTTCGTTTGAAAGCAGGAAGTCTTTCGAGGTAGTGTGGCTCTAATACTTCTACTGCATACAATGGAATAAGGCCCACCATTGAACGTACCTTTAGCGGCACGCTGTGTCCTTCCGGTAAGTGAAGCACGTCATAGAAGAAAGAATCCTCGTTATCCCAAAGCTCTACGCCTTCGCCGCCAAGATTGGCAAGGGCTCCGGCAATGTGCAGGAAGTGTTCGAAGAATTTGGACGCCATATCCTGATAGGCAGGTCTTACTTCTGAGATCTCCAATGCTATCTTCAGCATGTTGAGTGAGAACATTGCCATCCAGCTTGTACCGTCGGCTTGTTCAATTGTACCGCCGGTTGGCAAAGGACGGCTGCGGTCGAATACTCCGATATTATCGAGTCCGAGGAATCCACCTTCAAAGATGTTATTTCCGCCGGAGTCTTTTTGGTTTACCCACCAGGTAAAGTTGAGCAAGAGTTTATGGAATATTTTTTCCAAAAATTCTATATCGCCAATTCCATTATTTTGCAGCTTATCGATCTCATACACCTTGAGCGTAGCCCAGGCGTGTACGGGAGGATTCACATCTCCGAAGTTCCATTCGTAGGCAGGGATCTGGCCGTTCGGGTGCATATAATATTCGCGAAGCAAGATCTCCAGCTGACGTTTTGCAAAATGCGGATCGAGCCTTGCCAATGGCAGCGTGTGAAAAGCCAGGTCCCATGCTGCATACCAAGGATATTCCCATTTATCAGGCATGGAAATAATATTCTCGTTGTTCATATGGCGCCAGTGTGCATTACGTCCGCTCTTACGCTCTACCGGAGGCGGGATCTGGCCTGGATCACCGTCGAGCCATTGTTTGATATTGAAATAATAGAATTGTTTTGTCCAGAGCATCCCTGCATATGCCTGGCGTTGTACCAGTTTTAGGTCGTCGTTGGTTTGATCTTTTTGCAGCGCTGCGTAAAATGTATCCGCATCTCTCATTCGGTCTGCAAAGACGCTGTCGAAATTTTCGAAAGGATTATCATTTTTGTAATTGCAAAGACGAAGACGGATCGTGTAACTTCCTCCTGCTGCTATTTCCTGTTTGTAGCTAATGGAAGCTTTGGTACCGGTCTTGTTATTGTTGACCGCTTTATGATCTCCATTGACGATGTAATCGTTGATGCCGTCTTTGCAGTAAGGTTGCGAATTTTCTACGCCGTATAAACGCTTTTGATTTGTTTCGTTGTCACAAAATAGAAGTTCGCTGTTTTGTTCCGTGTAAAGAAAATATTGTCCGATTTTTTCGTGCTGGATAAAGATCGAATTGTTGCTATCGGCCACCATAGAAGGTTTGGCATTGTCGTATCCCCAACTCCAGATATTTCTAAACCATAGTGTAGGCAAAAGATCGATGAATGCTGGTTCCGGCCCACGGTTGGCGGCGGTGATCTTGATCAGTACGTCGTCTTCGCTGGCTTTGGCGTATTCTATATAGATATCAAAATATTTATTTTCGTCAAATACTCCCGTATCGATCAGTTCGTATTCCGGCTCCAGCCTATTGCGTTTGCGACTTTCGTCCACTAATTGTTGATATGGATAAGCGCGCTGCGGATATTTGTAAAGCATCTTCATGTACGAATGCGTAGGCGTGCTTTCGAGGTAATAATAATTTTCCTTACAATCTTCGCCGTGGTTGGATTCCGGTCCGGTGAGTCCGAACATACGTTCTTTGAGAATTGCATCTTTACCGTTCCAGAGCGAAACTGCAAAGCAGAGAAATTGTTTATTGTCACAGATCCCGCCGATCCCTTCTTCGCCCCAGCGATATGCTTTGCTGCGGGCATGATCGTGTGGCAAGAAATCCCAGGCAGAGCCGTCTTTACTATAATCTTCTCTCACTGTTCCCCATTGGCGCTCGGTAAGGTAGGGCCCCCATTTTTTCCAGCCGGTATTATCGACCGTCGATTTTGCACGTTCTTTTTCGTAGTTGCTCATGTTTTTTTAATAAGGTTTACAGTTTTGAAAAATGGAAATGGTTTATCCAATAGAGTCCCCTTCTGTCTATTCGGATAGAATTGAATTTATAAATTATGAAAAAAGGTATTGGAAACAAATTTTGCTACAAACAAATAATTATGAATTTTCTGAAGGTTGGATTTTAGTAGATGCGAGATGCCAGATACCGGATGCCAGATAAATAAAATTGTCTGAATTTTGATTTACCGGATTTGATGATTTTCAGTATGAAGGTCTCATTTAAAAGAAAATTTACGAAGTTGTACTGATAGTAACCCTTTTTAGGTATACGTAGTTAAATTTTATTAAAATTCAAGTTTCCATATTCCTTGTTTGCTGGCGGGGACGCCAGCAAACAAGGAATACGGAAAAACACGGTAAGAACGATAAGTTTATATCTTCCATCTTAATAAGTAGTATGGATCCCCAGAAGTGAACGATAAATCTTTTTTACTGACGTTCATCATTGCTGGCGTCCCCGCCAGCAATGCGCCGCTGCGCTCTTTTCGAAACTATCATTATAAAACAATAAAACTTAACTACGTATATTTAAACCGGCCTCTGCATCCGGTATCTTGTCTCGAAACAGCTTTGTTTATAAAAGATAAATTAATTAGCTTAGAACGAGTTTAACCAAATCAAAAATGAAAAAACTAAAAAACTGGTTAGTATTGGCGCTGGCTCCAGCGCTACTTTATTCTTGCGGAGGAAGCAATTCCAACAAACTTGTAAAAGACTGGAAAGCCACTGAATTTACCCTTGGCGAAACTAAGATCGTTGCTGATTCGGTAGTTGGCATTTATTTCAGCTTTAAACCCGACAGCACTTTTGAATACACCGAAACCGCACAAAAAGACAAAGGAAAATGGAAAATGGGGCCGGAAGGTAAAACCATTATCCTTCTCTATGGCGATGGACGCACTGTAGTACAAAATGTAAAAGAACTCACTGACGACAAGCTTGTAGTAGAGTACGAAGACTTCGGCATGAAGCGCAGTATTACGATGGTGCCAAAGAAATAGATATCAGATACCAGATGCCGGATGCCAGATAAATCAGCTCTAACAATAGTGCTAAGGCTACATAAGTTTCCTTCTGGATGACAACTTTTTTATCCGGTATCTGGCATCGCAAATTCAACCTCAGACAAACGCTCGTATGCCAATTGAAACCGAACGAAAATTTCTAGTCAAAAAAGACCTTTGGCAAAAAACCGACAAACCGATCCCTGACTTTTATCGTCAGGGATATTTGTATAGTGATGCTTCTAAAACCATTCGCATCCGCATTGCCAACAAGGAAGCGTGGATCACCATCAAAGGCAAAACAACCGGCGCTTCTAGGCCTGAATATGAATACAATATCCCCGCCGACGAAGCGCAGGAAATGCTTACCAACATGACCGAAAATTGTATCGAAAAATATCGCTACAAAATAATGGTACAAGGGAAACTCTGGGAAGTAGACGATTTTAAAGGCGACAACGAAGGCCTGCTTCTTGCAGAGATCGAACTGGAAAACGAAAATGAATCTTTCGCTCTACCTGAATGGATCGGAGAAGAAGTGACCGAGGATCCACGATATTTCAATGCCTCACTTTCTAAATTGCCATATTCAAAATGGTGATAAAAGTTATGAATTATGAGTATTGAATGGTTTCAATACTATCAAACACCTGAGAATTCAAAATTTCTAATTCATAACTCATAATTCAACATTCATAACTCCCCATGGCCGATATAAAAAAAGAATCCCTGTTCTTCCCCAAAACGCTCTCCAAGCACAACAACCGCGATTGGTTCAATGCGCACAAAGACCAATACCTGGATGCCCAGGCTAATATTATCGACTTCGCGGATGCGTTGCTGGACGAGATCAATAAGCACGATACACTCGAAACAGAATCCGGCAAAAAAAGCTTGTACCGTATCTACAGGGATGTGCGTTTTTCAAAAGATAAATCTCCTTATCATGATTACTGGAGTGGCTCTTTCAAAAGAGCCACTAAAAAAAGACGTGGTGGTTATTACTTCCATTTGCAACCTGGCAATTCCTTTGCGGCCGGTGGTTTCTGGGGACCAAACCCGGAGGATATGAAACGCATTCGCGAAGATATTTCTTACAATTATGAAGACTGGCAAAAATTATTGAAAGATAAAAAGCTGATCAAAACCTTTGGAGGCCTACAAGGCGAGCAGCTTTCCTCGGCTCCGCGCGGGTACGAAAAAGATCATCCTGCTATTGAACTGCTCCGCTACAAACAATTTTTATTACGCCACAATTTTTCTGATGAAGAAGTGTTGAGCAAGAATTTTGTAAAAACGATAAACGAAGTCTATAAAAACATGCGCCCATTCTTCGACTATATGAGCGACGTGCTTACTACGGACGCGAACGGTTCAGACAGTTAATCTTTATAAACTACCAATTTGATCTGGCTAAACCCCATGTCTTTATTCACCACGATCGACAAAGAAACATTCATCTCTTCCTGGTCGATCCATTTTTTTTCGTCTTTATAGATCGTTACCTGGCGTCTCGATTCTAAGTTTAAAAAGCCAGGCATTCCCAGCTGAAACGTGATGTGCTGAGCGAGCAAATCAAATTTTTCTTGAAACGCCGCCAGCTTTACGGCAATGTCCTTATCGTTTTTGATGGCATTTTCTTTAAGATCATTCCACTCATATACGATCGCCCGTACAGAACTGTCGCGGCTATCGTAATAGTATTCTACACGATTGGCAAACCATGGGCTTTCAAGCCTGAGAAATGCTTTAGCAGGAGCTAGTGGATATTTTTTCTTATTAGAATAATCTTCGCGCTTCAATCTTGTCTGATAACTATCCGAAATATCTTTGGAGCTGATTGCTTGCTCTACCGCAAGCGCTTCTTTAAGCGAAAATCTATTGTAAGAAATATTTATTGGTTCTGAATATGGACTCACGCTGGAGACCTGCGCTTTTGCCTGGCAAAGGACAAAAAACAGAAGAGTGATTAATGATATACGTTTCATTGTCTTAATTGTTTATGTACCCTTCCTTCTCATTCGGTAAAACAACAGTTTATTTATTCCCGTTCATAAAGTAAAGAAGAAAACCTGTAGGTAATCTGTTTGTATAGTCCCTGATAAACTTTAGAGAGCTGGCTATACAAAAATAAACCTTTTCAGAAACAATCATCCATTGTATTTCCTGTTTATAAAAAAAAACGGGCTTCTTTTATATAGGTAAAACGATACAGAACGATTAAATTAAAACTCTTGTTAGAGCCAATACAAAAGCCCCTTTCTCATGGAACGCCGCAATTTTATCAAAAACACTGTATTGGGAGGTTTTCTTCTTTCCTCCTTCTCCTCCTTCGGAAAAATATTCTCTACCTCTACTTCTGATAAATATAGGAGTGTAGAGGGAGTACTTTCCCCATCCCGTACCCATATGGTGGGCAATGGATTTAAGGTGATGAATTTTTATCCCAACGGAAAAGGGTTTGAAGAACGCATGAGCCCTTTTTTCCTGCTCGACTTTAATGCAGAGGTAAACTACCCGCCTTCCGAAATATCAAGAGGTGTAGGAGTTCACCCACACCGTGGCATTGAAACGATCACCATTGCCTACAAAGGAAGCGTAGCGCACCACGACAGCGCTGGAAACGCAGGCGTGATCAACCCTGGCGATGTGCAGTGGATGACGGCCGGAGGCGGCGTGCTGCATAAGGAATATCATGAAACAGAATATACCAAACGTGGCGGCGCTTTTGAAATGATCCAACTTTGGATCAATCTTCCTAAAAAACATAAAATGACACCTGCCAAATATCAAAGCATTTTGCATGGTAAAAAAGGCAACGTGACACTCGACCAAAACGCAGGCTCCTTGCATGTGATCGCCGGTGAATACAAAGGAGTGAAAGGTCCTGCCATCACTTTTTCTCCAGTACATATGTACGATGTACATTTAAACGCAGAAGGAGAAACAACCATAACGCTTCCGGGAAATTTTAACACCGGGCTTTTAGTGGTAGACGGTGATATCGTAGTAAATGAATTTTATAAAGTACCCGAAAATCATTATGTGCAGTTTAAAAATGAAGAAGGTGCTTTTCATATCAAAGCCAATAAAAAAACAATCCTACTCGTACTTAGCGGAGAGCCGCTCAACGAGCCTTTTGTAGGCTATGGCCCTTTTGTGATGAATACAGAAGAAGAAATTCACCAGGCTATTGAAGATTATAATAATGGGAAGTTTGGGTTTCTGGCAGACTAATAAACTATACAAAGACACGAAGAACTTTGTGCCTTCGTGTCTTTGTGTTAAAAAATTATTTTTTATTATTTAACTCTTGGTAAAAACAACATTCGGATAGAAACGCTGCAAGCTTATATACTTCTTCAAAAGTATTATACAAAGGTGCCGGCGCTACGCGGATCACGTTTGGTGAACGCCAGTCTACTATGAATCCGGCTTCGGTCATTTTCTTAAAAAGCTCTTCTCCTTTTTTCTGCACCAGTATCGAAAGCTGGCTGCCACGCTCATCAATACTAGCCGGTGTGATGATCTTTATTTTGTATCCTGTTTGTATCAGGCATTCCGTTTTGATCAGGTCTTCCAGGAAGGTGGTCATCGCACGACTTTTTTTTACCAAAGCTTTCATGCCTGCTTCGTCAAACAATTCCAGCGAAGCTTTGTGGGCAATCATATTAAACACCTGCGCATTGCTCAGCTG
>DATLOZ010000012.1:0-128699 GCA_035535995.1 Cytophagaceae bacterium
ATTCTCTGCCTAAAATTGCAGTGAGGGAATTGATGGTGAAATTGGAAACGGGGAAAAAGACTAAGAAAAAATTATGAATGTTGAATTATGAGTTATGAATGATCAAACTCAACATTCATAACTCATAATTCATAACTTAAAACGGTAGGTCATCGCTCTCCCCGCCATCAGCCGTGAATGTTGTCACGTCGCCAGGGAAATCTTCTTTACGGTTGCTGCTTGTATCAGAAGTAGTGCCGCCACTAGCAATAGGCTCGATCTTCCATGCACGCACATCGGTGTACCAACGCTCATTGTATTCCCTTGATTCGATGTTGAACGATACTTTGATCTGGTCGCCAGGCTGAAGGCCTTTCAGCGCCGCTACTTTATCGCCCCAGGCAGAGCAGCATACTTTTTTCGGATATTGTTCGGTGGTCTCGATCACAAATTCCTGTTTTACCCAGTTGCCATTTTTACCGGAACCTGTTTGTTCGGAAAGTACTTTGTAAAGTCTTCCTGTTATCTCTAATGCCATAATTGTAGATTGTTTAGGCCGCTACGCGGAAAGTATAATAATAATTCACGAAGAAATTCCAGAAGATGACTACGAAGATCGCTGCTAACTTGGAGATATAGAAATTGATCTTCAGTTTTTCGTTCAGCAGGTAAATGATCATATTGTTGATCAGCAATCCTATGAGGGAAACTGCTACGAAAGTACCAAACTGAATAAAGACATCTTGATTTCCCGCTCCAAAGGTCCAGTAGCGGTTGAGCAGGTAATTGGTCACCACAGCAGTGCAGAAGCCGATGCTGTTGGCAATGTACTTACTCACTTTTGCAAATTCTTTAAAGCAATAAGTAACGCTAAAATCCACTACCAAGCCGGTAAACCCTACCAACGCGTAGCGAATAAATTTAGTGATTAGTTCTGCAGTAATGATTTCCAATTGTACTCTATCAAGACTTCAAAATTAAGAATATTCTCAGGATTTTAGAAGTTTCAGAAGCAATTTTTTAATGATTGAGTTACAGGGAATAGCGTTAAAAAGATACCAGATGCCGGATGCCAGATACCAGATAAAATCGTTATTCGTGGAGCTTTTTCTCTAACAACATAGTAATCTATGAAGCCATACTAAAAACTTCTTTCTACATTTTAATCTTTTTATCTGGAATCCGGCATCCCGTCCGTATCTTCCTTTATGACTATAAAGTCAATACTAACACACAAGCCAGCGCATACGCTACAATCAGGAAGAGACGTAGCCTTTTTACAAATTTCAACTCGCGGATCTCATGCCCGGTGCTGTAAAGGGAATTGCAGATGATGATGGTAAGAAAACAGGAAAGCACTACGGCAAACGTAACCCAAAACAGGATATCACTTCTGGTAATCGAATCCGTACTCGGCGAAAGTGAGGCCATGGCGATGGAGAAGGTAATGATACCGAGGAATGTTCCGGCACTCACTTCTCCGATATTTCCAAATGAAAGATCGCGTATGAACAACAAAGCGATCGCTACCAGACCGATCAACATTAGTGGCATGATGATCTCCAGGAATGGCCCGGCCAGTGTGCGTTTTACGAACAGACGGAAAGAGAATACCTGGTATTTTTTCAACTCACCAGGTACACTGTTCAGGTCTCCGCGCATGGTGGATGAAATTCGGTTGTCGACCGTCAATAAATATTTTTCTTTGTTCCAGGCGCGCACTTTAAACTTGCCAAGAAAATTTGAATCTTCCTGGAATGCCGATTGGTCAAAAGCGATCTTTAATTTTTCGGTAGAGTTCATCACTTCCATGCTGATACTGATCTCTTGCTCGTCAAACGGGTATTCTTTCAGATCGTAATCCTGGTGAAAAAGTCCGGACACTTTATATAATTTGTAGATCATACCATTGATGGTCTCTTCGCGTACCAATGATTTCGCGCTTCCCGACTCTTTCATATTTGGGAAAATAATAAAACGCTCAGCATCCGCATTGATGCTGTCTACTTTGATCCAATAATTAAAATCTGCCTGGAAGGTATTGGTAGCTACATCAAGATTGTAGATGTCAAGAATTTCCATTCCTGCGATCATGTTTGGGATCACTTCTCCCCGCTTGTTGAGCTGCTCGCGGAAGGAATAAAGTTTTCCGTCCTTGTATTGCACATAATACAGATCAGGGATCAATTCATTTTTCTCATTGAAAAAATACAGATCTTCCGGCGTACGCTGAGACGTGCCGCGCAGTCCGCTGAAATATTCTATAAAGGAATTTCTGTTGGGAATAGAATCTTTGTGCAAACTAAAAAAGTTGCCAATAATTGCGATCGCATCGTTGCAGCGTTTTGGGAACATTGGAGAAACACTTTTCAGAAAAAGCTCTGGGTCATTTTTTCTAAACTGTTCCATATCCAGTGCGATCTTCCTGGACACAGCGTCGGTAGGGTTGTTGATGAGGATAAGCTCATTGCTGTTGCGCTCTCCGAATTTAAAAGTTCCTACCGTTTGTGTAATGTACGCATGACCGATCAAATGAAGATCTGTGTGCTTGGCATCTATATGGTTGAGCAAACGTTGTCCGTATTCATTGTGCAAGTTTACCACCACCCAATATTTTTTTAAGGAAGGATCTGCTTTGATCGCCTCATCAAACAAGGCTGCCAGCGAATCGAAGGCTAGTTGTTTGTCGGAAGCGCTGTTTTTGATCGTAAACATTTTCTTTACGTTCACTCCATTTTTTTCAAAATCGCTTAGAAAACTTTTGTGTAGCGAATAATCTTCTTCCGATACAAACAGTACTTCTTTTTTCTGTAGCACTTTAGTGATGAAAGAATTTATTTCTGCAGGTAGGTAATCGTTGTTGCCTGTAAATACTGCTTGTTTGCCGAAGTCGGCAAAATTATGGTCGGCGTTGATGGCGATCACAGGGATACGGTTGAGGCGAATGATCTCTTGTGCGCCCGCCAGGTGTGCGCCCCAGGTATTATCGACCACGCTCACGATCGAACTGTCGGCACCGATCTGTTTGTATACTTCTGCCGCTTGCTTTGGATCTCGTTGGCAGTCGAAGGTCTTGATCTCAAAATTGACAGGATGATTTTGAGTGTTCAGATCCGCCACGTATTGGCGCAACATGTATTCATGCATGCGATCGAAGCGATTGTCAGGTTGTTTTTCGGCATTTTTGTCGGTGTACCTTCCTACATAGGCGATGTAGCGTACAGGTTTTTCGGTTTTGCTTTTACAAGAATGGAAAAGAATGGCGGTGGCGAATATCAGTAAACTGAGATTCAAATAATAAATCTTCTTCATGTGTGGGTTGTTGTGGGTTTGAAGTGATGAACTGATTCTAAAAGGATGTCAGCTCCCGGATGCCAGATGCCGGATAAAAAATTGTACAGACATGGATTAGCGAATCCATGAATTTTTATCTGGTATCTGGCATCCGGAATCTGATGTCCTTTCGAGATAATTTTTGACTAAGTGAACTCAATCAACACGAATATACTTATAAATAAGACAATAGTCCGTGCTTTTTATTTTTAGCTTTTAATCTATTATAGGCGTTACAGGCAGGATATAAGAGCGCCAGTACACAGAGCCAGATGAGATAGACCACAGGCATGGAGAATCCATAATTTTCAGAAAGCGATTTCCAATCTCCTTTCAGGATCTCCTGCATTCTATCTAAATGTGAAAGCACTGCAATCAGTATGGCCAATGTATGAATGAGAAAAAGATGAAGCACATAATAAAACAGTGGTACTTTTCCGTAGACAGTCATCACTTTCGTGAAAATATTATTTTTGTTCTCCAACACAGAAAGCGCCATCAGTGCAGGCCCCAGCGTCATCAGGATATAGAGAAGTGACATCGGATATTTCGTGGTATTGAAAAAGGAAATAAGTGTGTATGTAAAATTTTCCTGTACTTGCCAGGGTGAAGCGTCGCCGTAGTTTTCTACAATGTAGCCTAAGATCGTTTTAAAAAATACAGTCCATTTGTTTTCAAGATCTCCTACGTTGAGATAAAACAGGTAAGCATATTGTTCTGTCACCAGTTGCATCACACGTAATCCAAGAAAAAGGAAAACCATGATCATCCCTGTATAAAATAAATAGCCTGCGCGGATCTCGCTGTTGTACTCGCCGGTAAACCATTTCCCAATATAATAACCCAAACTGATCAGGCCGATCATTGGGAGTACAGGATATAAAATATTGATACCAAAATTTTCAGTCAGCGGCACAAATGTGCATTTGTGGAGGAAAGCCCAGATCAGTTCCAAAAATTTATTTCCACTCACTTCAATCGGGTCAAGAAAATTGTGCGTGAATAAGATCACAAGACTTAGTCCCAAAATTACTTTTCTCGGCAAGTAAAGAATTCCTGCCAAGGCAATCATGCTCCAGCCAATACCCCATAGTACAAGGCCTCCAATGGAAGAGTAGTCGATGTAAAATCTCCAGGCAAAACGTACGATGGTAATTTCTAGCAAGATCAGGATCAACCCGCGGATAACGAGGTAGCGGACCATATCCTTATTACTTGCATTATTTTTTTGCTGGTAGAGATAGGCAGAAATTCCTGTGAGGAAGACAAATACCGGGGCGCAGAAATGTGTGATCCAGCGTGTGTAGAACACGATCGGTGTAGTGAACTCCAGGTCTTCCGGAGCGAATTCAAAAGCGTATTGGTGAAAATAATCCCGGCAGTGGTCCAGCGCCATAAGCGCCATTACAATTCCTCTCAGCACGTCGATGCTCGTAAGCCTGGTGTTTTCCTTGGCAAGAGAATTTTCGTAAATGGAAGAAAGCTGGAACATCCGATCCTACGAGTTGTGTTGTGATTAGTTTTGTTTTTCAATCCTGAACCCAACGGCACTAATGCCCGGAAGATTTTCCTGGCGCATGTATTGTTTCAGTTTGAATGTATATTTTCCTGCGTAAGGAAATTTATAATTGGTTTCTGAAATGATCAGGTAATCTTTTTTTGCTCCCATACCTTTGCCCATCGGCATGCCAGTATCGTTTTTGAAAAGATCCATTGCCTGAAGTTTTTTGTTCAACATCTTTCCTGTAGAATCCTCCAGCAGGCGGTTGATGTATAAATTATAATACGGATAGGTATTATCATAGCGCAAGGAATAGTAAAGTGTGTAAGGTACTGATGCGTCAGGAATATTGACTTCAAACGCCAATTCCTTGCGTTCATTCCAGGCACTGCTGTCAAGGTCTTTCATGGTATCGTATACACGCTTGCTATCGCAGGAAGAAAGAACAGTTGTGATCAATAAGCACCCAAAAACAAAAGCCAAATTCCAAAGGGTTGCTTTAATTGGAATTTGGAATTTAGAATTTAGAATTTCAACCATAGGATTAAAAAAACGGATTGCCATAATAAGTTTATTCCACATTGTCTTTATTCGTAGGTCCTTGTGGGTTCCTGTTTTGGTTTTGCGGTTTGTTTTTATTTTCTCCACCCTGCTGGTTGCGGTGCTGGTGCTGAGGCTTGTTATGTTTCTGCTCGCCCCCTTGTTGGCTCTTATTATTATTATGCTGCGGTTTATTTTTATTTTGTCCTCCGCCTTGCTGGTTACGGTTTTCCTGCTGAGGCTTATTTCTATTTTCTTCGTTTTGTGGGTTTCTATTTTCGTTATTTCCCTGACCTCCGCTTTTGTTTTTCTTTTTCTTTCTTTTTTTCTTCTTGCCGAATTTATCATCGAAACGGGAAAGCTCTTCTTTCTCTTTTTTCTCTTCGTGGCTGATTCCCTTTTCTACTTCTTCATCGGAATCGAGTGTTGCAGGTTTTCTGCCTTTTTTATTTTGTTCGAGAATATGATTTACCCTTTCCACCGAAATAGGCTGCCAGGTAGTGATATCGTCTTTGTAGGCAAACCACATGATCTTTTTGAAGATATCTGTTTTTTGCAATACTGCATCTCCGTGAAGCGTACTGATCGGTTGCTGGATCTCAGGAATTCCTTTGAGTGCATCCATGTAGGTATCCAGCTCATAGTTGAGGCAACATTTCAGACGGCCGCACTGGCCGGAAAGTTTGGTAGGATTGAGCGCTAGGTTTTGATAACGGGCGGCAGAAGTGTTCACGTTTTTAAAATCCGTAAGCCAGGTAGAGCAACAAAGCTCACGGCCACAGGAACCTATTCCTCCGAGGCGACTGGCTTCCTGGCGCAGGCTGATCTGTTTCATTTCGATCCGGATCTTAAACTCTGCGGCAAGCATTTTGATCAGCTCACGGAAGTCTACGCGCTCGTCAGCGGAGTAGTAAAACGTTGCTTTGATATTGTCTGCCTGAAATTCTACGTCGGAAAGTTTCATTTCCAGTTTTAGATCGCGGGCGAGCTGGCGGGTTCTGTAAAGTGTAGATTCCTCGCGGGCGCGCGCCTGTTCGTATTTTTCAAGATCTTTCTGAGTAGCCTTTCGATAGATCGTACGGAGATTTTCGTCTTGTACGATTTCCTTTTTTTTCATCTGTAACCTTACCAATTCGCCTTGTAAGGAAACATGTCCTAGGTGGTGACCATTCGGAACGTCCGTGATCACTGCATCGCCAGTGTATAATTCTAATTTATTGGAGTTGCGGAAATATTCTTTTCTTCCACCTTTGAATTTTACTTCCACTAGATCGAATTGGTTGGAGCTATCCATCTCCATATTGCCCAGCCAGTCGTATGAGTTTAGTTTGTTGCACCCTCCTGAACTGCATCCGCCGCTTTTACCGCAACCACCACTATTCGCCGATGTACTGCATCCCCCACCTGTACCGCAAGAACTGCAAGCCATTTTATTTCTATTTAATGATTAAACCCTCTATTATTCAAAGTCTTATGCTTTGAAGATCAAATATAACGAAAAATTATGAATGTTGGGTATGAATTGTGAATGGTTGCTGCGGTGGGATGCCAGATGCCGGATACCAGATCTCTAATGCCAGCAAAATACAAGAAAGGAAGTTTCATTCACTCTCCACGATATTCCGCCCGGAGGGCTACAATATAGTAGACACAAGCGTGGACGCTTGCGCCAGCAAAAGAATAAAAATGATTACTTCGAATCGATACCTGATAAAAGATTATCATTCTGGCATGATCTATGTGCCAGTAAAGATATTTAATTGCTATTTACTCAGCGAAATAAATGCATTAGGATCAACAATAGGCAATACAACATTATGTAAATACGTCCCTTTAAAGGTTGAAAACATCACTCCTCTTGTAGTCGAAATAGATATTGAATTTAACAAAGTACTAATATTTGGAGGAACGCTACGACTATTTTCCTTTACCTCTATTATTTCTTCAATATTATTCAATTTAAAAATGCAACTTACAGTTATACTTCCATATCTTTTATTTTCCTTGTCTCCAACTTCTACTTTTACAACTACAAAAAATAGTTTTAAGTTTTCTTCCAACCTATGCTCGATATTAACCTGAAAAGTAAAGTCCATAACTTCTTTTAGCTCCATTGTTAACGGTAATATTTCTCCACTTAAGAGTTCTATTCCTACTATTTGAAATTGAAACTTATTTTTTTCGTTTTCCATAATTAATTTATTGGAACTTCTATCTTTAAATTATTGCCAAGTTTTTCTGCTTTTAAAGACATGAAAGACGGATTAGAATTAATTGAGATCGGAGATTGTGATTCCAATGTAAAACTATATATAACTTTTGGCTTATTATTCTGTTCTTCTCCTATTAATTCACTTATTGAGACTTTAAGTACATTAGAAATTTCCCACAATGTTTCTATAGTAAAGTTATGTGTACCACTTAACCATTTTGTAATTTCTGATGGATTTTTCCCAATTTGAATTGCAAATTCTTTTTTTGTCATATTCTTCCTTGTCAATATTTTTTCCATTTGCAACGCCACTTTCATTTTAAATTTAACAAGATCATATTGTTGTTCAGGAATTTTTCCCAACAAATTGTTTATTAAAGAGCTTTCGTATTTTTCCATGTTTATTGTTCGTTTCCCTCAAAGTCCAAATTTCCTATCATAAATAAACCATCTTCCGAAATTTGTATATCTCCAGATAGCTGTTTTTTATAAATATCTTGAGAAATTTGGATTATGCGTTTTACTTCGTGCGACAATCTAGAATCTTCTTGCCATGTTCTTGTTGTTTTGAGGCCACCAGCTCCCATAATTAAAATTAACTGACTATACCTAATGCAATAACATCTCAATTTTTTTTCAGGATTGTCATATAAAGCACATACAAGATCTCCTGGCTTTCCTTCATTATGCTTAAAAAATTGCTCACGTGCACCAAATTTTTCTCCTATTGCTTTTGTCCTTAAAAGAATATCTTCTATTTCATTCCTATATAATTCAAGATTTTCTTGAATAAATTTTTCAAATAATGTTTTATTGTCCCCTTCTATTAAAACGGAATATATAGTGGTCTTCCTTCCTGAAAGTTCATTTATTTTTACAATTTTATAATTCACTATCTTTAAACAACTAAACGAAAAAATGAGTGTAAATGATTCACTTATAAGTGAAATACTTAAAGCAAAAATAAGAAAAAAGCCCCATAATTCAATATAAATTTCACTTATAAGTAAAATTTTGCCAATAGCATTGATTGAAAAATAATTTTAGTATATTAAAAAAAATGAAAGGATGTATTTGTCCATCATCAAATTAAGAGAGTGTGAACCGGATTTGCAAACCGACAGAGGTTGTGTTCCGCTTGAATGAACTCGACAATCGTGGCACTGCCCGGGTATGCTCTACGTAGAACATCATCGTCACACGCTGTGATACGGCATAGGAGATGGTTGGCTTGGCCTGGAAGTTCAGGTTACCTGCAGTGATCGTAGAACCTTGATCAAGCTTGCGCTGGTAGGATCTGGTATCTCGCACCGTTACGTTGAGCTGCATGTTTAGCTCGTTTTTCAATACGGTTGATCTTCCCTGGAATTTCGGAAGTTTCACGCCGGATTTGATATAGCTTATCCCAAACACAATATCTTGGTTGATGTCTTCACGCAGCTGTGCGTTGGAAAGCGAGAGCGCTAGATTTCGTCCGCGTTTGTATTCAATTTTGTATGTTACTTTTCCTTTAGATTTTAAATTGATCCCGATCAAAGGTCCGAACTGCTCCCGGATACTCACGTCTGCAAAGGTGTACAGCGGTACGATCACTCCGTCTTTATTTACTGAGTCTCCCGCAATACCATTCCGCTCAGGCTGGAAAGTAGGAAGAATAAACCCTTCTCCATAGATCAGCGAAGATTGATAAGCTCCTACTGCATAAGCAGAAGTATAGCCGTGTGTAAGCATGACGGAAGAAAATTTCGACTGAAAAAATTTAACCCTGGAAAGCCCGGAATACGTAAGGTTCCAGTTCGGCAATGGTATTTTCGGGAAACTGGTAAGCGCTTGTTTATGTGCATCGCGCCCTGAGTATGCCGCCAGGAATGCGGGCACCAGCACATCCTGTGAATTTCGGATATAGCCGGTACGATTGATCCTGCCTAGAATGATATCCCTGTTTTTTGAAAACTCATCGAATGTTTTATTAAAATTATCCGGCCCGGAAGTTTTGATAAACGCCGTGAGAATCGTGATGTAGGAAATGCTGTAATTACCCGTTCGCGAAGGGCTGTAGGAATGATACTGCTGCGTGGCCATATTCGTATCCTGGTCTACCCTGAACACTTCCTGATACGTAGATCCTTTTGTTTTTTTGATATCGAGCTGTAGCTTAAAATCACGGAAAGGTTCTACCGTTGTTTTCGCTGTGAAGTTATTGTTGTGTACCTGCATGTACGGAGCCGTAAGCGAGCTTTCTCTTGTCATCCATCCCCTACTGGCTGCGGTCTTGCGGAACTGTGGATCTTGTGAGCCTAATACAAAGGGAAGAATATCTCCCATATGTGAAGTCTGATCGTAATCTCCGCGCGCATCTATCCCCACGTAGGTAGGCGTAGGCATGTAGCCAGGCAAGGTAGTAGACCTTGTGATGCCATAAGTAAAGTTGACACTACGCACGAGCATGATCGCGCGTAGCGAGGCTTTCAGCGCTTTCATCTCCGGTTTCTTTTTTACGTTGGTAGTATCGGCAGTTCCTGGCTTGGCTGCGGGGTTCATCTTTTTACCCGGGGGTGGCTTCGGCTCGGTCTTTGGGTTGTTGATCTCTTTAAGGAATTTGACTTTGTTGTAGAGCGTTTCCAGGTTGATCTTACCATTGAAATTCACATCACCTTTATTGCTGACAAGGTTACCCAAATGGAGTGGGTTGCCTAGTGAGTCTCTCAGATTCACAGGCCCTGCCGTCCAGCTATAACCTCCGGTGTATCCTACATCGGAATTGAGCCAGTTCAACATTGGAAATTTATCCAGTGGAAGTTTATAGGTAGCGTTCACACCCTGGTTAAATGCTTTCAAACGCCCGAAGTCAGAGAAATTTTTCCATATGGTATCTTTGTAGGCCTGGTCGCCGGGCGCTCTGTAAGGCTCGTCTACAATGGCATTGGCGGTGGCAGTATAGTTGAGGTTAATACTTTTCGTAATATTCCAAGGCAAGGCATAGGTACGCGTAAGCATGAATGATTTTTCATACAACGGTGTTTGCGCCGGAGAGAACGGGCCCGACTCGTAGTATTCTGTTTTTATAATTTTCCGATCCAAATCATTCCGGAAGGTGAACGAAGAAGGAATAGGATTAAAATTGATATCCTTGACGAGCCGCATATATTTGGACTTCGTAAACTTCGACTTCTTGAAAGGCTCTATATTCAAGGGCTTGAAAGGATGTGTGTATTCCACGGCTGCTTTATAAAATTTTGCCGTATAATCGTGGATCTCAAAAGAAGTACGATGGATCTCATTATAGCCTACTGTAAACGTGAGGTTGGTGATATCATAAAAATGATTCTTCGCGTCTTTTTTTGTTTTTACTTTTTTAAAGTTTGTAAAGTTGATGGCCCGCCTGGTGGTGATGTCGCGTACAAGTTTTTTCAGAGAGTCCTGTTCTTGCTTGGTATACTTATTCATTTTCACATCGGGGTCGAGCGGGTTGTATTGCGGAGAGATGATCGTTCGATCGAAGCTTAAGTACATAGGCAGTACGATCCCTACTTTTTCGGGAATAAATTTCTGCATAAGGAAATTCCCTGAAGCTCCGTAGTCGAGCGTGTTGGCGAGCTGTCGCTGCGAGATCCGCTGGTCGAGTCCGCCGAAACCGACGGTGGTATATTTAAACGATCCGGTTACGTTTCCGAGATCGGCGAGTTTTGCATTCACTTTTGCTGTAGCAGCCCAGGAGGATTGAGTTATGAAATCCGTTACCCTCAATTCATCTGCCCAGATAGTGGCCGACTTCTGGCTGACATCGGCAGAACTACCGGTAAGACTATTCACCGCGGGGTTTCGCAAACCGATCATCGCCACCACAGTGGTACTAAGATCGGGGTTACCGACGACGTTGATTATTTTTCCATTAATGGTTTTGGAATAAGGCGTAGTCTTATTCGAGGTAGCCCGGTCGCGGGCAAGTTTTACATTGATGATATCATCGATCTGCATTTGAATTGTGTTCTCGGGTCGCCACACTTCAAAAGGATCGGGATCATTGGGCGCACTAAAGTAGAGCGGTACTTCGATCTCGTAATAATTTTCTGTGAAGTCAGTACCCAAACGAAGGAATGCGTTCATGTCACCATTCGCAGCCGGATTGCTTTGTGGCGTTTCTGCGTGGATGAACATATTGAGTTGTTTGTAGTTGAGCAAATTGTACGAAACGTTTTTGTAAGCCGCACGTGCATTGAGGTTGTCGAGGTCTGTGACCGTAAGGCGGAGCGACTGTTCGTTTACCGCTCTCTGTGTGGCAGACACCGGATCCTGGTCACGCGACATTCCCGGAGGCAGTGTGTAAGGCGAGGTTTGCGCGCTACCGGATTTGGAATTTTCTTCGATGTTCACTGTAGAGACCACAATCTGCGCATCATCCGGCTCAGCCACCGTACCGAAGCCTTTTTGATTGATGTCATCGGGCTGATAAATTCTCCATTGGTTGGCTACGAGTTGAAGTTGTGCAAAACGAAGTACTACAGGTTTTGCAAATCCTGTCATGTACATACGAATGAAACGAATGGTCTTGAATCCACTGATCGCGCCGATCGTTTTATCCGGCGTACGGATCGGCACGCGAAACTGGAGCCATTCTACCTGGTCTCCGTTGATCGTGGTATCTACTTTTCCTACACAATAATTCTGACCGATCTTCATTGTGTTGTTTACGTTCACTTGGTATTCATAATACTCATCGAGTGTGCTGAGTGTATTATCCTGGTTTAAGTCTTCGTTATCCGGAGTAGTGTAGTTGGAATTTGAGCTATTCACCGGAGAGTTTTTATCAATCCCGTTGAAAAATTTATAACGCTCGATGATCGAAGGTGATTCTCCGTCAAGATAATATCTAAAGTCATCAGCCGCCGGATCGGGCCGTCCTTGAAGAGAAGGCGGTACATTAGGAAGATTTTTTTCCCCGGTATTGTCCACTCCATCAAGTCCCACATCTTGCACGGCGCGTGCGGCGGTCTCGCTGCTGAAAGCATTGGTCAAAGGTTGCTGGTTACTTACCCTTCCCCACTCGGTATTACTCACGGTAGTTTCGTTGGCTACAGGCAATCCGTTTTCGTATTCAAGCCTGCTGTCTTTGAGTACATCTTCCGAAATACTTCCCAGGTTAAAAAATAATTGTCCCGTATTGGTCGGATCAAAAGGTACTCCTTCGATATCTGTGTTCTTGCTTGTACCGCCTTTGTTTACGTAAGGGTTGAGCATCCAGAATTCGATGTATTGAATGTTGGCGTTATCGAAGTCTACGTCGTTACGGATCTCGCGCATGATACCTCCCCAGTTCTGTGCAGGATTTGGAATGATCTCTTTGTCTCCGTTGAAAGTTGTGGACGGGTTGTAGTTGTACGGACCACGATGATCAGGATAGTAGGCAAGATCGAGTGTAGTTTGGTTGAGCTGTACTTGTGAACGTTGTAAGTTCGGAAAAACTTCTTGGGGAGAGATCTGTCTTTCAAAATGGTTTTGGATATCGTCCGGCAATCCTTTCGGTCGCTCGGAGCCGCTTCCCGGATACATAATATTGTCGATGTTGTACCATGAGATCAACGCTCTGTTGTAGCCATGCGAAAGGTCGCTGGCGTTGTAGCCTGTCATGCCTACCGGCACAGAAGAAAGGCGCCACTTTGTGGGGCTTCGCACAAAATCGTAAGGCGTTTCAGCTGCTTCAAAGTCATCGAGGAAAGCCGCACCATTGGCTCCGTTTTTATTCAGGGCTTTGTTGTGCCCCGGGATCAGCTGCGCCACTTCGGCCTGGCTTGTAATTACGGAAGGTACCTTTGTTTGCAGCAACGGAAGTTTGTCGATCACTTTCGTTAGAAACCTGGATTCTTTAGTGACATTCGCATCCAGTCCCCAGATGGTGTTGCTACTTGGTTCGTCTCCGATGTTTACCCTTGTGAGTGTTGGTCTTTCGTTTTGGTGCAACAACGTACCACCGATGTTGATGTCTTTGTTTATACGATAGTCAAGTCGTGTACCATAAAAAGATTTTTGTCTTACGTTAAACAAATCCTGCTTTTCATAACTGATCTTGATCTCCTGGCCTGAAGCGAGAATTCCATCATTAAGAATTTTTACTTTACCCTGACTGTAATCTACGGTATAGTCTGTTCCTTCCACCAGCGTTCTACTTCCTGCTGTCACCTTCACCGAGCCGGGCGCCAGGTTGATCGCACCTTGCAGCGGGATCTCATTGGAAGAGCTTGACTGGAATCTACCTTTGATATAATATTTACTCTTCGCCGCAATCTGGCTTGCATCACTTTTGGTGGAGTCGTACAATTCGAAGAAAACATATTTATTGATCAGGTCGGCTTCGCTGGTGGGGTTGAATTGTTTTTGAAGATTATTTCCGAAAGGTTCCAAGACAGGAAAAATGATCCGCCCGTTTTTAGAGTCGACGGTCACACCTTCTACAAAGTCCATGTTCCCATCGGGGTAAGGGTCTCCGTTGAGGTTAAGCTGGTCAGCGCCGGAGAGACGGATGATCGGAACGTTCTTCGTGTTTTGCCCTTCCTGCAAGTTTGGAATATCTGCGCCGGAAATATCGTCGCGGTAGATAACACGCAGTTGAAAATTGTCTTTCGAAATTTGAGTAGACCCCAATGCATAAATGTTTTTCATCATCAGGGGCCAGCTGTTCAGGCGGGTTTTGATGCTGGAAGGTTTCAGGAGTTTTAAGATCAACGCCGTGGTGCTATCAAGGTTTTGAATTGTACCGGATGCATCACCGACAGTGTGGGTTTGGCCCTGGTAAGAATATTGGTATGCTACGGCGAGTACTTCGTACGAACGAAGCGGCGTCACCAGAGAGATATAACCGAGATCAGGGTTGAAGACAAATTCTTCCGGCTTCAGCTTACGTGCATTGTTCAGCACTTCAAACTCCGTTCCTTTCTGTTTATCCGCCGAAATCACATCCGACATGGAGATTGGATTTTTTACAACGTCTTTATATGCATCGTAAATGTTGTTGGTACGGTTGTCGTTGGTGTTTAGTGTAGGGTTGAATGTAAGCGTTTTGTTATACGCATTAGGCTCTGTTTCCGCAAGATCGAGGAACGCCGCGATGTCACGGGTGTTCGTAGTAGTGTTGTTGCTGTTGGTGATGTAAACATCTACGGCAGTTACTTTCACGCCTGAAGTTACGATCGGTAGGTTTTTCAAACTTTTCTCATAATTCTCGCGGAAAAAATGGCCTAAGAAAAAGTGTCGGTAGTCATCGTACTGATCGCCTTTGATCTCAAAGGTACGGCTGGTTGAACCACCCTGCGCGGTGACGGATTCTGTCTTCCCTCTTTGCGTAGCGAGTACCGAGGTCATGGTCATTCTTCCGAACTGCATTTTAGTTTTTACTCCAAAGAGGTTTTGCGCACCCGAGATCAGTGAACTGTTGACAGGCATTGTCACCTGTCCTACCTCGATCTTCTGCAGGATGTCGTGTTCATATCCCTGGTAGTCGATCTTAAAATTATTTTGAAATTCAAAAGTAGCTTTGGTATCCCAGTTTACGGTAAGTTTTAGTTTCTCTCCGATCTTACCGACAATGTTCATCTGAATAGTATTGTCGAAATCAAAACTTCCCTGCTTCTGCTGACGCTTTGGTACTTGCGGGTTGTAGGTGTGCTGGTGTTTGTAGCCGAAGTCCAGCGTTACAAGTCCGTTTGGTTTGATGTCCACGAAGTCGCTACCAAATGGCCCTTCCAATCCTTTCACTGGAATTTTCAGTGAAAGCGGACCAGCTTTAGGATCTTTCCTTGCGCGCAATCCGGAAGAGTCGCCGGATTTATTTTGCCAGTAATTCCGGATCATTTTTTTCTGCTGGTACTTCATGTACTCTTCGTAGCTCATGTAAGTAGGCGGGCGGTATTCTTCGTCTCCTACTTTTTCTTCGATGGTAAAATATCTTCCCGAGGTATCCAGCTCTACATCTGTCTGCACGTTGGAAGGTTTATCGAGCATCATCGGTGATTCCGATTCAGGATTGGAAAACTGATCACCTTCCCGATCTTTTTCATGGTAGGTAGGTTTGGTACTTTTCTTCTTGGTACTGTCTTCCGGAGTGTCGGTATCGTCGATAAAATAAAAAGTATCATCCTTCGGTCCTGCCAGAGATAGCAAGCCATAGCAAAAGAAACAGACTCCCAGAAGAGCTAATATATTTGGTCTAAGATTTCGCAACTACTTTAGATTAAATATTAGCCGGTCTTCTCTGTTATTCGTACTGCCAAGATGTTTATTAATTTCATTTCGTAAAAAATCACGACATTTTTAGCGCAAGTTTTATTAGTTGTTCGAGTGAAATAGCATCGCCCTCTTTCTTTAGGATTGAATCGAGGTTTTTTTCTGCTGTGTTTCTGGCTATTCCAAGCGTTACCAATGCTGATAACGCTTCGTTCCGCTTCGTATTGTGTACGTATGTAGAAGGTTGATTTTCAGATAATAAAACATCCTTTTTCATCTTATCCTTAAGCTCCAGAATCACTCGCTGAGCTGTTTTGGCTCCTATCCCTTTGATCCCTTGTATGGTGCGGATATCTTCGGAAGCAATTGCCTGCTGTACGCCGGCTGCATCCATGGAGGAAAGCATGACCATAGCAGTACCCGGACCAATGCCAGAAACGGAGATCAGTTCCTGAAAAACTTTTTTCTCCGTGATCTCATAAAATCCGAAAAGTGTATGGGCGTCTTCTTTGATCTGGAGATGTGTATGCAGCTTGCATTTACCTGAAAGATCTTTGATGGCCGAAAAAGTGTTGAGTGAAATTCGGATGTGATAGCCTACTCCGGCTGTTTCCAGAATAGCGTGGGTAGGTTCCTTATGCGTAAGTTCCCCTTCTATATATGCAATCATTCTTACAGGTGAGTTTGTTTGATAGTAACGTAACCTGTAAAAATAGCTGATTTTTATCGAAAAATATATTATTCAGTTATGAATGTTGAGTTATGAATTATAAGTGATTTAAGGATTAACATGATTTTTCCAATTCATAATTCATAACTCATAACTCAACATTCACAACTTAAAATTTCCCTTCTTCCGCTTCAGTATTGATGTCTCGCTGATGAGTGCCGAAGGAATCTATTTGCTGTTCGAATTGATTGACGGAAGGTTTGAAGATGTCTTCGAAGGCCATCGTGATGGTTGCGTTGGTCCATGGGAGGAGCACAAACAAACCAAGGCCCAGAGTAATTACCGTACCGATCATATAAATGATATAAAGCAAGATCAACATCCCCAGGATCGGGAAGAATTTTTTGAATACCACTCTACGGCTGGCTTCCATCGCTACCCATACGTTGTCGTTCAGCAATACCAATACCTGGAGGGAGAATACATAAAACACGAAGATCAGCATGATTGGGATGAAAAGCAGTAGCATCAACCAAATCCATTTTTCAGGATTAGGAATCGAACCTCCTTGGCCCAGCGCTGCAAGATTTTCATTGATGAATACGATTATGATCGGCGACATGCAGATCATGAACAACAGATAAATGAAGAGCGCCCACAAGATTATTGGTCCCGCTTTTTTAAAGCCTGAAAAAAAATCGCTGAATTCAAAATGCTCGTTGTTCCTGATCTTATGGATCGTAATGATCGCACCTGCATGAAGTATCAATGCTACAAAGGGCAAAGCGATCGCTCCTATAAACGGAATGATGGCCAAACCAAACCAGATTAAAATACTCAACAATAAAATTCCAATGAATCCGCCAGCAAATTTTTTATATACCTGGAATCCTTCGTCCATATACTTTCCAAGATTAAAAGAAATTGGTCTTTCGGCGATTGCGTATAGTTCTTCTTTTGTCATAGGGGAGAATATTTAGTTAAGATTGAAATTTTGATTATGTTTCTTCCTGTGTTCTTTGCGAACTTACTTCTTCGAATTAAACGTTTGCTATTCTCCGCAAAGAGTTCAAAGTATATTAGATCAATTTCGCATGTGTCAGGATCCAACGGTCAGGTACTTCGCCTTTGTTGGCCATGAGGTAATCGTTGTAGCTGCAAGGCACAATGGAGTTGCGCGCGAGCTTGGCTTTCTCTTCCGGATAGGGTACTTCCATCCACCATTTTTCGGTATGAGTGTTTTTGAAAAATATCAACTTCCCTAATCCCGAATCGATCGACACCAGATATTTTGTATACTGCGGACCGGATACATCGCTGTCTTCTTTGCGTGCATTGTAGCCTTCCATGAAATACCAGATCATCGTAGCTACTACGCCTGCTGTTTGTTCTTTCACATCTTCTTCCGGGTTGTATTCATAAAAACCGATCGAAGTAAGTTTGGTGCTTAGTCCTGCATACCAGCAGAGCATACAAGCTTCTTCGCCGCTGAGCCCGAAAGACTGGCTGTTCTTATTGCCGGGCGCATCCGTTTGGCGAATTGCGCTTACGTCGAAGCTAAACATATCTGCATCGCGCACTACAGGCTCCATGTCTTCCATGTTATCGCGGATCTTTCCTACGCGGTATGCTTCGAAATGAAGTTTCTCCAATACGTTGATCACCTCCTGATCGTTCAGGTATGTTTGGTAAGCGAGGTGACTATAATTGAAAATAATATTAGGCTGATGCACCAGGATACGGTGAATATGATGTTTGCTCTGATCCTCCTTGCTGCTCGACATATCGATGAAGGCATCTACATTGAGCATGCTGATCAGTTTGCCGGTGTTTTCATAAGAGAGAAACTGTCCGTAGCTAAGATCGTGCGTACCGCCGATGATGATAGGGAGAATGCTAAGCTGCATAAGCATTTCGCAAACTTCTTTGATGCGAAGATAAGTATCCTCTACAGTTTCGCCGCTGCGAAGAATTCCCAGATCAGCAGTGTTGGATTTTACAGAACCTTTTTTGAGCGCATATAATTTTTTTCGAATGACATCTGCTCCCTTCGCCGCGCCGGTATTGGTTTTGCTGCCACGGTCTTCCGCTACGCTAAAAATAGCTACCGTAATTTTGTCAAGATTTGGAAATTCTGTTTGGAAGATGCGAATGTTGTTGCCAAACAACGAGGCATCGTTTTTGTCTTTGTGTAGCTCTTCGCCGATAGGGTCGAAAAATATTCTTAGGTCCATAGGTTAAATATCAGCATAAAAAGAGAAAAGACAAAACTGAATCAGTATGGAACGTGAGTAATGAAAGTGGAGAATTAATACAGTACACTCAGAGTCCCCTGCTAAGGTTACTCTTGAACTAAAAGCTTTCGGGAGCGGGAGACTCTGAGCAGACTTAAATTAATACAGTACACTTTAAGTCCACCTAAAAACAGAAATGAGTATGGAGCGCGAGAATGGAGAATTTCACTCCATACTCGCGCTCCATACTCATTTCTGACTAACAGGGTTACCTGTTTTCTTTCAACGGTTTTTGCTTGATGATCAAACGCAGCGATTGATCGTAGGTAACGTAGTTCCAGAACCAGTTGATAAATACCATCAGTCTATTCTTCACTCCTAGGATGGCCATCAAGTGCACGAGCATCCATACCAACCACGCGAAAAATCCCTGGAACCTTAAGAACGGCAAATCTACTACGGCCAGGTTTCTTCCTATCGTAGCCATGGAGCCCAGGTCGCTATAGGAAAATGGTTTCAAAGTTTCTTTATTGATCAGGCGGATAAAATTTTTACCCAACAGTTCTCCTTGTTGGATCGCCGGCTGTGCTACTTGTGGGTGACCATTGGGATATTTTTCTTCCGTCATCAGTGCAAGATCGCCGAGGGCGTAAATATTGTCGTAGCCTTCTACTTTATTGAAACGGTCTACCTTCATTCTTCCGGCACGTCCGTATGCTTCGGGCAGAAGCCCTTGAATCGTGTTGGCCTTCACACCAGCGGCCCAGATCAGCGTATTGGTGAGGATCGTACTTCCATCGCCCAGGAATACTTGTTTGCCGTCAAAATCTTTTACAGCCATCCCCAATTTCACTTTCACCCCCAATCGTTCAAGATAAATCTTCGCCTTCTCCGAGGCCTGTGGCGACATAGGCCCCAGCACTTTAGGCGAATTTTCAATGAGGTAAATATTCATTTTATTGAAATCCAATTCCGGGTAATCTTTTGGTAGCACGGTCTTTTTCATTTCCGACAAAGTACCCGAAACTTCCACACCTGTAGGACCACCTCCTACCACCACGATATTCATCAACGCTTCGCGTTCCTCTTCTGTAGCGGTCGAGAGCGCGTCTTCAAAATTTTGCAGCATCCGATTGCGCAAAGCGAGCGCTTCCGTTACTGATTTCATTGGAATTGATTTTTCAATAATATTTTTCATCCCGAAAAAATTAGTGTCCGCTCCCATCGCCAACACGAGGTAGTCGTACTTCAACGCACCTAGCCCTGTGATGAGTTCGTTGGCAGCAGTATTGACGGCAGTTACTTCCGTAACACGGATGTGTACATTTTTTTTCGTATGAAAAATTTTTCTCAAAGGAAAAGAGATCGCGCTTGGCTCCAGGCCTGCGGTGGCTACCTGATAGAACAAAGGTTGAAATTGGTGGTAATTATTTTTATCTATCAGTACTACCTGTACTTCTTTCTTATTGGATAGTTTTCTTGCCAGGGCCAAACCGCCGAATCCGGCTCCTATGATCACTACGCGTTTTTGTCCCGTATCGGGTATATGTATTTGCATGTGTCGAATTATTAAAAAGTTTATCTATATCAATTTATTAAAAAAACATTCGATTTTCTTAATGGAATATAAGAACTAATTATAAGGAACCAATATTTTTTGATTGGTATTGACTCTCTATAAGATTGTATCTCATTGCAGGAGGTGTGCAGCGAGATTGTATAGCGATTGTCAATTTCTGCCACTGTTAACAACGCATACACTAAACTATTAAAGCGAAGGATAAGTTTCCTTCAGGTATTTCATATAAGCAGGGAAATCAGAATTAAATTTTGTTCGGAATTCTTCCTCAAAAATATTTTGCTGTGAACGGTATTGAATATAATCAATGAAATAAGCATTGTTGATCTGCTGCAACATAGCTTCGTAGTTTTTATTATAAAAATTATTCTCTTTCAAATAAGCAGCAAGCGCTTGCCTGGCCCGTTTCATCATGAGCATTTTTTGCTGTTGCTTATATTCCACAGTAGCTTTGGCATCAAAAGTTTTGTACAAGCTGTCCAGCTGCTTCGACCAATACAAGGCGCGTTCGGAATATTCTTTTTGGAAGCGCAATCCTTTTTCGTATTCCAGGAGTTCTTTCGATTGTGCACCATATTTGTAATTTAAAAATTTTCTTGCTCCTTGATCGCCCACAAAACTGGCAAGATTTTCATTGAAGTCTACATTGTTTTTCACATACAACGTACCGTGTGTAAGCTCGTGGATGATAAGATTGGAAAGGCTTCCAGGCTTACGGCGTAACATACTGCTCAGCACGGGGTCTTTCAACCAGCCGAGTGTAGACCACGCAGAGACTTCTCCTACATCGGTGTCGTAGCCTTGTTTTTGTAATTCTTTTTCTTCTGCCAATGCTTTTCCCTGTTTGAAATAACCTTTGTAGGAAAATCTTCCAAGGATTGGAAATTCCCATTCATAAGCTTTCATTTCAAAAGGCGCGCAAGCGGTGACGGTCCACAGAATTGGCTTGCCTTGCTGGTCGTAGAAGGTAGAATAATTTTCATTACGCTTGATCCCAAGAGAGTCGAACGCGTATTGCTTGATCTCATTGATAAGTGAAAGTTTTTGTTTAATAGAATCTGCCACTGTCGGATCGCTCTGGACTTCGCTTACAGGACGTGTGTTCCAAACAATTGAGAGCTGACCATACGCTTGTGAAATGCCGTAGGCTAATAAACGATAGTTCCACACACAAAAAATAACAACTAAAAATAGGATGGCGTAGAGTATTTTCTTTTTCATAAAATGAAAATACGAAAAAAACATGAACATTATGGCGGTTGTCCATTATGCATTTTCTTTTATTAAAAGTTTCTGCGTGTAAACGCAAGGAACGCAGGGGTTCAGATACGGTATTATCCGGTATTCATTTTTTACATCTTTACCCCTATCACGATCATATCATCGCTTTGTGGTTCGTCGCCGGTGAATTCGTCTACGATTTCTTTGAGGAGCTGTGCTTGCTTGTCCATCGTGTAGTCGCTTATTTCCAGCAGCAGGTCTTTCAATCTACCATACCCGAATTTTTCTTTATCACGTCGCAGCGAAGTTTGTTGTTGGGAGATCCCGTCAGTCATCATGTAAAAAATATCTCCTTTTTTTACACGAATTCTATTGTCGATAAATTTCACTTCATCTTCGTCGAAAGGAAGGCCTATTTTTTCAGTTTGAGGTTCGAGTACCTGATTGCTGTATTTATTTACTACGATCATCGGTGTTCCACTTCCGCTTTGTTCTATGTAAAGATTTTCTTTATCTACAACACAAATGTTAATGTGCAGGCGTTCGGTCATCCTGCTCAGGTCTACGCATTGTTCGAGATTGTCTTTCAAGCCGTCGTTGAGTTCGTAAAGAATATCGGAGGGAGAGGGTTTGAATTTCTGTTTCAGAATTTGACTAAGCAGATCATAGCAGAGCATCGCCAGGAATGTACCACCTGCGTCGAACTCTGTGCAATCGATGGTGGCGATATAGATGTATCCATCTTTTGCTTGCACCCAATAAAAATCTCCATTGGTAAGTTCTTTGGGTTTGTATAGTACGAAAGAATCCGGCAGATATCTTTTTACAGAAGACTCGTTTGGAAGAATTGCTTCTTGTATAAATTTAGAAACTTTTAGCCCGGTCTTTACTTTGTTGTAAAGATCTTCGGCTGTTTTTCTCCGGTTGTCGATCTCTGCTTTTTGAATTTGGAGTGTTTCATTTTGGGAGCGGATGGATTCTTCCATCTCTTTTTCTTTCGCCATATTAACAGCAATTCCCAGTACTCCTATTTCGTTCATTTCAGGAATATAAAAAGGCAGGCGAATCGTTTTCATGATCTGCTGGTTTCCGTTTGGATCTAGGAAACGTTCTTCCGGCACTATTTTCTTTTCTCCGTTGCGAAGGATATTTTTTTCTATTTCGTGTACATATTCCACATAGCTATTGACATAGAAAGACTGATCGGTTTCGCCCAATACATCTTCTGCTTCTGCGTTTAGCATTGTAAGGCATGCTTTATTAGCAAGCAGAAACCTATGTTGGGAATCTTTCAGATACACTACATGAGGAAGTTTGTCGATAATTTTAATAAGTGTATCTGCATTTAAGATGAGATCACTAGCTGCTATATCTTTATCCATGGCACCATCTTTTAATTAAATAATTCTAAAACAAAATCAAACAATACAAAATGATCTGCGCTTTGCAGATTTACAAAGTAAGATTGGTGGTTGATGTTAGATACGGTAAATGATTTGAAATAGTTTGGAGTTATCTGAAAAAAAATATCGTTGTGTATTTGATACACAACGATATACTAAAATTATATAAACAAAAACTGAATTCTTATAAAGCCTCGGCCTTTGCAGGTTTTGTTTTAGCCTTAGGCACGGTTTCTTCCGCTTCAGGCTTCACCTCTTTTTTTGGCTCTTTATCTTCTCCTCCTTCTTGTTCTTTTGTACCCATGATCTTGGCTCTGATCTTTCCTTCGATCTCGTTGGTAAGTTCTTCGTTGTCGTTCAGGATATCTTTTACGGCGTCTCTACCTTGTCCAAGTTTACTGCCTTGGTAAGCAAACCATGAACCTGATTTTTGAATGATCTCCAGTTCTACTCCAAGGTCGATGATTTCGCCTATTTTAGAAATTCCCTGTCCGTAATTGATATCGAATTCAACGGTTTTAAAGGGAGGAGCCATTTTATTTTTCACCACTTTCACGCGGGTGCGGTTTCCGATAATGTTATCTGCTCCTTCTTTGATCTGACCCACTCTTCTGATATCAAGACGTACCGAAGCGTAGAATTTTAGAGCATTACCACCAGTAGTTGTTTCAGGATTACCAAACATAACGCCTATTTTCTCTCTGAGCTGATTGATGAAAATACAGCAGCAGCTTGTTTTGCTGATCGCGCCGGTTAGTTTACGCAGTGCTTGTGACATAAGACGGGCTTGAAGTCCCATTTTACTTTCTCCCATTTCACCTTCGATCTCTGCTTTTGGTACCAATGCCGCTACTGAGTCGATCACGATGATGTCGATTGCACCGGAACGGATCAGATGTTCGGCGATTTCAAGCGCTTGTTCACCGTTGTCGGGCTGAGAGATCAATAAATTTTCTGTGTCGATGCCGAGTTTCTCGGCGTATGATTTATCAAAGGCGTGTTCTGCATCTATGAAAGCAGCCAGTCCGCCGGTTTTTTGTACTTCTGCAATGCAGTGAAGCGTAAGGGTAGTTTTACCAGAAGATTCCGGACCATATATTTCTATGACCCTACCTCTAGGAAGCCCGCCGATACCGAGGGCCAGGTCCAGACCAAGCGAACCGGTAGAGACAGCCGGTACGTCTTCGACTTTCTCATCGCTTAATCTCATTACGGTACCTTTTCCGTAGGTTTTATCTAACTTATCAAGTGTAAGTTGCAGGGCTTTTAGTTTTTCGCTTTTGCTCATAGTTGTATTTTAATAACGGTTCAAATATATGTAATACTAAAATAATTAGCAAATTATATGCTAATTATTTTAGTATATAATTTTTATATATGCAATTTTACTATCCCACAATGCAGCATATCTGCATTGTGCCAAATTGTGCTAACTAAATCTTAATTAACTATAAATTAGTTGAATAACTTCGCTTTTTAGTGTGCAACGCCGAATAAAGTTATAAACAGCTCGCATAAGAATATACCTCAATGTACTAACTATATAATAAGATAAAATTGCATCTGTCATTTCTAAATTAACCAAAGCTCCTATCCAACCATTCTGTAAATTCTCTAGCCCTTCAAATCTTGTTTTTAAATTGATGGCAGATTTTTTTGAGTAAAAATCTACCATCAATAGGCACCTCAGGAATATACTTGTTGGAGTTGCTTAAACTGGAAATCAAAAATCGGGGGAATTATTGCCAGTTTCTGTTTAGCGTTCTTAAAGGAGCATACTAGGTGTTTGCATATTCATGCCGAAAAAATTAAACATTATTGTTTTTAAAAATTCATCCAAAAAATTAAAAATCTTTGACGGGCCAAAAGTAATAATTGAAATTTTGTTTCCAAAAAAATTCAGAAAAATATTTAAAAATAGTTTTTCACAACACTGAAAATAAATTTATCCTGATTTTATTTTGATCATGTATGCTCGAATTATTTTGCTGCGATTCTATAACAGATATGTTTTTACAATTCCAAATACACTAAGCAAGAGCAGGACTGATAAAAAAAGAAAAGTACGCAAGGGAGGAATTTGTTTTTCTTCGTATTGCCTTGTTGTAAATGATTGAAATATTTTTTCCGTAGTTTTTATTTTAACCCAACGGAGCACACTTAATAATACTGGCAGCAACAATAAAAACAGGATCACCATCCAGTTTTTTTCTGTGTACAAAAGTATTCTTAACATTCCATAAAGACTCAGCGCAGTTGTGATACCTATAGACAAAAGAGAAGGAACGCCAATTAGTTTTGGAGCATCTATCATTTTCAAAACAAATGCGACTAAAAATAAAGCCACCAGAGGAGCATTCGTATAATTGGCAAAATAAAAAGAAAAGGATTCAAAATTTTCCATGCCTGTTCTGTTGTTCAACCATATCAAAGCGATTATTGATAACAGCAGACTTAGGTATAATTGTACAAGATAATTCAGCATTGTTTTTAGAGTATTTTCCGTAAAAAAGAATTGTACAAAAAAACATAATCCGGCTATTTCACCCAGCATTATAAAAACGAGGATCTCCTGTATAAGACAAGCTGATAACAATACTGCATGCATTGTTGCAAGGGTGCAGAGCTGTCTAATGAGCAACTCTGTATTATCTTTTGTTTGGAAAAAACGAATGGAATAAAAAACACCAGACAACATTACAAGATTGATGATTACAATAAATATTGCCGATAACTCATCGACTCTTAAATGAATTGACCCCAGGAGGAAAAGATCGGCTAGGTAATATTCTATTTTACCCTGCTGACAATAAAGTATCACCATACCGATCGAGGTAAGCGATAGTATCAGATGAATGGCATAACTCGTGATGATTTTATATTTTTTGGAAAGTATAAAAAGTAATGGAGCAAAAAGCAGGAACAAAAAAAACAGCTTGATCAAAAGATTCATCGCACTATTGTTTAGCGTTAAAATTAAAGGCTCAACGTAAAGGTCGACTCGTTTTCATTTATAAAACATTAACCTCTCCTTTTAAACTTTCACATTTCCTGTAAAGACTTTCAGCGCCGGGCCTATTAAATAGACGTCTGTATATCCTTGTGGCATTTTTTTAAAGGAAATGCTTAGTTCGCCGCCCAGTGTATGGATTTTTACCGGACTTGTCATACCGGAAAATGATGCCGCAATAGCGGCTGCGGTGACGCCTGTTCCACATGAGTAGGTCTCGTCTTCCACACCACGTTCGTAAGTGCGTACATAAAGTGTATCATCTTTTTTCTCGATGAAATTTACATTCGTACCTTTTTCTTTGAACCGTTCGTTGTAACGGATCTTGCGGCCTTCATCAAATACTTTATAATTTTCGATTCCTTCTACCGCCTTTACATAGTGCGGCGAGCCGGTATTAAGGAAAAAATGATCCTGGTTGTTTTCAATTTGTTCAACATCGATCATTTTCAAATAAACTAATCCGTCTTTCAAATGAGCTACGTGCGGCCCGTCGATGGCGAGGAAGGTAGTATGATCACCGATCACGCCTATATCGTGGGCAAATTGTACGAGACAGCGGCCTCCGTTGCCACACATAGAACTTTGGTTCCCATCGGAATTAAAATAAACCATTTTAAAATCATACCCAGGTTCGTTTTCAAGCAACATAAATCCGTCCGCGCCAATACCGAAGCGGCGGTGGCAAAGGGCTGCGATCAGTTTTGTATTATTAATATCAAAAACGCCTTTGCGGTTGTCGAGAATAATAAAGTCGTTGCCGGTTCCCTGGTATTTGTAAAATGTTAATTCCATGATTTCTTTAATTTGACTACCCGTTTACTTCTAAAACCTATAAGGTTTTTAGCTGATGTATATTTTAATGATTTAAATATGTTCCTAAACCTTATAGGTTTAAGCGAGTAGTTTCATTTTTAAAATGAAAGGCGTACGACTGTTATACAATCGTACGCCTTTGAAAGTTCCTTCTGTTCTATTAATAGAATTTGTAACGGGTATCTTTAATATCCGCCATTTTCTTGATTGCTTCATCGATGCTTGAATCATCGTTGTTGGAGCGTTGTGTTTCTTTCTGTGTTTTATATTGGTTGTAATCTGCTACTTCAGGCGCCTGTGTGATTTTCACAAGCTCCAGCATTACTACACCTGTTTCGCCTTTGAACGGCGCTGTTTTTTTACCAGGCTTCAGTCCGAATACTTTACCGCAGGCAACAGGGTCGTAGCCTACAGAGTTGATGGAAGAAGACGCAAAATTAACCTCTGGAGAAGTTCCTGTAAGTGCTTGTGGTCCGTAAGTAGAAGCGATCTTATCAAAGTCGCCGCTGATGCCTTTTAGTTTTTCAATGATCTGATCTCCCTTCAGCTCATTTTTCACACGCATGGTTACCTCATTTCTCACATCGTCTACAGAAGCTGTTCCTTCTTCTCTTTCACCGGTTAGAATAGCAATTACATATTGGTTATCCAACGTGAACACAGGAGAAACTTTCCCTACACTTGCATCGTTGTAAGCCCATTTCACAATTTCGCGTGCATTGCTCAAGGTTGGAAGAGATCTTGCATTTTTATCCGTGTTAGGAGAAGTATAACGTTGAAGCGTTGGATCTTTTTTCAATTCTTCTCTGAATGTTTGTGTGTCTTTCACTGCTGCTGCAAATGCAGTAGCCTTGTTGTACAACATTTCTTTTGTAGCGTCGAGAGCAATGATGTCTTTTTCTACCGTAGCTACCAAATATTTTTTATTCGTCTTCGGCTCGGTGATCTTGATGATGTGGTAGCCGAATTGGGTTTCCACTAGTTGAGGGATCAATCCTTTGCCATTAAATTTGAAGCAGGCATCCTGAAATGGTTTTACCATTTGGCCGTTATTGCTAAACCAGCCAAGGTCGCCGCCTCTGTCTTTGGTTCCGTCGGTACCATATTGACGAGCCATTTCTTCAAATGAAGCACCGCCTTTGATTTTTGCGAGTACTTCGTTGGCTTGTTTTTTTGCAGCTTCTTTATCAGCATCAATTCTGAAAAGAATATGGCTAGCTCTTAAAGAATAGATAGAATCGTTTTTAGCAGCCAGGATCTTGAACAATGCATATTTGCCATTGTTCAGGAAAGGACCATAAACGGAATCTGTTTGAATATTGCCTACATATTTCAGGTCTTGCGGAAGCTCACCCATATTCATGTATCTTGGCTCGGAAGGAGCATCAGAATTGCTTGCTGCGAATGCGCTATCATTTTCTGCCTGCTTAAAGTTGATCGCCAGTTCTGCTACTTCTTTTTTCACTGTAGCGCTGTCTTCTCCGGATGGAGTAAAGTTGAAGGTTACAAAATCGATTGATCTTCCTGCTTCTACTTTGTATTTGTCTTTGTTTTTATTGATGTAATCTTCCAGTTGATCATCGGTCACTTTGATAGTGGAATCGTTGATCGTAGTATAAGGAACGAATACAAATTTCACTTCTGCTTTGTTGTTTTGATCGGTATAAATTCTTTTGGCTTCTTCTTTAGTGATGTATTCTGTTTTCTTCAACAGGTTTACATACTTTTCTCTTTCTCTCATTTCAGGCAATTGCTGCTCGATCATTTTCCAGCGCTCCTGGATGTTTGGCTGAAGCTGGTTAAAGTTTTGAAGGAAGTTGATCACGTTTTGTTTATCAAATCCTTGCTCCCCGCCAAAGGCGCTCATAATTTGCGGGTGGATGAATTTACCTTGCACCATGTCGATCAATTCTTCCGGTGTTACGGCAATTCCTAATTTTTCAAATTCAGGTTTGTAAGCAAATTTATTGATCAGCTTGTTCCAGGCTTGGTATTCGATACCAGGGCGCTCGTTCTCGCCTACAGACTGGTCGCGCATGATCTCGAACTCTCTTTCTTGCTGGCTCAGTATATATTGATATTCCGGAAAAGAAATATTCTGACCATTGATGGTTCCTACTCTATCTTTTCCAAATCTGAAAATAGAGTTGTTGCTCATGATATCTCCACCGAGCATAAACAGGATCAGCGCTACGGCGATCACTCCGGCGATGAGCCCTGATTTTTCGTTAATTTTATTGATTAAAGCCATTTTTTCTGTATTAAAAGGTCCGCAAAATAATTATATTAAAGATGAAAAACAAAAAGCCCGGAACCAAAGGGTTTTTTGTCTGAAAATCAAATTATTACATCTTGTATTTTCGTTTTTTAGAACCCGATCCTGCCAGTTTATTCTCGCTGGAAGCTTCTTTCTCTTTGTTGTTTTTGGAAGGTGTTTTTTTACGGCTAGTGTACCACATCAGTGCACCAAAGGAAAGCATGAACATCCAATAACTGTTTGCAAATCCATGCATCATTGACTGGTGCAGTCCAATCATCAGCATCAGAATGGAAAAGCAAAAGAGAAAAGTATCTAAGATTTTCATGTTATTATTTTAAAGTAGATGTACCTGTTGGATGCAAGATCTTATAACTTGAAAAATCTTCTTTGGCTTCCAGTCCTTTTCCGTAAAGCACATCGGTTTGGGTAGTAATGATCACTTGCTTGTCCTTTTCTACGTAGATCCGTTCTTCAAGCGGAAGCCAGAACAGTTCTTCGGTGTTCATGGTTTTTCCTTCTTCGAGGTTTTTGATGATCACATTTCCAGACACCATGTATTTATTGGTCTCCTTGTAATACCGCGCAAAGTTGGAGGTAAGTGTAGAGGTGACTTTTTTATCGTTGTAAAACTCTACCAATACTCCTTCCGGAAATTCGCGGTTGCCGTTTTGAAGCGCTACTTGTTTTTTTGCTTTCAATCGTACCCTCACATCAGCGGAATCGCTGTAGGTAGTCTCCATATTATCAAGCTCCATCAATGGTCCTTCGTAGGGCTTCATTTCTTCCATGGTTTTATCAGTCTTCAGGCAGCTACTGAGTAGGAATAAAAAAAGTGACAACAAAGCAATAGTGAAATTTCTTTCGAAGACTTGCATGGTATCGAAGGGATTAATAGATCTTGCTTTTGCTAAACCATTTTTCGTTGATGAGTATTCCAAATTGAACTTTGAAATACTGTTCGCGGATGCCGAATTGATTGACATTTCCGCGCTGACCGCCGATAAGCGCCACGTTGATCCGCGGAAGGATCGGTGAAGTAAGACTTCTTCTTCCGAAAGGAATTGTACCGCCAATGCTTATGGAGATATCGTCTAGTTGGTAACCTCTGTAGATCACCGGTGTTTTTACATAGGAAAATCCTAAACGATACGTTCTGCTTTTCAGTTTCAATTGTCCGGGAGCAAATTCTCCTCCTACATTGATCCCATAACTTTTGCCTAATGCATCGGCAACAAATCCTGAATGGTATACCGACCAGTCGGCATAAAAGACGTCGGCAGCTACAGTCCATTTCAATGGTACATCCAGGCTGAAACCCAGCTTGAAGGTAGGAGGCAGTGTAGTTCTGTATTTTGTCACTCCAAGCGAAGTATCCATTACAATCCTATTCGCGTTGTCCATAATATATAGATGAAGATCGCGACGGATGCTCATACTGCTATTCAGATCGCAGGTAAATCCTATGTTGTAGAATACACCGGTGCTTTTTGTTTTGCGGATATGATCATAGCGTGCTATGTTGCCGAGCGAATCTTTTACAGGGATCGTATCATAATACGCTTTGATGATCTCTCTCCTGAAATGTGCGCCAGGCTTGAAGCTTATAGCATTGTAAGCAGTCTGGTATTGAAATCCATAATAGCGCACGTTGAAATCTGCGATGTTAGAATTGTCTTCCGTTTTTACGTTCCCAAACACTACTGCCGATTCCAATCCTACTGAAAGATTTTCTGTAAGTCCTACTCCGTGCGACCAGAATACTTTATACAAACCACCTCTTCCTGAATTTGAATTGACGCTGCTAATCGTAGAATCACCGATGACGGGAGAAGTATATGTGAGGTTATAATTGACTACAGAATACGGTTGGATCCCGAGGGCAGTAGCCCATGTTTTTGTCAAAGGAAGTGCAAATGTAAGGTAAGAAATATTCATCCCTGAAGATTTTTCATAACCGTTGGCAGCCTGAATACTTCTATTTTGGTAGGTGATCGCAAAATCGAGCTTTACAGTAGAGTCGATGGTTTTGTTGCGGTAGTAATCCCAATATTTGTAAGTATGATTTTCTCTTGGTGTGCGGCGAGTTTTTTTATTGGGAAGCAAAGCCGGGTTGGCAAAGTTGACAAAATAATGATGGCCCGCGCTGATTCCTGCATTGCCCATGCCCATATTGCGAACGTTGCCACCAGCGCTGATATCGCCTATGCCGAATTGTGAAAAAGGACTATCGCCGGTACCCTGGCCTGTCACCGCTAATGGAAGCGAAAGTAAGAGACAAATAACCAGTACTTTGAGATTATGATACATTATATTCTAATATTCTTTTTAGGCCCAGAAACAGGAGATCCGGCGCTACAAAGATGGTGTCTTTTATTCTACTTTCAAAAAAACCGGCATCCCCTCCTGTAATTATTATTTGAAGATCAGGATAGAATGTTTTGTATTCTGCCACAATGCCTTCCATCTCTTTTACGATGCCTATTTGCACTCCGCTCAGTATAGAGGTTTCGGTAGTATTACCAGTAAGGTTTGCTTTTTCCTGCTGATGTATCAACGGAAGCCGGGCTGTAAAAGTATGCAGGGCTTTGAAACGCATCTCCAACCCAGGTCCAATGCTGCCTCCCAGATAACGGCCTTGCGCATCAAGCAGATCGTAAGTGATGCAAGTGCCGGCATCGATGCACAAACAATTTTTTTGCGGAAATAATGTACTCGCGCCAATCACTCCTGCCAGCCGATCCATGCCCAGTGTGGCTGGTGTCTTGTAGAGATTTTGGATTGGCACAGGGGTGTCTGCATTCAATTGGATCGTGCGGGCATTTGGAAACATACGCAAGATCTCTGCAGCAGCTTTATTCACCGAAGAAATGATCACTGCGGCTGGTTTATATTTTTTTTCTATTTCTATAAAATCTTCCGGCTGGTTAGTATGCACGATCTGGAGGATCTTATGTTCATCACACAAGGCCGCCTTGGTAAAGGTATTGCCGGAGTCTATCAATAGATTCATGGGGTAAAAATAGTTATTAATTATGAATTATGAGTTATGAATGATACCAGATGCCGAATGCCCGATAGCGGAAAAATAAAAACGAAGACCTCACTGATAAGCTCTGCTTCTTCTGTCCCTCGTTTATTAATAGCACTTATGTTAAACTCATAATTCATAACTCAACATTCATAATTTATTTCGTATCTTACCTCTAAACTTTTATTCTATGTTTTCCGCAAAAAAAGAATGGATCGTAGCCGGACTTATGTCGGGCACTTCACTGGATGGGTTGGATATTGCACTCTGTAGGTTTCGACAAGAGAACGAAAATTGGTCTTATGAAATCCTTGATGCTACTACGATCAGCTATCCTGCCTCTTTGAAAAAAAAACTAGCGGGCCTTATGAAAGCCTCTGCCCAAGAGCTTGCTGAAATGGATGCTTTCTTCGGAAAATATTCCGGAGAACAAGTGAAAAAATTTATTTCCAATCAATCTCATCTGACAGATCTGATCGCTTCGCACGGGCATACTATTTTTCACCAACCTGGAAAAGGCTTCACTACACAGATAGGCAATGGGGCTTATCTTTCCGCGGCTACAGGACTTCCGGTGGTTTCTGATTTTCGCAGTATGGATGTAGCCCTCGGCGGACAAGGTGCACCGCTGGTGCCGGTGGGCGATAAACTTTTGTTTTCGCATTACAATTATTGTCTCAACCTCGGTGGGATCGCCAATATTTCTTACGACCATGCCGACAAACGCATTGCCGGTGATATCTGCCCGGTCAATATTGTGCTGAATTTACTCGCTGCGCAAAAAGGAAAAGCTTTTGACAAAGACGGGAAACTTGCTGCCAAAGGCAAAGTGAATACTGCTTTGCTGAAAAAGTTAGACCAACTTTCTTTCTACAAAAAGAAATTCCCAAAATCGCTGGGCCGCGAATGGGTAGACAAAGAATTTCTTCCTTTGATCATAAAAAGTAAACTTCCTATAGAAGATAGATTGGCGACGATGTGTGCGCACATCGCTTTTCAAATTGCAGAAGCGCTTCCTTTCGATAAAGAGGCAGACCTGCTGGCCACAGGTGGCGGAGCATTTAATACGTTCTTAGTCGAAAAAATTAAAGAAGCCTGCGGCGAAAAGATTAACATAGTAGTTCCTGATGCGCAGATTGTTTCCTACAAAGAAGCATTGGTATTTGCCTTCCTGGGATTGAAACGTGTACTGGGAGAAGCCAATGTATTGCACTCTGTTACAGGAGCGAAAAGTAATAGTGTGAGTGGCGCTTTGTATGGGGAGATTATGGATTATAAAATTGTCTAAACTATGATTACGCTGATTAAAATGAAAGGCATGAAATAAGCATTTGTCATTCAGGAGGAACCTTGTGCAGAATCTGCATAAGGTTCCTCCTGAATGACAAAATTACACTCCTGTGTATAAAATTTTAATCAGCGTAATCATAGTTCAGACTAATAAAACCTCCGTTCTACCAATTCATAAAACTCTTTTACTTCTGTCTTATCTTTATTCCATTCATACTTGCGGCCGTAGAGTTGTTCGAGGATATTTTTGGCAGATTCATAATCTTCGCAGCGCTCTACTTGTACGATTGCCAGGTTATAGTCATCGGCGTTGCCTTTGAATAATTCATTGATAAAAATAAAACGAAGGTTAATGGGTACTGCAGCTTTCAGATCGTGGATCTTGCTTTTCCGATGCTTGGTGAGGAGATTTGCTTCTTCCTCTTTCATCATCACATCATTTAGAGAAAGTTGTTTGTTGCGTGCAAAAAAATCGTTGATGGTGGTAGTGGTTTTTTCTTTTGGAAGATCTTTTAATGGCTGCTTAAATGCTACGAACTCCGATTCCTTTTCTTTTTCCGAAGACTGCTCTTTTTTAGTTTCTTTCACTTCGCCGGCATTCTTTTCACCCGCAGTAAGATCTTCCAGGCTTATTTTCAAGGTTGCTGAGAATGCTTCGATATAGCGCGTAGGCGGCTCCAGAGAGGATTCGTAATTTTTATAGATCTCTTCAAAATAATTCAGCACTTCCTGTTCGGAAAAACCTGACTTGTTTTGCAACTGCAATTTTTTGATCAGGCTTTGAATAAGGAATTTATTGATCTTGATATATTTTTCACGCTCCATCAACTCAGCGATGGAAATAATTGGCTTGTTTAGAAATTCCGCTTTCAAAAACTGATACGGATCGATTGAATAGGCAAGAGTATCTGCTACCGCTTTGCGAACAAGTGGTTTGAAAAATTCTTTCCGGATGGTAATATGCTTGGAAAGCTTATTGAGAAAGGTCGTCAGCGCTTCTTTCACTTCTTCCTGTTCGTAATCGAAATAAGGACTGCGAAGTTTGTAGGATTCTTCTTTCCAGCGATCAAAAAGATTTTTTACGATAAATAAATTGAGCTGATCGATCCCGGTAAACTTGAGGATCTCTGCTCCTGTGATCACCGCTGTGCTACCTTGATAATAATCGTTGCACAGTTTTTCGGACAACGCGATGCTGTATGATTCCAGTTTCGGTAGATCTACTTTCGTCTGCATTTCTCTCTGAGTCTTATAGTATTAAAACACTTAAAAATACTTAATTTTTAGCCTTGGATAGTCCTTTCCCTCCAAAAACTTACGAACATCCCAAGCATTTATTGCGTTCCCAGACCTTAAAGGTTTTTTAAAAACCTTCAAGGTCTGGAGCCGTTTTTTTAATTAGATTTGTATACTAAATTTCAGATTCTTCGTTTTGACACCATACCTTGGCCACCGGGCCTCATAGAATGCTATACCGACCATACGTTTTATGTCTTTTTTTATTCCTTGCCAACATTTGCTGCGCACAGGATAACAACATCCCTATAGGGACCTGGAGGATACATCTTCCTTATTACAATATGAAAACCGTAGCGGTAACCAGCGATAAGGTGTATGCGGCGAATGGCAGCAGTATTTTTTATTTTGATAAGGGAGATCAATCTGCAAATGTACTTTCCAAATACGATGGTCTGCACGATGTGCATGTAAGCCAACTGGGATACAATGCTTCTCAAAATACGGTGATCATTGGATACGAAACAGGCAACATCGATCTGGTCCAAGGCAATGATATTATATTGTACAACGACATTTCCCGTGCGTCTTTCGTGGGCTCCAAGAAGATCAATCATTTTTTTATGGACGATGAATTTGTCTATATCTCTGGAGATTATGGTGTCACAGTCTATAACCTAAAAAAAAGAGAAGTCAAAGAGTCGTATCTCACGCTAGGTCCGGGTGGTTTTGTGAATGCGGTGTATGCTTCTACGTTTACGGCAAACAAAGATAGTATCTTCCTGGCCACTTCGCTCGGTGTGATGACGGCTAAAGTTTCACAGGCGATCAACCTGCTCGATTATTCTAGTTGGTATACGTTCCATGCACCCGACAGCATTGACACTGCCAACGTGGTTTCCGTTGCTACCTATAGTGGAATTATTTATGCAGCCGTGCAGAATAAAGGAATTTATTATTACAACGGAAATAAATGGAGAAAAACTACTGTTCCTGTAACCAATGGCAGTGAACTTCGTTCCCTCACAAATTCTCCAAATGGGATCCTTGCATGCATTGACACTGCTATATTCCTGATTAAGAGTCCTACTTCTTGGACTATACAGATGAACGTTGACACCAACATTGCTCCTTCTCAGGCTTATTATGATTCAGACAACACTCTTTGGGTGGCCACCAGTTCTGCGGGATTGATACGATATTCGAATAATACTTCGAATACTATTTATCCCAATGGCCCTTTCGTAAACAATGTATTCCGTTTAGATTATTATAATAATAGTATCGTCTCTCTTACCGGTGGTTACAGTAGCTACGGCGCGCAAACTTATTTTGGTAACTGGAACAGCATTTTTGAAAACAACACTTCCTGGAACAGGTTATTTTACAGCGCCACTCCCAGTAGCTTCCGCAACTTTATAGGAGCTACCTACAACCCAAACAATTCTACATTATATCTTTCCAGTTATGAAAACGGATTGATCGCTATTGATGCCAATCAGAACGCTACTATCTATACCAATACAAACAGTCCTCTCAAAAGAAGTGGCGCTACGCAAACGGGAGATCTCCTGATCGGCGAAACGGCGGTGGATAAAGACGGATATCTGTGGGTTCCCAATCGTGGCGTAAATACTGGCTTGTACAACATTCACAAACTTTCTCCCAAAGGTATTTGGAGCAGTTATGTTCTTTCCAGCGCTCTTGCCAGCAACGTAGTACGCGTGACCATTGATGACCTTGACAATAAATGGATCAGCACTGTAGGCGCTGGTCAAACAGGTGTGATCGTATTCAATGAAAAGAAAAACCAGATCCGCTCTTTAACCAATACTCCCGGCCTTGGCGGGCTTCCGGATGCAAATGTCAACTGCGTAACCAAAGATCTGAAAGGAACAATGTATGTGGGAACCAACGTAGGTCTTGCCATCTGCTACGATCCTTCCATCATTTATAAAACAGGCGTAGACCTTACCACGCCAATCTTCGATGGCTTCCCAATTTTCTTCGAGCGCAATGTGCTGGCGATCGCTGTGGACGGCGGAAACCGGAAATGGGTAGGCACCAACGATGGGATCTGGCTAATGAACGAAGACCTTACGCAGGTGCTTCTCTACTTCGATACCGACAACAGTCCGTTGCTATCCGACTATGTACTCGATATCCAGATCAATCCTATATCAGGAGAAGTTTTTTTCGCTACGCCTGAAGGCATTATGTCCTATCGGGGTACCGCTACAGTCGGCGATGATAATTTTTCCAATGTAAAAGTTTTTCCTAATCCTGTAAAACCTGATTTCTCCGGCCTTGTAGGCATCTCTGGTCTCGCGTCGGATGTATCGGTGAAGATCACTGACGTAGCAGGAAATCTCGTCTACGAGACCATCGCAAAAGGCGGCACTGCGGTCTGGAATGTACGCGACTACAACGGCAGAAGAGCTGCTACCGGCGTATACCTGATCTTCTGCGCATCTACTGACGGCACTTCCAAATTTGTTTCCAAAATAGCGGTGGTAGAATAATGCTACACAAAACGAGAGGCATCGTACTTGGCCATATCAAATACGGCGACACTTCGATCATTTGTAAGATCTATACGGAAGAATTCGGATTGCAGACCTACATTGTGAACGGCGTGCGGAGCAAATCATCCAAAAATAAGATCGCTCTTTTCCAACCGCTCACGTTGCTCGATATGGTAGTCTACCATAAAGAAAACCGCGACATCAACCGGATCTCGGAAATGAAATGTAACATGGTATTTCATTCCATTCCATTCGAACAGAAAAAGATCGGGATGGTTATTTTTCTTTCTGAGCTTTTAACAAAAACATTAAAAGAGCAATCTCCTAATCAAGAACTTTTCGAACTGATCCTTCATACTATTTCTTATCTCGACGTAATCGAAGAGCATTACGAAAATCTTCACCTTCAATTCATGATCCAGCTGGCGGCCTTTCTGGGCTTTGCTCCTGGCACGGTAGAAGATATCCTGCATGAAATACGACTGAGTCTTACCGAAGAAGAGAAAAAAAATCTTTCCGATCTCATGACTTCCAACCCGGATCAATACGTGCGCATCAATAACCAGAGTCGCCGGCATCTGCTCGACTGCCTGCTCCGCTATTACATGATCCATGTAGAAAATTTTGGCGCGATGAATTCGCTGGCAGTATTGCAGGAGATATTTGGATAGTGTTCTGTGTGCCACAGAACACGGGAATGAGAGTGTTCTGTCTGTGACAGAACACGGTGTGAGAGTTGAATAACCGTCATTGCGAGGAATGTTGCGAAGCAACGTGACGAAGCAATCTGTTTGCTACGAAGCCTGAGCCCGTTTGTTTCATCATTGTGTTTCAAAATTGCACGCTTCGTAGCAAACAGATTGCTTCGTCATTTCGCCTATGGCGTCATTCCTCGCAATGACGAGTTATTTCAACAAAAAAAAGATGTAGCTTTCACCACATCCTTAATTCAAAATTTAGAATTTAAAATTCCTTAAGGCTTCAGCGTAATTTTTCGCACTACCGGATTGTAAGGATTTTCTACCAGCTTATTATCCTTATCCAACAATTCAAGCTTGATCGTATTCTCTCCCATCGGCAATCCTTCCATAGCAAAGGCTTCCCAGCGGGTAAGGGTAAATTCTGTGCTGTTGATGGTTGCTCTTACTTTGTAACTTTTTTCTGAAAGCGTGCAATTCACTAAGTAAAAATCGAGCAATACTTTTTTCGCATCAGCTCCAACGTATTCACCTTTCGGACGGCTATAGAACATCAGTGGTTTTGTCAAGTCTACCGGCTTGTTTTCACCAGTCGGCTTACCTACGGTGAATTGTGTAAGCACATAGGCAGATTTATGTTTCAAGCTTTCATGATAAGACCTGGAAAGAAAAGAAAGCGCTACATAATTTCCTTCCTTCAATTTCTCATAAAAATCCGTTTCATATTTTGCCAGGTAAGGCGCGTTGTTTAAGATCAAATGAATATGCTGGCCTTGCGCAGAGTTGCTGCAATGCTTGTCTTGCGCATCCATCGTTTGATCGGTCAGCTTGTAATTAGTCAATTCGTACTGAAAATGTACTTTGCCTGTATCCACTGTAGAACCAGCCACGGGGCTGATCATCTTAAGCCCTGCATCCGGGAATTTCGGAGAATCGGTTACCGGAGTAAGCTTAATACCGTTTTTTTCAATTGCTTTTTTCTGTGCATGCGAAACATTCGCGGCGATCAACAAACTAAAAAACATCGCAGATAAAAATTTAACCTTTTTCATATTTGGATTTGGTTTAAAATTAAAACAACTATAGTTAGAAGTGGTGCCACGACTTTGAGCCGTGGCACCACTATTATATTTCTTTAAACATACCGATCCCCTTTTTGCGCTTTCACGTCGGCTACAAAATCTTTTACCTTTTGTTCGTTATTTTTATTGCAGATCATCAGCACACCGTCAAACTCCGCTACAATATAGTCTTCCAGCCCTTCAATAACTACCAGCTTATCGTAAGGCGTTTTGATGATACAATTTTTCGTGTCGTAAAGCATAACATTTCCGGAAACCACATTTCCATCTTTTGCTTTTTCAGAAACATCGTAAAGAGACTTCCAGGTTCCCACATCCGACCAGCCGAAATCCGCAGGCAGTACATACACATTGTCTGCCTTTTCCATGATGCCATAATCGATCGAAATATTTTTACACTGCGAATAGGCTGTCTCGATAAACGTAGTTTCTTCCGGAGTCCAGTATTTGTGATTGCCTTCGGCGAAAATTTCTGCCATATCGGGAAGATATTTTTCAAATGCCTTGATCACCGTGTTGCAGCTCCAGACAAAGATTCCAGCGTTCCAGAGGAAATCGCCACTTTCTACAAATTTCTGCGCAAGTTCTAAAACCGGTTTCTCCGTAAAGGTTTTTACTTTTTTCATTTCTTCGAGGTCTTCGAGAAATTGAATATAGCCATATCCCGTATCAGGCCTGCTAGGCTTGATGCCGAGTGTGATCAGCACTTCTGCTTGCGAGGTAATGTCGAGCGCCATGTTGATCCTTCTTTCAAATTCCTGTTCTTTCAGGATCACGTGATCAGAAGGAGCGATCACTACATTGGCATCCGGGTTTTTGCGGTAGATCTTATAACATGCATACGCCGCGCAGGGAGCCGTGTTGCGGCCCACAGGCTCACAAAGGATCTGATCGTCGGTAAGGAAAGGCAATTGTGTTTTCACCAGGTCTTTGTAGAAAAAATTGGTGACCACAAAAATATTTTCGGGAGGACAAATATTCTGAAAGCGTTCGCTAGTCTGTTGGATCATAGTTTTGCCGGTACCAAGCACATCGTGAAACTGCTTTGGAAAGCTTGTTCTGCTGAAAGGCCAGAACCTGCTTCCGATGCCGCCTGCCATGATCACTACATAATTATTTTTATTCATAAGTTCTTTTGATTAATTGTACCGAAAAAATTTCTTAAACAATACCTTCTTTCAGCAGATCGTGCAGGTGAATGAATCCGCATACTGTTTTTCCTTCGGTGACTACTAGTTGGGTAATATTTTTTTCCTGCATTATTTTCATCGCTTCCATCGCGTATTCGTCCTTTTCAATGGTTTTAGGAGAAGGCGTCATGATATCAACGGCGTGGAGGCCTGTAATATTTTCATATTTATTTAACATTCTTCTGAGATCGCCGTCTGTGATGATCCCAATCAGCTCTTCTGCGCTGTTGAGCACAGCTGTAGCGCCCAGTCGCTTGGAAGAAATTTCCACGATCACTTCTTTTAGCGTGGCGTTTTCTTTCACCAATGGAATGGTGTGATGCGGGTAAATATCACTCACTTTCAAATACAGTTGCTTTCCAAGCGCGCCGCCCGGATGATAACGTGCAAAGTCTTCTTTGGTAAAATCGCGGATCTCAAGTAGGCTCATTGCCAATGCATCGCCCATGGCGAGCGCTGCAGTTGTACTGGTGGTAGGTGCAAGGTTCAGCGGGCAGGCTTCTTTTTCTACGGTAGCGTTGAGTACAAAATCCGATTGCTCGGCCAAATATGAATTCATATTGCCCACAAGCCCTATCAGCTTGGCGCCTGTGCGTTTGATAAGAGGAACCAATACTTTTATTTCAGGAGTGTTGCCGCTTTTGGAAAGACAGATCACAGCGTCGTCTTGCTGGATCATTCCAAGATCGCCGTGGATCGCATCGGCAGCGTGCATGAAAATGGAGGGAGTTCCAGTCGAATTCATTGTAGCAACGATCTTGCTGGCTATAATCGCGCTTTTCCCGATCCCTGTTACAATTATGCGGCCTTTTACAGCCGAAAGAGCAAGGACACATGCCTCAAACTCATCATTAATATGATTAAGTAAGTTTTTTATTGCATCTGCTTCATTTTGAAGAACATTTTTTGCAATAGGTATTATATTTTTTGTTAACTTCAAGTTAAGAAACTTTTTAGCTTTACTTAAGAGCAAATATAATAAGGATTCAGGATATAAAGATAAAAGGCCTTAATAATGTTAGTCGAGAACGAAACCGAGCTGTTAATAAAATTAAAAGAAGTATTTGGATACTCAACTTTCCGCGGAACTCAAGAAGCAATCATTAACAACCTGCTGGCCGGAAAAAATACTTTTGTGATCATGCCTACCGGCGCGGGAAAATCTATGTGCTATCAACTTCCTGCCCTTACCATTGAAGGAATTGCAATTGTGATCTCTCCACTGATCGCACTGATGAAAAATCAGGTAGACCAGCTTAATGCGATTGGGGTCAATGCACAAGTGCTCAACTCTACGCTTACCAAAGCAGAAATGACACGCGTAAAAAAAGAAGTGCTCAACGGTGATGTAAAACTTCTCTACGTAGCTCCCGAATCCCTTACCAAAGAAGAAAACGTCGCTTTCCTAAAAAAAGCAAAAATATCTTTCGTCGCAATCGACGAGGCGCACTGTATCTCCGAATGGGGCCATGACTTCCGCCCGGAATATCGCCGCATCAAAAATATCATCGAACAACTCGGCAACCTGCCAATCATTGCCCTTACTGCTACTGCTACTCCAAAAGTGCAGGTGGATATCCAGAAGAACCTGCAGATGGAAGAAGCCAATGTTTTCAAATCTTCTTTCAACCGCAAAAATCTTTATTACGAAGTAAGGCCAAAGTCCGATACCAAAAAACAACTCATCAAATACATCAAGCAGAACAAAGGTAAATCAGGGATCATCTATTGCCTCAGCCGCAAAAAAGTGGAAGAGATCGCCGAACTGCTTCGTGTCAACGATGTCAAAGCGCTTCCTTACCACGCTGGCCTGGACGCAGAAGTGCGTATGAAAAACCAGGATGCTTTCCTGAGCGAAGAAGCCGATGTGATCGTTGCTACCATTGCTTTTGGAATGGGCATCGACAAGCCTGATGTACGTTATGTGATCCACTACGATGCTCCTAAATCACTGGAAGGATACTACCAGGAGACAGGCCGCGCCGGCCGCGACGGGCTGGAGGGCAATTGCATCATGTTCTATGCGTACAAGGACATTCTTAAACTTGAAAAATTCAACAAAGATAAAAATGTAACCGAACGCGAAAATGCGCGCCAACTCTTGCAAGAAATGGTCGCTTTCGCGGAATCAGCGGTTTGTAGAAGAAAACAATTGTTGTTCTATTTCGGCGAACATCTTTCGCAGGACTGCGGCTATTGCGACAACTGTAAACATCCGAAAGAAAAATTCGAAGGACAGGAAGATGTAGTGCTTGCGTTGGAAGCCGTGCTTCAAACAGAACAACGCTTTGGCATCGGACATTTGTCGGCGGTGTTGTCGGGAATCGAAAACGATTACACCAGGAGCTACAAACACGATCAACTGAAAATATTTGCCAAAGGCAAAGACAAACATACCGACCACTGGAGCTCTGTGCTGCGCCAGATCATGATCTCCGAATACATCTACAAAGATATGGACGATTATGGTGTGATGAAGATCACGGAAAAAGGAACAGCATTTCTCGCCAATCCACATTCCATCACGCTGAGCAAAGACCACGACTACTCACAGGAAGCGCTCGACCAGGAAGCTGAAGAAGATTCTCTGCCGGTAAAATCCTACGATCCGGTGTTGTTTGAGCAGTTGAAATCATTGCGCAAAAAAGTAGCCAAAGAAAAAAATCTACCTCCTTATGTGATCTTCCACGATCCTTCGCTGGAAGAAATGGCAACCGTTTATCCTACCACGAAAGAACAGCTTGGCCATATCAATGGCGTGGGAATGGGCAAAGTATCCAAGTTTGGAAGACCATTTTTAGAGTTGATCGCTAAGTATGTAGAAGAAAACGATATCGAAACATCTTCGGATGTGGTGGTAAAATCTTCGGTAGATAAATCCAAGATCAAAATTTATGTGATCCAACAAATCGATAAGAAGGTAGACCTGGACGATATTGCTCAAGCGAAAAGTCTTTCTCTGCAGGAAATTCTTGAAGAAGTTGAGCATATCTGCTACTCCGGTACAAAACTGAACCTTGATTACTACATTAATCAAATGATTGATCAGGATCGCCAGGATGAGATCTACGATTATTTTATGAATGCCGAATCCGATAACATCAAAGTAGCCCGCCAGGAGCTCGGAGACGCCGATTATTCAGAAGAAGATATCCGGTTGATGCGGATTAAGTTCATCTCGGAATTAGGAAATTAATTTAAGTTATGAGTTATGAATGTTGAGTTATGAATTACTAAGTAACTAATAACTCAACATTCATAACTCATAACTTTTAACTACATTTGTGACCAGAACAGAGTTTTGTTTCTGGTCATTTGCTTTTAAAAATACACTACCATGAACATTCTAATCATCGGATCCGGCGGCAGGGAACATGCGATCGCCTGGAAGATCAGACAGAGTATTAAAACACGCCACCTTTTCGTAGCTCCCGGCAATGCAGGCACTGCGCTATTGGCCACTAACGTGGACATCGGAGTAACCGAGTTTAAAAAACTGGGAGAATTTTCTCTCGAACATGATATTCAACTCATCGTTGTTGGCCCTGAAGTACCGTTGGTAGAAGGCATTGTAAATTATTTCCGCTCCATCGCCGAGCTTCGTCATATACTGATCGTTGGTCCTGACAAAGTAGGGGCACAGTTGGAAGGCAGCAAAGATTTTTCTAAAAAATTTATGGAGCGCCATGGTATTCCTACTGCTGCATCCAAAACATTTACCCCCGAAAACCTTACCGAAGGCCTTGCTTACCTCGACAACCACAGCCTTCCAATCGTGCTGAAAGCAGATGGATTGGCAGCGGGTAAAGGCGTGATTATTTCCAATTCAAAAGAAGAGTCTAAAGAAGTATTGAAAGAAATGATCACCGATAAAAAATTCGGCGATGCAAGTACGAAAGTGGTGATCGAACAATTTCTTGATGGTATAGAAGTTTCGGTATTTGCGATCACCGATGGAAAAAATTACCATATCCTTCCTGAAGCTAAAGATTACAAACGCATCGGAGAAGGCGATACTGGCCCTAATACTGGTGGTATGGGCGCTGTGTCTCCTGTGTCTTTTGCAAATGCAGAATTCATGCAGAAAGTAGAAGAACGCATCATTAAACCTACGATCAATGGTTTGCAACAAGAAGGCATCGACTACGTAGGATTTATTTTCTTTGGATTGATCAATGTAAAAAACGAACCATATGTGATCGAATACAACGCACGCATGGGCGATCCGGAAACTGAAGTGGTGATCCCAAGAATTGAAAGCGATCTCGTAGAGCTCTTGCTGGCTGCAGCTAAGAAGGAACTTGACCAGGTAACATTAAAAATTTCAAAGAAAGCAGCTACTACTGTAATGCTTGTAGCTGGCGGTTATCCAGAAGAATATGAAAAAGGAAATCCGATCAGCGGACTTGATAAAGTAAAAGATGTACTGGCATTCCACGCAGGCACAAAGCCGGGCAACGACGGCGCTGTACTTTCCAACGGAGGACGTGTGATCGCGCTTACTGCGATTGGCGATACGATTGAAGAAGCGTTGAACAAATCAAAAGCAGCTGCCGAATTGGTGACTTGGAAAGATCGCTATTATCGTAAGGATATTGGCTTTGATCTGATGAAATTGATTGCAAAATAATTCAATACTGTTGCTGTCCTGTAAGCAAGAACAACAGTATTGAGTATAAACCTGATTTTGTGGCTACTGTATTACTAACCGGTGCCCGCGCTCCCGTAGCGCTTGAGATCGCCCGAAGTTTTCGGGCACTGGGACACCGCGTTTTCATGGCCGACTCCTTGCACTGGCCGCTGGCGCGCTGGAGTAATTCAATTGAACATTATCACCGCATCCCTTCTCCTGTCCATGATCTGCATGGATTTTACGCTGCTTTAAATTCAATTATTTTAAAAGAGAAAATAGATCATCTCATCCCCACCTGCGAAGAAACTTTTTATATTTCCAGTTACGAAAATTTCCCCAAACACTGTAAAGTATGGACTTCCGGCATTTCACTATTAGAAATACTGCATCATAAATATAAATTCATTCAACTGGCAGCGGATCATTTTGTTGTTCCCAAAACAACTTCTTGCGAGCATTTTCAGGATTGGAAAAATGCGGAAGAATATGTTTTCAAACCTGTGTATTCACGTTTTGCTTCTTCTACCATTATTCGAAAAAAAGAAAAATATTGCAATGCTCCGAAAGCTGCTCCTGCAAAATGGATCGCGCAGGAATATATTGCAGGGAAAGAGATCTGCGTTTATTCTATCTGGGATCATGGTGTGTTGAAAGCTTACTCTTGTTATCATTCCCCGTACAGGGCAGGAAAAGGGGCAGGTATTCTCTTCGAACCTTATGAACACGAGCCGGCTTTCAAGGCAGTAAAAAAAATAGGCGAAGCCATCCAATATACCGGGCAACTTAGTTTTGATATTATTATAAAAAATGATCAGCCTTATGTGTTGGAATGCAATCCCAGAGCCACTAGTGGCGCACATCTTCTGAACGCCAGTCTGGGAGAGGCTTTTATGGATACGAAATTTATTCTTACTAAACCAGCTCGCACTTTTCTCCTTCGTGTGCCGGTTTTACTTACCAATCCTTTGGCGGTTTTCAATAAAAAATTTTACAGTAGCAAGGACGTAATTTTTCATTACAACGATTGGAAACCAGCACTCCTCCAGCCTGCCAGCCTTGTGGAGCTTTTTTATAAAAAATTAAAATATAAGATCACCTTGCTTCAGGCTACTACTGAAGACATAGAATGGAATGGCCAATGATCCGCTGGGCAACTCATACCGAAATCACGGAGCCGAAAGCCAGGGCATTTTACAACATGGTTAGCGACCGTCCTACGGAAACACTTATTGCCAATGTACAAACAGAAGTCAAGATCGTTTCGATTGCAGATAAATGGTTTCTCCCGGTCACGATCAATAATACAGAGTGGGAAAATTCTTATGTCTGCTCGCCCTACACGGCCTTCATTACTTACTCACGCGAAGAGCTGGATAGAAATGTAAAAAATTTGCTGCTTCGAAAATTAATTCATGCACTTCTATATTTCTGTGCGGGATGGTTTAAGCGTAAGCAATTGAACAAAGTGATCCATGTAAATAATTTTCTTTTCTCCACCAACCCTTACCCCGATTGGATGGGTACACATCTTCCGCATCTTACTGATTTTCTTACCGCACAATATCCCGATCACGCCATTGTATTTCGCTCGCTCAACGAAGGCCAGCATACGATGCTCATGAAAGAATTTGAACAAGCAGGCTACCTGCTTTCTGCAAGCCGGCAAGTCTATCTTTTTCATCGTCGTGCACAAACATTTTCCAGGCATCGCAATGTGAAGCTGGACCGCCGAAAGGTTCGCCAGAATGGCCTGCAATGGATTGGGCCGGAGGCAATGGGCGGATACCTCGAGCAGGCACGATTGCTTTATAATAAATTATACCTGGAAAAATACAGTCCCCTGAATCCACAATACAATCTGCTCTTTTTCCAGGAAGCATATCAAAGTGGAATGATTCGCTTTTATGGATATATTGACAAGCAACAAACATTAAAAGCATTTTCGGGTATCTTTGAATCTGAAACTACGATCACCTCTCCTCTTGTAGGCTATGATACGTCTGCACCACAGAAGGAAGAGCTTTATATTCATGCTTCACAGCTTGTATTCAAACAAATGTTGGAAACCGACCAGGTGTTGAACCTGAGTTCCGGGGCTGCTTCTTTTAAACGCTTACGCGGAGGCCAGCCACATATTGAATATTCTGCGATTTACTGTAAGCATTTGCCAAAAGACCGGCAACGACTTTTCAGGATCTTGAAATTCATTACTAATAAAATTGGCGTTCCTATTTTGAAAAAATATAAATTGTGAGCAGCATTTTAGAATTAGAAAATTAACAGGATTCAGATATTACAGATATTCAAAAAAATATTTTGCACCCATACCGAGTCAATTAATTATCATTAATGGTTTTCCCTACAAAAATACTAGTCACCGGAGCAGCGGGTTTTCTTGGAGGAAGGCTGGTGAAACATCTTATCCAAGTATTTCCACAAGCCAGCATTATCGGTACCTCCAGAAAATCTGACCGTAAAGCGGAGTTTGAAATTCTGGGGATCCAATTTATTGCGGGAGATTTATCAGATAAAGAATTTTGCCAAAACATTACACAACAAACTGATCTCATAATCCATTGCGCGGCTTTATCTTCCCCTTGGGGAGCTCTGCAGGAATTTGAAAACGCAAATATTGTCAGCACACAAAATTTGCTGGAAGCCTCGATCGACAATAAAGTGAAGCGTTTTATATTTATTTCTACGCCTAGCATTTATTTCGAATACAAGGATCGCTTTAATGTCAAGGAAAGCGATCCGCTTCCTAGGCATATGGTCAACCATTATGCCGCTACCAAACTGGAAGCAGAAAAAATAGTACTCGCTGCAAACGGAAACAAAATCGAAACGCTGGCACTCCGGCCCAGAGCGATTATCGGGGCAGAGGACACGGTCATTTTTCCAAGATTGATCAAAGCGTACAAAGAAGGGAAATTAAAAATAATCGGCACCGGAAAAAATATTGCCGACCTTACGTGCGTACGCAATGTGATCGAAGCCGTACTTTGCAGTATTCGCGCAGGAGACCAAGCCTTGGGGCAAGCTTACAATATTACGAATGGCGATCCTGTTTTGCTTTGGGAAAAAATAAATCTTCTGTTGCAAGTATTACAACTAGCTCCTTTGAAGAAAAAAATTCCTGCGGCACTGGTGATGACTGTAGCAACACTAATGGAATGGAAAGCAAAACTTTTTCATCCCGACAAAGAACCTACCCTTACGCGTTACGGCATAGGTGTATTGGCTTATTCGCTTACAATGGATATTTCAAAAGCCAATGCACAACTCGGTTATCATCCGGTGCAGACTACAGAAGAAGGATTAGAAGAATTTATAGCATGGTATCAAACGTCGAACTAACGCTTTTTCATTCCGGCTACTGTACGGCGCATGCAGCGATCGTAGATCCTGAGCTAGGGCGCGGGAAGAGTAGATTCTATGCGGTATGGGCGTTGATCAAACATGCAGCGCATGGCTATATTCTTTTTGATACTGGTTATCATCCGCGCTTTTACGAGGCTACTAAAAAATTTCCGGGTAAATTCTATGCCTGGGCTACGCCTGTATTCATTGAGCAAAGCGAATCTGCTGTGGAGCGGCTACAATCGATTGGTATAAAAGCTTCTGAAATTAATTACCTGATCCTTTCACATTTCCACGCCGATCATATTGGCGGTTTGCTCGATTTCCCAAAAGCCAAACTGGTATGCAGTGCAAAAGCATTACAGGAAGCAAAAACTAAACAAGGAATTTCCGCCGTGCGAAAAGGAATTTTAAAATCCCTTCTTCCGAAAGATCTTGAAGAAAGAATTATTTTTCCCGAAATGCTTACCAATAATTTTATTGAAACAACATCAGGATTAAAATTTTACGATCTGTTCCAGGACGGCAGTATTCAACTTATCGACCTTCCAGGTCATGCATGTGGAATGATAGGAGCGCTTCTTCAAACGCAAAAAGAAAAAATATTGTTGGCCTCCGATACTTCCTGGAGCGATGATACTTTTGCAAGACAGGTTTTACCTTCTAAGTGGAGCAATTTATTTTTTGATAGTTGGAACGATTATTGTTCAACTTTCAAAAAATTATTTCTCTATCACCAAAATAATCCTGAAGTGAAAATTTTGTTTACCCATTGTCCCGACACGCTTCTTTATTGTGCCAATCATGTTTAAGCTGAAGATCATATTTTACTGGATACGCTTCAACTTACGCGGGATATTTCGTGACCGGGCTACTCTTGTGAAATTCCAGGAGAAGCACCTCAAACAATTTTATAAAAATATTTTACCCAAAGCTCCTTTTTACACTGATCTTATAAAAAGCAACATAAAGCTCCAGGATTTTCCATTGATGAATAAAAATCTGTTTATGGAAAATTTTGAATTACTTAACACCCAAAATATTTCCAAATCCAAAGCGTTGGAGACTGCGCTGAGAGCTGAAAACGAAAGGAACTTCAGCCCACAGATCAATAAGGTTACGGTAGGGCTTTCTACTGGCACGAGCGGGAAGCGTGGAATATTTCTGGTATCCGAAAACGAGCGCGCTCAGTGGGCGGCGATGGTGATGACAAGAGTAATTAAACCAAAACTCTGGAAAAAACAGAAGGTTGCTTTTTTCCTCCGTGCCAACAGCAACCTTTATTCTTCTGTACAATCTGCTTTGTTTGAATTTCGGTACTTTGATATTTTTCAACCCATTGAACAATTAGCAAAGGGCCTAAACGACTTTCAGCCTCATGTACTCGCAGCACAGCCTTCTATCCTTTGTCACCTGGCAGAATTTCAACAGAAAAATTTTATCGATGTAAATCCCGTAACGGTTGTATCTTTTGCCGAAGTACTTTATCCGGAAGACAAAACTTTTATTTGTTCGGTATTCAAAAACAATTTCAAAGAAGTATACCAATGCACAGAAGGCTTTCTGGGCATCACTTGCGAGCATGGTACAATGCATTTGAATGAGGACCTGTTTTTGCTGGAGAAAAAATGGTTAGACGAAAAAAGATTTCACCCAATTCTCACCGACTTCACCAGAAGTACGCAACCTATTGTTCGGTATGAGCTGGACGATATTTTGGTGGAATCCAGAACACCTTGTCTTTGCGGCTCCTGCTTTACTGCGCTGGAACGTATTGAAGGAAGAACGAATGATATCTTTCTTTTTAAAACCAATGACGGGGAAATAGTAAAAATATATCCCGATCTGTTAGCGCGTAGGATTGCCCAGAAAACGGATGATTTTCGTGCTTATAAAGTGCGCCAACTTTCCTACACTGAATTGGAAGTAGGCCTGGACACAGATGCTGTGCGCTACGCAGAAGTTTGTACACAACTAAATGAAGCGCTTGATCTATTTCTGAGAGAACGGAATTTAGAAAATATCAAGATTCGTTTTGAAAACAAGATCCCACATATTGCAGGATCGAAACTTAGAAAATTTGAACGAGCATTTACCGATGAAAATTAACATAAGAGCGATTGAAAAATACTTACCCGGCAGTCCGGTTGATTCGCTGTCAATGGAAAAAGAATTGGGATGGAAAGAAGGATGGACTGTAAAAAATACAGGCGTGGAGACACGTCACCGTGCCGGCGTCAATGAAACCATTGCTACAATGGGTGCGCATGCTTTGACTAAAACATTGAACAGCGCAGCCTGTAAGCTTTCAGAACTTGACCTGTTGATATACGCCGGAGGTTCATACGATCATCCGATCCCTTATAATGCCTGTTTAATCAAACATGAAGTAAGTAAGCAACATGAACCGCTTGCCTGCTTTGATGTAGACGCTACATGCTTAAGTTTTTTACATGCATTAGATATTGCACACCTTTATCTTCAATCCGGACGTTGCAAGCGAATTGCGATTGTTTCGGCGGAATTGTCTTCGCGTTCGCTCAATCCAAAAGATCCGAAAACCTATTCGCTTTTTGGCGATGCCGCTGTAGCGGTGATCTTGGAAGCTTCGGCAAACGAGGGATACACGCCAGGAGCTGCACAATTTATAAATTACTCTGACGGTGCGAAACTTGCTATAATCCCTACAGGAGGCCTTGTAAACAGCGGTATGGACGCTTCCACTGTAAAAGAATCGTATTATTTTCAAATGGATGGAAAGAAGCTGATCAAATTTACACAGCGTACGATCGATGGATTTATAGAAAATTATGAGAAAGCTGCGGGAAGAAAATTGAAGGAATACGATTTCATAGTGCCGCATCAACCAAGCAAATTTGGTAATGATCTTTTTGTAAAACAATTTGAGCTGGATCCTTCAAAAGTAATTTTCAATCTGCCCAAATATGGTAATTGCATTTCTGCTTCTATTCCTCTGGGATTGGAGGAAATTGTGAAAGAAAACACTTCGTTGAAAAATAAAAATCTTCTTCTGATTGGCACCGCCGCAGGCTTGTCGTACGGGGCGATTGAGTTGAAATTTGTCTAAACCAGGGTTTTCAGGATTAAAGGATTCGCAAGGTTGGTTTTTGAAATTACTGTGAATCCATTATATTTGCATTCTCTAAAACGGGGGATTAGCTCAGCTGGCTAGAGCGCTTGCATGGCATGCAAGAGGTCACCGGTTCGACTCCGGTATTCTCCACTAAGGCTTCGATTTATCGGAGCCTTTTGTTTTCTAACTCAATACTCGCGCTCACACTCCTCAGCCCAGTCTCATTAATACTCCTTAAATAATTTTGCGTTTCATTTTCCGCCCGGAGGGCTATAGCATAGTGGGCACAGGTCTGGAGACCTGCGCCAGCAAAAGCAAAATTTTTAATATAAATAGTTGCGGGGGGATAATCTGTTAAGGATTATTAATTTGCTTTTTGAAACAGACCGTCTTATCTTTAAAAAGCACCTATTGCTATTATTTAACAATTCAATTTTTTAAAAATTAAACTAAAACACAATCATGAAAAGATTTGCAAATGCCCACTGGCAAGGAAGCGGGAAGGAAGGAAAAGGTACTTTGTCTTCCCAAAGCACAGTTTTAAATAACACTCAATATTCATTCAACTCCCGTTTTGCCGACGGCGTAGGTACGAATCCTGAAGAGCTTATCGCTGCAGCGCATGCTGGATGTTTCTCTATGAAACTAAGCTTCAACTTAAGCGGCGCAGGTTTTGTACCGGACAGCATCGACACCAAATGCGAGATCACACTCGATCCGGAGAAAGGTGCCATCACTTCATCACACCTGACGCTGACAGCAAAGGTGCCTGGCATCAGCAAACAAAAATTTGACGAGCTGGTAGCGGACGCTAAAGCCAATTGCCCTATCTCAAAATTGTTGAATACAAACATTACGCTGGATTCTACCCTGGCTTAATTGTGATCTTGATTCTTTGCACAGTGGTGCCACGGCTCAAAGTCGTGGCACCACTTTTAATTTACTCCCATAAATCAAGGCGCAAACAAATTCAGGTAAAATAAACCAACGAAAAAATAATTCCTAACACAATTCCCAGCTTCACAATCCCGCGAGAGAATTCTTCAAAGAAAAAAGAAAACATCAAGGTCAGTAATATGGTAAACAGAGCATAGATCATAAATCCCAACAGCATTGCCTGGCTTGAGCTTACGTGCGGGCCTGCAGGGTCAGGGGCGATTGGTCTTTTAAACCATTCTGAAATCCATACGCCTAATAAAAACGCGAGCATAACAGAAAGAAAAAAAGCAACGTATATGGAAATAACTTTTTTCATGAATCGTCTTCGTTTATAAAAAACATTTCCTATGCGATCACAACCTATATTAAAAAGCGGTTGCTAAATAAAAGATTAGTATTGAAATAACTTTTCTTGATTTGGCCTTTTTCCTCCAGCCAATCCAGAAAATCATCCCATTGTTGTTCTTCCATCAAACCCCACTTTCCTTTTTTGGTGAGATAATATTCGCAGGAAGAACGCATAGTTTGAATTAATAATTCTTTGTCGGGAAAAATTTCTGCACCGCGCTGATGCAGGAAAGCAGCGGTTTTGTCGGGATCGGCAGCTATTTCAAGGTAGGCGCGGGAAGTAATATCGAAAAAACTTTTTACCAAAAAAGAATAATCGGCAATAAATTCCTGTCGCGAAACCAGTAGTGTGCAGGGGCCATAAGGAACACCGGCTTCTTGGGGAGTAAAAAGATTGAACTCGATTCCATTCAACTTTGCTTCTACCACTTCAATATTTTTAAACAGCCATACAAAGTCTGCTTCTTTTTCGAAAAGCAGTTTATAGATGTCCAGTTTATTGGGCGTTACAAAATTAACATTTGCTGCGGCCTGGTTGATGATCTCTTTTTCAAAAGGCAGTTCCATCGCAGCATAGGTTTTTCCTTTCAGTTTTTTGAGCGAATCAATTCCTGATTTTTTCAAAGTGCCAAAAGCGCTGGGATTCCCTTGCAGCAATGCCGCCAGCGCTACCAATTCCTTATATCCATATTGATGTGAGCGGATCACCATTTCGCTTGGAGCGATGGCGAAGGCTACTTGTTTTCTGAAAAGTTTTTCAATTGGCGGAACTTCATACTGATCTTTTTCGGGAGAAATGAGCTGTACATCCAATCCGGCTTCTTTGTACCAACCGTTGAACTGCGCCAGGTAAAGTCCTGCATGCACAGCATTCGGAGTCCAGTCTAGTGCGACTTTTATTTTCATTATTCTAATATAAATAAAAACCGCCAGTTATCAGAATTTCATATTCAACGTCACGAAAAAGTTGCGCGTCGCTGCTGGATAGTACGAAGGATAAGCCACCTGCGAAAGCGTGCCACCACCGCTCTGCATCATGTAGTTGTTGGGTGTACCGGAATTATAATATTTTGTATTTGTAAAATTATTGAGCTGGAAACTAAGTGAATGCTCTCCTGTTTTGATAAACTTATTCAGCTTCAATGCCAGTCGCAGGTCGGCAAAGAAGTAAGCGGGTGTAGTAAGCGCAGCGTTGTTGGTATTGTCGAGATACATTTTACTTACATATTTCCCGATCACATCCAGCGACAGCCAGGATAGTGGTGTGAAGCGGATGCCTTGATTTACGGTGACGGCTGGGGTCAATACGGGGATCGCGTTTTTAGTAGTGACCGATTCTGTGGTATACGTGTTCGCACCGGTGCTATCGTACACCGGAAGATCTTGTGTATAGGATTTGATGCGGTTGACAGTAAAGGCAGAAGTATTCATTAAGGCGATCATTCTGTGTACCTGCCAGGTCCAGTCGAGCTCAAGACCGCGGCGGTAGCTGCGCGGCACATTTTTGCGAATGGAATAGCCGAAATAATTCAACGCTCCGGTAGCCGCGATCTCGTTGCGGAATTCCATCAGGAAGATGTTGGTATTGAATCTTACTTTTTTGGTATGGATCTCATTTCCTACTTCAAGGTTGTAAACTGTTTCCGGTTTCACATCGCTTTGTTTCACATCAAAATTGGCGCGATCGTCTCCAAGATAATCAATGCGCGTAGGCTCACGTGTAGTCTTGCCGCCGCTGAGGTAAAAACTGTTTTTATCGGTTACATTATAACGCACTCCCAGCTTGGGATTGAAGAAGAGCCATTGCATATTCTGCACGTGAAACGTATCGCGGAAAATAGGTTCGTCTTTTCCTTTGTATTGAAAAGCAGCATAGCGTACTTGACCGTCGGCAAATAACATGATCTTTTCCGTAAGGTCGTATTGCAGTTTTAGGAATGAACTCAACTCTTGTTTGTAACCAGTATTGAAATATACTTCATGATTCGTACCCACACCTGCCGGAAGATCCTGCGCCCATTTTACCTGCATGTAGTGGTCCGACTGGAACATATTTCCGTGTATTCCGAAATTTAATTTCAACCGGTTGCCAGTATAATTGAGGTAAGCCATTGCTCCATAAAAATATTGATTGAGCTTATAGCTGCCTAGTACGGTAGTACTGGTATTTGCAGAATCGCGATCGGGCATATTGAGATAAGCGTATGGATAATCGGAAAACAGCAGATCAAAATAACCATCGCCTTTTACAAAATAAGCTGAGCTTGCCAGGTTAATTTTTTTGTTGAACTCATACGTGTATTGCACCTGGAAAAAATTTTGCCGGAAGCGGTCTTTGTTTTCGCTTGTCAGAGGATTGTAGGTGCGATTTGTATCGAGAATAGATTTGTCGGTAGCTACGTAAGCCAGCGTAGAATGTGCATTTCCGCCGAAGGCATTAAATTTTAACAAAGATTTTTTTCCATAATATGCGCCGCTCACCAGGAAGCTGCTGATGTTGGCAGAAGAGTGATCGCGGTAGCCATCGGTGCCTACGTTGGAGAACCTTCCGTAAAAGGCGAATTTATCTTTCAGTAATCCGGATTGAAATTCTCCGGCAACTCTTCTTGACACAAAAGAGCCATAGCCGGTAGACAGCGCAAACGAAGGTTTGGCGGCCAGATCTGTAGTGATCATGTTTACCGCGCCCCCGAAGGAAGCGGCACCGTTTGTGGAAGTCCCCACGCCACGCTGGATCTGAATGCTCTTTAAGCTAGTAGAGAGGTCAGCGAAATTATTGAAATAATATCCTTGTGTTTCCGGATCGTTGATCGGAATTCCATTGATGGTCATGTTAATTCTTGTCTGATCAATTCCGCGTAAGCGAAAATAGGAATAACCGATCCCATTTCCGGTTTCGGAGTACGAGGTAACGGATGGTGCATTGTTGATGAGTGTTGGAATATCGTGACCATAATATTTTGCTTTGATCTCCTGCTGCGACATATTATACTGCGTTACGGGAGTCTGGCTATTAGCGCGGATGGCTGTGACTACAATTTCTTCGCTTACTTTTTCAACCGGTACGAGTGAGAAATTAAAAATTGCGTCCTGGTCTTTGATCTCCACTTGCTGTTCTGCAGCAGCGTAGCCCAAAGCTTCTATCCTAAGCGTGTATATTCCGGGAGCGAGGTCGGAGAATTCAAAATTTCCTCCGGCATCAGTGATTTGATTTTTATTTTGTTGGACCAGGATGATGCTGGCGCCTTCGATCGGTTCGTTGTTTTTGGAATCGGTGAGTGTTCCTTTAAGAGAAAAATTCAACAGCTGGGTCACCAGCAAAAGTAAATTTAGCATTGCCTTATTGATTTTGTTATATGACCTATCCACCTCTTTGAGCCTTTCTACGATAAGACCTATAAGGTTTTGTTAACCCTATATTTAATAACGCGAAATACTTTCATAAAACCTTATAGGTTTAGTGACGCGGACAGTCAAATTTTTAATACAAAGCGATAAGAGGAAAAAGCTTTTCCTCTTTCATCAAAATATCAATAGGTGAAGTGAATACAGACAAGTGATCAATTAGAATAGATCATCTGCTCAAAGAATAGAGCCTTTTCCCTTCGCAGCCATTACACTGATCAGGTTCAGAGGGTATAATCTCAGTCCCGGCCAAATAAGCCAGACACCCCTAAAGATTGCCAAAAGTAATTAGAAATTTAGTTGCATTAAAGTGTTTCAGACACTTTTTCCACTTTAAATAAATGCTTTGTGCGAGCAGAAATATGAAATTCTACGATATCTCCTTCTGAGAAGGCATTGTAGCTTTCTTTGTCTACAATAAAAACATTCCCGTCCATATGGAGTTGGTATTTATCTTCTCTGCTTTTATAGCTTTTGCGGGAAAGCACACCTTTGTACACCTTTTTCTCTTTTTTCAACAGGTCTTCGAAATAGCTTCTGTTGGAATAGAAGAAAAAACAGAGATAAGAAAGCGCAAATAAGGTTGCAACAGCATAAGGTCCTAATTCTGTATTGGCAGGTAAAATATGATCTGAGATCAGAAATGATGCAATGGCTATGATTCCGAAGAAGATCAAATAACCGATAAAGCTCCCTTTTTTAAGGTTAATTAGCTCTCTTAGTTCATCATTGTTCAAACTTAAATATTTCATAATGGTTAGTCAGTTCGTTAGACTTAGTTAGAAATTTTAATAAAACTACCGGTGGCTTCTTTCTTTTTGTAAACTACTGTTATCAAATTTAACATATTCATTTTCAGCAGCAAAGCTAAACTTAGAATAATACAACAAGTTCTTTTTTAAAAGTAAGCAATCTATCCATAGTACAATTTTATATTTAATAGGTTATTACAGTACGCATAGATTTTTTCTTTATCCCGGTTACTATTCGGTGGTAAGGCGTATACGCATAGATATACCCTTTTTGTTGCACTTTTGAAATATTAAATTTGTATAATAAGCTTAACATATACATGTTTCATCTTATTATACAAAAAATGGCTACTTGCGGTTATTTATGTCCTATATGTGAAGGGAGAGGTTTTAAAGAAGATGGCTCCGAGTGCGATTGGTGCACTGTCAAACCTATGAATAAAGGGGAAATGACTGAATCTGAAAAAGAGAAAAAGGAAAAAGAATTGCAGGAATGGATTGAGAAGGTACACCAAGGACCTTGCTGCTCGGATCCCGGGGATTGTCTGAACCAGGATCTACGAGATTAGAGGATGAACATGATTTTTGTATTTTTTATTTCGTCCTTGCTTGTGTCCCCAGAGACAGTCACCTCGCTGTCAATTCCTCTCTTCGCTTTCATATCCAAAATCTGCTTTTAAATCTTTGCCCAGAGCAGCGGCTACTGCCATTTGGTCGCATCTTTCGTTTTCGGGATGCCCTGCGTGGCCACGGATCCAGTTGAAACGTACTTTATGTTTTTTGTATATATAAATAAAACGTCTCCATAGGTCTTCGTTTTTTTTCTCTTTAAAATTTTTCTTTTCCCAATCCCAGATCCAACCTTTTTCTACGGCATCTACTACGTATTTTGAATCGGAATAAATGGTTACTTCGCTTCCCTCGTTCTTCAAGGCTTCCAGTCCTACGATCGCTGCGAGCAGTTCCATGCGGTTATTGGTAGTATGACGAAACCCTTCGCTGAGCTCTTTGCGAAATTGTTTAAAAGTCAGAATAACGCCGTACCCACCTGGTCCCGGGTTCCCTCTTGAAGCGCCGTCTGTGTATATATTGATCATTTTTTGAACCTTGATTTGCTGGATTAGAAGATTTACTTGATTTTGATTTTCACGATTTAAAATGAATGTAAACATATCAATTCCAGAAAGAAAATAAAACCGGTGATTAGATGAATCTTGTTTAAATTTTTGACAACCAAATTTTGCAAATCAAAATCAAGTAAATCTTCTAATCCAGAGAATCAAGGTTCAGATTTTAAAATTTCCCAAACCAACTCTGCCTCAAAGCCTTTCCCGATAAGGTATTGCGCCAGTTTATGTTTTCGTTTGAAAGGGTCTTTTTCTTTCTCCTTTTCATCCCTTTTTGCCAGTAATTGTGTCAACGTTTTGCGATAGGATTCATCTGAAATTTCTTTCATGGCTTGCCGGATGCAATATTCAGAAATGTTTTTTTGTTTAAGTCCTTCGATTATTTTTTTTCTTCCCCAGTGTTTGATCCTGAATTTTCCTCCTGCATATGCCTTGGCAAATCTTTCTTCATTGAGAAAATTTTCCTGGATCAACTTTACAATTGTATTTTCTACCGAATCTTTATCTAATCCGTACCCGTATAATTTATCACGAACTTCCTGCTGAGTCCTTTCCTGATAAGCACAAAAGGCACTTATTTTCATAAGTATCTCTTTATCAGTATAAGATTTTTCTTTTTTAGGTAAGTTCATTTTATTACATTTACACAACTAAAGTATAATTTAATTGAGAAATAAAAAGGCATTACTGATTCTTTTTCTTGCCAATGGTATATCGGGTTTTGCGCAGGGCATTACCATGCTAAGTATTCCCTGGTATTTTGCCGGTCAGAATCAATCTTCGTTATTTAATATTTTTTATGCTTTGGTTACCCTTGGCTCTCTCTTCTGGGGCCTTTACGCAGGCGCGCTTGTAGACGGCTTCAACCGTAAGGATGTGTTTCTTGGCACCAACTTCATCGAAGGGTTGATCGTGCTTTCCATCGCCTCGCTTGGCTTCAAAGAATTTGCTTCTCCCGAACTGAAAGATCATGCGCTTCCTACTGCGCTTATCGTGATGGTATTTGCCACTACCTTTTTTGGCTACATTATTCATTATCCTAACTTGTATGCTTTTGCTCAGGAAATTTCCGATCCGAAAGATTATACAAAAGTAACTTCATACATCGAGATCGTAGGACAATCCACTGCAATTGCTTCTGCTGCGTTGGGTGTATTTCTCCTCGAAGGCGTTGATACGATTGAGACCATTCCTTTTATTGGCGCGCTTCCGCTCAAGATCGAAAAATGGGAACTGCACGAGATCTTCCTGCTCGACGGTATTACCTACATTCTTTCCTTCATCATGATCATTTTTATCAAATACAAACCAGTGAAAAACCTGGCGCAGTTTGACGAAGGTGATCTGAAAGACCGCCTGAAATCAGGCTACGATTTTCTTGCCAACAATAGACTGGTTACCGTTTTCGGCGTTTGCTCCTACTCGATCTTTATTGTGCTTTTGGTAGAACGATTCGGTTTGCTTCCGATCTATGTAAAAAATAACCTGCAAGAAGGTGGTGACGTACTCAGCTTTTCCGAAGTGATGTACGCCTCCGGCTCGCTGCTGGCGGGCTTTATGGTGGGAGGTTTCCTTACCAAAATGCCTATTCCGAAATCAATTATTATTTTTATCTGCTTTACTTCTGTTGGTTTCTTCATCAGCACGGTGATTGATGAAAGTATTATCTTTTACGTAGTATCGTTTATGTTCGGCATCGCCAATGCAGGCTCACGGATCTTCAGAATTTCTTACTTGTTTATGTTGGTGCCTAATGAACTTACAGGCCGCGTAAACAGTATGTTCAATGTGATCACCACGGTATTTCGTCTGACTTTTATTCTTTTGTTCAGCTTACCTTTCTTCTCAAGAGAATCTAATATCACACTTGCCTATGCTACGTTAGGCTTCTTCACGCTTTCAGCAGGTATTGTACTGATTGTGTTGTACAAAAGACTTTTGGCGCTTACGGAAGGCCTTTCCGATGCGGAACAGGCCCATCACTAATTATAGTTATGATTCGAACCGGAAAGATAGCGGAGATCACGGAGGCACAAACTCTTTCGTTCCATGCCGATCTTCCGATCCATCATTTGCTCCTCGACAGTCGCAAAGTAGTTTCTGCCGCTGATGCTGTCTTCTTTGCTATCAAAGGCGTACGCCACGATGGTCATCAATATATTTCTTCTTTATATCAAAAAGGAATTCGCTGTTTTATAATAGAGGATGTATCTTCTTTTCGTTTAAAAGATTTCCCGGAAGCCTCCTTCTGGCTGGTCTCCAGCGCGGTGACGGCGCTTCAGCAAATAGTGGCCTGGCATCGGGCGCAATTTCATATTCCTGTAGTAGGCATTACAGGAAGCAACGGCAAAACGATCGTAAAAGAATGGCTGTCGCAACTGCTCAACAAAGATTTTCGCATAATAAAAAATCCTAAAAGCTACAACTCGCAGGTGGGTGTGCCCCTCTCTGTGTGGGGGATGGATGAATACCACACGCTCGGAATTTTTGAAGCCGGCATTTCTCTGCCTGGCGAAATGGAAAATCTTGAAAAAGTAATTCAACCTTCTATCGGTCTATTCACCAATATTGGTCCAGCGCACGACGAAGGATTTGAAACCCGGGAAGAAAAGATCAGGGAAAAATTAAAATTATTCGCGCATGCGGAAGTGGCCTTCTACCGCAAAGATTATCCTGCTATAGAAAAAGAAATGGCAGCGCTTTCTGCCAAACGCTTTTGCTGGTCGGATCAGCAGGCGGCGGATGTGCAGGTTTTAAAAAAAGAAAAAAACAGCAAGGGTGTTTTGCTCACTTTATTGTATCAAGACAAAAATCTTGTACTTCATATTCCCTTTACCGACGAGGCCTCTCTCGAAAATATTCTTCATTGTGTTTGCGTATTGTTTTGGCTAAAAATTTCCGTAGAGGAAATCCAGGAAAGGATCAACACCTTACTACCAGTGGCGATGCGACTGGAATTAAAAGAGGGACTCAATGGAAGCTACCTTATCGACGATACGTATAACAATGATTTCGCGGGTTTGACGATGGCGATCAATTTTCTTGACCAGCAAAAACAGCGCGCAAAAAAAACAGTGATCCTCTCCGACCTGCTTGAATCGGGCGTGAACGAAGAAAAATTGTACGCACAAATTTCCGAACTACTCAGAGAAAAAAATATTTCCCGCCTCATTGGGATTGGGAAAAATATCAGTCGTTATCAAAATGTATTTCAAAACTTCCAGACTTCTTTTTACGAAAGCACTAGGGATTTTTTATCCTCGCTGAAGCCGGATACTTTTTCCAACGAGATCATTCTCCTGAAAGGCGCACGGGTCTTTGCTTTCGAGCAGATCGTACGTAGGCTGCAACAGAAAATGCATGGAACCATCCTGGAGATCAACCTGGATGCCTTGGCCCATAATTTGAATTTCTATCGCTCACAATTGAAGTCCGGCACAAAGATCATGGTAATGGTGAAAGCTTTTGCTTATGGTAGCGGCAGTTTTGAAGTAGCTAACCTGTTGCAATTTCACCGCGTAGATTATCTTGCCGTGGCTTATGCAGACGAGGGTGTAGCGCTGCGGGAGCATGGCATCACTATGCCTGTGATGGTGATGAATCCTTCTTACCAGACCTTTGATAAGATCATTCAATACCAATTAGAGCCCGAGATCTATAGTTTTAAAATACTGGAAGAATTTCTTCAATACCTCCAGGAAAATAATAGTAACGCCACCATTCACCTGAAGCTGGACACAGGTATGCATCGTCTGGGTTTTGAAGAAAAAGATCTCGATCTGCTGATCGAAAAAATGAAGAACAGCGCAAGACTACATGTAGCAAGTATCTTCACTCACCTTGCAGCGGCGGATGAAGCGGTACATAATCATTTTACAGAAGCACAGCTCGAAAAATTCACACATATGGCTGACCGGCTGGAAGCCGCGCTTGGCTATACAACGATTCGTCATGCTGTAAACTCGGCAGGGATTCTACGATTCCCGCAAGCGCAGATGAACATGGTGCGCCTGGGCGTAGGACTCTATGGCGTAGAAGCCAGTGGCCAACGCCAGAGCGAGCTACAGACGGTGGGTACGTTGAAGACAATTGTTTCGCAGATCAAAAAAGTATCCGCAGGCGAAAGCGTGGGTTACAGCCGCAAAGGAATGGCGGAAAAACCTACCACCATCGCCACGATTGCAATCGGCTACGCCGACGGCTATGATCGCGGATTTAGCAATGGAAAAGGAAAAGTAATGATCAACGGTACGCTTTGTCCGATCATCGGCAACGTGTGTATGGACATGTGTATGGTGGACATCACAGGAGTAGAAGTAGCAGAAGGCGATGAAGTAATTGTGTTTGGAAAAAATCCTTCCATTCTTGAATTGTCCAAAGAGATCGGCACGATTCCTTATGAATTGCTTACAGGCATTGGGGAGCGCGTAAAGCGCGTGTTTTATACGGAGTAGGATCAGGATTAACAGAATTTAAGAATTTTTTGTCATTCAGTAGGAAACTTGTGATTAGAAATTCCTGCAACTCATTTCCACCATCACAATTTATAGAAAAGCAGAATAAGTTACCTGGTAAACGATAGTGCTATGTCTGCACGGGTTTCCTCCTGAATGACAACTTTTAACATGTGCATCATTCAATCAGCCTAATCACAGTTCAGACTTTTTCACTACATCATCCTCATTTCCCTTTATACCATCCTTCCCATAGGAAGTTAGTGTAAAGCTATTAGCAGACACTGTATATTCTACCTGGTTTCCCCAGGCATCCTGGTACCACTCACGCTTGAGAGGATCGTTGCCAATGAGCTCGGATAGGTTTTGAGGATAATTTCCAAAATGATTTTTATACTTCACAAGCGCCTGCGCAGTGCGGGAAAGTTGTTTTTCGGTTACGCTTGTCTTGGAATAACTTGTGTAAACAAGTACAGAACCTACAAAGAGAATTGTTACCGCTACAATTGTCAGTGCCACCTTCCGGAAATATTTGCGCAGCAAATTGACAAACTCCGTCCAGCTTTTTTGAAGATTCTGGCCAAAGCCATTTCCCTCCATAGAGGATCTTTCTCCCAATTGCAAGGCACGCAGGGCAAAATAACCCAGGAATATGATCAACCCTATTGGCAATGCCACTCTGAAAAGCAGCCACAGCAGGGGTCTATAGATCCACCATAAAAATGGGAATGTAAGAAGCAACATCAAGATCAGGAACCCAAGCAGGATCTTATCACCAGGTTTCATAGGCTCTGGCTTATCAATAGGCAGCGGGTCGTTGGCGTCGATCATGGGAGTATGGTTTTGTGAAGTGCAAGATACAGAAAAAGGATACCGGATGCCAGATGTAGGATAAGATTCAGTTTGTTTGAGCGAATAGAGCAAAGTTTACTCAATACTGTTGCTGTTGCTCTTGCTGACGGGATAGCAAGAGCAACAGCAACAGTATTGAGTTTTTGGTACACCATCGCTAATATTCTTTCTTCAAACCCTTTCAGTTTTAACATATTTATGTATTTTTGTTCTACTTAAAACTTAAATTCCAAGAGATTATGAAAAGATTATGGTTGAACCTGATGATTCTGGCATCAGCTGTTTCGTTGAGTTCCTGTGGGTATAACAGCATGGTAGAAAAGCAGGAAGCTGTAGAAAGCCAATGGGCACAGGTTCAGAACGTATACCAGAGAAGAATGGACCTTATTCCTAACCTGGTGGAAACAGTAAAAGGGGTAGCTAATTTTGAAAAAGGTACACTGGAAGCAGTAGTACAGGCCAGAGCAGAAGCTACCAAAACTACGATCAATGCAAACGATCTTACTCCTGATAAAGTAGCTCAATTCCAAAAAGCACAGGAAGGACTGACCGGAGCGCTTTCTAAATTTATGAGCATCGTAGAAAACTATCCTGATCTGAAAGCAAATCAAAATTTCAGCGAGCTGCAAGCACAGCTGGAAGGCACTGAAAACAGGATCTCTGTAGAAAGAATGAAATTCAACGAAGCGGTACAGGAATACAACACTTACATCCGCAAATTCCCCAACAACATGACGGCCGGAATGTTCGGATTTGAAAAGAAAGGTTATTTCGAAGCCTCGGCCGGTGCCGATAAAGCTCCTACCGTTAAATTCTAAACGCATGGCACAACATTTATTCAACGAGGCACAACAGAAAGCCATCGTAGATTCCATCAAAAAGGCAGAGCTGAATACTTCGGGAGAAGTACAGGTGCATATTGAAAACACTTGCAAAAAAGAAGTGATGGACAGAGCAACAGAAGTATTTGCATCGCTCAATATGCATAAGACAAAACTTCGCAACGGAGTATTGTTTTATCTCGCTATCAAGGATAAAAAATTTGCGATCCTAGGAGACGCCGGCATTAATGCTGCAGTACCCGGCGATTTCTGGGAGAAAATCAAAAATTATATGCAGGAAGAATTCCGTAAAGGAAATTTTACCGAAGGCCTTTGCGAAGGCATCCGTATGGCAGGGGAACAATTAAAAAGCCATTTCCCTTATCAATCGGACGATGTGAACGAGTTGCCAGACGATATTTCGTTCTCTAATAATTAAAACAATACTAAAGCAAGGGGACGGATTTTCTTTCCCCTCTTTTTGATTTTATCTGATTTGATCGTGTTAAAAAAAACAGTTTTACTGGTTTTCCTATTCCTGTACGCAACCGCAGGAATAATGGCTGAGGATAAAAATATTCCCGCTAAGCCTGATTCGCCAAGAATGGTGAATGACCTGGCCGGAGTTCTTAATCCAGGTGATGCCGACTATATCGAAGCGAAACTGAGAGCCTACAACGATTCTACCTCTACACAAATTGTAGTAGTCACGGTCAGTAGCCTGAACGGGTATGATATTGAAAGTTTCTCCTACAAACTCGCCGCAAGCTGGGGCATTGGCCAGAAAGGAAAAAACAATGGGTTACTGATCCTGATAGCGCCGAATGAACGCAAGATGCGGATCGAAGTTGGCTACGGATTGGAAGCAGTAGTACCCGATGCGAAAGCCAAATGGATCGAAGACAACATAATGAAACCCGCTTTCAAGCAAGGTAACTATGCAGCGGGAATCGACAGTGCAGTTGATCAGATCATCGATAGAAGCGCCGGAGCATACAAACGCGATGGCAAGGAGACCGATAAACTTGCTTCTAAAAAAGGCGGCGGCTGGCTGGCTTGGCTGATCATTATTATGATCGTAATTTATGTATTCCTGCGCAGAAATTCCGGTGGCGGTTTTACTCGCTATTCTTCCGGCGGATATTATGGCGGAGGAGGTTTTAGCGGTGGAAGCTCCGGAGGCAGCAGTTTTGGTGGCTTCGGCGGTGGAAGCTTTGGCGGAGGTGGTGCCAGCGGCGATTGGTAATCAATATTTGTACAAACTAATAGTTAAAGATAAATGCTGAGATATTTCTTTTTACTGATCTTTTCCGTTTTCCTGACCAGTGCAGCGCTGGCGGATAAATCTATTGCGATCCCTGCAAGGCCAGAACCTAAAAGGCTTGTAAACGATATGGCAGGCCTGCTGACCGAACCTAAAAGAACCGAAGCCCTGGAATATAAACTCAATAAGCTGAACGATTCTCTCGGCGTAGAGATTTTTATCGTTACCGTAGAATCCCTGCGCAATATTGAAGTGGGCAATTATGCACGCGAACTTGCCAGCGTATGGGAAGATGCAAATGATAAAGAGAACGGAATTTTTATTCTCTTCGACTACGAAGACCGTGGTTATGCAATTATTCCAGGAACTAAGTTTCGCGAAAAATTTCATGATATAATTGTTAAAAAAATTGAGGCGCATTATCTGAAGCCTCACTTTAAAAAGAAACAATTTTACGAAGGCTTCAACCTTGCTGCCGATGCGATCGCCAATCATATCACTGGAAAACTCACCGATACAGAACTGAAAACTGACGACGAGTATGATCTTTATCTTATCACACTTGGGATCTTCTTTTTCTTCCTGATCTTCTTTCCACTTTATCAATATTATCAATTTAAGAAACAACATTTTGGCACGAAGAAAATCGGGTTCGTTTCCGCTTTTATGCTGATGAACCATTTAAAACCATCACACAGCACATTCGACGATTTCAAAAAAGGAACCGGGTCATTCTCGGTGAGAGGCGCAAGCGTGACAAGCTTTGGTGGAGGCGCAGGCGGCAGCTGGGGCGGCTGGTAGAACCAGCAAGAGCAAGAGTAGAGAATTCTTCTGTATACTCTTGCTGTTGCTCTTGCTCGCAGCCTATTAATTCAACAATCCATGATCTTAATTAGATTTTTTAAGCAACAGAGTTGGAAGTATGCAGTGCCTTGTATTCTTTTTCTTTTGCTGTTTCTGGATATTTCGATTCCCTGGACAAATTTTTTTATTGGAAAATATTACGAAGCATGGCATCTTCTTTTTGCTACAGCTTTTCTTATTTGCTATAGCTTAAAATTTGCAGAGAAATACAACAACCTGGTTATCGACCGGCTGAAGCTATTTTTTTATTTTCTTTTCTTCACCGCTTTCCTGCTTGCCCCTGGCAGAAGCTTTAGATCGTTAGTTGTAGAATGTTTTCCCTGGTTCGTATTTTATTTGTATTTTTATAGTATACTCGTTCTTCACCAACAAGAAATGCAAGCTCAAGGAAAAACTACAAAACGCTCTTCCTGGTTAATCATTACAATTGTTCAGTCTGTATTGATCTTATCGATAGCTGTATGGGCGATCACGCAAAAAGTAGAGGCCGAAAAACAAAAAGAACAGGCCGTTGCAGCGCAAATAGATGCTGAGAAAGCAAAGGATTACGTTCTCCGGGCAAGGCAATCCGAACAAAAATCGAATGAATATGCGCTTCAACTACAGCTATTGGCACAGGACTATAGAGCTCTTTTATTAAAAGAAATAGAAATCAGAGATCACTTGAATAATGATCCGAAAAAAAACAACCAGCTCGCTAATGAGTTCGAAGAAATAGAAAATAAACGTAGACGAATACGATCTGATAAGTAATATGAACCCAGAAGCTCACTTCATATTATTACGCAACCACGTATTGTTCAACCAGCTTACCTATAAGGAATGCAGGCAGCTCAATATTGTTAATGGCTATCTTGAACCGAAAAAAAATGAATACGTTTACTTTGATAAATTCAGTCACGACCGGCTTTATTTCCTAAAAAAAGGATACGTCAAAATTGGTTTCTATGATGAGCAAGGCAACGAAGTAGTGCGCGAGATCCTGAAAGCCGGCGATATCTTCGGCCAGATCGGATTGGAGCGCTACGACCATGAAGGCGAGTTTGCACAAGCCATTAAAGGCAATGCTTCCATCTGCAGTTTCACTATTACCGATTTTGAAGAGATCCTTAAAAAGCGCCCTGACCTTGCCATCTCGTTTACAAAATTAGTAGGCTTAAAATTTAAAAAATTACAGAACCGTCTTTCCAATATTGTTTTCAAAGACGTACGTCAGCGTCTGGTAGATTTTTTTATAAATTTTGCCGAAAATAATAATCCCGAAAAAACCGACGAGCTCATCATTCAAAACTATCTCACCCATGCCGATATAGCCAGCCTCATTGGCTCTACACGACAAACGGTGACCACACTCATCAATAAAATGGAAGAAGACCGCATGCTTCTATTCGACCGGAAACTGGTGACAATCCCTAGTTTTAAGAAATTGAGAACATATAATATTCCAGCTTAAACCAGATTAAAGAATTTCAGGGTCAACAGAATACTTCGTCCTACTGGATGTACCTTCTTCAAATTGCCAATCGTAAAATCAAATCACGTAAATCTTCTAATCCTGAACACCAAGGTTCAGATAATTTGATCGCTATAATACCCTTCTCCTATCAGGCATTCAGCAAGTTATATTTAAAAATATTTTTTTAATTTCTGGCCTTTCCTAAAAGCCCTCTTTTCAGCTTCATTGCTGGTAGCTGTAGAAGCAAATGATTATTTTCTTCTACATGAGAATCGCTGATATACAGAAAGGCCGGAGAACGATTATTTCTGGCATTGCCAGATTGATTTTTGCTGCGTTGTGGCTGCTATTTTTCTCCAATCATGCATTAGGAGAAAAAATAGTGGAGCTTCACGACCAGCAGGATGATTATGTTCTAAATGGGGCATATATCGCAGTGTTCGAAGATCCAGCGCATCAATATAATATTCTTCAAATTAGTGCTCCTGCTTTTAAAGGTTTTGAGGAAAATGGAAAAGCAGGCTTCAACCGGATCCCGCAGGCTACTTATTGGCTTCGGTTTCGCGTACGCAATCATACGCATGAGCTGAAACGTTTTTTATTGGAAAGTTATTCTCCCCACTCAAATCGTATTCAAGTCTATCTTCCTACAAGCAACGGCCGCTTTGAGGTGCAGCAGGGCGGTGAAGATTTTAAATTTGATCAGCGGATCTACGTTACCAAAAATCTTGTATTCGATCTGCCGCTGGATGCTCATCAAGAGGTCACCACTTTCTATGTGCGCATCGACTCGCGCAATTACAGCGCTTTTGATTTTCGCATAAAAACAATCAATTATTTTCTTTACTACATCACGAACGAATATTATTTCCTCGGTCTCTACTACGGCATTTTATTGATCATGGCGGTGTATAACCTGTTGGTGTATTTTACAGTTAAAGAAAATGTTTATCTCTATTACGTATTCTATGTATTTGGTAGCGCCATACTAACCATGACCGACGATGGCCTGGGCTTTCAGTACCTCTGGCCTTCCCTGCCTTCGCTCAGCAGGCCGATCGGGTACACACTGGCCCCGCTGGCATTGATGTTGATGTTTGTACTATATGCTTCCTCTTTCCTGGATTTGAAAATTCGTTTCCCTAAACTTTGGAGAGTATTATTATTTACTACTGCTTTTTATCTTTTTTATTTTACAATTTCGTTAGCCTTTACAGGAAAAGCCTTGCCTATTCTCTATACCATTCCATTCCTTATCACCTATGGGATCGCCTGGCTCTGCTATGTGAAAGGCTATGAGGCTTCGCGCTTTTTTATTCTTGGTTATACTTTTATTCTTATAAGCATTATGATCATTCAACTGCGTGCCGAGCATATGATCGAAGGGAATTTCTTTACTGTCTATAGCCTCAACATAGGACTGATGCTGGAAGTAGTGATCTTCTCTTTTGCACTTTCTGATAGAATTCGTCTGATCAAAAAAGAAAAAGCGCTGGCGCAACAAGCCATTATTGAAAGCCTGAAAGTGAACCGCGAACTCCAGGAAAAAGTAAACCGCGAACTAGAAGAAAAGGTAGCTGCACGTACACGTGAGCTGAGCGATAAGAACCTTGAACTCGAAGAAGTCAACGATAAACTCCACACGCTCAACAATGCCGTAAACGAAATGAACGCGAAGCTTGACTACGATAATTGGTATTTGAAAAAAGATCTTAAGCAGGATATTCAATCGAGAATTTTGGAAGCGGAAGTTCCTTATGAAGAATTTATAAAGGTTTTTCCCGATGATCTGTCTTGCCTGAGATACCTGGCCGAACAGAAGTGGCAGCATTTTTACCGTTGCCGGAAATGTGGCAATTTAAAATACAGCGAATCGCCTGATGGTACTAAACGTAAGTGTACAGTATGCGGGTTTGTAGAATCAGCTACCGCCTATACTTTATATCATGGCGTTCGTTTCCCGCTCAACAAGGCATTTTATCTCACTTACCTTTTCTACAAAAAAGCAAACAGGCGCAATCTCTCAGACCTCTCGGAAATGCTACAGATCCGGCGCAATACCTGCGGAAAATTTCGCGCCAAAGTAAATGAAAGCCGTGAGCAATATAATCTCCGCAACAAAAACAAAAAACCGGAAACATGGGAAGAACTCATCAGCGTACGGCTTGTGCAAAAGAAATTATGAATGCTGAGCTATGAATATTCAAAGCTTTTTTTACTCCTAATTTATAATTAATTTCTTTTTGTCAGCGAGATGACAAATATTTCCTGTAACCCCTATTATCTTTGTTTCGTAAAGATTGTTAAAAGCTATCATGGTCTGTCCAAACTGCGAAACGGTATACGAAGGAAATTACTGCCCGGAATGTGGACAGAAGACCGTTCATGGGCGGTACACGATCAAAGCGCTAGCTTCCGAATTGATCTTTTCTGCTTTTCATCTTGAGAAAAAAGGGCTTCCTTATACGGTAAAAGAACTGACGATCCGTCCTGGTATTGCCATTCGCCATGTGCTCGAAGGACAACGTCTAAGCTTATATCCTCCTTTCAAATACCTTGTGCTTGTTGGAGCATTTGTCGTTGTGTTATCCTTACGTTATGGTTTTTTTCATAGCGATGAACTTACTTCTGCAGATGCCGATACCTATCAGTTCAGTGTGCTGATGGATCACAAATTATTCTTCGATGGATTTTTCCGCTTTGCAGAAGATTATGCGACCCTACTCAATCTCGTGGCGATTCCTATATTTTCTTTTTTCTCATTTCTATTCTTCAAAGAATACGGATACAACTTCGCCGAAAATCTTATTCTGAATACCTTTATCACTGCTCAGCAATTGCTATTCCTTGTATTGCTGGTGCCTTTTATAGAATTTATTCCAGGCATCAAACATATTCTAATTCCTGTATACACTGTAGCAATGGTGGTCTACAATATAATTGCTTATGTGCAATTCTATGGTACCAATCTTAGCAATATCTACCGCGCGGTGATCGCAGTGGTTACTTCATACCTGTATCAATTCCCGGCAAACCTGGGCATGTATTACATCGCACATAATTATGTGATACCATATCTTCATTGGGTTCCTGATATAAATTTACCATGAGCACTTCATCATTCTTTCTATCGATAAGTTTTCTCTTCGTTTTCTTTGTCTCTGTAAAAGCACAGGAAACTGAGGCCATACGTATGAAACAATTCAACCTCGAAGACGGCGTAGCCATGAGCGGTTACGATCCTGTAAGTTATTTTTCGGGTAAGCCTGAAAAAGGATTGAAAACATTTATATTGAAATACAAATCGGTTACTTATCGTTTTGCTTCACAAGCTAATCTCGATAAATTCAAAACCGATCCAGGTCGCTACGAGCCAGCATACGGCGGCTGGTGCGCATATGCTATGGGGGAGCGAGGAGAGAAAGTAGAAGTAGACCCTGCAACCTTCAAGATCATCAATGGAAAAATTTACCTATTCTATAACGCTTTCTTTAATAATACGCTTCACGATTGGAACAAAGACGAAGCGAATTTAAAAAAGAAAGCTGATCAACACTGGACCTCTTTCACCAAACCATAATGCAATGGTATTACAACCCACAACCAAACAAAACATCTTAAGCTGGATAGCCCAGCTCACTGCAGCAGCGATTATGCTGCAAACATTAGTATACAAATTTTCCGGCGCCGATGAATCCGTTTATATATTTTCCAAAATAGGCATAGAGCCTTGGGGCCGTTATCTCACAGGCATAGCGGAATTGATCGCCTCTACGTTACTATTGGTACCTGCATACTGCTGGACTGGTGCCTGTATGGCCAGCGCACTTATGACAGGTGCAATTGTTTTGCATCTTACCATTCTTGGTGTAAGCGTAAAAAACGATCACGGCTGGTTATTTATACTTGCGATGATAACATTGTTGTCATCCTTATTGGTGATCTATTTGCACCGGCGTTCAATTCCTTATATCAATAAATATTTTCCGCCTTATGTTTAAGAAACATTTTGTGGTTAAAAAATTGTATCTTCAGTATAGTTCAATTTAAACTATTGCTATTATGAGATCCTTAATTTTTATACTACTTAACGTATTTGCGCTTTCTTCTTTTGCTCAAACCAGAAAGATCACGCCGGATAATATTGTATCGTTCAAAATAAAAAACGCCGGTATCAAGGTAGACGGCAGCTTTAGCGGATTACAAGGCACGATTGTTTTTGATCCAAAAAACCTGGCGCAAAGCTCTTTCGATGTAAGTATAAAATCAGCCACTGTCAATACAGGTATCGAGGCCCGTGATACACATTTGAAGAAAGAAGAATATTTTAACGCGGTCAATTACCCAACAATTAATTTTCGTTCCAAAAAAATTGAAATGACTAGCTCTGGCTTTGTCACCACAGGAACTTTATCAATCAAAGGAAAAACAAAAGAGATCAAAATTCCTTTCACCTTTTCGGAAAATAACGGCGAAGGAATTTTCAATGGCTCTTTTACTATAAACCGTCTCGACTTCGGCGTGGGTGAATCCAGCTGGATCTTGTCAGACGAGGCAACTGTTGTATTAGCGATCAAAACATTAAAACCATAATTCATGAATTCAATACTGATTGGGCAAACACGTGCGGTATTAAATCAACTCTCCGAAGCGATCAATCTACTCGAACATGCGGAGTACAAAAAACCACTCGACATTCTTTCCGGTTCTACACTAGGACAGCATGTGAGGCATGTGATCGAGTTTTACCAATGTATGCTGAAAGGCTACGAAACCGGCGTGATCAACTACGACTTGCGTGTGCGGGATAAAATGATCGAAGAGAGCCGCGAATTTGCACTTCAGTGCATCCATAAAATCATGTATGATCTTACCATCGTAGCGCAAAGCAAAACAATTATACTGGAAGTAGCATACGAAGAAACCACCGCATTACCTACTACCTTTGAACGTGAGCTCGTGTACAATATTGAACATGCCATTCATCATATGGCGCTTCTCAAGATAGGTATAAAAGAAGTAAATGCTGCGCTTACACTGCCTGCCGAATTTGGTGTAGCCGCTTCCACTATACGTCATCAACAGCATGTGCACCGTAACCTATCTGCCTAAGTCGGGCGGCGATTATATCCTCACTTCCAACCGCGACGAAAGCACCGCAAGACCCGCCGCTTTAGCGCCTGCTACATATCTTGTTCATGGGAAAAATATTACCTTCCCCAAAGATCCACTTGCCGGAGGAAGCTGGATCGCTTATGCAGAAGGCCGCGCCGCTTGTTTGCTCAATGGCGCCTTTCACAAACATATTCCTACGCCACCTTATAAAAAAAGTCGCGGGTTAGTAGTGCTTGATTATTTTGCCTTTGAAAATGTCCGGCTATTCTCTTCGCAATACGACTTTACCGGTATTGAACCATTTACTTTATTATTGTTGGAAAATGCATCACTCTCCGAATTGCGCTGGGATGGAGAACTACTGCATGTACGTAACTGCAATCCGAACGTACCGCAGATCTGGTCGTCCGTAACGTTGTACCCGGATGAAATTATTTCTAAAAGAAAAAAATGGTTTGCCGAATGGCTTACAAAAAATTATTCTTACCAGCAAAACGCGATCGTCCTTTTCCATCACACCGCTGGAGAAGGCAATGAAACAAATGATATACTAATGAAGCGACATGGACTGCAGACAGTGAGCATTACTTCTATTGAAAAGACAGGCAAGCAGTTGGCGATGGTATATGAAGACTTGTCTAAACCATGATTAACATGTTGTTGGAGCTTTTCTCCAACAACATGTTTCGACCAAGAAAGGTCACTTTCGGCAAGCACAAAATCATTCATAATTCAACATTTCTAGTGCGCTTCCAACCAGTTCTCCCCTACTCCAACTCCAATTTCCATCGGCACGCCAATATCGATGGCGGTTTTCATGTATTCTGCAATTTTCAGTTTCATTATCTCTAATTCGCTTTGATGCACATCGAAAACCAATTCATCATGTACCTGCATAACCATTTGTGATTGGAGCTTTTCTTTTTTCATCCAGTCATGAATATTGATCATCGCCACTTTGATCATATCGGCGGCGCTTCCCTGGATTGGCGCATTGATGGCGTTTCGCTCGGCATATCCTCTCAGCGTAGCATTGCCGGAAGTAATATCAGGAAGATATCTTCTTCTTCCCATGATCGTTTCTACAAAGCCCATTTCGCGTGCGCTGTTCACGATCTCGTCCATATATACTTTGATGGCAGGGAATTGTTCGAAATACGATTCGATGATTTCAGCAGCTTCTTTTCTTGGAATATCGAGTCGCTGCGCGAGTCCGAAAGCAGAGATCCCATAGATGATCCCGAAGTTTACCATTTTTGATTTTCTCCGCATATCGGAAGTAACAGCCTCCAATTCTACCTTGAAAACTTTACTGGCCGTAGTCGAGTGAATGTCGATTCCATTTTTAAAAGAATTGATCATATTCTCTTCCTTACTGAAAGCTGCCATAATACGAAGCTCAATCTGTGAGTAATCGGCTGAAAGGATCAGATGGTTTTCGTCTTTTCGCACAAACGCTTTTCTGATCTCTTTCCCCCGGTCAGTACGGATCGGAATATTTTGCAAGTTCGGATTTGTAGAGCTCAGGCGGCCTGTAGCGGCCACAGCCTGGTTGTACGAAGTATGCACACGCTGGTCTACTTTGCTGATCAACGTAGGCAATGTGTCTACATACGTAGATTTTAATTTCTGAAGCTCACGGTAATCAAGAATATCGGCAGCAATTTTATGTTCGTACGCAAGACGACTCAAAATTTCTTCGCCGGTAGCGTATTGTCCTGTCCTGGTTTTTTTTGCTTTCGGATCCAGTTTTAATTTTTCAAACAGCACATCGCCCAATTGTTTTGGTGAAGCAATGTTAAACTGTACTCCAGCCTGGTCATAAATACTTTTTTCGATCACCAATACTTCTTTGGCTAGTTCGCCCGAAAAATCTTTCAACGCCGAAGGATCGATCTTCACGCCTGCGTATTCCATATCAGCGAGTACATCAATGAGTGGGTTTTCTACCTGGGTGAAAAGTTTTTCGAGCTGATGTTGTTTCAGGATAGGTTCAAAAATATTTTTTAACTGGTACGTAACGTCGGCATCTTCGGCTGCATATTCGGAAATTTTCTCGATCGCTACATCCCGCATATTTCCTTGCATGCCGCTCTTCTTACCGATCAGGTTTTCAATAGAGATAGGAGAATAATTCAAATAGGTTTCCGAGAGAATGTCCATACCATGCCGTTTGTCAGGTTCTATCAGGTAGTGCGCCAGCATGGTATCGAAAATTTTTCCTTTTACTTCGATCCCATAGTTTTTTAGCACCAGTACATCGTACTTCAGGTTTTGCCCGATCTTAACGATCGATTCATCTTCCAGTACTCCTTTGAATTCGTTTATGATCTTCTGCGCTTCCGCTCTATCGGCCGGGATCGGAACATAGTACGCTTCTTTTTCATAATAAGAAAAAGCTAGTCCTACCAGCTCTGCTCCCACAGCATCGAGACTGGTGGTTTCAGTATCAAAACAAAACTCGCTTTGTTGCTTCAAATATCCAATCAAACTTTGTCTCAACTCGGGAGTATCAATGGTATGGTAATCGTGCAATACAGTTTGCACGGTATCATAATTTTTTCCAACGATTTCATCCTCCTCTTCTACTTCGATGATTACTGTAGTTTCGCCTCCGCCAAATAAGGACATCTGCGATTGATCTCCTTTTTTAGAAGCCTTCGTAGAAGCCTTTGGAGTAGCGGCTGCTGGTGTTTCGTCCGCAAATTCATCGCCGATGATCCGTTTTTTCATATTACGGAATTCCAGTTCGTCGAAAAGTGCTGAAAGCTTTTCTTTATCCGGACCATCGTAAAATAATTCTTCTTCGGTAAAAACAATTGGAACCTCGCAATGAATAGTGGCGAGTTCTTTGGACATCAATCCTTGCTGCGCAAAATTGATCACGTTTTCTTTTTGTTTCCCTTTTAGTTTATCCGCATTGGCAATGAGATTCTCAACCGAGCCAAATTCGGCGATCAACTTCTGCGCTGTTTTCTCACCAATGCCTGGAATACCCGGAATGTTATCGACGCTATCACCCATCAATCCAAGGATATCGATTACTTGTTCTACACGTTCTACGCCAAATTTTTCCAATACCCTTGCTACATCGTAGGTTTCATAGCCTGTACCAATGTAGGAAGGTTTATAGAGAAACACATTTTCGTTGACAAGCTGACAATAATCTTTATCCATCGTCATCAGGTACACTTTGTAACCATTGGCAGAAGCGTATTTGGCAAGTGTACCGGCCACGTCGTCGGCTTCGTAGCCAGGAATTTCCAGTACAGGGATGTTAAAACATTTCAAAAGCTTTTTCACCAGTGGAATTGCCAGCGTGATATCTTCCGGCTGTTCCTGGCGGTTGGCTTTATACTCTGAATAATTATCATGACGGAAAGTATCCTCGGGTGTGTCGAATGCTACGGCGATGTGCGTAGGTTTTTCTTTTGAAATTACTTCCCAGAGCGTATTGGTAAAACCAAACACAGCAGAAGTATTAAGTCCGGCGGAAGTAACGCGTGGATTTTTGCTGAAAGCGAAATGCGCCCGGTAGATCAGGGCCATAGCGTCCAGCACGAAAAGTTTTTTGGGAGTACTCATGCTATAAAGATACGAATATTTAAAGACTTTGCGGAAAGGAATAGGTTTTGAGGTTTGCTTTCTTTTTCCTAATTTTAATAACGTTCAAAAACATGATTTATGACTTCTGACAAGACAAAGAATCCTGAAAATCTGAATATCTACGAGAAGCGTTTTTTGTTGATGATGAAAATGATCAAGATTGATAAGATGCTGAAGGGGGCGAAAATTACTCATAAAAAATGGAATAAGTAAAATGGATGTTTTTGATGAAGAAGTTTTGGCTCTATGGAAAGCGTTTGATAAAAACCAACTGGAATATATCATGGTAGGGGGCTTTGCGACCAATCTTCATGGGTATATGCGCACCACTGCAGATATGGATATATGGATTAAGGACACCATTGAAAATAGAAAAAAATTAAACCAATCGCTAATAGATTTCGGCTATGGCGAAATTCACAATATCGAACGATTAGAATTTATTCCAGGGTGGACTTCTCTTAAACTAAGCTCTGGATTAGAACTTGATATTATGACTTTTTTAAAGGGCTTTCCTCAAGAACGTTTTGATGAATGCATGCAACTTTCAAGTTCTGCCATTATTTTTAACACAGAAATAAAATTTCTCCATTTTAATCATTTGATCGAAGCCAAAAAGGCAACTCATCGTAACAAAGATCTTATTGATATAGAAGAATTGGAAAAAATAAAAAACAATAATTCAATTTAACCTCACTCCGTGTTCTGTGGCACACAGAACGCTATTACTCCCGACTGCCTCTTCCCCTGTTCTGCATCATACTTTTTAATACGCCTGAATAAGCGATTCCAATGGAATATTTAATTTCTCATGCAAACTGCGAATCATCTCTAACGTAAGTTTGCGCTTCCGATTCAAGATCTCACTCACTCTTCCTTTATATCCAATGATCTCTGCAAGATCTTTTTGTTTATAGCCCATTTGTTCCATCCTAAACTTGATCGCTTCAATAGGATCTGGAGCTTCGATCTTATAGTGCTCGTCTTCATATTTTTCGATCAACACTGATAAAATATACAACTCATCACCTTCCTTTGTACCAGGACTTGCGTCAAAAATTTTTTCAAGGCGTTTCAATGCCTTATTATAATCTTTTTCTGTTCTAACAGGTGTTATATTCATCTTCAGATTGTATTGGCGTCTATCTTGTCGTATTGAGCATGCGTGCCTATAAAACGAACCCAAACCATTTTGTGGGGGTAATTAATTTTAACAATTAGCCGATATAGGTTTCCTTTGATATTAAAGACAACCCGGTTGTCGGCCAGGAAGCTTGCACCGGGATAATTTTTCTTAATATCTCCAGGTTTTTTCCAGGTAGCTTTTGCGGCTTCATCGTACCAGCTTTTCAATTGCTGTTCACAATCTTCGTGTTTTTCCCAAAATTGTTTCAGGGTCTTTTTAGCGATCACTCTCACTGCTTTTAGATTTGTAAAAATAATAAAAAATAACAATGTTCCCAAATTGGGAACTAAAAAATATACTCAAAAAATATTACTTCTTCCTGTGTTCTGTGGCACACAGAACACTACTCTTCCTGCGTCTCTTTCACATACTTCCCATAATACCAGCAAAAATCTGTCAGCGGGCATTCATTGCATTTCGGATTGCGCGCTACGCAGATATAGCGCCCGTGCAGGATCAACCAGTGATGTGCTACATGCACATACTCACTCGGAATATATTTAACCAATTGTTTTTCCACTTCCAGTGGCGTATTGGCTGTTTGTGTTACCAATCCTATTCTTTTGGAAACACGGAACACATGTGTATCCACGGCCATAGCGGGTTGGTGGTAAATGACCGACACAATCACATTCGCAGTTTTTCTTCCTACACCTGGTAGTTTTTGCAAGTCTTCTAGATTGTCCGGCACTTCCCCTTTGAAATCTTTGATCAGCATTTTCGCCATGCCGAGTAAATGTTTGGCTTTGTTATTTCCGAAAGAAATACTTTTGATGTATCCGAATATTTCTTCTTCGGAAGATTTTGAAAGTTCGTACGCATTAGGAAATCGCTGAAACAGTGCAGGTGTGGTCATATTTACTCTTTTGTCTGTACACTGCGCGCTAAGGATCACGGCCACCAGCAGTTCATAAGGGTTGGAATAATGTAGCTCTGTTTGAGCATCAGGAGAATGATTTTTAAAATAATTGATAAACCGCTCGTAGCGTTCTTTCTTCTGCATGGGATTATAAGCTTTGATTGCTAAAGTAAGAAAAAAGATGCTGGATACCAGATGCCAGATACCGGATGAAATGAGGTCAATACTCACTGTTCTTTCTAAACGCCGACCAATCTCTAAACTGGACTTAAAGAATTTTCGAGATAATACCTTTTACCAGAATTTATCTGGCATCTGGCATCTGGTATCCGGTATCCTATTCCAGGTATCGACAAAAAAATTCCAACCAGTGAATAAAACTAGAAATTCACGGTTGGAACTAAATAACAATTATTGGGACTATTGAATTTTCATAAACGATACCGAATAATTTAAAATGGCATCGATGCTTTTTTGCCTTGGCTGAAATGACAAGGCCTCCAGCGATATTTTGATGTCTTCAAATTCGTCTCTTTCTTCCGAAAGAGTTGAATTCATTACACATTCTGTCTGAAAATCTTCCTGTGAGCTTTCGCTGTTTTCTTTGTATACATTAAGGATGATCTCATTTTGGGTAGTAGTTTTTATCATAGGCTATCGACTCTTTTTGCAATTGTTTCCTGAGATTGATCAGGGCATAACGCATTCTACCAAGAGCGGTATTAATGCTAACGCCCGTTTCTTCGGCAATCTCCTGGAAACTCATGTCGCCGTAATGCCTCATCAGCACCACTTCGCGTTGAACGTCCGGGAGCGCCTGGATCGTTTTTCTTAATAACGCATGAGTGTCGTCTTTTATTTTAAGGTTTTCGACAGATTCTTCAGAAAAATCCATCGAGTTGTAAACAGCGGGAGTTTCGTCGATATCGTGGTGCGGATAACGCTTGTCCTTGCGGAAACTATCGATCGCCATATTTCGCGCGATACGGCATACCCATTGCACGAATTTGCCTTCATTATTGTATTCGCCGGCTTTTAGCTTACGAATTACCTTAAAGAAGGTATCCTGCAAAAGATCTTCCGCATGGTCACGGTCTTTTACGATCAGATAAATGGTGGTTAATACTTTGGATTTGTGTCTTTTGAGAAGAACCGCAAAAGCTTCCTCCTTGCCTTTAACATACAGCGATACAAGCTCGGCATCGCTCATCTTGTTAATCATCATAAATTCTCTAGTTTTAGTGAACGTAGAGTTTTATCTCATAGGCAAATCGGTTTTTCTAAATATAAAAGGTTGATTACTATCTATCAAATATACTACCAAATTTTATATTTCTATAAGAAAACAGGTAAAATTTGTAATATATTTTATAGCTATTATACTATAACGAGCAGAATAAAGTTTCAAAGCTTAATCTTTTTTTAAGAAAAAAGGTAACCGAAGGTCCGTATTGAGTGTGAGCCTTTCTCTCTATTGCTGGCGGGGACGCCAGCAAGAACCTGCTACCAAAAAGGAAATATATAAGTTTTGCTGGGTCCGCCAGCAAAAAGGGGAAGACACCGGATATTTTATCTGGCATCCAGAATCCGGTATCTCTCGCAGAGAACCTTATTCTTCATCTCATTGTTATTAAAAGCCGCTACAAGATGGAGCAGCCGTGAATTTTGTGTAAATTTACTAGTTAGAACAACCCTTTAATATGTCCTTACTTCAGGAACAAGTAGAAAACAAACAGGCGATCGACGACCTGGACCCAAAGAAATTTATCGTCATCAAAGGAGCACGGGTCAACAATCTTAAAAACCTCAGTGTAGCCATTCCAAGAAATAAGCTGGTAGTGATCACCGGCCTTTCCGGCTCGGGAAAATCTTCCCTGGCTTTTGATACTCTTTTTGCCGAAGGACAAAGAATGTATGTGGAAAGCCTCAGCTCTTATGCCCGCCAATTCCTGGGCAGGATGCAGAAACCGGAAGTAGACTATATCAAAGGTGTTTCGCCCGCTATCGCCATTGAGCAAAAAGTTACTTCTAAAAACCCTCGCTCTACCGTAGGCACCACTACTGAGATCTACGATTATCTAAAACTTCTTTTCGCACGCATCGGACATACGTATTCGCCTGTATCGGGCAGGATGGTGAAGAAGGATACGGTGACGGATGTAGTAAATTATATCTACACCTTCGACGAAGGCGATCGCGTAATTGTCTTCACACCGCTGAAAATAAAAGAGGGAAGAAAAAGAGAAGAAGAACTGAAAGTATTGCTGCAAAAGGGATTCACAAGAATCATTGCAGATGGTGTCACTGTTTTCATAGAAGAAATCCTGGAACGACCTGCAGAGATCAAAAAATTCAAAGAAGTATTCATCCTCATCGACCGCAACGTATTGAACAAAGCGGAAGAAGAATCCCAGTTCCGCCTGGCCGACTCGATCCAGACTGCCTTCTTTGAAGGCGAAGGTGAGTGCATGGTGGAAATTGTAGGAAAAGAAAAAAAATCCTTCTCCGATCGCTTCGAACTCGATGGCATTTTATTCGAAGAACCTACTGCCAACTTTTTCAGCTTCAATAATCCATACGGCGCCTGCAAACGTTGCGAAGGGTTCGGCTCTGTGCTGGGCATCGACGAAGACCTGGTGATCCCAAATAAAAACCTCTCTATCTTCGAAGGAGCCGTTGCTCCCTGGCGCGGAGAAAAAATGCAGGAATGGGCAAAACCATTGATTAAAAACGGAATCAAGTTTGACTTCCCGATCCATCGGTCTTACAGTGAATTGACACAGGCTGAGAAAGATCTGCTTTGGACAGGAAATAAATATTTTGAAGGGCTCAACGATTTCTTCAAATACCTCGAAACACAAACGCATAAAATTCAATACCGCGTGATGCTTTCACGCTACCGCGGACGCACCACCTGCCCCGATTGTCGTGGCTCACGTTTACGCAAAGATGCTTCTTATGTAAAAATAAATGACCGCTCTATCACTGATCTCGTGCTTTCACCGATCAGCGATGCTTTACAGTTCTTTCAATCCATCGAACTAAGCGAGTACGAACAAAAAATAGCGCAGCGAATTCTTACCGAGATCATCAACCGTTTGAGCTATATGGACAAAGTTGGTTTAGGCTATCTTACCCTGAACCGCCTTACCTCTACGCTCTCCGGCGGGGAATACCAACGGATCAAGCTGGCTACTTCATTGGGAAGCGCGCTGGTTGGTTCTATGTATATTCTGGATGAACCAAGCATCGGACTTCACCCGAGAGATACTAAAAAACTGATCGACGTGCTGCTGCTGCTGCGCGACATGGGAAACACGGTGATCGTAGTGGAACATGAAGAAGAAGTAATGCGTGCCGCCGACCAGGTGATCGATATCGGGCCAGATGCAGGAAGCCACGGCGGCGAGCTGATCTTCCAGCTCAACGCTGCTGAGATCATGGCAAAAGACCCGAAAAATGTTAGCCCTGCCTTAGCGCAATCGCATACCTTCCGTTACCTCAATCATATTGATACCATTGCGATTCCGAAAGTTCGTCGGAAATGGTCGGAATGTGTAGAAGTGAAAGGTTGCCGTGAAAATAATTTGAAAAATGTAGATGTAAAATTTCCACTCGGTGTGATGACGGTGGTAACAGGAGTCAGCGGTTCGGGGAAATCCACGCTGGTAAAGAAAATCCTGGCGCCCGCGCTGATGAAGCAATTGGGAATGGTCGGAGATTTCACCGGGAAATTTGACGGCATCGAAGGAACAACCCAACGTATCACACAAGTAGAATACGTGGATCAGAATCCGATTGGAAAATCTTCCCGTTCAAACCCCGTAACCTATGTAAAGGCTTATGACGTGATCCGCGATCTATACGCCGATCAGCCGCTTGCCAAAACGCGTGCCTATAAGCCCGGATTTTTCTCCTTCAACGTAGACGGCGGCCGCTGCGAAACATGCCAGGGCGAAGGCGAGATCACCGTGGAAATGCAGTTCATGGCCGACATTCGCCTTAAATGCGAAGCCTGCGATGGAAAACGTTTCAAACAGGAATTACTGGAAGTAAAATACAAAGACCGTTCGATCAATGAGATCCTCGATATGACGATCGAAGACAGTATTGATTTCTTCAAAGACAAACCAAAGATCATAGAGAAATTAAAACCGCTGCAAGATGTGGGACTTGGGTATGTAAGACTGGGACAATCTTCCAGCTCGCTCTCCGGTGGTGAAGCACAGCGCGTGAAGCTGGCTTCCTTTCTTAACAAAACACCTTCGTCTGCCAAAGAACAAATCCTCTTTATCTTCGACGAGCCTACTACAGGTTTGCATTTTCATGATATCAAAAAATTGCTTACCGCGATCAATGCATTGGTAGAACAAGGCAACAGTGTGATCATTATTGAACACAACATGGAAATGATCAAAAGCGCCGACTGGATCATCGACATGGGCCCGGAAGGCGGTGACAAAGGCGGACACGTAACCTTTGAAGGCACGCCGGAAGATATGTGTAAGCTGAAAGACAATTACACGGCAGCTTTTTTGAAAGAAAAGATGTAACATTAACAATGGCCGCAGGCCTTATTAATCGTGCTATTAATTATGAATGTTGAATTATAAGTTATGAATGAAAAAACGTAATTCAACATTCATAACTCATAATTCATAACTTTATCCAAACGATTGTTAAGGCCTGAAGGCCATTAACAACATGAAACCTCTTATGAAAGAAAATAAAGTATTACCAATATTTAAGTCATACATCGGGAAGGAGTTTGAGAACAATCCTTCGCGCTATGGTGCCTGGTTGAAAGGTATTCTGAAAGAAGCCGAAGAAGGCATGCTGGTGGCGGAATTTATCGTCCGAAAAGAAATGACCAACGGCATCGGCACGCTGCACGGTGGCGTGATTGCAGGCATTCTGGACGATATCATGGGCGCTACAGTAGTATCATTGGGCGATCCTAATTTCTATACTACTGTAAATTTAACAGTTGATTATTTTTACCCTGGAAAAGAAAACGATCTGCTGACAGCAAAAGCATTCATAATTAAAAAAGGGAAACAGATCCATCACGTGCAAGCAGAGTTGTGGAATCTTTCCACCAACAAAATGCTCGCCAAAGGAAATTCTAACCTGCTACGCATCGACGTGCCGGTGAAACATGCGGCGGAATAAACTGGTTGAAAATTATTATGAGTTAAAAATGGATACCGGATGCCAGATACCGGATAAAAATATTATGTGGTATCTGGCATCCGGTATCCGGTATCTATTTTAGACTACACTATGAAAAACCAATACGACCTATCCTTCCTGGACGAGCTCGACAAGCTAAATCCTGATCAGCGGTCTGCGGTGGAGCAGATCGATGGGCCAGTGCTTGTTATCGCCGGACCTGGTACAGGGAAGACGCAGATCCTTTCTGCGCGCATTGGTAAAATTCTTTCAGACACTGATACCAAACCTCATAATATTCTTTGTCTCACCTACACAGACGCCGGTACAGTAGCGATGCGCAAGCGTTTGCTGAAATTCATCGGGCCGGATGCGTATCGTGTCAATATTTATACCTTCCACGCTTTTTGCAACCAGGTGATCCAGGAAAACCTGGATATCTTTGGCATTCGTGGCTTGCAGCCTATCTCCGATCTAGAAAAAGCAGAATTGTTTGAAAAACTGATCGACGGTTTTAATTCTAAACATATTCTCAAGCGCTATTCCGGCGATGTATATTATGAGATCGGAAAATTAAAATCGCTTTTCTCTACCATGAAACGAGAAGGCTGGTCTTCCGATTTTATTTCAAAAAAAATTAACGAGTATACTCAGTCGCTTTCTACGCGCGACGAATACATTTACAAAAAAGGAAATTCCAAAACAGGCATCAAGGCCGGCGATCTGAAAGTAAAAGCCATTGAAGAGGAAACCGAACGCATGGAAAAACTCCGCGCCGCTGCGCAGGAGTTTGATAATTTTGAAACGCTCATGCGCAAGGCAGGACGCTACGACTACGACGATATGATCATCTGGGTACTCGATGCGTTTCGTACTAATCCAAATTTATTGGCCAGTTACCAGGAACGTTTTCTCTACATCCTTGTAGACGAATACCAGGATACCAACGGAGCGCAAAACCAGATCGTAAATCTCCTTGCCGCTTATTGGGACAGCCCGAATATTTTTGTAGTAGGCGACGACGATCAATCGATCTACCGCTTCCAGGGCGCGAATATGAGCAATATACTCGACTTCAACGATCGCTTTGCCGAATCAATTAAGATTGTGCTGCTCAAAGAAAATTATCGCTCCACACAACCAATTCTCGACGCTTCCAAAACACTTATTGAATACAACCACGAGCGGTTGATCAAAAAATTGCCTGGATTGGATAAAAATCTTCAGGCGGGGAATAAAGAACTTACCAGCAAATCAGCCGTGCCGCAGGTGATTGAATATTACAATACACTGCACGAAGAACTGGCCATTGTAAAACGCATCCAGGAGCTACAGGCCGCAGGCGAAGATCCAAGCGAGATCGCTGTGATCTATCGGAGTCATAAGCAGGTTGATAATATTGTAAAGCTTCTTCAGAAAAATAATATTCCGCTCAACGTAAAAAGAAAAGTAAATATTCTTTTGCTCCCGATCATCCAAAACCTGATCAAGCTACTGCGCTATATTGAAGAAGAAGTAAACTATCCTGATAGTGCCGGTTATTCGTTGCTCTATGAGATCATGCACATAGATTTCTTTGGTATTTACCACCAGGACATCAACGCCATCGTGCGCGCCTGCGATGTGCGTGAGAATGCGGAAGGCACGCGAAAATCCTGGCGGCTGCTAATGCAGAGCAACGAACGCATGTTCAAGCTGGGACTGCAAAATGCAAAAGCCATTTCTACCTTCGAACAAAATCTTAGCTATTGGATCAAAGAATCGGTAAACATGACCGTGCAGGGATTGTTTGAAAAAATACTTACCCGTGGCGGTTTGCTCAGCTGGATCATGACTTCTACCGACCGTATCTGGATGATGCAGGTCATCACAACTTTTTTCGATTTCATCAAAGAAGAATCTGCAAGAAAAGTTGGTTACTATCATCTGAACGATTTGCTTCAAACACTCGACCAGATGCAGTACCACGATATTCCGATGGAAATCAATCAATCGGTGTTTGCAGAGCATGGCGTGAATTTTATCACTGCGCACTCTTCGAAAGGATTGGAGTTTAAATATGTTTTTCTTATCGGCTGTAGCAGCAACCAATGGGAGCGCAAGCGCGCAGGCGGGGATCATTTCAAATTTCCGGATACTCTTGTGGAATCGGTGGAAGAAAATAAACTGGAAGAAGAGCGTCGCCTCTTTTATGTAGCGATGACCAGGGCCAAGCAATATCTCTACCTTTCTTATCCCGGCAACGATGAGAATGGAAAAAATCTCGAAGCTTCGCAATTTGTAGCCGAAGTACTCGAGAGTGACCAGATCGAAAAAACAACCGTCACGCTGCCAGACAATGAAGTGGTGCAATATCAATCCGATATCATGCTCAGCCAGGCACCTCCGGAGATCAAGCTGATGGACGAAGAGTTTTTGAAAGAAGCGCTGAAAAATTACAAGATGAGCGTAACGCATCTTAATAAATATCTCAACTGTCCGCTACGTTTTTATTTTGAAAACGTAGTGCGTGTACCTTCTGCGCGTAGCGAAAGCATGGGCTTTGGGAATGCCGTACACCACGCCATGGATCAGCTGTTCAAGAAGATGAACGAATCGCAGGAAAAAGAATTTCCTCCACTGGAATATTTCCTCAGTTCTTTCCATTTTGGCATGAAGATGTATCATTCGCATTTTACCAAAAAAGAATACGAGCGTCGCAAAGAATACGGCGAAGAATTTTTACCAAAACTTTACAGCGAATACAAAGCCGGTTGGAATAAGAACGTAATCACCGAATATGCCGTCAATGGCGCAGAATACGAGGGCGTGCCGATCACAGGAAAACTCGACAAGGTAGAATTTGAAAGCAAGAACGAGGTAAATGTGATTGATTACAAAACTGGCAAAGCTGACAATGGAAAGAAAAAACTAAACCCTCCAAGCGAAAAAGAACCGAATGGCGGCGATTACTGGCGACAAATTTTATTCTACAAAATATTGCTCGATAGTGACAAGCGAAAAGATTTTAATATGATCTCCGGTGAACTGGATTTCGTAGAACCTAATAAAGACGGACAATTCATAAAGGCAAAAGTAAAGATTGATCCCAACGATCTTTCCATTGTGAAGGAGCAGATCAAAGATACTTACAAAAAGATCATGAACTTTGAATTCAGCAAAGGCTGTGGTAAGGACGATTGTCAGTGGTGTACTTTTGTGAAGTATAATTATCGTGCGGAAGAGTTGACGTTGGAGGAAGAGGAAGATTGAATTGTCTGAACCTTGATTTACGGGATGAAAAGATTATCAAGATTCAGACAATTATTCCGATAACAAATTTTTGATATCTCCGATCAACCGCTCTGTCTCCAGCTCCAGCGTGCCGTTGTAGATCCCTCTGATCCTTCCGGAAGTATCTACTAAGATGAAATGTTCGGTGTGCAGAAATTCTGTAGAATCTTTGGTGAAGCCGATCTCTTCTTCTGCGAAATATGATTTTCTAGCCAACTCATAGATCTTCGATTTTTCTCCTGTAAGTAAATGCCATTGTTTTGGATCTATATGATAAAAATCAGCATAGGTTTTTAACCGCTCGGTAGAATCAATCCACGGCGTGACGCTGAAAGAAAGTAAAACCAGGTTTGAATCTTTTGCAAATGCTTTCTGAATATTTTCAAACTGAATGGTCATCTTCGGACAAATGGAAGGACAGGTAGTGAAAAAGAAATTCGCCACATGTATTTTCCCTTTCACCGTTTCCTGTGTGATCCTTTTATTTTCCTGATCGGTAAAAGAAAAATTTCCGATGTGGTGGGTAATTTCTTTCTCTACCTCTTCGCGGGTATCCAGCCAGTGCGGCATGAAGTCGGGAGAATTGTAGTAAGGAATTTTTTCTGCTTCATTTTTTTTATTGCAGGAAATAAATATTCCAAAGACCACAAAGCAAAAAAGCAGGTTAATTTTTCTCTTCATCTTCCCAAACTGATTTACAATTTTTAACACCTGTAAGTCCATAATTTCGTCCATTTCTTACTACATAATTTGCGACTACCGATCCATCGTTGCGCCACATTTGTTGCAGACCATTTTCCTTTCCTGCTTTATAATTTGTGCTTCTGTATAAAAGACCGGCTTCGTTCCATTCCTGTTGTGTTCCTTCAAAAGCATCGTGTTGAAAGTGGTAGAGAAATCTTTGTTTTCCATTTTCCCACCAGCCTCTATGCTCACCTGTTTTTTCGCCTTGCTCATAATAACGCTCTTCGCGTAGCTGGCCATTGCTGTACCATTGGCGGGCAAGGCCCTGTTCTTTACCTTGAAAAAAAGGTACGAGCAATGCAGTATCTCTATTCGCATAAAGCTCGTACCTCCAACCGGAGAACGGTTGATTATTGTAATACAGCTTTCCCTCTTTTGTTTGAAGTATTTCCATTCCCTGGTTTACGAAAATACCAGGGATCTCTGCGACCGCTTTGTGTGGCTGCCTGTAAGGTTCACAGGCAGCCAGCCACAAAAGGGTCCAACCTAAACTTATGAGAGTTCTAGTTACTAACTGTGCCTGGTGTGCCATAAAATCCGCTTCCGTTTATATAAGGAGCATCGCCTGTTGTGTGATAATGGTAAATACCGTTAGGAAATTCCGTTGTCGTGCCGGTATGTCCGTGGTAAGCGTCGAGGTCACTGCTGGTGAGGGTTACACCGTTTTCTTCTGGGCCGTACACTGGATACCCGTCGAGTAGAAATCCGAGGAAAGCGCTGTTTCCTTTTTGTGTGGTGAGATAAGAAGGAATCTCATGATAGTGATACCGCGATCCCTGATCCGGGTGGCCGAGGTATTGGTCGAAACTATTGATCTCACTGGTAAGCGGCTGGCTTGGCCCGGCGTATTGATTATAGAAAGGAACACCATTTAAGCTTACACCAATAGGTCCTAGAGGAGTAGCCTGGCTGCTGGATGCTTTCGCGGGAGACACTGGAATTTTGAAAACATAACTTTGTGATCCGATCACGTTTGGATTCTGACTCCACGAAGAGTTGCTACCGTTGTATGCCTCGTATTTCGTGGACGACCAGGATGTACCCTGGAAGTAAGGACTTTTATGATCCGGCACACCGTTGCATTTGATCACTACATAATTGCCGTCCATATAAATATCGGTAGCGCCGTATATTTTTTTGTATACATCCGGTACAGTGCTCGATGAAGTACTGGTACTGTTGGTCGTATCGCTGTCTTTATCCTTTTTACATCCTGTGAGCGCCAAAGTTCCCGTCAATAGCAGGCTTCCGGCTAATAGATACATATTTCTTTTCATTGTGTTTTTTGTTTAAGGTAATTATCAGTGATCTGTTATTATTGTTGAATACCAGCATGGCAGAACGAATGCTGTGATTTATATTTCTTTTTTATCAAAAGCTGTTTTACAAAATCGGCTTTCGTATAGCCCTGGTCTGCTTTTTTATCTGTGCAGGAAAGCAAGGTAGTTCCTGCTATCAAAGTAGAGCACAATGCGATAGAGAAGATGATCCGTTCCATTTTTGTTAGGTTTAATAGTGTCTGTTTTGACTATAAAACGGCTAACGAAGAAAGTACCCTACCTTATTATTTGCTTTTTTTAATTTTAAATATTGAGTTATCAATTATGAGCTAATTAAAATTATAATTCATAATTCATAACTCAACATTCATAACTTATCACAACGTAATATTTAATAATCTTTATTATATTTGACTGATACTAAAACCTCTATTATGCGTTCCGTTTGTGAAGAGCAGAACTTTCAGGAAATTTATCGTTCGCATGCAAAACCGCTGCGCAACTATCTTTATTATAAATCCGGAGATCTTGAAAAAGCGGAAGACCTGAGTCAGGAAGCGCTGATCAGGCTATGGGAGAATTGCAAAGAGGTGATCTTTGAAAAAGCGAAAAGTTATCTCTACACCATTGCCCATCGTCTTATGCTCGATCATTTCAGACATCAGAAAGTAGTGCTTGAATTTGTAAAAGAAAGCCCCGCTCCTATCACTAACCAAGACCCTGATTTTACGCTGAGAGAAAAAGAATTTGAATCTATTCTGGAAAAAGCGATCGCCGAACTACCCGAAGGACAACGCGAAGCTTTTCTGATGAATCGCATCGATAAAATGTCCTATGCAGAAATCGCCGAAACCTTGGGTATTTCTGTGAAAGCTGTAGAAAAAAGAATGCACCTGGCTTTGCATAGTTTGAAGGATAAAATTAAGGAGCTGGGAATCTATAAATTTTAACTGTAGGGATACCGGATGCCAGAGGCCGGATAAATTTTTATCTGGTATCCTCTTAAAACATCCATTCAAAAAATTACCCTATGGGTAGGGTAAGACCTAGCCCACACGTTGTATAGAAAGTATGGAAAAACACTACGAAAACGACGATACATTGCTTGCCCGCTGGTTGTCGGGCGAACTTAGTGAAGAAGAAAAAAAGGCCCTGGAAGCTTCCGGTGACCTTCCTTTGCTCGAAAAAATAGCAGGGAATACAAGCCGCTGGTCTTTGCCTGAGCTAAAGCAAAACTATGCGCAGCTCCAACAAAAACTGGAAAACCACAAAAAAGAAGCAAAAGTGATCCCACTGTACCAATCCAAATTGGTACTCCGCATAGCCGCGTCTGTCTTGCTCCTGGTAGGAATCTTCTCCGTATATCAACTTTTCTTCTCGGCCGATATGGTGACCTATCAATGCGAGGCCGGGCAAAAAATGGAGATCTTCCTTCCCGACCGCACGCTGGTAAAGTTGAACGGACAATCGAGTATTTCTTTTGATAATAATTCCTGGAACAAAGAACGTAAAGTAGCGCTGGAAGGCGAAGCGTATTTTGAAGTATACCAAAAAGGACCTTTCGCCGTGCTTTTCCCTCAAGGAGAAGTGAATGTACTGGGCACGAAATTTAACGTCTTCTCCGGCGCTGACCTGGCAATCGTGAAATGTTACGAAGGAAAAGTATCGGTAGAAAATTCTGTTGACAGTAAAGAAATTCTCACCGCCGGACAAGCGGTGAAAGTATACACTGATTCTTCCTCTGCCAAATATTTGATTGCCGACAAAACGCCCGACTGGCTGAGCGGCGAAAGCACTTTCGCCGATGCTCCTCTGATCGAAGTGATCAATGCATTGTCTGTACAATTCAACACACAGTTTGAAATCACTGACGAACGCGAATTGAGCCGTAAGTTTAGCGGAAAATTTATTCATACCGACCTGGAAACAGCGCTGAGTATGGTATTCCCACCTATGAGCATTCCTTATTCTATTGAAGGCGATAAAAGAAAAACAGTTGTTCTAAAATAACTTTTGCTGCGTAAACCCACAATGAAACTAAAACTTCTAGCATTAGTTATTTTCGTTTTTCTTTTACTGCCTCTTTCCTTACTGGCACAGCCTTCTGGCACCTCCGTTAAAAGATATATCCGGTCGCTGGAAAATCGTTTTCATATTTCTTTTTCTTATGATAGCGACCTATTAGAAGGAGTGCCCTTTCCACTCGATCGTGATACTACGGGATATGATTTGAAAAAACTGCTCGAGTACATGGCAGAAAAATCTGCCTTTCAACTTCAGTACATCAACGATACCATGTTGATCGTGCGGCCTAAGCAGGAAGGCGCTAATTACAAACTACAAGGCAGGATCATTGATAAGGAAACCGGAGAGTCTCTTGCCGGTTGCTATGTAAGCAATACACAAAAAACATTTGCTACGCTTACAGATGAAAAGGGTGAATTTGAACGGTATATTCGATACGATAAAAATGATACCCTCGTATTTACTACTATGGGCTATACTTCTACACTTATACCTATGGAAAGCTTTGCCAGCAAAGGCATGCCTGCGATTCCTTTAAAGGAAAAAATTATCGAATCAGATGAAGTGACGGTAACCGCTTATATGTCGGACGGAATAAAATTCAACCGGCTTAATAATAGTATTCAGATCAAACCGAAAGATCTTGCGCTACTTCCCGGGCAAACGGATGCCGATCTTTTGCTCTCTCTGGATGCACTGCCGGGTATCAGTTCTCCCGATGGTAAGGCCGGAAACCTCAATATCCGTGGCAGCAGCTCCGATCAGACCTTGATCACATTCGATAATATTCCGATCTATCACAAAGGACATTATTTTGGTACGCTCTCTCCTTTCAATCCGAAAGTAGTGGAAGATCTAAATGTATCGCGTAGTTCCTTCACTGCTGACAAAGGCGGAAGAGCCGGAGGAATGATCGATATCCGCACCAGGCAATCGATCCCGGATACCGCGCTTTCCGGTGTAGCGCTTTCCACCGTAGATGCATCGGCTTATACCAATCTTCCGGTGATCAAGAAAAAATTGTCGGTGCTATTAGCCGGCCGCACTTCTTATCCTTACAATTGGATGTCGCCCAAATTGAAAAGCATTTCTAATTTTGTATTTCAAAATACCGACCTTGAAAGAGCCCATCAAGATCCTAATTTTCACGAGCAGGATTTTCGATACAACTTTTATGACTGGAACGCTAAGGTTATAGCCAAGCCAACCGACAAGCAAACATTCAGCGTAAGCTTCCTGAAAATTTTCAACCAGCTTGATGCCAAGATTCTCAACTCAGCAAGCCGGACAATGGAATACGATTCCATCGGATTCAACAATTGGGGTGTAAGCGGCCAGTGGAGCAGTCAATGGAGTAAAAAAGTGAATTCTTCGGTAAGCGTTACGAAATCATATTTTAAACAAGAACAAATTTTAGATGTTCATTCTCAACAGCGCGATACACTCAATAGCAAAACTGATTTTCAAAATACGGTCAACGATTTTGATGTAACTACTGAAACCAATATTTCGGGAAGAAGAAAAAATTTTCTCAAACTAGGATACGATCTTCATTACCACAACCTTTCCTACAACCATACAATGCTCGTGCCTCCCGCCAGCAGTGTGACGCTTCTATCAAATGCCAACCAGGGCTATATTCATTCTCTTTATACAAGCTACAATCTTATAGGGCTCAAACGTTTTAAAGCCAGCGTAGGGCTAAGAGGAAATTATTTTACGCTTACCAAAGGCTACAATCTTGAGCCAAGACTCTCGCTGAATTATCTTCTCACGCAAACCATCACACTGAAATCATCTGCAGGCATTCAACGGCAATTCGTAACACAAGTGGCAGGCCTTGGCATCCAAACGCTCGGTGGACTGGAAAACATGCTCTGGATTTTGTGCGACGGGAAACAAGTCCCCGTTATTCAAAGCGAACAGGTGATGGGTGGTGCGATGTATGAAAAAAATAATTGGATCATCGACGTAGAAGCATATTACAAAAATATTGACAACGTAACAGTGATCAACATTAATGATTTTTCACAAACCAATTCTTTCTTCCACGGAAAATCATACACCGAAGGCGTTGATGTCTTACTACGCAAAGGCTGGAAAAGGCTGGACACCTGGGTCAGCTACACTCTGAGCCGTTCCATGATGCAAATTGACAGTATTCAGTCTACCTCTTTTCCTGCACTCAATGACCAACGTCATATTGTAGATGTAGCCGCTACCTACAAATGGCGCAAATGGAAATTTTCGGCAGGCTGGAAATACAGGAGTGGCATGGCTTCGATCATCGGCATTCGTACACGCTTACTGCATGGCGCACCACCCAATACGACTTCGGGAGGAAGAAGTACCACACCTGGTCCGCCACCTACAAATCCTGATTTCTACAAAGACTCCGATGGAAATCCTTTTTACCAGGATCGTTATCCTGCTTTTCACCAGTTGGATGTTTCTATTGTATACCAGTTTCCGTCCAAACAAAAACAGTGGAACAGCACGATCGGCGCTTCGGTTTCCAATTTATACAATCGTAAAAACATCATCGAACAACAACACATCCAGGTAGGCCCGGATAATCATCTGCATCTTGTAACCCGCTATTCTATTGGGTTTGCACCAAATGTGTTTGTATCGTTTAATTTTTGAACCAGGATTTACAGGATTAGAGCATTTTCAGGATGCTTGTTTTCCTCCTGAATGACAAAAAAGAAGGCCTGTCAGTTTTTGACAGGCCTTCTTTTTTATTTTCTAAAGAAAACTACTCTTTCTCGTTCACACCTACTGCGTTCAGGTCTTCGAAGGCAAGTTTCAAACGTTTTACGAATGTCTTTTCGCCTTCTCTCAGCCATACGCGCGGGTCGTAGAATTTCTTGTTTGGAGCATCCGGACCGGTTGGGTTTCCGATTTGTCCTTGCAGGTATCCTTCTTTCTCTTTGTAGAAGTTTAGAATACCTTCCCAGAATGCCCACTGTAAGTCAGTATCGATGTTCATTTTGATAGCACCGTAAGAAAGCGCTTCTCTGATCTCAGCTCTTGAAGAACCAGAACCACCGTGGAATACGAAGTTCAGAGGTTTCTCTGCAGACAGGTTGTATTTTTTCTTCACATAATCCTGAGAGTTTTTCAGGATGATCGGAGAAAGTTTTACGCTACCAGATTTGTATACACCGTGTACATTTCCGAAAGCTGCTGCGATCGTAAATCTGTGGCTTACTTTGCTTAGCTCTTCGTAAGCATAAGCTACTTCTTCCGGTTGAGTATAAAGTTTTGAATTGTCTACGCCAGAGTTGTCTACACCGTCTTCTTCACCACCAGTCACGCCCAGCTCGATCTCCAGGGTCATGCCCATTTTGCTCATTCTTTCAAGATACTTTTTGCAGATCTCAATATTTTCGTGGATTGGCTCTTCTGAAAGGTCTAGCATATGAGAAGAGAACAATGGTTTGCCATGTTGTTTGTAGAATTTTTCTCCCGCATCCAACAGACCGTCGATCCAGGGAAGAAGTTTAAGGGCAGCGTGGTCAGTGTGAAGAACCACATCTACGCCGTATAGTTCACACAATTGATGTACGTGGTGAGCGCCAGAGATAGCACCAGCGATGCTAGCTTCTTGTTTGCCGTTTGGCAGGCCTTTTCCGGCGTAGAATTGAGCACCGCCGTTTGAAAACTGAATGATCACAGGAGAGTTTACTTCTTTCGCTGCTTCCATTACTGCATTGACAGAGTCAGTGTTGATAACGTTTACCGCAGGAAGGGCAAACTGATGTTTTTTTGCTAATTCGAATAATTCCTGAACTGCATCTCCGTGCAATACCCCTTTCTGTGCTGTACTTTTCAATTGTTCCGCCATAATATGTTTGTCGTTAATATGAATTAATTTGAGGCTTTAAATATAACATTTAAATTGTTAAAAAACGAAAAAACAAACTCCATAATGGCTGACAGAACTGGTTAAAAGGGATACCAGATGCCGGATACCAGATACCAGATAAAATGGAGCCACCGGCAAATGCTTTTTTTGGCCCAAAATCATTCATAACTCATAATTCAAAACTCATAACTTATCTGGTATCCGGCATCTGGCATCCCTCCATAGAAAGCCTATTATTTCTATGCTTTTTTAGGTAACTTTGAAGACTATAGTTTATGAGCAAAAGCAATACTAATATCTGGTCCAAACTAATTAAATTTTGCTGGATCTGTTTTTTCGCAGGCATCGGTTTTCTGGTTCTATACATCTACCTGGTATCGATCGATTTTTTAAATCTTTTTGGTCCAATGCCAAGCCTGGAAGCGCTTGAAAATCCCAAGAAAGATCAGGCTTCCATCGTATATACTTCTGATGGTGTAGAGCTGGGAAAATATTTTCGCGAAAACAGAAATCCTGTAGAGTATAAAAACATTTCTCCCAACCTGATCAATGCACTTCAGGCTACTGAAGACTATCGCTTCAGCGAACATTCAGGCATTGACCTTACGGGATTGATCCGCGTGGCTTTCAAATCGCTCATCCTGCAGCAACATTCCGGTGGAGGAAGTACGATCTCTCAGCAGCTTGCTAAAAATCTTTTTAACACACGTGGCAAAAATTTTAAAGGCACGATCGAAAATAAAAAGCTGAATGTCCTTTTTGTAAAAACAAAGGAATGGATCACCGCTGTACGCCTGGAGCGCTCCTATACCAAGCAAGAAATCATCACGATGTACCTCAATACCGTGGATTTCGGAAGCAATGCTTATGGCATTAAAACTGCTGCCGCTACCTTCTTTTCTACTACACCCGATTCGCTCACCGTGCCTCAAGCCGCAGTGCTGGTGGGTTTACTGAAAGCACCGACATTGTATAGCCCGATCCTCAACCCGGAAAATTCTGTGGAGCGCCGAAACGTAGTGATCGACCAGATGAACAAATATTCTTTCCTCACCGACGAACAAGCCGATTCTATCAAAGCCAAACCGATTGAGCTGAAATACGTGGTGGAAAATCATAATACAGGATTGGCTACTTATTTCCGCAGTGTGATCACTGATTACCTCATGAAGTGGAGCGAGGAGCACAACGTAGATCTTTACACCGACGGCCTGCGCATTTATACAACCATCGATTCCCGTATGCAAAAACACGCAGAGATGGCGGTAGAAAAACATATGAAGGATGAACAAAAGACCTTCAACTGGCAATGGAAAAACATGACGCCCTGGCGCGACGAGGAATTAAAAGAGATCCCGAATTTTATTGAAACTTCCATCAAGCGTACTGAGCGCTACCATGTATTGAAAAGTACTTATGGCGACGATTCCATAGCAATCTGGAAAGTACTGCGAACTCCTTACAAGATGCGCATCTTTACCTGGAAAGGAGAAAAAGATACCATCTTCTCTCCACTTGATTCCTTGCGTTATTACAAACGTTTCCTACACGCAGGATTACTTTCCGTAGAGCCACAGACTGGGCATATCAAAGCATGGGTAGGAGGTATCAATCATAAATATTTTAAATACGACCACGTAAAACAAGGCGCACGTCAACCAGGTTCTACGTTCAAACCAATTGTATACGCCACTGCCATCGATCATGGCTACTCTCCTTGCTACGAAGTGATCGACGCGCCTGTGACCTTTGAGACCGGCGATACCAACAAAACCTGGAGTCCGAAAAACAGCGACGGAGTTTTCACCAACAAACCATTCACGCTTCGCAAGGCCATGGCCAATTCCATTAACTCTGTAACAGCAAGAATGATCAAAGAAGTAACGCCGCAGCACGTAGTAGACATGGCACATCGACTTGGCATTGAAAGTCCACTCGAGGCAGTACCTGCTTTGTGCCTGGGTGTAAACGACGTAACGATCTACGAAATGGTGGGCGCCTATAGCACGTTTGTAAACGAAGGCGTTTGGATCCAGCCTACTTTTATTACTCGCATTGAAGATAAAAATGGGAATATATTGGAACAGATCATTCCCAAAACAAGAGAAGCGTTGAATGAAGAAAGCGCTTACCTGATGGTACACATGCTGCGCGGCGCTACAGAAGAACGAGGAGGCACGGCCCTTGGACTAAACAAATTCAAGCTACTTGGCATCGGTGCGGAGATTGGTGGAAAGACAGGTACTACACAAAATTATTCCGATGGATGGTTCATTGGATTGGTATCCAAGCTTACCACCGGCGTGTGGGTTGGCGGTGAAGATCGCTGCATTCACCTGAGAGGTTTTGAATACGCGCAAGGCGCGCGTACTGCGATGCCGATCTGGGCTTATTTTATGCAAGCTGTTTTTGAAGACCCGGAACTGGATTTTAAGAAAGAAAGATTTCCCAGACCTGCCAAGAGATTATCAATAGAGATCGATTGCAATAAGTACGATCAGAAAGAAACCAATAGCCAGGATTCTACTTTTTTACATAAAGTAAAACAAGATCTTCCAGATGGGTATTAAATCTTTGCGCCCATAGCGTCCACCTTGCAAGTATTTCGGCATGACGTTACGAGCGCAAAGAAAATAACTTATAGATTAATTCAATTTTATTTTTTTCCGGGCAATATCATTGCCATTATTAATACTTACCATATAAACAGCTGTTTCTCCTGAAAAACGAATTGATTCTTCAGAATCGCCCGCTAAAAGAACAGCAGAATAAAGAGTCCGTCCTGAAAGATCTACAATTTTGAGCGTAGAAGTTTCCTCCGGATTCTGGCCCGAAAGTCTAATTACTAATTCGCCCGACACATCGGTGTATGCATTGAATGAGAATTCATTGCCGTCTTCCAGGTACAAAATTTTAGAATACCGAATGCTTCCTTTCTTATCTTTCTCTATCAGCCTGTAATACATCGAAACTTCCTGTATTGGATCGACATATGTATAAGATGCTAGATTTCCCGTAGCATCTGAGGAAACTGTTTCCAGTTCGGTAAAATTTTTTCCATCCGCACTTTTTGAAAGCGTAAAATAGGTAACCTCTTCAGCGTTGGTTAACCACCTCAATTGTGCATTACCGCCTGCTCGCTCTGCACTAAAAGAAATAACTGACAACGGAAGGGAACCAGCGATACCAACTGTCCACCTAGAAAAATCTGTCACACCCGATTGCGTAAATGTGTTGGTAGCTTGATCAAAACTAGCTGCTTGTTCTTGCCATCCTGGACTTGCGCTATCGTATGGTAAGGATGCTTTATAAAGAGAAAGCGAAGGCTCATACAGATCATGGAGTTCTACATCAAAATAACTGAATTCCACGGTAGCCAGAAGACCTATATTAATGGCCGGTATAACATCAAAATAACGAGATATACCCACATCCATTATCGCTGTACCAGTTTGCCTGACTACAATAGTAGGATTGGAAAGAAAAACGGGTTCTGTAATGGTAATCCCTATTCCTCCAAAGGATTGACTACCTGCAGAACTGCCTATATTCCGTGAAACACTTACGTATCCTTTTACATAGCTACTTGCCACAATAGGCATTTCAACCAGTGAGCCATTCGCGCCCAGGTTAAGGGTATCCTGATGGGTATCCAGTATACCATTTTCTAAAATCACAACTCCATCGCATGACAATTGACCCCTCATCGAAACTCCACTATCGTTGTTGATAGTCAGGTTATGAAAAAAAACTCCTGTGGCATTAGTCAGTGTCTGGGGAATTGTATCGTTAAATTCAATTGTTCCATTATTGTCGGAAAAATTACCGGAGGTAAAATTAAAATTTCCTTTGATATTCATTGTGCCGCTTGTAGCCTGCATCGTGGCGCCCGACAAAAGGAGATTATTAAATTCTATAATTCCTGAGCCTCCCTGGAAAGTTCCTCCTTTCAGTTGGGTACCTCCTATGCCTACAGTAAGATTACTATTGTTTTGTAAAAAAGTGTAGGCAAAAGAAGGTTGCATTTGAAAACTATTTACCGAGGCATTTTCATCCAGGATACAATTGCCTGTACTATTTTCATCAAAATAAACATCATCGAAAATCGTAGGCACCGAAGCTCCTCCTTCTCCTCCTGATGTTGCAGACCAGTTTGCAGGATTACTCCAGTTATGGTCGGTCGGATTTGCAACCCAATAACGGGCTGCCTGTGCATTTACAGTTGCACTTATGCTTGACGCGAGAAAAAACAGCGCGGTAATAAAACGTTTCATAAAAGTATTATTTAAAAAGTATTCTTTAAAAATGTTTTTTCTATTTCAATCTTTTATAAAAGAATTTAGTTCTAAAATCTTTCAAATATAAATTCTTCTGAAGTTCAATATTAACAAGGGCATGCGTATTACTACGAATAAAAATAGCTTTATTGAAAAAAGATTTTAATATCATGTAAGTTACGCCTTTGATGAATAATAGAATCTATAGGAATTTATTTTCAACATTTATAGTTAAATTATATTCTTCCTACTTTCAATTCAAACATCACGTGTGAATGATGAAAGGCTCAATGGTTGATAGAACATCCGCAGCTTATTTTAATTATATTTGTATTCATCATGGCAGAAGAAAATACACTTAAAGAAATCATTCGCAATCTGCCCGAAAAACCGGGTGTGTACCGCTATTTCAACAAAGACAAAGAGCTCATCTATGTGGGCAAAGCTAAAGACCTTAAAAAACGTGTCAGCAGTTATTTCTCGAGGCTCGATTCACTCGATGTCAAAACCCGCAGACTCGTTTCGTTAATTGAAAATATAGAATACACGATCGTTCATACCGAATTCGATGCGTTGATCCTTGAAAATAATCTGATCAAAGAATACCAGCCGAAATACAATATTCTTTTACGCGACGATAAGACCTACCCTTATATTCTTCTTACCAACGAGCGTTTCCCACGCCTGATCACTACGCGCAAGGTAGATAAATCCTTAGGTACTTATTTCGGTCCATATACAAGCGTAGGCGCCATGAATACAGTGGTAGACCTTGTCAACAAATCGTTTCAGCTTCGTACATGTTCCTTAAATCTTAGCGAAAAAAATATTGTCGAAGGAAAATACAAAGTATGTCTCGAATTTCATCTGGGCAATTGCAAAGGCGCTTGCGAAGGATTAGACGATGAAACAGAGTACCAGGAAAAAATAAAACTGGCGATCAATATTTTGAAAGGGAATATTTCTCCTGTAAAAAATTATTTTCGCGAACACATGCAGGAAACGGCCGATGCGCTACAGTTCGAGAAGGCAGAATATTTTCGCAGCAAATTAGAAATATTGGAACGCTTCCACAAAAATTCTGTGGTAGTGAATCCGAACATTGAAGAACTTAGCGTATACACAGTCGCCAGTGATGAAAAATATGCGGCTGTCAATTATCTCAAGATCATTAACGGTACTATTCTCCAGTCCAAAACAATTGATGTAAAGAAGAAGCTGGACGAAGAAGATGCTGAGATCTTGCTACAAGCAATCATAAACATCCGCGAATCGCTCAAGGATGAATCAAAAGAAATTGTCGTAAATGCTCCAGTAGAATTTCCTTCCGACACTATACAAATCACGCTGCCACAAAAAGGCGATCGTAAAAAGCTGTTGGATCTTTCGATGAAGAACAGTGTTCATGAATTAGAAAAATTAAATCAGATCAATGCTGAAGATAGCAGTAAGAGGGTGATGGAGACTTTGCAAAAAGATCTCTCCTTGAAAGAGCTTCCAGATCATATCGAATGTTTTGATAACTCCAACTTTCAGGGTACTGATGCTGTGTCTGCAATGGTTTGTTTCAAAAATGCGAAACCTTCCAAAAAAGATTATCGTCATTATAATGTAAAAACAGTGGAAGGTCCAAATGACTTTGCCACGATGTACGAAGTTATTACACGCCGCTACAGGCGGTGTTTAGAGGACAATCTACCGTTGCCAAAGCTAATCGTAGTCGACGGTGGGAAAGGTCAATTAAGCTCTGCCACGATGGCGCTTACAGATCTTCATTTGTACGGAAAAATTCCGATCGTTGGAATTGCAAAAAACTTAGAAGAGATTTTTTTTCCGGGTGATGAATTCCCATTGTACATCGACAAAAAATCCGAATCGTTGCGTTTGATACAGTATATGCGTGATGAAGCACATCGATTTGGAATTACTCACCATCGTAAAAAACGAAGTAAAACAAGTATTAAATCCGGCCTGGAAGATGTTTCTGATGTAGGTCAGGCTACGATTGAAAAATTGCTAAAGCATTTCAAAAGTGTACGCAGAATTAAAGAAGCAACAGAAGAAGAGATTGCTAAGGTGATCGGACCTTCGAAAGCTAAGAAGGTTGCAGAGCATTTGAAAAAAGGTTAAAACATCTTTGCATTATTCGCCGTTGTTTGTACAATTAATATGCGGCCTAAACAGGAACTTTGACAAAAAGAAAAGGGAAGAACAAATTGTTCTTCCCTTTTTAATATTGATTTTAAGATCAGATTAAAACTCCCACAGGTTGTGCTCGAACTCTAGGAGTTCCATTGCAGCCCACTGAGAAGCCATGATACCTTTTTGCTGATCTCCACCGTAGATATCTACCAGATACGCATCGTTCGGGTTAGATACCTTTGTGATGTAAGAGCTGAATAGTCTTAGATCAAAAGCATCAGCCAGGTTTTTGTGTTGCTGATCATTCTGTACGTTGAACCAAATGGCCTTAGGATTGTCTTTAAACACTTTTTCTACCAGTTCTTTGTACGAGAAAGAGGCAATTACCTGCTCGATACCTTTAACGTTTGACGGAAGGTCCGCAGGAACCAACATTGTCACAGCAATGATATCATAATATAATCTTGATCTTTGTTTATCGAAGATCATATCCTCTTTAAGTGTTAATTGGTAAATGTCAGTAGGGAAATAATATGCCGGTCCGCCTGATTGAAGAACAGAAGAGTCACCGTTAGCCAGTGCGATTTCTTTTTCTTCAGCAGTCAATGTACCGCCTTCTACTGGGATCAACATCGCTTCATCAAACTCATCAATAGTAATTTTTCTCTCTAGAGAATCGTTTGCAAAAGGAGTAAGATCGCCTTTATGTACAGCATCCATCAATAATCTCGTGATTTCCTTGTTTCTTGCGAACAGAGGTTTATTTTGTTTCTCACGCAAATCAATTGCTCTTAGGATCGTTTTCTTCCACATAATGTCAGAAACGTGAATCGGTCTTACAGAAAGAGGATTATATCCTGTGTCTCCGTTTGTAGCACCCGCTGTAGTGGTAGTTGTCTCCGTTGCAGTTGTAGTCGTAGTGGAAGTAGTAGAGTCAACTCTCTCCTGCCCGTACGTAACACCCGCAGACATTACCAAACCAATTAAAATAACACCTAACTTTTTCATAACCTTTCTTGTTTAAATTATTCTTAGTGTAGAGGGATGTTTTTAATTACAGTACCCAGGTTCACTGTCTCAGTTTTATTCTGATAGTTAGTTCTGATTACTGTTTTCACCTCTATCAGAATCCTGTCTCCTGGTTGTGCTTGCGCAGCGAATGAAGCCAGGTTAGCAGTTTCTGAAGTAACTTTTTGTTGCGCTACTGGTCTCTTACCTCTTACAAGGATACAATCCCACTCAGCAACTCTGTAACGAGCATCTTTAGGAAGGAATGCCTTGAATGATTCGTCAGGCACTGCTTTCATAGTAATTGATCTTGGACCTGGAGAAGGAACACCTTGTTTTTCATCCACTGGCTTACCATTAGATAACGCCTGGATTTCTGGTTTTGGTATCAATCTCACTTTGAAATCTTGGTCACCGATATAGTTACCATTGCTAGTTACTTTTAGTTTTACGGCAGTACCAGTAGGGATTAGAGTAACCTCACCGTTTTTAGCACCTTTGATTACATCAGCACCTACAGCTGTAAATACTGGTCTGTATTCCTGGCCAAGAGCAGGCACCTGTACGTTCAGCTCGTTACCGCAGTTTCTATAAAGAGCGGATACCGAACCTGATTGTACCTGGATTACTGGTTTTGCTACGTAGTAGTCAGTTTTTACAGTAAAGGTTGTATCTTTTCCTTTGAATTTGAAAGTTACTTTACCTTCCCACTGTTGTTTGAATGCATTTTCTTTAGCATCGAAAGCACCACCAGCCTGAGCCATGAAGCTTACTTTACCAATTTTAGTTTTAGGATCAACCTGGATGCTTGAGCCTCTTGCAGTCATTGTAGGAGTAATGGTACTTGCAGAAGCTGCAAGGAACATTTCTGCTTCGTATTTAGTACCGGCAGCTACAATTCTTGAAGCAGGTCTCACCATTGCGATTACCTGGTCAAATTTAAGATCTGCAGCACCAACTTTATCAGCAAGTATTTTCAGCGCGCTAGATTCGTGCTTCAACACGTCAGACTCCAGGTTACTCATTACTGCCATAGCAGCCACCATTGGAGTGTGAGTGAAGTTCAATTCAACGAAATCTTTACGCTTTTGATCCGAGCTAGTGATTCTGCTATCGTCTTTAGCATCAAGGGCGATATAAGGATATTTCTCTCCGGTGATCTTGTTAAGGTCATCAACGAATTGGTTAACTTCTTTTTTCAGTTGGTAACCTTTTCCGTTTTTAGAAGCACCCATCATATGGATCGCCACTTTTTCCTCTTCTTTAGCACCTTTGTACATCTTCTTAGGATCATTGTCTTCATAACCACCGGTTACTTGTACAATTTCTGCTCTAAGATTTTTGATGTAATCTTTGATTTCAGAAGCTTCTTTTCTTACCGCTCTGGCTTGATCCAGTACGGCTACGTCAGAAGCTTTATTTCCAGCATCAGTAACTGCTTTTTCGATTTTTTTCTCGGTAGCAGCATTAGTGCCGTTCATTTGTTCGTTGCTATACTGCAAACTATCATCAAGAAATTTGAATTTCTCCATGATCGCTGAAGATACCTGGAGGGCTAGAAGCGCCGTCAATACCAGGTACATCATACCAATCATTTTCTGTCTAGGGGTTTCTTTTCCGCCTGCCATGATTTATATTCTGTTTAAAAAGTTTAACACTAATTTTGTTTAATCAGACGCAAGGGATTAACCTTTCATTGCGGTAAGCATGTTACCGTATACATTGTTCAGAGAAGACAAGTTCTTAGACAATTTAGAAACTTCATCTCTCAATGTTTGAGTGTCTTTGCTAGCTTCAGACATGCTATCCATTGCAGAAGAAAGGTTAGCATAGAACTTGTTCATTGCTTTCAGGTGGTTGTTTGCATCCTGAAGTTCCATTTCATAAACTGCATTCAGAGCACCAAGGTTTTTAGTGATGTTCTGTACTTGGTGATGATATTCTTTAGCATCTTGAGAAGCGTTAGCCATTTCTGACATTGCGTCTACAGTTTTAGCGTAAGACTTGTTCATTTCTACGATAGACTTAGAAGCAGCTTTTACGTTTTCAGCATACTCGTTAGAAGCTACTGCAGAGTTAGTAAGATCGCCAAGGTTATGTACAGATTGAGTAAGGTTGTTCAAACCTGAACCTAATCTTGATACTAGATCTTGGTTAATGTTTGCATCGTGCATCATTTTGTCCAAAGACTTAGTAAGGTTTTCACCTGTTGCGTTTTCATGTCCACCATCTTCATAGTCACTAGGTGACAATTGTGGGTGAACGAAAGTCCAGTCTGGATCTTGTGGAGGAGCTTGGAATGCAGAGAAAGCAAAGATAACTGCTTCTGTACCCAGACCACCAATAAGTGCGATGTCCGCACCAGGCCAGTGCATGATTTTGAACAATGCTCCAACGATTACGACTGCTGCACCAAGACCGTAGATCTTAGGCATAATTGTAATTTCAAATTTTTCCATTCCTGTAGGAACGTGTCTTCTTCTATAAGAAATTGCCATTTTTTTAAAAAGTTTAAGTGTTTAACGATTGTTTCCTAAGTGTTTATTATAAATTAAAGTTTAAAACTTTGATTAGAATTCATAACCAGATGATCTACCAAGGTAAGTCATTACGTTTCTGAATCCAATATAAGATTTTGTAGTATCCTGATATTCGAAGGTTCTGGTACCTGTTTCAAGATAATAAGCGATGTCTTTCCATGAACCACCTCTGATGATTTTTCTTGGCTCATCATCATTATAATAAGTAGGGTTCAAATCCCAAACTACTGGTACTGCAGCATCGTAGTATGCATCTTCGCACCACTCAGCTACGTTTCCTGCCATATCATACAGACCGTAGTCATTAGAAAAATAAGACGCTACAGCAGATGTATACATAAAACCGTCGTCATAATAGTTACCTCTTCCTGGTTTGAAGTTAGCAAGCATACATCCTTTTGAGTTACGGATGTAAGGGTTACCCCATGGATACTTAGCCATATCTCTACCACCTCTTGCTGCGTATTCCCACTCAGCTTCAGAAGGCAGTCTGAATCTTGGCATTTGCCATAGACCTTGAGAAGCTCTCCAGTTGTTCATGTGTTTGGTTCTCCATTCTGAGAAATATTTAGCAGCCCACCAGTCGATACCCACGATTGGATATTCGTCGAAAGCAGGGTGTGCATAGTAATATTCCATCATAGGGTCTCCCATATGGTGGGCGAAGTCTCTTACCCAAACAGTAGTATCTGGATAAAGCTCTGTCATAATGTAATCCTGACCCAGTACATCTACTGAATCTTTCAGCATTACATCTACAAATTGTCTGTATTCGTTGTTGGTGATTTCGGTTTCATCCATGTAGAAACCTCCGATAGTAACCTGTTTGTTCAGGTTGATCTGAGTAGCGGGTACATCTTGGTCAGCTTGTCCCATATGAAATGTTCCTGACGGGCAAACGACCATACCGTATGGTACTGTCTGAACCCATCCTTCACGGCCTTGAACACCTATCAGGTCTCCACTGGCCTCATCTGGTCCTCCTTTGCGTCCACAGCTGAACAGCGTCAAGGCAGATAAAGTCAAAGCTATATAAGCCTTACTTAAAACACACAATTTATTCATAACACCTAAATTTAAATAATTTCCTTTTATTTCTAACCTATTCCCTTTAAAAACGATAACGAAGGATTTAAGTTGTTATTATTAATTTAATACAAATTAAACTACGTTAAAGTCCAAAGTTAAATTCAAATTTGACAAATTAAAATGTAAATTCCAAAATAATTCAATTAATTTTCGTCGTGTCTGTAACGAGGAGTTCTTACTTTTGGCTTAGGAACGCCTCCAGGAGAAGGAACCATATAAGAAAGCATAATTTCGTGAGAGGTACCAGCTGTTCCTTTGTGACCGCTTAATACAAAATCGAAGGCAAAGCCTACTTTCAAAGCGTTATTTTTCATTAGATTAACTCCTGCATATCCAATCATGTCGTTTACAGACCATACTGAATTGCCTCCGGATACAACGTCTTTTTTACCCGCTGATTGTCTTGCATTAAGACCAACCCAGAATTTAGAGTTATAATCTACCATTGGACCTACTAATATAGTGTATTGCTTCAGGTCGGTTTGAACCATTGCCGTAGGAGTCACTTTCAAGGTATTGCTCAATGTAAAAATATAACCTCCAGTGAAATACATGTGGTTATTTATAACAGAGCTGATATTAGTAACATTATAGCTGAATTTCTGTCTTGAAAGGTGATTGATACTAGCACCCACATACCACTTAGTAGCTTGGTACCAAAGACCTGCTGCGTAATCCAGTTTAAGTTGTTTTGAATTATTGTTCACTAATGACGTATAGATCGGATCTTGTGTATCCACTACCTGATACCAATCTCCTTTTAGTGATTGTGCGTAAGTACCCGCGCGACCACCGATTCCAAGGAGACCATCACCTATTTTAACATGATAAGCTCCGGATAATTGAATTTCGTATGAAGTAATAGGACCATAATTATCATATACAATTCCAAGTCCTGCTCCTGTTCTGCTTTTTAAAAATGGCAATCTTGAATTTACCATAATTGCCTGTGAGGTAGGGCTGTTTCCGCCTGGTGAGTTGTAACCGTCGCTGTTTTTATAACCCAGCCATTGTCTACGTGTGATCACAGTTCCTCTTGTGACACCTTCAATACCGGCATAACCAGGGTTATAATAAAGGCCATTGAACATATATTGGCTGAATTGAGCATCCTGTTGTGCGTAGGAGTCGTTTAGGAATGTAATCAGAGTCAGGAATATAAATATTATTTTGTACACATGCTTCATAGAGAACAGACTAATAGTTGATGGTCAAGATACAAAACTAGACATTTTTTTTAATTGTACACTATCTATAACAAATTAAATTTATTTGATATTATTTACCTTTTTGATGTACAATTCCAAGGCTCCAGCCATAGAAGGAGCGTTCGGTAGAGGAGCTTCGATATCGAGGATTAATCCAGCTTCTTTTACTGCAGCTGCGGTAGTGGGACCAAAGGCTGCAATTCTGGTCTTATTTTGTTTAAAATCAGGGAAATTAGTAAACAATGAATGCACTCCGGATGGACTAAAGAAAGCAATAATATCGTATTTTACATTAGTCAGATCGGAAAGATCGCTTGCCACTGTTTTGTATATAATAGCCTCAGAAAATTCATATCCGTTATCTTTTAAGAAAACCGGAATTTCATCTTTTCTGATATTGGAGCAAGGGAAAAGGTATTTTTCATCCTTATGCTTTTTAAGGATCTCTTCCAGATCTTTCGCGGTTTTCTCTCCTACGAAGATCTTTCTCTTACGAATCACAATGTATTTTTGGAGATAATTGGCAGTTTGATCGGAAACACAGAAATATTTCATTTCTGCCGGCACTTCGATTTTGGCTTCGTTGCAGATCCGGAAAAAACCATCTACTGCATTGCGGCTCGTAAAAATAACCGCCGTATGAGCCAGAATTTCGATTTTTTGTTTTCTAAATTCCTTTATATCAACTGGTTGAACCTCTATAAAAGGTCTGAAGTCTATTTTCAGATTGTACTTACTGGCAAGCGCGTGATAAGGAGATTTCTCGTCAGTAGGTTTGGGTTGTGTAACTAGTATACTTGAAACTTTAGTATGTCTGTCTTTGACTTCTTTTTCTTTAGTTTTTACCTGCGCCATTTAACAAATTTGGAATTACTGTTTTACAATAACCGGCATTAAAACAATAGAATTTTTACTGCAATAATCAGCGGTAGTATTTCTGCGGCACAAAGGTAAGAAAATAAATACAAATTTCTATGGGGTATCAATCTTAAAAACAATAATATAACTTTTATCACACAAAAGATAAGCACCAGAATCAGTGCAAAATACAATATTTCAGAATTCACCTCCAATAGGATAAATCCCGATGCCACGATACCAAATATGACCAGACAGGCAACCATACAAACTCTTTCCAAAAATCCTGTATAATCTGCAAACTGGAGAGGAACGATCTTTGAATAATTGAATAACCAGCCGATCAGCCAGAGGTATAAATATTTCCCAATATAAAATACAAAATAAACAACGGTGATCAAGAGCGTTCCCTTCAAAATAGAAGTGGAAGAAGCGAAAATTATTTCGTCTAGTTTGAACATATAGATGAGCTGCGAAAGCGCCAACCCACACAGTAGCGCCATCCACAGAGAGGGAATACTAAATGGACCGGGCAGCAAATGATCCGCTGCTTCCGATTGTCTTAAACCGAAATAGCGTAAAAATTCTTTGGGGTAAAGTTGTTTCAAGAGTACAAACAACGTCACAATAATTAAAAACAGAATGGTATATCCTGAAAGTAAATTTTGCATACTCCTATAAAGAAACTGTGTGGCCTGGCCACGCTCTTCCTTTTTTTGCATAACAACAGCAGAGCGGTTTACAATGCCTGCAGAATAAAAAGGAAGCTCTCCGGAAGGATGAAAAAAAGTAATAATGATCCTATCAGATTCATCAGGTTCCAGTGTGCGAAGTGGGATAATAATTTCTTCTTCACCAGGGGTAATTTTTTTGTAGATCAACTTATTGTTGACAAATAAGGTCAGTTCTTTGGTAGCCTTGAATTTTAGATCGTAGTTTTTGAACTTTGAATAATCGAGGATCTGGTGGATGCTTTTGGAACGCTTCAGCTCTTTCTTTTTTAAAGGTAAATATGACTCATAATACTTATCGTAGCGCAGCCATTGGCCGGCAAAACTGTAAAGTAGTGTCTCCTTCGAAACATTCGCTGAAAAAACATTGGCCCCAACCAGCCAAAAAATCAGAATGAAGAGTAATTTTTTAATCACTGAGCATTTCATTGTCTATGATATGAGTCTTTTTTAAACGTGTGCTGATCTCAATGATCACACTAAATAAAAGTGCATACAGAAATAAAGCGATCATCTGCATGGTAAGCGGTAGGCCGTCGAAAAAAATGACCAGCGCAATTGCCAATATATTGATCAGGACAAGGATCAATACTGTGCTAAGCTGAGAAAAGCCTATTTCCACCAGTTTGTGATGAATATGATTTTTATCAGGAATAAAAGGCGATTTGCCTGCCATGATCCTAAGTACAAACACTCTTGCCGTATCAAGAATTGGGATGAATAAAATCGCTACCGAAACAGCCGGTGTATTTGAGATCATCTTAGTCTCCACAAATTTGATCGCCATTACTGAGATGATAAAACCACAGACGAGCGAACCGGTATCTCCCATAAAGATTTTTGCCTTATAAAAATTATAGCGCAGAAACCCAAGGATACTTCCGAACAGTGAAAATGCAACATAAGAATAGACCTGGATATATGCATCGTCGGAAGTGATGAAGTAAATTCCAAAACTAAGACAACATACCGACACAATAGAGCCTGCCAGCCCGTCTAACCCATCGATCAGATTGATAGCATTGGTGACACCAATGATGACAATGAAGGTAAGCAGATAGCTAATTCCTGGCTCCAGTACTCCGATCCCAAGAATTCCCTGCAGACTGGTTATGCGAATATCTGCCATAAACATTACGATGCCAGTGGAAAGCACCTGAACGAAAAATTTTTTGAAAGCAGATACCGATACAATATCATCTTTTAATCCAATAAAGAAGATCACTACACAGCCCGCCAGCATATGCTGCACACCGTAATCGATCTTCCCGAAAATGGTAAGCGCTGAAATAAATCCGGCAAAGATCGCAAGCCCGCCCAGGCGTGGGGTGAGCGATTCGTGGATCGTCCGGTTGTTGGGCTCATCCAGCAATCTCTTTTTATGCGCCACCTGTACAATAGATGGGATCGCAAATACTGAGATCAGAAAAGCCCAGGTAAAAGGAAGTATATTTCGTATGATATGATCAAGCATGATCTTGTTGAATGTTTTTTTAGATACGTTATTCGGATAACTTATGTTTCCGCACCGCCTCTTTGTCGTAACTTACAAACAGATAAAGATAAATAACCCTGGAATACCTGAACAGAAAAGGGCCGATCAGCAGCAGAGCAGAAACATATATTGAAAAAAATGTCCATGCGGAAACATTCAAGATCATTTCCATTACTACTAGTGCAATTCCTGTAAGGATTACCGTAAATCCATAATTCACATACATGGCTCCAATGTAAAAACCTGGCTCGGGTTCGTACGGCTGGCCACATTCAGGACATTGCTCAGGCATCTGATGCACTTTGTTTATATTGTATGGGTTCGAGGTTAAGAACATATTGCCGCGACGACATCTCGGGCATTTCATATGCAAGATGGCGCTTAGTTTTGATTTCACCTCTTCTGCCATAATGATTAGGCTCCTAATTGTTTTACCAGATCAATATACTGCTGCATTGCTTCTTCTTTGCTAATACCTTTCAACTCTTCCCACGCATTGTATTTTGCAATACCTTTGAAGTCGAATAGATTGGTTGGCTTCTCTATATTGACGTCTCCTTCAGTAGCTTGTTTAAATAAGCTGTATAGTTTAAGCAGGTTTTCATTGCTCTGCGCTGGCAATGATTTTGACTTTGCAGAAGCTTCTTCGAATTGTGCTTTCAGATCCATTTTGATATTATTTTGTTAGGATATAAAATTAAGAATATTTCCTACTTTTACAGATGATGGATATCAATTTATTTACTACCAAAGGTAAAATCGTTATTACCTGTCCGAAGCGCATAAATGTATGGCTAAAGTCGGAACTGATCTCACTTGGCTATACGGAGCTGGAAGAATCGCATATGAGCATTCGTCTCCAGGGTACAATGGAGGATTGCATGAAGCTTAACCTGTATTTGCGTACAGGACACTCTGTATTGTTTTTAGTCGAGGAGTTCTTCGCCAAAACGCCCGACGATCTGTACAATGAAATGATCCGCATTCCCTGGGAAAAATATATTGATGTGGATGGCTACTTCAGCGTAACTTCTTTTTCCGACAACCCGGAAATCCTGGACAGCCGTTTTCCAAATCTAAAATGCAAAGATGCCATCGCCGACCGGATCACTTCTAAAAAAGGATCAAGACCTAACTCTGGTCCTGACCGTCACAAAACCGTGATCAACCTGCATTGGCGCGACAACCATGCAGCGGTGTATATTGATACTTCCGGTGAAACGATTGCCAAACACGGCTACCGCAAAATTCCTTTTAAAGCTCCTTTACAAGAAAGCCTGGCAGCCGCGCTAATCCTGGCAAGCAGGTGGGACAAACATTCTACCTTCATCAATCCCATGTGTGGAAGCGGTACTTTAGCAATCGAAGCGGCGCTTTTTGCGCAGAACCGCGCACCCGGGTTGCTTCGCAGCAATTTTGGATTTATGCATGTGCTTGGTTTTGATGCTGAGCGTTGGGAAGTACTTCGCAAAGAGGCAAGGTTGGCCGCTACTAAAAATTTAAATTTTAAGATCATCGCCTCCGATCTCAACGAAGACGCGATCCAGGCAGCTAAACGCAACGCTGCTACTGCCGGCGTGGATCATGTGATTGATTTTATTTGTTGCGATTTTCGGGAAACACCGGTACCGGAAACTGCAGGTGTAGTAATGATCAATCCTGAATATGGAGAACGACTCGGAGAAGTAACCGAACTGCAAACGATCTACAAAGAGATCGGTGATTTTTTCAAGAAAAAATGCGGAGGTTATTTCGGATATGTTTTTACAGGAAATCTGGATCTTGGAAAACAAGTAGGCCTGAAACCAAAAAGGAAAATTGAATTTTACAACAGCAAGATCGATTGCCGCTTACTGGAGTTTGAACTTTATGCAGGAACAAAAAAAGTTATGAATGTTGAATTATGAGTTATGAATGAAAAGAGTTGGTTATTCGTTACTTATTACTAAAAAATAACGGGTAACCAATAACAGATAACTCAACTCATAATTCATAATTCATAATTATTTCTCCAGCCAGCTCCATTCCGTGTAGCAGCCGTTTTCATCGCATACGCGGCATCTTAGTTTGTCGCCAAATACTTCTGGTTTCAAAATAGAATTTCCTTTCAGCACACGAAGACATTCCTGGATACCTTCAATGATCGACGGGTGCGGGTGAATAAGTTCGGCAAGTGCTTTGATCCCTTGATCCATGTGGATCAGCAGCGCTACTGCCTGGATCGCACTGGAAGCGTGTACGCCGATAGCGCGCATACCCAGGATCTTCATTTCTGAATCGTTGGTGACAATAATTTTGAAAAACCCATTGGTATTTTTCATCGCGATCGCTCTTGGGATCACGCTGTAGTCAATGGTTACAACGCGGTAGGAGATTTTTCTTTTTTGCGCCTCCTGTTCGTTGATCCCTACACCGGCAGTTTCAGGGTTGAGGAACATGATGGTAGAAATATTTCGATAGTCGAGAGACTCTTCTTTTTTACCAAAGATCTTTTCTACTGCGTGTCTGCCTTCCATTTCACCTACGTTTACCAGTGCAATATCAGCTGTGAGGTCGCCTACTGCATAAATATTAGGAACGGTAGTTTGCGAATCGTCATTTTTGATTGTTCCGTTTTCCAAAAGCTCCACTCCTACTTCCTGCAGGCCGAGTCCTTCTACGTTAGCCACGCGGCCTACAGAGACCAGGGCTTTTTCTACGGTGAAAACTTCTTTATGCCCGTCTTTATATTGCAGTTCGTATTCTACTTTTCCGTCTTTCACCTGCATGCTTACCAGCTGCGAATTGCGGTGCACATTCACCCCACGCGCGATCATATTTTCTTCGATCTTGTCGGTAAGGTCTTCGTCTTCGACCGGCAATACCCGGTCGCCTTTGTCAATGATATTTACTTTGGTGTAGCCAAAATTTGAGAAGATAGTGGCCCATTCGCAACCAATTACCCCGGCTCCCATGATCACAATGCTTTGCGGAAAGTTTTCAAAATTTTCAATCCCATCGCTTGTCACGATAATTTTTTCATCTACCGGAATATGCGACAGTTTACGTGGCCTGCTTCCTGTAGCAAGAATGATATAATCGGCATAGACTTCTTCTGTGCTGCCGTCGGACTTGGTGATGATGATCTCGTTTTTGGATTTTAATTTTCCCGTACCCAGAATGTAATCAAAAATATCGTCGTGCAGTTCATGCAGTTTATCTACATGGCCTTCCAGGATCTCTTTACGATTTACGATCGCTTCTTTTACGTCTCTTACGATGTCTTTGAAGGAAACATCAAATTTATTGTTCATGTATTTCTTCACTTTCGAGCGAGCCGATTCCACGTCTTTGGAAAGCTCCCAGAATGTTTTGGAAGAAAGTGCGCCGTTATAAAGTCCAGCCCCTCCGAGTTTTTCTTTTTCGATCAGCAGTACATTCTTGTTGAAGTCAAGCGCACGCATCGCAGCTGCATAGCCGGAAGGGCCGCCACCGATGACACATAAATCGTATTTTTTCATAATAAGAGGTAAAATCTATAGGTTTAGCGAGGTTTGAATATAAGATAAATCCGGCGGTTTATAAAAATTTCGGATAAAAATGATTAGGGTGCTAGATTCCGATGCCGGATAAAAGTTATGAATGACAAAGCCATGGAATAGTTTTTCGCGTTAAAAAATGAATATGGTTTCGAAGTATCTTTACTAATAACTCAGGGGTTCAACCATGAGACCTTTACTCCTTTTCTTCTTTCCTCCTTTCTCCTTATCTTTCTTAAAATCCGGATTTCCTTTATGCACGTTTCTATTTCTTTCAGAAAGGTTTTATACCTGATCTTCTTCTGCTCCTTTTCTATGTCATCCTATGCACAAACGCAGGACGAGTTCATGGCAAAATTATCCGATGTATATGTAAACGCCTCAGACAAGAAAAAGGCGATGGAAATTGCCAAGGCAATGTATAAAATGGTAGAGCAGAAAAAAGAGCTGCAAACTTATACCAATTATTTCATGCTGAACCAGATCTTTGAGAACCAGGCGCCCGATCCGGCGCTTGCGAAGGCCTGTAAGGAACAATCGGATAAACTGCTGTCGGCCATGACCAGTGGATATACGAACACTGGCGGTAGTAGCGATGCCGCCAGTGAATGGAACAGCGTTTATTATGTAGCGCTCTTTTCCACTACCGATCCGCAGAATGCTTCCAAGGCAGAAGCTTTTCTTGAAAAAAATCCTTCGTTGCAGAATTTTAATAACTACACCTACATCGGGTATGCTTACGAACGGAATGCAGATTTTAAAAAAGCCCGTGAAAACTATTTGCGTGCACAGAATTTCAAAGGAAATGAAAAAGAAATTTACCACACGTATTCCTACTATACGAACTTCCTCTCCCGCTCCGGTGATTATTTGCAGGCTGAAGAATACATTCGCAAAATGACAAAACTTTCGGAAGAAGCGATCGACATACTGAAAACTTCCTATAAGGCAGAAGCGCTTACCAGCAAAATGATCTATTATCTTTCCATCGGCGATTATCACAACTATACAGAAGCTGCCAACGAAGAATACGATTACCTCGCATCATTGCCCAATAGCAATGCCACCGGTTGCGACCTTTATGCCAGTCCGCGCTACACGGTCACGGCGTATGCGCGCGAGATCCTCAAAGATTTCGATGCGGCCGAAGTACTCTGGTCCAAAAGAGATTCCGCCAGTTATGTCTGGTGCAATTGCATCAATACAAAATTTCCGCAGAGCGCTAAACAACTTCCACTCTCCATGTATCCGGTTTTCCTGATCAAAAAAGGGAAAAAAGCACAGCTCAAAAAACCGGTTTCTTTTTATATAGAAGAAACAGAAACCTATTACAACAGTTTCGGCCAATACGCAGATTTATCAATCAATTTCATGCGCGCCGAACAGCTCGGCTTTCTCGGCGCTCCGCAATACCATACGTTTTTCAAAAGCGTAAACGATCAGATCATCAACACGAAAGATTTTCGTTCGTCGACCATGCCTTTTGCTTCTTATGCATATTTTACCATGCGCGACCGTAAGCTGGAACAGTCGAAAGCTACATACGAACAGCTTTTCAAGCTCAACGTCACCTGGATCAACGACATTGTTTTCTCTTTCGGCGAAAAAGCTTTTGTGGCTTACTACAATACAAAGCTGAAGGATGGTTATGACAATTACCATAGCTTTGTAAAAATCGCAAAAGAAAAACACTCCACGCTCCTCCCGGCCCTGTCGGCACAAGCCTACGACAATTTATTGTTCACCAAATCGCTTTCGCTGAAAGGAACACAAAAAAGAAAACAAGCATTTCTTAGTTCGAACGATCCTTCCATTAAAAAACTGTACGACGAATGGATCGAAAAAAAACAGGAGCTCATCCGTCTGTACCGCAAGTCGGAAGACCCTACCGGGGCAGTGAAAAATTCGATCAGCCAGGAACAGGTAAAAAAATTACAGGAGGAAGTAAACCATCTTGAAAACGAACTGGCTATTAAAGCGAAAGATTTTAAAAAATACCTGCGCATTGATCCGGTTGACTGGAAAACAATTCGTGATCAATTGAAAGAAGGGGAAGCGGCTGTAGAAATGGTGCGCTTTCAGTGGCGCGATCAGCTTTATTATTCTGATACGACCTATTATGCAGCATACATCATTACGAAAACAAGTCCTTATCCCGAAGTAGTATACCTTCCTGATTTTGCAACGGATCTGGAAAACCGTTATTACAAACTTTATCAGAACAGCATCCGATTTAAAGTACAGGATACCACACTTTACGATCACTTCTGGAAACCGATCAAAGACAATCTGAAGGGCGCGAAAAAAGTTTATTTTTCTCCTGATGGAATTTACCACCTCATCAATCTTTCCACCTTCTTCAATCCGCATACAAGACAATACCTGCTCGACGAAATAAATATTCACTATATCACCAGCAGTACCGACGTGCAGCAAAGTCCATTGAGTGCCGATGTGAAACAAGCCACGCTGATCGGAAGACCTGCGTATAAAACGGAAGAAAAACAAAACACCGTCACCAATATTGCGATGACCGACGAACGCACAAGATCCTTCGTGCGGGATTTCCGTGGAAATAATATCACCGATCTACCCGGTACCGAAACCGAAGTAGTGAACATTAAAAAAGAAATGGATCAACACGCCATTGGAGTAACCTTATATCTTCGTGAGCAGGCCACGGAAGAAAGAATCTACAGTTTGCACAGTCCGGATGTGCTGCATATTGCAACCCACGGATACTGGTCGGAGATCAACCACGCTACTACTGATGGATACAGAGTTTTCAATGCTATGGTCAATTCAGGATTGTTGCTTTCAGGGGTGGTCAACTATTATAGTGCTGCCGAATATCCGGATACCTACGACGGAATCCTGACCGCATATGAAGCACAAAACCTGGATCTTGAAAATACTTCGCTCGTTATTTTATCTGCCTGCGAAACCAGTCTCGGGCACCTCGATGCGGGAGAGGGCGTGTATGGCCTGCAGCGTGCCTTCCGTGCAGCCGGCGCAAAAAGCATTATGACCAGTCTTTGGAAAGTGGACGACGAGGCCACCAAAACTTTTATGATCAGTTTTTATCAGAACTTTTTGAAAACAAAAGACAAGTTCGAAGCCTTCCGGGCCGCACAGAAAGCGTTGAAAGAAAAATTTCCCGATCCCTATTATTGGGGTGCTTTTGTGCTTACTGGTTATTAAAAAAAGCAATGGTATGCTTTCGTGTACAAGTATTACAATTCTTGCGTTCTCTGCGAACTTGGCGATCTTTGCATTACCTGCTCATCCCCATCCAATACTCCTGCTCGCTTATTCGTTTCCCTTTTTCATTGTAATATTTACCTTTGATCTCCTTGCTCATAATAACATTTCCGATGAGCATCTGCTTTGTGGTTTGTACTGATTTTCGATTTCCTTTTTTATTGTAGGTCCACACTTTTATTTTCTGGTATTTCTTTATTGTCGGATCGTAAATCTTTTTCCCTTTACCAATGTACCTGCGTTCATAACTAGTAATCTGACGACTTGCATGTAAACTGTTTGGCATAACTTCTTTTCGGCTGTTTACCTTGCTGTAAAAAACCGATCTGCAGCTGGATAGCGATATCAGTGTAAGCAATAAGAAAATTACACCGACTGTTTTAGTTGTATTTTTCATAACTATTCCTGTTTAAAGATACTGTAAAAGCCCGATCAGAGGCTTTGTGTAGACAACGCCAGGATTTGTTTTTTGGTGTAAAAAATATTCCTCTTTTGAAAACGAACTATTTTCCCGGCTTTTTTGATTATTTTTGTAATCTATTACTTTTAAAGCAGGCCAATGAAAGCCGAAGAATTGATCACTTTGTACACCGCTGACGGTCTTACGAAAACCGTTTCTGACAGGTTAAGTACGCCCAATCCACAACATCTCCAACTTAAAGGACTCATCGGAAGCGCAGACGCCGTGCTGGCAGCAGCGATCTTTCAACTTAGAAAAGAAGGACAGATCTTTATTCTTCATGAAAAAGAAGAAGCATTTTATTTTCTGAATGACCTTCAAAATCTTATCCCCGATCAGGAAATTTTGCTCTTCCCTACTTCTTACAAAAAGCCTTACCAGTACGAAGAAACCGACAACGCCAACGTACTTCAGCGCGCCGAGGTACTGAACATTCTAAATACTAAATCCGAACCCCAGCTTATCGTCTCCTACCCGGAAGCGCTGACTGAAAAAGTGATCACCAAAAAATCACTTAGCTCCAATACTTTCCGCATCAAGCAAGGAGATAAACTTGATACCTCTTTCTTGTCTGAATGGCTTACCTCGTACGACTTCGAACGTACTGACTTTGTGTACGAAGCAGGCCAGTTTGCCGTACGCGGCGGGATCATGGATATTTTTTCTTTTTCCAACGAACATCCTTACCGCATCGAGCTTTTCGGCAACGAGATCGAAAGCATTCGTACGTTCAACCCGGACACACAACTTTCGGTAGAGAAAAAGGAAGTGATCTCCATCGTACCCAACGTGCAGACCAGGCTACTTCAGGAAAACAGGGAATCTTTTTTTGAATTCATTCCTTCCAGTTATTCCATCTGGTTCAAAGACGCAAGACAAACGCTGGACGTAGTGGAGAAGTCTTATACCAAAGCACTGGCCGAATACGAGCGCATCCAGCAAAAAGCAGGAGGCAACAATCTGATCACTGCACCTGAAACGCTTTTCGAAAATTCTGATCAACTCGAAAAACATTTCGACAAATTTCATCTTGTAGAATTCGGCAAACAATTTTATTTCAAAGCCGATCATTCTTTTTCATTTCATATCAAGCCACAACCTTCGTTCAACAAGGAGTTTCAACTCTTAGCCGATGATCTGTCGGAAAAACAAGGCGCCGGCTATATCAATATTATCACCGCCGAATCGTACAAACAAACCGATCGTCTCACTACGATCTTCGATGAGATCAATGCACAACTTTCTTTCCGTGCGCTGAACATTGCGCTGCGCGAAGGATTTGTAGACGAAAATCTCAAGATCACCTGTTATACAGATCATCAGGTCTTTGATCGTTTTCACCGTTATAAAGCGAAAGAAAAATTTTCCCGTTCAAAAGCTATTACCCTTAAAGAGCTGCGCACACTTCAGCCTGGCGATTATGTAGCGCATTCAGAATACGGGATCGCACGTTTTGTGGGGTTGGAAAAAATAGAGACCGACGGACAACAACAGGAAGCTATTCGTTTGGTATTTAAAGACAACGATCTTCTATACATCAGCATTCACCAGCTTCATAAGATCTCGCGATACAGCGGCAAGGACGGCGCGCTTCCGCAGCTGAGCAAAATGGGCTCCGGAGATTGGGAAGCGAAGAAGAGCAAGGTTAAGAAGCAGGTCAAAGACATTGCCAAAGAACTCATCCAGCTCTACGCATTGCGCAAAGCGGCTCCTGGCTATGCCTATAGCAAAGATTCCTTTCTGCAGGTTGAGCTGGAATCCTCCTTCATTTACGAAGACACGCCAGATCAAGCTAAGGCTACAGCCGATGTAAAAGTAGACATGGAAGCGCCACACCCGATGGACCGCCTAGTCTGTGGTGATGTGGGATTCGGAAAAACAGAGATTGCTGTACGCGCTGCATTCAAAGCAGTGTGCGACAATAAGCAAGTAGCGATACTAGTGCCTACCACTGTGCTGGCTATGCAACATTACAAAACATTCCGCGATCGTCTTAAAAATTTTCCTTGTGTAGTAGAATATGTGAACCGTTTCAAAACTGCCGCGCAAGTGAAAGAAACGCTGGCAAGAGTGGCTGAAGGGAAAACAAATATTCTCATCGGTACGCATAAGCTGATCGCGAAAGCCGTGAAGTTTAAAGACCTTGGCTTGCTAATCATCGACGAAGAACAGAAATTCGGCGTAACTGTAAAAGAAAAATTGCGCGAGTTTAAAGTGAATATAGATACTCTTACGCTCACGGCTACACCTATTCCGCGTACGCTGCATTTCTCCCTCATGGGCGCACGCGATCTTTCGATCATTGCTACACCACCGCCTAACCGCCAGCCGGTAACTACCGAGATCCATATATTTGACGAAGAACTGATCCGCGATGCAGTAGCGTACGAGCTGAAACGTGGCGGACAAGTATTTTTTGTACATAACAGAATTTCCGACATCGATGAGATCGCCGGAACCGTCAAACGCCTGGTACCCGATGCGCGTGTGGCAGTAGGGCATGGACAAATGGAAGGCGACAAGCTGGAAAAGATCATGCTTGGTTTTGTGGAGCATGATTACGATGTATTGGTTTCTACCAACATCATTGAATCCGGATTGGATATTCCGAATGCAAATACAATGATCATCAACCGCGCGCATATGTTTGGACTTTCAGACTTGCACCAGATGCGCGGGCGCGTGGGACGCTCCAACAAAAAAGCATTCTGCTATTTGCTTACTCCACCAATTGCAAATCTCCCAACCGACTCTCGCAAGAGACTGAATGCGCTGGAAGAATTTTCTGACCTCGGCGACGGGTTCAAGGTAGCTATGCGCGACCTGGATATACGTGGCGCCGGCAATTTGCTGGGGGCAGAGCAAAGCGGTTTCATAAGCGATATTGGTTTTGAGATGTATCATAAAATATTGGACGAAGCGATCCAGGAATTAAAAGAAACCGAATTCCGCGACTTGTTTGCCAAAGAGATCGAACAGCGCGAGCTCAAAGCGCTGAGCCCTGATTGCACAGTGGAGACCGATCTTTCCATTATAATTCCGGATGCTTACGTAAGCAATATAACCGAGCGTTTGAGTTTGTATTCTACGATCGATAGTTTGAAAAGTGAGGAAGAACTGGAAATGTTTCGCATCAGCTTAATCGACCGGTTTGGGCCATTGCCGAAGGAAGTGGAAGCATTGGTTCACACCGTACAAATGCGTTGGAAAGCAGAGAAACTTGGTTTTGAAAAACTGGTTTTGAAGAATGGCGTGATGAAAGGATATTTTGTACCAGGCGAAAATGAATCTTATTATAAATCGGAAGTGTTTGGTACAATCTTATTATATGTACAGCAACATTCCAAAAATTGTCGTCTCAAAGAGCAAACAAAGAAACTAATCCTTTTTGTAGATAATATTAATAGTATTGAGAAAGCTACGTATTTGCTGGAAGATATTTTGAAGAATGTTCCTTTGCCGCAGTAATACTGGCAAGTGGAGCCAAAGAAAGAGTACGATACTAGGCGAACGCGTTTCTTAAGAACTATAAAGTTCAAGGAACAACAGGACCTCCTTTTATTTCAAACGCAAAGAGCGCAAAGAATAATTATAGGCTGATCTACTACTCAATTTTTACTTTCTCTCCTAAAAATTTAGGTTTCGTTCCTATCATAAAATCAAGGATCACTTTTACACGTGCAAATTTTTCCCTGATCTTGGTTTTAATCCCGAATAGTTTTGCGACATCTTTTGCATTATACCCATATGCTGTAATGCCCAATTGATCGGCAATATAGACGGCTCTTTCATTATGAAATTTCTGTGAGATAAAAAGAACAGAATCTTGTCCGAAAATCTCTTTCACACGCACCACACTGTCGAATGTGCGAAAGCCTGCATAATCGAGATAAATATGATTCGAATCAACGCCGTTTTTGATCAGCTCATTTTTCATATCTGTTGGCTCATCATAGCTAGAGCGTCCATTATCTCCACTGATAATTATATTCCGGATTTTTCCTGCTTTAAATAATTCTGTGGCGGCTTCAATACGATAAGAGAAATAAAGATTGGGATAACCGCTTTTAAGATATTTAGAAGTGCCTAACAATAAGCCTGTATTCATCGTAGGTAGATTGTCTATCTTGTAGGAAGTTCTATTCTCCGCACGTTTTGTCACTATAAAATCGGCGTACCAAAGTATAGCAAGGAAGAATAAGCACAACAGAATAAAGACCAGAGAAGTCCACTTTAGTTTTTTCATAGCTTAAGGTTGTTTATCGTTTTGTATAGCTGCGTGATGACAAGAAAATATAGTGCCAACTTTTTTACTAGCGGAAAAGTCCTGTTGATCGCTTTTCCTGGCTTGGGAAATTCTGTAACTCTAAAAGGTTAATAGCAGCTCAGAGTCCCCATCAAACACTTATATTAAAACAACGTTCAGGGTGTGGGAGACTCTGAGCAGACTAACGTGTAAATAAAGTCGTCATTGCGAGGAGAGAGGCCGTAGGCCGAACGACGAACAATCCTTTAGCTACGCAGCCTAGTTAACTTGAAACACCGAGGTAAAATATACGGGCTCAGGCTTCGTAGCTAAAGGATTGCTTCGTCAACGTTGCTTCGCAACATTTCCTCGCAATGACGGTAAGTTTTTATTTTTACAAATCCCGATCATTCCTTCACCGCTACAATTCTTATCCGCTTGTAATCCGCGTACCATTTACCGTTCACGTAATGTGTAGCACGAAGATTATTCTGTATGGTATCAAGGATCTCTGATTTTTCTTCAGGAGAAATATCTTTAAAGAAACGCTCGGCAAACATGATGAACCAGTCTTTCAATCCATTTTCTCCTTTGAGCTCGGTAAAGCGGTCAAAATGTTCGGCACGCAAGACTCTGAAATTTTGTTTTTCCAACTCGCAAGCATATTCTCCAATAGACGGATAATACCAGAAATTAATCTCCGCATTTTTGTGATGCCCGCGCGCGCGAAGCGTGGAGCGCAAAGCATTTAGCATCGTTTGATTATTTCCTTTTCCTCCAAATTCAAGAACAAGCTTTCCGTCTTTTTTCAGGTGCGTGTGCATCTTGCGGATCACAATATCTTTTTCTGGGATCCAATGTAGTACGGCGTTGGAGAATATTGAATCAAAGATCACCGGAAGTTTTAACTCTCTTGCATCCATTTGAAAAAATTCAATGGAAGGGTATTTCTTCCTTGCCACATCAATCATTTCTTTGGAGTTGTCGACACCCACAACGGTGGCGCCGGCCCAGGCAATCATATTGGTAAGGTCTCCCGTACCGCAGCCGAGATCTAGAATCTTTTCGCCGCTTTGCGGTTGCAGATACTCCAAAAGATCCTGACCATAGCGGGAAACAAAATCATGTTTCTGATCATATAAGTTCGTGTCCCATTTAATAGTATTTTCCATATTTCCTCCTGACTTATATTGTGACTAGTAATGATGCCACTTTTTCAATTTACAAATAGTAGCATTAATCTAAAACTGATTAACGAAAAAGCCCCGCAAGCGCGGGACTTTCAAGAAAATATAACCTGTTATAAAACGATCGGCAGGTTGGAGCAGTTTTATCTTTTGCGAATTCTAATAGAATAGTTGTGAAATACTATTAACAGAGAAAAAAAACATAAAACACCTGGTATGTAAAGGACGATGACCATTCAAATTATTCCTTTTAGTTACCAATCGAAAAAGCTTGTTTCAGCTTCTAAAAAGGTTTTGCGGAAAAAATATTGCGTCTTAATATCAATTTATAAAAAGGCTGCTCGCTTTATTTCGCACTGCGGGATTGAATTCCACAATCATTTAATAAAAAAGCTCTGCCGGCTTTTGCCGACAGAGCTTTCTATAAGATGAAAAGCTTTTCTTAATTTGCTTTTTTAGTATCAGGAATAAAATATACAGCTGTAAAATCTCTGTACTGCATTGCGTTGTTGTCAAGACCGCGTACGTTAGCTTGTAGCAGGCGGTATCCTTCATCATACCATAGCGCTATGATCGGAGCATCTTCCATTGCGATCTGTTCTGCTTTCAGGAAGTTTGCGTAAGCTTCTTCCTGATTTTTAGCTTTCAGACCAGCTTCGTAGTACTGATCAAATGCAGGGTTCACATATCTGGTAAGGTTTGGATAAGAAATTTTATCCATTGTAGCAGGTACGTTTTTACCGTAGAAGAACCATAGGAAGTTTTCAGGACTTGGATAATCGGCGAACCAACCCGCGCGGAAGAAATCGCTTTTACCACTTTGCATATTTTCTACTAATTGTGCTGTAGTTACCACGTTGATATCAACAGTGATGTCCAGGTTTTCTTTAAGTTGTTTTTTCACTTCTTCTGCCACGGCGATGTTTCTTTCTCCGTCAGAGTTTAGCTCAAGAGTGATCTTCGGTACATCAGTACCTCTTTTGAATCCGGCTTTTTTCAGGTAGAAATTAGCAGAGTCCAGGTTAAGATCATATCCTTTAATTTGTTTTACATCGTATCCTTTGTATGCATCCAGTGGAGTGATACCGTAGATCGCGTGTGAATAGCCTTCTCCGTTCAATACAGCGTCCAGGATTTTCTTTCTGTTTACTGCGTAAGAGATCGCTTTTCTCAGGTTTTTATTGCTAAACATTTTTCCGTTGTTTAGGAAACCAAGGAAGTGCGTAGCCATTTCAGGAGTTCTTTGCAATTCATATTCTCCGTAAGCGCCCGTTTTCTGAGCCGTCTGCTCTTCGATCTCGATGATGTAGTCGGTAGGCATACGGTACATCATGTTTAGTTGACCTTTTTTGAATTCAAGCAATTCAGATTTTTTATCTTTCAGGAATTTCACTTTGATACCACTCAGGTATGGAAGTTTGTTTCCGTCTTTATCGGATAAATAATAGTTGGTATTCTTTTTCAATACTACTACGTTTCCTTCCTGGATCTCAGAGATCACAAATGGTCCGGTTCCTACGGCTTTTACCCTCATTTCTTTGTCGTATTTTTCGTACGCTTCTTTCGGGAAAATGAAAGTGAAAGGTCTGGCAAGGTTGTTCAGGAAAATAGAATTAGGAGCAGTAAGGGTGAATTGGATCGTATAAGGATCGATGATCTTGATACCTTCTACTTCGAAGTTTGGTTTTTTTCCATCTTTCGCAGCGTTGTAATATTCGCTTGCGCCTTTCAGGATACCGTCGAGACAGCTAAAACCCTGGTTGGTTACACTTGGAGTGCAAAGAAGGGTGAAACAATATTTCACATCTTCTGCAGTAAGCTCTCTTCCTTTGCCACCGGAGAAGCATTCGTTGTCGTGAAACATCACGCCTTTTCTAAGCTTGAAGGTATATACAGTCTGAGACTCGTCTACGGTATGGCTTTCAGCGATACCATGTTTGAGGCTAAGATCTTTCTGATCAAATTTCATCAGTCCTTCGTAGATCTGAGAAGCAACTCTGTAAGAAATAGCGTCTACAATGTTGTGTGGGAAAAGGTTTTTAATATAATCGGACTCATTGACAATAAATGTCCCTCCGTAATACTTTCCACCTTTAGCTTCTACCAGTGCATTTGGATCGGAATTTCCATCCTGAGAAGGGCCGCAAGCGGTTACCATGAATGCAATAGAAAGAACAGAAATTAATGTCTTTTTCATTTTATCTTGATAAAAAATTGATTGTTAACAAAAACCCAATAGTTATACTTTAAACACGGGTTTTAAGTTACCAAATATTACCAGAAAAAATAAAATTTTCAAGAATTTTGTAATAAAAAAAGATTGAATTCCTTTTTAACAAGTTAATATTAGTACCACTTGAATATTTTCAAGCCTATCAGATAAAAAACCACCCCCAGGCCCGTTAATACGCCACATGGCAAAAGTACTTCTGGCAATCCTGCTCCTTCATTAAAGATCGCCCGCACCGAATCGCTCAGAAGCGTGAGTGGCAGTACTTTAATAATTGCGATCATCCATTCGGGAAAACTTTGGTAACTGAAAAATATTCCGGAAACGATCGTCATTGGCAATACCACGGCATTGATCAAACCATTGGCAACGTGCGTACTTTGCGTACGGGAAGCGAGCACCAGGCCAATACCTCCAAAGGCCAGTATTCCTGAAAGGTAGATCAGCACCAACGCTGCAAAACTTCCCGTCATTTGTATGCCGAAGAAAAGCCAGGAAAATAATACCAGGATGCAGGATTCAAACGACGTAAGCAATAAGCGCGTAACGAAGTGAGAAATAATAAAAGAAGATTTTCTCATAGGCGTAGCTACCATTCTGCGGAGTAGCTTTTTCATTCTCAACTCGATCAGGTACCAGCTAATGCCCCACACACAAGAGTTCATCACACCCATGGCCAACAGGCCAGGGATCAGGAAATCAATGTATCGCGTACCTTTCATAGTGATCTTTTCGGTAACATACACTGGGCGGTTGGCGTGGATCGATAGTTCACGCTCGAGCATAAGGTAGAGCGTTACTGCTTCCGAATTGCCAGGGTCGTAGTGAAATACGGGCTGCCCATTTTTAAGATCGATGTACAAAACACAAATTCCTTTCTTCAAAGCATCGGTCAGGGTTTTTTCAGAAGCAGGTAAAAATTCTACCTGTGCGCTCGTGCCTGAACCGGTGCCGATTTTTTGAGTAAATCCTGTGGCAGATGCCGAAGGGAAGATCTTTTGAAACGTGCTGTCGCCGGATAGAAATACTTTATATTTTTTCTCAGGCGAACCGGAAAATGCAATACCTAACACCCAAGCCATGGCTACGGGAAATGCAAACGACCAGAATAAAGCGCCCGGCTCGCGGAAGAAATTCCGGAAGTTTACCAATACAAGATGTGCGATCTGTTTAATTTTCATAAAGCTTCCTTCCTGTCATAGAGATGAAGAGATCATCAAGTGTCATTTTGCGGCATTCCAGTTCTGCCAGTGTAAGATTATGTTCGGTGAGGTATTGAATAAATAAAGGAAGTGTTTTGGAAATACTTTCCACGGTCATCTTTCCACGCCGGAGCGGCGCATCCCAATGAACACTGCGAACTCCTTTAATGACTTGTTGAGGATCCTGCAGCATTGGTTGTTCTAAAGAAAATTCGATGATCTCACCTTCGCTGTAGCCGGTGATCAATTCTTGAAGTGTTCCTTGGGCAATGAATTTTCCCTGGTCCATGATAACGATGCGGTCGCAGAGAAACTCTGCTTCTTCCATATAGTGTGTGGTAAGGATCATGGAAATATTTTCTTCGCGCTTAAGCTTTTCCAAAATATTCCATACTTCGCGCCTGGCTGCCGGATCGAGGCCTGTGGTAGGTTCGTCCAGCAATAGGATCTTAGGTTTGTGAAGGAGCGCCACTCCCAGTGCAAGCCGCTGGCGTTGGCCACCTGAGAGATTTACGGTATAACTTTTTTTCTTTGCTTGAAGGTTTACAAGATCCAGCACTTCTTCTATGCGCGCGTTGTCTAGTTCGTAAAAGGATGCAAACATTTGCAAGGTTTCTTTTACGGAAAGTTTATCCATAAATTTTGTTTCCTGCAGCGCTAGTCCAATGGTGCGGTGCAATTCCTCGGCTTGTTGTTTCCAACCCTTGCCCAGTATGCGGATCTCACCTTTATCTGGTTGCTGTATGCCTTCAATGATCTCGATCAGCGTAGTTTTGCCAGCTCCATTCGGACCGAGCAGCCCGAGGAATTCTCCTTCCTGGATTACCAGGTCAATCCCTTTTACTGCTTTAATATCCTTAAAGCTTTTTTCTACGCCGTTTATTTCTACTAATATTTTTTTCAAGCAACGCAATTAGTTAGTATCTAAAACAAAACTACAGATAAAATTTCACGTTTATAATTTAAGAAGATAGATAATTGTTAAAACTACAGAAGCAATATTAATTACAATCTTCGTTGTATATTGACGGGTTGCTCCAGGGTTGAAACCAAATGAACATTAATCTAAATAGGATGAAGATACAAGTTTTACTATTCTTTCTTTTGTTAAGCCCACTCTTAGCAGCTGCTGAAAACCATAGCATCTACCGCGATATCCCCTATATGCCGGTCAACAGCGAGGCTTTCGATCCTGAGCGGCATGTATTGGATGTGTATACTCCAAGGGTGAAAAATATTTCTACAGAAGTAGTAGTATTCATCCACGGTGGAAAATGGAAGACCGCAAACAAAGACATGTTCAACTACATAGGGATAAACTTTGCAGAAAAAGGAAAGACTGCTGTGCTAATCAATTATAGACTCACGCCAAACGTGGATTATGAAGGCATGGCAATGGACTGCGCGAATGCTGTGAAGTGGGTACGTACACAGATCGGTTATTACGGAGGGGACACCAGCAAGATCTATGTATATGGTCATTCTTCCGGAGGCCACCTGGCAGCGTTGATCGCTACGAACGATCGTTTCTTCGATTCGCTCGCTATTCGCAATCCGATCAAAGGATGTGTGCTTATTGATGGATTTGGAATGAACATGTACAACTATCTTCTAAAACCCAACTCGGGAGACGAATGGATGTACGAAACTTTTGGAAAAGAACAATACCAATGGAAAGATGCTTCTCCTGCTTTTTTTGTGACCAATAATTCTCCAAAATTTCTCATGTTTCTCGGAGAAAAAACGATCAATATCATTTACCACGATGCCAGGAATTTCAAAGAACTGCTGGAGAGTAAACAAATAGAAGCCGAGCTTGTAGTAATTGATCACCGGCGGCATATGGAAATGATTGCGCAATTGATGGATTACAGAAATGATATTTATGATAAATGTATTGAGTTTATGAAATCAGATTAGGAATAAATATTATCTTCGAAGCGATTTTTTTATAAGGTTAATGTTCAACATTTAACTTTTAACTCTAAATTTTTAATTTTTTATGTGGAACGATTTTTTTGACCTGGTTTTTCCAAACCTGTGTATCTCCTGCGATCAGGCTTTATTGAAAGGGGAAAAACATCTTTGTGTTTTTTGTATGAGTAAACTTCCCAAAACAAATTTTCACCTGGAAGAAGACAATGACCTCAGCAGAAAGTTATGGGGACGAGTGCCACTGCGGTATGGATTGGCTTATTTAAAATTCAGTAAAGGAAGTTATGTGCAAAATATTTTGCACCATATCAAATACAAAGAAGCAAAAGAAGCAGCTGTAATGCTTGGGCAGTGGTATGGAGAAGATCTATACAAATCCGGTTATTCAGAAAAGTTTGATCTGATCGTACCGGTACCTTTGCATAAAAAGAAATTACGAAAGCGTGGATACAACCAGAGTACTTGTTTTGCAGAAGGACTGGCAGAAGGACTTACGATAGAATATTCGGAAAATATTTTGGAAAGAGTAAAGGAACAATCTTCTCAAACCAACAAAGGCCGCCTCGACCGGTGGACGAATGTGCACGAGATTTATAAGATAAAAGAAGATACTTCCATCAAAAATAAAAAGATCTTGTTGGCAGATGATATTGCCACTACAGGAGCTACGATTGAAGTCTGCGCACATGAACTACTTCGAGGTGGCGCGGCGGAGGTAAGTGTAGCCGTGATTGCAATTGCATTATAATTTTTATCGCTGTAGTAGGTTATTAGTGGTGCCACGACTC
>DATLOZ010000013.1:0-175072 GCA_035535995.1 Cytophagaceae bacterium
GGAAGAGCCAAAGCCAGTAGTGCCAGCACCGGTGGTGAAGAAAGAGGAACCAAAACCTGTAACGCCGGCACCAGTAGCTGCAGTGAAGAAGGAAGAGCCAAAGCCGGTAGTTCCGGCACCGGTGGTAAAGAAAGAGGAACCGAAACCTACAACACCTGCACCAGTGATACCAGCGCCAGTAGCTGTTGTGAAAAAAGAAGAGCCTAAACCAGCTACTACTTCTACAGAAGAGGAAGATCCTTTCGCCTCAGTATTTGAGTCAGACGATAAGGCAGCGCTTAGCGCGATCAAAGGAAATGTGATGAAAAAATCTAATTCAGAAAATCTGAACGGAGCGAAGCTAATTCTGAAAGCCAATGGCAGAAAGATTGACAGTATCACTACAGTAGTCAATGGCGGGTTCATGTTTTCCAAATTGAAACCTGGCACCAATTATGAACTCTATGTTTCCCGCAAAGGATATTTTGATCAGAAAGTAACGGTCAACTCCAGTGTGTTGCAGCCCGGACAGACAGGCACTGTAAAAGTACAGCTGGATGCAGACCCTAATTTCAAAGACACAGGCGAGTCGGGCCTTGTATTTGTATTAAAAGGAAAAGTGACCAACGATTCGAACAATCCGCAAGCTGGTATTACTGTTACCTTAACTAACAACATCGACAAAACTTCTGTAGAAGTAAAGGCAGATCAAAAAGGAGAATACTCTTTCAACCTGAAGAAACAGTGCCACTATACTGTAAAGGCAGAAAGAGGAAGCTGCAAATCACTTCCGATCAACAAGAGTACGATCGGTCTGCAAGCTTCACAGACCTTTGAGCAGAATCTGGTAATTAAATGCGGAGAATAGTCTGGGTTTGATTCTCAGAGTTATTTCGGAAAATAATATAAAATAAACACGAAGGCACAGAGACGAAGGTCTTTGTGCCTTCGTGCTTCGTCTGCTCAGAGTCTCCCGCATCCGGTTGTTAATTTTAATTACAAATGTTGCCAGGGGACTCTGAGCGGACGAAATCTTCGTGTCTTTGTGTTAAATTATTTTTATCAGTAAAGACCTTTCGCAACTCTTGCGACATTCTGAAAATTCTTAAATCGTGAAAATTCTGCTTAGGCTTTAGCCGTTTTTCCCAGGTACACCAACCAATCATCATCGACCATACCTGAAAAATCGCGGAGAAACATGAAGAAGGAAGGTTTGAATGGTTTTCTTTTCATTGTCATGTTGGCCTCCTCCGGTGTGCAATCTCCTTTTTTTGAATTGCAACTTTTGCAAGCCGTGAGCAAATTGTCCCAGGAAGATTGTCCACCACGGGAGCGTGGCATCACATGGTCCAGCGTAAGATCGCTTCGGGAACCACAGTATTGACAGATATGCCCGTCGCGTTTAAAAATATTCTGCCGGCTTAGTACTACTCCTTTGTATGGAATATTTACATAGTCTTGCAGACGAATGATGGAAGGAACGGGAAAAGAAGCGGATACAGTACGGAGATAAGAATTCTTAGCATTGGAGACCAATTCTGCTTTTTCCATATATACCAGGAGGAAGGCACGATGTACACTACAAACAGTAAGCGCCCTGTAATCCTGGTTCAAAACTAAAACTTTCCGACCCATTTGACATACTGTGTTTACCTATATTAAGAAAAAAAATCCTAATTAGCAAGAAAAACAGGCCTCCAGTTGTTATTTGGAACTATAAGCGCCAGGACTTTTACCTGTGATCTTGTTTTTCAGTTCGTCTTTTATTCCCAATATTGATCTGAAATTCAATGGGAACTCCAGGAAAACATGTAGCAAGCTTAGGAAAAATAAAGCCACCAGGCCGGTGCGGAAATCATAGATATACAAAGCTACCGAAGCTGCCCAGATCAATGCGGAGCCGATCAGCCATTTTTTAGGAACAAGATGCCATTTGATGATCTCTGTTTTGGAAAACCAGTTTAGATAATGATAAGTATAAGCAAAAGCCACGAAACGCTGCACCATCAATCCTCTGCGCGATCCGAAGATATCATCAATCGTAATGGTACCGGATTTGAAAAAGCCGATCGCTGTTCTGTTTACCGCTCCAAAGCCTGTGCTCATAATGGAACGACGTACATATTCACTCACCGCAAAACCTTCCGGTACATACTGAATAAAATAAAATGAAAGCGCGCAGCACACCAAGACGATTACCGATAAATACCCTGCTGCGCTTCCCGATTTCAGCGCGCCATAGAGCATGAACAATCCTGTGAAGACATACACATGCACCAGCGTAGGAACGAACGTTCCCATTACAATAATGTTAAACTTGGATTCGCGAAGCATATAACCGACAACTAATCCCAAGGCGAAAAGCAAAAGCTTCTGCGAAGTTTTTTGCAGCAGGATCAATCCTAGTGAGCCCACGAAGGCAGAGAAGATCAAAACAGGAAACCATGTACTGTAGAGTTCGAGTACGTATTGTACCGTATCGGGTAAGAACATAGTATCAAAATAGCCACGCATCACTACAAGATCATGGAAGAGCACACCGATGGTGATGAAGAAACAAAGAATGACAAGGATAGTATAATCTTTTTTTCCTGTAGAAAAATAATTTCTTTGATGCAGCCAGGAAATCTCCGTAAGGTAATGGAGCGGTCCGAGAATGGCATAGGAAAATAGAAACAGTTCAAACGGTAGCACAAACGCCAGTGCGCAAGACAAAAGCATTAGCCCGATGTTGATGTAGTCTTCTTTGTGAGACATATGAATAGTTATGAATGTTGAGTTATGAATTATGAAGGTTAATAAATTTCTGATTAGTTCTCATTGCTTAATCTATTCGAATAACTCATAACTCAACATTCATAATTCATAATTTTAAATTTACCCATTTTTTTTGGTAACCAAAATCACCAGTTTGTCGTGCAGGTCTTTGGTAGCAAAGAGATAAAGATCACCTCCGTCTTTGATCCCTGTTTTTTTACGGATCTGTTCTACCGAATCGGGGAAATTGCGAACGGTGATGTTGGCCTTCCCATCCGGCAAGGCTTCCATGAGATCGGGTTTGGAATACTTGAGTGTTTTTAAAATTCTAAACGTCCTTCCGGGAAAATTTTCAAATAATTCTTCAGAAGTATATAAATGACTGCTTGCATTCAATTTAAACAAACCCGTCTTCGCTGCTACTGACTTGAATGCGCCTGCTTTCAGGATGGCTGCATTGGGTTCATACAAGTACTGCATTGGCATGTGAAAAGATACTGTTGCCACTTGTTCTTCCTTACGGGAAAAACGAAATTCATCGGTTCGATCTTTATGAATGTTGACAGCCACGATTTCCGTTTCGCTTGCTTTGTGATCAAGCAGAAACAGCAGTTCTTTGCATTCATTGTCTACGGCTACTACATGCACTTCTTTTACCTGTCTGAGATCTTTCAGCGCGCTTTCTATATCCAGCAAGGGAGAAGTTTTAAGTAGCACATGGGTGCTGATTTTGAAAAGCTGTTCTTTAAGTGCAATGATATTAGGCTCGCAATCGGAGAGGCGGAATACTTTGTTCCCTTCTTTTCTCCGCGCTGGATCCAAAAAAATAAAATCGGCATGGCCGGTGAATGTTTGCAGGAAATTTTCCGTAAGAGCATTAAAAACTTCAATATTGTTCTTGCCTAAAATCTTAAAATTATATGCTGCTATTTCCGCAAGTTCTTTGTTTTGCTCGATATAGATCACCTTTTTCATTTTTCCCGCAAACGCAGTGCAATCCACGCCAAATCCGCCTGTGAGGTCGATCAGTGTATCACCGTTTATGAGGTTGGCTTTGTAGGCCGCAGTTGTTTCCGAAGAACATTGCTCCATCGACAACTTCACCGGATATACAATGGTTTCGGACTGATACCAGGTAGGAAGTTTTTTCTTAGCTTTATTTTTCCCCTCGATCTGCGTAACAAGTAATGGAACATTGAGCGAAGGAAATTTCCTGGCGCGAAGAAGAATATCTTCTACAGGGATTGAGAGATTTTCCTGTATGAATTTTTTAGCCTCAGGAGAATTTAATTCTTGAAAATTCATGTGGAAGCAAATTTACTCATTTTTATTTACTCGTTATTACTTCGTCGCTACTTCCAGGGATGATAACTTTAAATTAAACTTTCCATATTTATATAACGAAAGCTTGAAAATTCATAACAAACATTCGCCGCGAATCATTATATTTACCATTACTGACCTTATCATTTTTTAAATGGAAAAAATTTTAAAGTCCTTTTTAAAACGTCTTACCAATATAAGCAGCAGTAATCGTTCGGTATACTTGCTTAAATTGTATAAGGAACAATTTTTCGATCTGAATCGTCTGGATTTTTTGTACAAGCAATCTTCCTTTCAGCTGATCGTACAAGTCCTTACGGGAAAGAAAAGATTTTTCCTTTGCGATGAGCTTGATAGTCGTGACGAAACCGTCAACGAGATCAGCAAAACGATTCGTAAAATTGCCCGTCGCGAGAAACTTATTTTCGAAGAAAGTGGTGCGCGCGATCTTTATATTGGCTGGCCTTTTGTAGAAGGTAAATTATCAGACGGTACGCCCGTGCGCTGTCCGCTGCTTTTCTTTCCTGTATCGCTGGAATTGGAAAATGGCAAATGGTGGCTTCTGCAAAGAGACGAAGCCGACATCATGCTAAACAAAAGTTTCCTCTTAGCCTACGCTCACTTCAACAACGTAAGCCTGGCCGACGAATGGATAGAAAGTTCGTTTGATGAATTTGAAAAAGAACCTACTGCGTTTCGCACCGCTTTATATGAGTTTTTGAAAGAAAGTCCCCTCGAGCTGAATTTCAACCAGGAGCTTTTTGTAGATAAGCTGGAATCTTTTAGAGAATATAGATCCGAAGATTACGAAGCTGCGCACAAGAATGGTGAGCTGAAACTTTATTCCGAAGCTGTGCTTGGCATTTTCCCACAAGCAGGCTCTTATCTCGTTCCCGATTACGAAGACCTTATTCAACATGATCCATACGAAGGGATGGAAGAATTTTTGGGGTCAAGAGTGCAACTGGAAGAGCGATCAAAATTAAAAGAAGAAAATAACTATATGGTATTCCAGACCGATGCCTCGCAGGAAGAAGCGTTGTTGTCGGTCAAAGAAGGAAGATCCCTGGTGATCCAGGGCCCGCCAGGTACTGGGAAATCACAACTGATCGGAAATCTTATCGCCGATTTTTGTGCCAGAGGGAAAAAAGTGTTGCTCGTATGCCAAAAGAAAGCTGCACTCGATGTGGTGTACGGACGACTGAAAACAAAAGGCATAGAACCATTTATTGGGCTCGTGCACGATTTCCGCAACGACCGCACCAAACTCTTCGAACAAATTGCTTCACAAGTACAGAAGGTAGAAGAATACGAAAGGCAAAACAACGGAATGGATACCATTTACCTGGAACGTACGTTTGTACAGGCTTCCAGGCAGATCCACCAAAGCCAGGAAGAGTTGGATAATTTTAAAGCGGCATTATTTAGTACCGAAGAGTTTGGGATTTCTGCCAAAGAACTTTACCTCACTTCGAATCCTCAAGGTCCGAAAGTAGAGCTGAAAGAATTTGTATCACAATTCGATCTCAATACAGGCGCGCAGTTTGAACGCAAGATCCGCAATTACATGCCTTATGCTTTACGCTTTTTGCACAAAGAATACATCTGGCGCTACCGTGTTTCCTTTGCAGACTACTACCAGCGCGACTTGCAGATCATCGCCGAAACAATGCAGAAAATTCCGGTGTATCAAAAACAATTACAAGACAGCGCTTCTAAAAAGATCGTCAGCAACATCGAACAATATTCGCTCGCCTTTTTCCTGATCCACCGCCACAATGCCGAAAGGCTCAATACGCTAATCCTGGAAGAAGATGAATTTTTCCTGTTGCTCGAATTATTAAAAGAAAAAACAGATAAAGATTGGCTTGAAGAGCGGAGAAAAAAAATGCTCGAATGTTTCCGCAAAAATCTTCCGGAAATTTCTTTGCCTGCAGAAAAACTGGATCTGTATGAACGTAAAATTGAGCAGTATTTAGACTCCCGTAAAAATGTTGCCAAAAAAATATTCTGGGATATTTTCTCTGGAGACAAAGCGATATTGCAAAAAGTATTGAAGGAAAACGAACTTTCCCTTTCTCCGGAAGGAGCGCTGGCATTGGCCAATAAGATCTTGTTGAGAAAAAAACTGGAAAAGGAAAAACGCGCCGTACTGAAAAAAAGCTGGGCGAGAGGATTTCCTGCCAAGGTCAATCAAAAGGAAATTGAAACCTGGTTTGAAGAATATTTCCGGATCCTGGAAGCTAAAAAAATTATTTCAGACTCCGAAGATCTGAGAGAACTTACCGAATGCTCGAACAACGATTATAAAATTTTCTACGACAATTTTCATCTCATTCCAGCACTGGCCACAGATGTAGAGTACAACTTACGCCAATGGTCAAGATACCTTTCCGATGAAATGATCCAAGACATTGTGGAGGGGAAAGTAGTAATAGAAGAGTTAAAAGAAATTCTCCGCAGAGATTTTGATCAGCTGATAGAATTCGACAAGCTTCAACAGGAAATGCTCGTCTACGAATCACAGATCATGCAAACGCTGATCAATCATGACACAACCCCTACTGTTGAAGAAAAAATATTGCTCTTCCGAAACAGTCTTCACTTGCAATGGCTGGAATACCTGGAAGAAAAATACCCAGCCTTGCTTTCCGTTTCCAACCTCCGTATGGACCAGGCAGAACATACTCTGCAAGAATCGATCAATGAGAAGATGAAAGTGAGTAGAGATATTCTGTTGCTCAGACTGAGAGAAGGAACGTATGAAAAAATAGAATACAACCGTCTGCAAAACCGTGTCACTTATCGTGAACTGTATCACCAGGTGACGAAGAAGAAAAAACTCTGGCCCCTTCGCAGGCTGATCAACGAATTTGAACAAGAGCTTCAAGCCTTGATCCCCTGCTGGATGGTATCGCCAGAGGCGGCTTCAGCTTTGTTTCCTTTAAAAGAAATGTTCGATCTTGTAGTGTTCGACGAAGCCTCACAATGCTTTGCCGAGCAAGGTCTTCCTGCAATGCACCGTGGGCGCCAGCTGGTGATTGCCGGTGACAACAAGCAGCTCAAACCAAACGATCTGTATCGTGCGCGTTGGGAAGACGAAAGCGAAGAACATGCAGACCTGGAGATCGATTCTCTGCTCGACCTTTGCGGAAAGTATCTGCCCTCGGTACAGCTTACAGGCCACTACCGGAGCAAGAACCTGGATCTTATTGATTTCTCCAATAAACATTTCTATAAAAATACACTTCAACTGATCCCATATTTTTCGGAGATCAATAAGCAGGAACCTTCCATCCGTTATTTACATGTAACCGGACTTTGGGAAAATAATACCAACCCTGAGGAAGCCGCCTACGTGGCAGATCTGGCGCTTGATCTGATCAAAACAGAAAAAGAAAAAAGCATTGGGATCGTGGCTTTTAATTACAAACAAGCCGAGCTCATCACTGATCTTCTTGAACAAAAAGCAATCGAAGGACAGGTACTTATTCCGGAGAATTTTTTTGTAAAAAACATTGAAAACGTACAGGGAGATGAAAAAGATATTATTCTTTTCTCCATCGGTTATGCACCTGATAGCAAAGGACGATTTACCATGCAGTTTGGTAGCCTCAACCAGGACGGCGGGGAAAACAGGCTGAACGTGGCCATTACACGTGCGAGAGAAAAAGTATATGTGATCGCCAGCATCCTTCCACAGCAATTGTCGGTAGAAGAGAGCATCCACGAAGGGCCGAAGCTTTTGAAAAAATATTTGGAGTATGCCTGGCAGGTTTCAAAAGGACTCTACAAACCAACGCCGCCGGAACATGGGCGTCAAAGCAGGGATTGGTATCTCAGCAATAAGATCGTGCAGCAACCAGTGCAGGGAGCATATACATTTTGCGAAGAGCTTCCCTTTGCCGATATCACCGTGAAAAGTCAGGAAAAATATTACTCGCTTATTTTTACAGACGACTATCCGTATTTCAGCGCACGCAACTCCAAGGAGGTGCATGCGTATAAACCGATGGAATTGAAAGAAAAGGGATGGCAAAGCAGAAGATTCTTCAGTCGAGAATACTGGCTCAGGCAGGGTGCGGCGCTGGAACAGCTGAAAAATGAATGAATTCCTTTGGAGAACAACGTTTGGGAGTTTGGAATTTGTCTTTTGGAAAATTAATACCTAAGGGGAATAAAGAGGAAGATGTTAATTTAAACAGAAACACTCAAAAGAAACAAGAGCCCTGATTTTTAATGAATTGCTTTTGTAGTATTTTTTTGTAGTTTAGTAAGAGCATTGAAAGAAACTTATACCGTGCTAGCTTCGCACGATTCAACATATGTCAAAATTAAAGAATATTATTAAGCAGCTTTCCGTAGCCGATTACACAGCTATTTTCGACTCTCTTATGGAAAGCAACGCTGAAAAATCCGCACTGCTTTTAAAATTCATGCGTGAAAAACAGCTCTCCGACAACAAGATCATGGATGAGCTGAATGTAAATAGCAATGCTTATTACACGCTTCGCTCCAGGTTAAATCAGAAAATAGAAGAGCACCTGCTGCAGCAAATGGAAACCCCGAGGATCACACTCCTCAAGAAAGTAGCCACCATCAACGAGATCATCTTCACCAAGAAAAAAGCAATCTCTATCGCCACGCTGAAAAAGCTGGAAAAAGAATTGATGGACTATGATCTTTCCAGTGAATTGACCATCATTTACAAAAATCTAAAAAAACTTCATATCGGCTCGCCGGATTACTTTAACTACTCGCAGCTTTATAACAAGCACGTAGCATACATGCTAGCGGTAGATAAGGCGGAAGAATTGGTGGCGCAATATTTTTACCGTTATGGAGATTATCTTTTCACCAAAGATGAAATTGAAAAACAAGGGCTCTTGTTGCTCAAAAATGAAATTGACAATGTAGGAAGTCTCTACAAATCTCACCGTTTGTATGTATACCAAAGCTGCGTGGATATTTTTCACCGCGTCTTTGTAGACGTAAATATAAAGCCTACCGAAGACGCCGAGCCGATCGAATCGATCTTTGAAAAAGTGCAAGGGATTTTTGATTTGTACTTCCTGGATGCTACTTATTATCACCTCAAGCCTGTATTCGAATACCTGAAGTTTGAATACTATTATATGATCGACACATATCGCAACAGCGAAAGCAATTACGAGAACGTGAACGAAGGTGCGAGTGCATTGTTGACCAATTATACACTGTATACTTTCCCGCCGCAGTTTTTGCTTACAAAGCTTAATAAAAATATTGCGAACGGAACAGAGCGCTTGTTGTATGATGAAGGCAAAAAACTTTTCGAAGATTTTGAAATTGATAAAAGCAATATTCCTCAACACGTATTGTATACTTTATACAGAGCAACATCCTGCTATTATGTGGGAAAGTACGACGAAGCAGCGCGCTGGATCAACAACATGCTGAACGAACAAAGTTTGAAAAAACTTCCTTATACTTTGCTGGAAGTAAAAGTATTCATGGCGCTTCAGTATTGTCTGATGAAAGATTTTGATCTGTTCAATCAATTAATGAACAGCATTCAACGCCAGGTGCGTCTCTTAGGCAAAGACAAGTGCCAGCATATAATTATCTACTCCAAAATATTCAAAGCTTCTATCAATCAGGTGAAAAAGGGAAAAGCGCAAAAGATCTCCGGTCACGTGTCAAAGCTGATGAAAGTGAAACCGGCTTACTATTCTCCATTCAACTATATTAGAATGGATGACGATTTTGTGAATAGACTTTCGCAGGGGTAGTTGTCTGAACCAGGATTCTCAGGATTAGAGGATTTACTTAATTAAAAGAAAGAAGCTCTTCATTACTTATGAAGAGCTTCTTTCTTTTATCTGGCATCTTGGATTCAGATCAATTTTTAAATCACGTAAATCCTTTAATCCTGAGAATCCTGGTTCAGACTAAATCTTTTTCAAATTATCTTGAGTAAGCGGTTTGTTCAGGTACTTCAAAACATATTTATTTTTTTTCGCTTTATTCATATCCTGAGGGTTCAGGGAAGAAGTGAGCATTACTACTTTGCAATTGTTTTTTACCACGTCGGAAAGTTTTTCAAATTCATCCAGGAATTGGAAACCATCCATAAGCGGCATATCGATGTCCAGGAAAATAACCTCTGGTAAATACAGATCCAGGGGTCCTTTTGCGAGTTTTTCAATATTTTTCAAAAATTCAATGGCGCCCTTGGCACCAGAGTGTACGAATATATTATCACAAATATCCGCCGCCTCGATCATTTTTTGATTAATAAGGTTATCAATCTCATTATCATCGATTAACATTACATTGTGATATTTCTTTACTGCGACTGCCATTCCTTTAAATTTTCAAAATTTTCAAGCATAAAGATAAGAAACTATGGAAATATAACAAATATATTACACGGTATTTTGTGCGATTTATTCGTTAAAAAATTGTTTATTTTCTTATCATTTTTTATAAATCAAATTTTATTCCCTGTGCCAGAGGTAATTGATCACCAAAATTGATCGTGTTAGTTTGTCTCCTCATATAAACCTTCCAGGCATCAGAACCAGACTCACGACCTCCTCCGGTTTCTTTTTCCCCTCCAAACGCTCCGCCGATCTCAGCTCCGGACGTACCTATGTTGACATTGGCAATTCCACAATCAGAGCCACGATAAGAAAGGAAACTTTCGGTATCGGATAAATTGGTAGAAAAAATCGCCGACGATAAACCTTGTTTTACACCATTTTGCAAACGGACCGCTTCGTTGATATCTCCCTGGTATTTAATCAGGTACAAAATAGGAGCGAAGGTTTCCTGTTGTACAGTCTCGTATTCATTTTTCACTTCTACGATTGCCGGTCTTACATAATTGCCTTTGGCAAACTTTCCGTCGTTTAGTACGAAGCCGCCGCTAATAAGTTTCCCTCCCTCGGCTTCTACTGCCTTTAAAGCACGGGTAAAATTTTCCACAGCTTCTTTATCGATCAAAGGACCAATTAAAGTCCCTTGCTCTAAAGGATTTCCAATCGGAAGATGTTCATAGCTATTTAAAAGCCTGTCTTTTACTGTATTGTACACTTTTTCATGTACGATTAAGCGGCGTGTGCTGGTGCAGCGTTGGCCGCAGGTACCCACGGCTCCGAATACTACTGCCCTGAGTGCCAGGTCAAGGTTGGCATTTTCGGTGACGATGATTGCATTGTTGCCTCCAAGTTCCAGCAAGGCACGTCCAAGGCGCGCACCTACGGCAGCACCTACTTTTTTGCCCATTCGTACAGAGCCTGTAGCGGAGATCAACGGAAGTCGTTCGTCTTTTGACATCAATTCTCCAATAGAAGCATCACCGATGATGACCGAGAACACCCCTTCGGGTACATTATTTCTTTTCAATACATCGCGGATAATATTCTGGCAAGCCAGGGCCGACAAAGGAGTTTTTTCCGAAGGCTTCCAAATGCATACATCTCCGCAAACTGCAGCCAGCATGGCGTTCCAGGACCATACCGCTACCGGGAAATTGAAGGCGGAAATAATACCTACTATACCGAGCGGATGGTATTGTTCGTACATGCGATGGTCCGCACGCTCAGAGTGCATGGTGAGTCCGTATAACTGGCGCGACAAACCTGTAGCAAAATCGCAGATGTCGATCATTTCCTGCACTTCGCCTAAACCTTCCTGGAGAATTTTCCCCATTTCATAAGAAACAAGTATCCCAAGCGGTTCTTTGTAAAAGCGAAGCTGTTCACCAATTTGTCGTACGATCTCCCCACGTTTTGGAGCAGGAAGTTTTCGCCATTCTTCAAAGGCTTTTAGAGAAGTGTTGACCAGTTTTTCATATTCTGTTTCCCCCGCCATCGAAACAGTAGCAATAAGTTGACCATCGGCCGGACTATAGATTTCCCGGACCAAGCCAGATGTGCTGATCCCAGTTTGAGTGCCTGTGTTCCAGGCCGGATTCGTTTTTTCTATCCCCAGTTTTGCAAGTGCTTCTGAAATATTCATGATAGTATAATTTTAAAAATTAGTGGCTGAAATTTATACAGCCGTCATACTTATATGGATCTATTATGAAATTAGTAATCAATTTAATTTAGAGGACTTTCTATCCTATAAACAGCCAAATAGCCAAATTAGTCAATCAATTGGATCGATTGTTCTGATATAACTTAATTTTCTTAGAAAAGTTATAAAAACCAGGTAATTTTTCTGATAAATTCCAATTCAAATGGATTGTAAATTAAACTAAATTTGTATTTTTGCCCCCCTACAACAGAAATAAATTTTATTCTATGAGCACAATTGCATATTTGATTCCGGTATTTGGTGTAGTAGCACTACTATATACATACCTGAAAGCAGCATGGGTTACCAAGCAGGAAGCGGGTAACGAAAGAATGACCGAAATCGCCAAATATATAGCAGATGGAGCGATGGCATTTTTGAAAGCAGAATATAAGATCCTAAGCTATTTCGTAATTGTAATGGCTCTGTTATTAGGAATCATGGGTAGTACCAATCCTAAATCGCACTGGTCCATTGCCTTGGCATTTGTGATTGGAGCAGTATTCAGCGCGCTGGCCGGTTTCATCGGTATGCGCATTGCTACAAAAGCAAACGTAAGAACAGCACAAGCAGCACGTACCAGTCTTTCCAAAGCGCTCAACGTATCGTTTGGAGGTGGTTCTGTAATGGGAATGGGTGTGGCAGGTCTTGCTGTACTTGGTCTTGGAGGATTATTTGTAATTATTCATTCTATTTTTGCTCCTGAATCTGTAAACTCAGAAGAAATGGAAAAAGTGATCGAGATCCTTACCGGGTTCTCCTTGGGTGCAGAATCGATCGCATTGTTTGCCCGTGTAGGCGGTGGTATTTATACAAAAGCAGCCGACGTAGGCGCTGACCTTGTAGGTAAAGTAGAAGCCGGTATCCCGGAAGATGATCCAAGAAACCCGGCTACTATTGCAGACAACGTAGGTGATAACGTAGGTGACGTGGCCGGAATGGGTGCAGACCTTTTCGGTTCTTATGTAGCTACCGTACTTGCTACGATGGTACTTGGCCGTGAAACAACTTCAATAGACGCTTTCGGAGGATATGCTCCAATCTTGCTTCCAATGCTGATCGCAGGTGTTGGAATTATTTTGTCAATGATCGGTACACTGTTTGTAAAGATTGGCGAGAACTCCGGTTTGAATCCTGCTAAAGTGCAGAGCGCGCTTAACATGGGTAACTACGGTTCCATCATCATGACAGCAATTGCTTCTGCAGGCCTTGTATTCTGGCTTCTTCCGGATACAATGAACCTTAGAGGGGTTGAATTTAGCAACACGGGTGTTTTCGGCGCGATCCTGGTTGGTCTTACCGTAGGAACTTTGATGAGCATCATCACAGAATATTATACCGCAATGGGCAAAAAGCCTGTTAACTCTATCATTCAGCAATCTGCTACAGGGCATGCAACAAACATCATTGGCGGCCTTTCTGTAGGAATGCAATCTACCATGCTTCCAACGATCGTGTTGGCAGCAGGTATCTTCGGTTCTTATAAATGTGCCGGTCTATATGGAGTAGCAATCGCTGCTGCCGGTATGATGGCTACTACTGCTATGCAGCTTGCCATCGACGCATTCGGCCCGATCGCTGACAACGCTGGTGGTATCGCAGAAATGAGCGAATTGCCTGCAGATGTACGTGAAAAAACAGATATCCTGGATGCTGTAGGAAATACTACTGCTGCTACCGGAAAAGGATTTGCGATCGCTTCTGCAGCGCTTACAGCTCTTGCGCTCTTCGCAGCTTTCGTAGGTATTGCAGGTATCAAAGGAATCGATATTTACAAAGCTCCGGTGTTGGCAGCACTTTTCATCGGTGGCATGATCCCATTCATTTTCTCTTCTCTTGCTATTGCTGCAGTAGGTAGAGCTGCGATGGCCATGGTGGAAGAAGTAAGACGCCAGTTCCGCGAAATTCCTGGAATCATGGAAGGAAAAGGAAAACCTGAATATGAAAAATGCGTAGCTATTTCTACCCAAGCTTCTCTTCGCGAAATGATCCTTCCTGGTGCAATCGCAATCCTGGCTCCGCTGATCGTAGGATTTGTATTTGGCCCTGAGCCGCTGGGCGGAATGCTCGCGGGCGCTACCGTATCAGGTGTGCTGATGGGTATGTTTCAAAACAATGCCGGTGGTGCATGGGACAATGCTAAAAAATCTTTCGAAAAAGGAGTAGAGATCGTTGTGAATGGTAAAAAAGAAATTTTCTACAAAAAATCAGATCCGCACAAAGCTTCTGTGACAGGTGATACTGTAGGAGATCCATTTAAAGATACTTCTGGTCCGTCGATGAACATTCTTATTAAACTAATGTCGATCGTAGCGCTGGTGATCGCACCAACATTGGCTACTATGGATTGTTTCAAAGAGCAGGCTTCTATGAAGAAGGAAGAAGTAAAAGAAATGCCAATTTCTGCAACAAAGATTGCGGCTGAAAAAAACTAATGTTAACCAGTCGTTACGAATATTATCTTTTAAAACAAAGCTCCCGGATTAATTTCCAGGAGCTTTATTTTTTGCAGAAGGAGATTTTTGAATATTGAGTTAACTCAATCTGTTTTTTATTTATAACGCATAATTTACTACTCAACATTCAAATTCTTTAAATACCTTACATTTATTTCAACCTTCTATTTGCGTTGTTTTCTTAAAAATCATGGCCATTTAGTACACTTTTAGATCAAATAATAACCTGTTAGATATCCAGACTTCACAATATTACATAAGTATTTTTCAGTAGCTTTTATAAGAGAAGAACTTTCATTAAAAATTGTCGTAAGTAGTACTTACTTAAACAATACCACCACCAACATGCTTTTAAAATCCTTATGGAAGTATTCTTTCGTGAAAAGATCACTTCTAACTCAATTGCTGGAAGAAAATACACGCTATAAAGCGCAGATCGAGGAATCTACCAATTTTATCAAAGATATTGAAAACGGAAAACTGGATACCAGTTTTCGCAATGAAAACAATTCGGACAACCAGCTGACTATGGCGCTGGTGAGCATGCAAATGCAGCTTAAGAAAATTTCGGAAGAAGAAAAAAACCGAAACTGGGCTACCGAAGGCCTGGCACGCTTTGCCGATATCCTGCGCCAGAATAACGAAGACCTATACAAGCTCGGAGATAGCATTATTTCCAATCTCGTCAAATATATGAACGCCAACCAGGGTGGCATTTTTGTGCTCAACGAGGACAATCCTGAAGAAACTGTATTGGAGCTTATCGCTTGTTATGCGTACAATCGTAAAAAATTTTTACAAAAAAAGGTCTCGATCGGAGAAGGGTTAGTAGGACAAACATTCCTTGAAAAAGAAACCATCTTCATGACCGAGCTTCCACAAAACTATACCGCCATCACTTCCGGACTCGGAGATGCCACGCCAGGCTGCCTGGTATTGGTGCCGCTGAAAGTCAACGAAACCATCTTAGGCGTGATCGAGTTGGCAGCCTTTGAAGCATTTCCAAAATATAAAATAGAATTCCTGGAAAAGATTGGCGAAAGCATAGCCTCCTCTTTGGCGGCAGTGCGTATTGCTTATCGCACAGAAAAATTATTGCGCGAATCGCAGATTCAAACCGAGCAGCTGCGCTCACAAGAGGAAGAAGTGCGTCAGAATATGGAAGAGCTTTCTGCTACGCAGGAAGAGATGCATCGTATTTTAAAAGAAGCACAGGGCAAAGAGCAGTATCTGAATGAGCTGATCAACGTGTCGAATGATAATATTTTCACGATCGACAAAAATTTCAAATTGATCAGTTTTAATAAAGTATTCTCTTCTACGCTGGAAGCAATGGGAATTCCGGTAACGAAAGGGTTTGATTTTATGTCGCTTTTCCCGGATGAGAAAGAAAAACAACAGCAGCGAGCGCTTTATCAACGCGCATTCAACGGCGAAAGATTTGAACAAACCGACATGTACGAAAGAGATGGTGTAACGTCCTATTATCTTGCCTGCTATTCACCTTTATATAACGAGCAAGGAGAAATTTTTGCAGCGGCAGGTTTCTCAAAAGATGTTACAGCTATGATCACGGCGCAGAAACAATCTGAGCAGTTGCTCGCACAATCGAAGCAGCAGCAGGAAGAAATGATGGCGCAGGAAGAAGAGCTAAGACAAAATATGGAAGAGCTTTCTTCTACCCAGGAAGAAATGCATCGCCTGTTGATGGAAACAAAAGAAAAAGAACATTACCTGGACGAATTGATCAATGCACCTATAGATTCTATCTTCACAGTCGACAGAGATCTGAAAATAATCAGCTTCAACAAAGCACTGTCTACCGCGCTGGAAGCGATGGGAGTAAAGCTTGAGAAAGGATTTGATTTTCTTCAATTGTTTCCCGACGAGGAAAGTAAAAATAAACAGAGAGCATACTATGCAAGAGCATTCAAAGGAGAGCGTTTCGAGCAAGTAGATCAATACGGAGAAGGCGATCAATTAATGTACTACCTCGCCAGCTGGTCTCCTTTGTATGACCAGGATGGAAATGTTTTTGCAGTGGCAAGTTTCTCAAAAGAGGTGACAAATCTGGTGAAGGCGAAGGAAAAAGTAAAAGTTTAGAATATTTAGATACCAATAAAATAGTAGTGCCACAACTTTGAGTTGTGGCACTACTATTTTATTAAAGGCATAAAGACAGTGTCATTGCGAGGAAGGCTATGCAGCCTGAGCCATTGGCTTGTATAATTAGTGTCAAATTACCGAACTTCGTAGCTTACAGATTGCTTCGTCAACGTTGCTTCGCAACATTTCCTCGCAATGATGTGAATTTATAACAGTGCTGCTGCATCCTTATCCATAAACCAATAAAGTTTCCCATGCGAAGGATGAATATGCGCCGCAGGGTAGCTGTTCCAATTATTTTCTTTTTTAAAGATCTCCAGCACTTTCTCTGCTTTGTTGCTGCCCGTTACCAGGAAAGCCGCCACAGTTGCATTATTCGCGATCTTACCGGTAAGGGTCACACGTTTTTGCCCGGAAGTAGGATGGGTAGCTACCTCGCAGATCTTATCTGATTTCAGCAAACCAATTTCATGTGGGAAAACAGAAAGTGTATGACCATCATCACCCATGCCTAGCATTACCAGGTCGAACACAGGAAGATGATTTTCTTTTGGCAACAGTGTATCTATTTCTTTTGAATATCGTTTGGCTTCTTCCTGCGGATCATTTTCACCCAATACACGGTGAATATTACCGGCAGGAATATTGATCTTGGAGATCAATTGTTCGTAGGTCATTTTGTAATTGCTATCGGCATGATCGGGAGGCACGCAGCGCTCGTCGCCCCAGAAGAGATGTACTTTGCTCCAGTCGATCTTGTTTTTATAAGCTTCTTCTGCAAGCAGTGCAAACAATAGTTTTGGAGTGCTTCCTCCGGAAAGTGCGATGAAAAATTTATCGTTTTTTTTCTTGATCGATTCTACAAGATAATCGGCAAATGCGCTTGCTACTTCATTACCGTCTTTATAAACTTTTAATTCCATATTTTTTTACTAAATAAAAAACCTCCAAGGTTTCGGAAAACTTTGGAGGTTTAGTTGAAGTTATTTTTATAGTTCGCAATACAAGCCGTCGTCGGTCAGGTTTTTGCAAGGGTTTCTCCAGGCAAAGTTTGGACCTTCAGAGGTCATGAGCGTTTCAGCTATTTCAGGACCCCAGGTACCTGCAGGGTATCCGTATACTTTCAGGTCTTTATTGTTTTCCCATTCTTGAAGAATAGGGTCGATAAATTCCCAGGCCGACTCCACAGCGTCACCACGCGCATAGAGCGTAGAATCTCCTTGCACACAGTCGAGGATCAAACGTTCGTAAGCGCCCGGTACGTATGCGTTGGTAAGATCGGAATAGTGGAAGTCCATGTTCACGGTATCCACTCTGAACCCTGCGCCTGGCACTTTCATACCAAACTTCAGTAGAATTCCTTCGTCCGGTTGGATACGGATGATCAATTGGTTATTGGTACTTTGCATATGCTCGTCGTAAGCGAACAAGTGATGCGGAGTATTTTTGAAGGTGATCACTACTTCTGTCACGCGCGCAGGAAGTTTTTTACCCGTGCGGATGAAGAACGGAACACCTGCCCATCTCCAGTTGTCGATGAATAGTTTCATGGCTATAAATGTTTCTGTACGCGAATCGGCTGGTACGCCTTCTTCTTCGCGGTATCCTTTTACATTTTCACCTTTGATCTTTGATTCGGTATATTGACCGCGGATCACATTTTTCGCGATTTCTTCCTTTGTCATCGGGCGAAGCGACTGGAATACTTTTACCTGCTCGCTGCGGATGAATCTTGAGTTTGCCAACACTGGCGGTTCCATCGCCACGATGGAAGCTACTTGTAGGAGGTGGTTCTGCACCATATCGCGTGTAGCACCGGAGGTATCGTAGTAGCCTCCGCGTTTTTCCACGCCCACCGTTTCGGCGGCAGTGATCTCTATTTGCTGGATGTAGTTGCGATTCCACAGTGGCTCGAAGATACCGTTGGAGAAACGGGTCACCAATAAGTTTTGTACCGTTTCTTTTCCAAGATAATGGTCGATGCGATAGATCTGATCTTCCTTCATGCAATTCAGCAGCTTCTTGTTCAGATCCTGTGCTGTAGCGAGGCTGTAGCCGAAAGGTTTTTCAACGATCAATCTTTTCCATCCGTCGTCTTCGCTGGTAAGTCCATGCGCAAAGAGGTTGGCGGGAATTACTTCGTATAAACTTGGAGGAGTGGAAAGGTAGAATACGTAATTGTTTTCAGTTTGATTTTCTTTGGTAAGAGCTTCCAGTCTGGTTTTCAGAACGCCGTAATCATCTACCTTAGCTGTATCGATGGCCTGGTAATATATTTTCTTCGCGAAAGCGTCGTACTGATCTTTGGTGACGTTCTTTTTTGCGTTTACTTCTTTGTTTTCAAAGACAACTTTCGCGCGAAATTCATCGTCGGTCATGTGCGTTCGCGAAACTCCTACAACTGCGAAATGTTCGGGAAGAAATTTGCCACGGTAAAGATCAAAAACTGCAGGAATAAGTTTGCGGAAAGTCAAGTCTCCTGAAGCTCCGAAGATAACCAGGATACAATTATTACTTTTTTTCATAAAATGATAGCAAGGGGTTACTAAAAGCGAAAGTAAGAATACCTAATTATCTTTAAACCTCAAAAAGTTTGGGTGTTTTTTTAAAGATGCCAGATACCGGATGCCAGATGCCAGATAAGTGTGGCGTGCGAGTATTAAGTTTTTATCCGGTATCTGGCATCCGGCATCTGGTATCCCGGTTTTTAATCCTGCTATTAAAAAAATATCAAGTTATTTTTTATCAGGAAAAACTTTAAATTGCTGAGCAAAGACTGGATGGATGCAAGGCGCTAAATGATCACAACGATTATCCGGCATTCGGCATCTGGTATCTGGCATCTAAAAATCTTACTCTAAAACAATTTTCAAAAATGAGCGATGCAAAATATGATTTCGGTTTGGTAGGCCTTGGCGTCATGGGGCGTAATTTTATACTCAACGTGGCCAGCCATAACTTTTCAGCGATCGGGCTTGACCGCGATCCGGAGAAAGCTAAGGCAATGGATGAAGAAGCAAAACACGATGGCTTTAATGCCAGAGGTACTACTTCTTCAAAAGAGTTTGTAGAATCTCTTAAAAAACCAAGAGTGATCATGATGCTGGTTCCTGCCGGCGCTCCTGTAGACTCAGTGATCAACGATCTGGCTCCTATGCTGGACAAAGGTGATTTGCTGATCGACGGTGGAAACTCTTTCTATACCGATACTGATCGTCGTGAAAAACTTTGTGAAGAGAAAGGTCTTCACTTCATCGGCGCCGGTGTTTCCGGGGGCTCCAACGGTGCCCGTTTCGGTCCAAGCATCATGCCTGGCGGACCGGAAGTTTCTTATAACATCGTAAAACCAATTTTCGAAGCAGTAGCCGCTAAAGTGAACGGCGAACCTTGCGTAACTTATATCGGCCCTAAGTCTGCCGGAAACTATGTGAAGATGGTGCACAATGGTATCGAGTATGGCCTGATGCAACTGATCTCCGAAGTGTACGACTTCATGAAACGTGGATTAGGATTGAGCAATGAAGAAATTCAAAAAACATTTGCTAAATGGAATCAAGGTAAGCTTCAGTCCTTCCTGGTAGAGATCACCGCAGAGATCTTCGCAAAGAAAGATGAGCTGGGTAACGGCTGGCTGGTAGATATGATCCAGGATAAAGGAAAACAAAAAGGCACCGGCAAATGGACTTCGCAAAATGCGATGGATCTTGGCGTGCCGATCCCTACGGTAGACATGTCAGTAAACATGCGCGAGATCTCGGCTTACAAACCGGTTCGTCAGCAGATCGAAAAGTTGTATTCGATCGCTCCTGAAAAATCAACGCTTGACAAAGATGCTACGATCCAACTGCTGGAAGATGCGTTGTACTTTAGCTACATCATTTCCTATACACAAGGGATGTCCATGCTGGCACAGGCTTCTGTGGAGTATCAGTACAACCTGAAACTTGCCGAGATCGCCAAGATCTGGAGAGGAGGTTGTATCATCCGCGCAGCGCTGTTGGAAGATATTACACAAGCATTCAAAAAAGATAATAATCTACAAAATTTATTGCTCGACAAAACTTTTGCAGAGAAAACAACCGCCGTACAAGGTGCTTCCCGTAAGGTGGTAAAGCTGGGAATCGACTATGGCATCCCGATGGCTTGTCTTTCTTCTGCACTTACTTATTTCGATGCAATGCGCACCGGAAGACTTCCACTCAACCTCGTACAAGCTCAGCGCGACCTGTTCGGCTCGCATACCTATGAGCGTCTGGACAAAGAAGGTGTTTTCCATACGGAGAACTGGAAATAATTGAGTAGTGGAATATCAAAATTGAAAAAGGCTGGGATTTTTTCCAGCCTTTTTTTATAAATGTGATTTCAGAATTAACAAAAAACCTAAGACGGAAATTTTCCACCTTAGGTTTGATCAAAGCCTTACAAGGGTTGCCTACTTCACCTGCTCAATATTCACAGACAGCCATTGCTCAATGCTTTTAATATTCTTGATATAACTGTCCATATTGTCGCAGTATCCAATATATACCAAGTATTCATAATAGGTACCTTCCGGGTGTTTCATTTTCCATGGATAGTAATAGCGCGTCTGCCATCTTTTTAAATACTTGATGGATTCGTAGATGTCGCTAAATTTTAGAAAGTCTGCGTTGGTGCGGAAGCCAAACAGGTTGTTGTGCTCCAACGCACAGCTTTTGCATTGCATCCAGCCGGTTTCATAAATGGCTATTGCCAATACGGTTTTAGGATGATCGATCTTATGGCTGCGTAATGAATCATAAAGACGGCTCACTACATTGATCCTGCTGCTTTGTGCGTGCAGGTCATCGCCTGTGGCAGAAAATACTGCCATAAGAATTGCTAGTAAATATATTTTCAAATTAGGTTTCATTTTTCGTTTTTGTTAAATCCCACAAAATTACTTTTTAAAAAAACAGCATCTTGTCCTCTTACAATTCCCTTTTCTCCAAATCGATGTAGGATATTATTAAACCTTCTTCCTAACGATCCCTCCATGCTTCTATCTTCGCGCGAACCTTACATGGAAGCGGGCTTCAGAAGACAGTGCGTTGCCTATTCGTGTAGACAAAATGATCTACAGATCAGTTTTACAGAGTGATTTCTATCCAAAACTTACGTTTATATACAGATGAAATGTTGACAAGGAAAAAGTTACTATCACTGAGTCCCTTGTTCACTCTATAAAAGTTTCACAATATAAAAGTACAAAGCATGCCTGAGAGAATTTTTATATAGAATCGTTTTTCTCTTACATAAAATGCTATCTTCCAATACCCTCAAGTGAAGTAGCGCGCTTTCTTTTTTTTTGTATCTTGGAGAACTGAAATATCAGAGAAAAATTTCATCTGGTATCCGGTATCTTGTATCTAAATTTTATCAGACACATGTTTCGATTGATCTTTCAAAGTGGGCTTTTTTGTTTGGTTGCGATTAGTTTTTTGTCTTGCAAAAAAGATCCTGCTTTCAATGATATTTATCCTGTCTACGAAAAAGAAATTTTTCAGGATCTTTCCTATGGAAACAACGTGCATCAAAAGATGGATGTTTATCTGCCTGCAAACCGCAACAGTACTACCAGAGCCGTGATCTTCATCCACGGTGGTGCATGGTTTCAGGGTGATAAATCGGATTGGGGTTCTATGATGAATACCTATGCAGATTCAGGTATTGCAGCAGTGGCGATCAATTATAGATTAGTAGATTCCATCGATGGCATCACTTATCATTCTATTCTGAATGATATTGATTCTGCGATTGCTTTTCTTCAGCGAAAAGAAAAATTATACAATGTTTCTTTTTCTACTTATACATTATTCGGACAAAGTGCCGGTTCGCATCTTGCGCTAATGTACTCCATCGAGCGTGCCAACGTACGCCAGGTAGTAGCCCTGGCGGCTCCCAGCGACCTCAACGACCCCAATTTGCTCGCTGTATACGACATGACTATGTGGATCGACAACATGATCGGTAGCAACGATCCGTTCCAGCGCACAGCAGCAAGCCCCATCTCTTACCAAAATCGTGTGCCTACGTATTTGTATCATGGCAAAGCAGATGAGGTAGTGCCTTATCACCAATCGGTAGCTTATTACAACCATATACAATCGCTGAACCCGGAAAACAAACTGACATTGTTTGACAACAATGGACATGATCTTGTACAAGTGCTTCCACAAATTGTTGCGGAGACGATAGCTCTGATAAAGAAATGATCCTTTAGTTTTTTTGCCGAGGGTTTCAACTTAGGAACTGCTGTTTTTCTAAAAACAAAACAGTATATTGGTGTGTAAACCAAACCTTTTAATTTTTATGAAGAAGAAAATACTTATCAGCCTTGCAGTACTCTTGTTGCTTGGGATTGGAAGTGCTATGTATATTGGGTATAGTAGTCGAAACCTTAGTCCAAAGGGCAAGGCCAACTATAGCAAGAACGGATTGGAAATTACCGTCAACTATGGAAGACCTTATAAAAAAGGGCGCATTATCTTTGGCAATCATGAAGAAGAAGCGCTGGTGCCTTACGGAAAATATTGGCGATTGGGTGCGAACGAAGCTACCGAGATCACTTTCAACAAAGACGTGACCTTTGGCGGAGAGCCTGTAAAAGCAGGAACCTACAGAATGTATGCAGTACCCGGAGAGAACAACTGGACTGTTTATCTCAACAGCGAATTAGGACAATGGGGCTATTTTGAAGCCAATCATGAAAAAGACGTGAAAAAAATAACCGTGGCGCCTGCTACGACACCTGAAATTGTAGAACAATTCACCATTGATTTTAACGATGCGGTGGAAGGTGTTGATATGAATTTCAACTGGGATAAAACCAAAGTTACTGTTCTTATTAAATAATTTTTGATCCACTTTTAAACAACAGAAAAAATGAACGACACAGAAAATCTTTTAGATGCAGGCCTTTCCGTAAAGCAGGTTAAATATGCCCAATTGATGCGTAGAGCAGCAGGATCTCTGATTGATGGATTGATCTTATGCTGCTTTGTATTACCGCTTACTTATTTTAATATGCTAGACTGGAAAAATCCCGGTATTTATATAGGAATGTCTTTGATCTCTTTATTGTATAAGCCTTTTATGGAATATCAATATGGCGCTACGCTTGGGAAAATGGCAGTGAAAATTAAAGTGGTAAACTATGCCTATGAAAAAGCTGATATGACCAATGTACTGATGAGAAACATCATTACTATTTTGCTTGCGATCGTTTCCGTAATTATGTCAGTCTCGATATTTTATCTTCCGGGCTTTGAATCGATCCACGATTTTATGGCTTATGCTACGTTTGTAAATCAAAATAAAACTGTCAACTGGATCAATTGGATCACCTGGATCTACTACTTGATCGATGTGATCTTTTTGCTTACCGATGAAACAAAAAGAACGCTACACGACAGGATTGGTAAGACTTATGTGATTATGATGGAAGGTGATTAAGTTATGAATGTTGAATTATGAGTTATGAATTAGAACATGACTCATAACTTATTTCGTTTCACATAACAGAAAGAAAGGAAATGATTATTTAAAAATATAAACAGAGCGGGCTAAGAAATTTCTTAGCCCGCTCTGTTTTATTATGAAGGAGCTATGAATAAAATTTGATTCATAACTCATAACTCAACATTCATAATTTATTTTATGTACATTTTTTCTTCGTCCTTATATTTTTTTCTGAAGAGACCGAATTGAACTTTTGCGTACGCCATGCCTGGATTGTAGCCTGGGTTTTCAAGAATTCTTGCTCCGTCGAATCTCCAGTAATCACCGCCGAATCCTTGGGTATAACCTACACGTAGCCCCAGTACATGTCCGTAGCGACCGTCTTCGCTCCATTTTTTGCAAGGGAATAAAACGTCGAAGCTCAAAGAAGCATCTAGGCAGCCCATGTATTTGGCAATAGTTCCGCTTACAGTGGGATCACCTGCAAATTGCGCGCGGGTCATATTGTCGGTACGGTTAAACGTTCCCTTCATAGCGCCTACACCTACACCGAGCATTGGATAGAATTTTATTCGATCCGTGCTTACAATAGAGTAACCACCGTGAATGAGGAGGTCTGCATTGGAAGCATAGTACTCGATGTTATTGCCCGGTACAGCGTTGTAGTTGATCACCGTATTACGCTGGGTCATTCCACCCTGCAAGGTCCATCCGTAAATGAAACGTTTGCATTCGGTGGTATACTGCAATCCGAGCATCCCGAAGTTATTGTTGAAACCACCCGGTGTACCAGGTGCGAGGAATAAATTCAGACCGGTAACATCAGCATACATATATCCTGCGCCGACGGTAAACATTTTTGTTTTATATGGTCTGATCACTTTTAGCAGTACTACTGTGTCCTGAGCGATCGAGGATACGCTGACACCAATTACAAAACAGCATGCTAACAACATGGAAACGATATTCTTTTTCATAAGATTTAAAAGTTAGTTAGATAAAATAAAATGTTAATACTTAAAATAAAACTTAGTATGTTAAAAATTGTAATACAAAGTATTGAAGGCCAGAGTTCATTTTTCTCAAGAAGATTTAAAATAAAATCCGCGCTCATTCGACATACGGAATAAACGGAGTGCTTGGATTTGGTAGAAAATTAATGAATACCAGATGCCGGATACCAGATCATTAACTCTGAAGGCAAGAAAAAAATATCTACTATCTGGCATCTCGCATCTGGTATCTGGTATCTTTTAGTATTATCTTTACAGGCTCGATATTTTTGGGAAGAAAAGAATGAAGACTTATTACAGAATTCTGGCTTACGCAAAACCATTCGGTAAAATTGCTACCGTATATGCCATATTTGCACTATTATCAATCTTGTTTGGATTGATCAATTATAGTTTTTTAATGCCTACACTGGAGATCTTATTCTATCAGGAAAGCACTATTACTAAGCTCAGCGCTGTAGGCAGCGGCGTCAGAGGATGGATGGATCAAGGTACAAAGTACCTGGTACTGGAATATGGAAGAGGAGGAGCACTGCTGGCTATCTGTCTTTTTCTGATAGTCTCAAATATGTTGGCAAACGTTTTTAAATATATCTCTCTTGGCAGGATCAACAAAGGAAGAGCTATCGTGGTAAGAAATCTTCGCAGGCATATTTATGAAAGTATTACCAAACTTCATATCGGTTATTTTTCCAACGAAAGAAAAGGAGATCTTGTATCAAGAGTAACCAACGATGTACAAGAAGTAGAAAATTCTGTAGTGAATACGCTTACAGTATTTTTCAGAGATCCGGTGCAGATCGTGATCTATTTTGTATTGTTGTTTGTCTTGTCCTGGAAGCTTACGTTGATTACCCTGCTTATTTTACCTGCGTCAGGATATGTTATTTCTTCCATCAGTAAAAAACTAAAAAAGCAATCGCATGCAGGGCAGCAGTCTCTTGGAAGTATTCTTGCCATTATCGATGAATCGATCGGAGGATTGAAAGTATTGATGGCTTTCAACGCGCATAAATATATGCTCGGAAAATTTGACAAAGAAAATGATCGCTATGGAAAACTGGTCAGGGAAATGGCAGACAAGCGAGAGCTGGCTTCTCCTCTCTCCGAATTCCTTGGAGTGATCATCGTTGTGCTGATCCTTTGGATAGGAGGGAATATGGTATTTGACGGAGAATTGAAAGCAAATGAGTTCTTCTTCTACATCATTTGCTTTTACCAGATCCTGACGCCAGCCAAAGCAATCTCCAATTCTGTCAGTTCGATCCAGAGAGGACTTGCTTCCGCGGAAAGAATTTTTGCGGTAGTTGATACAGTGCCGGAAATACAAGACAAGCCAAAAGCAATTCAACTCGAAAATTTTACCACGGGTATTGAATTCAACAACGTTTCTTTTTCCTATGGTTCCGAACCCGTTCTTAAAAATATAAATTTATCCATCGAAAAAGGCAAAACCATAGCATTGGTAGGGCCTTCAGGCGGTGGTAAGTCTACGCTTGCAGATATGATCCCAAGATTTTATGATGTGGTAGAGGGAGAAATTAAAGTAGATGGAATAAATGTAAAAGATTACACCCTGGAATCTCTGCGCGACCAGATGGGAATTGTGACGCAGGAATCTATTTTGTTCAACGATTCTATTTTCAACAACATCGCCTTTGGAAAACCAGATGCCACTGAAGAGGAAGTGATGCAGGCAGCGAAGATCGCCAATGCGCATGAGTTTATTATTCAAACAGAAAATGGCTACCAGACCAATATCGGCGACCGCGGTATGAAACTCTCCGGAGGCCAGCGCCAGCGGATCAGCATTGCACGTGCGGTATTGAAAAACCCGCCGATCCTCATTCTCGACGAAGCTACTTCGGCGCTCGATTCGCAGTCGGAAAAGTTAGTGCAGGAAGCGCTTACTAACCTGATGAAAAACCGCACTTCTATTGTGATCGCTCACCGCTTAAGCACCATCCAGCATGCCGACGAAATTATTGTATTGAGAAAAGGACAAATAGAAGAACGAGGTACACACCGCATGCTGTTGGAGAAAGACGGATTGTATAAAAAATTGCATACACATGCTGCTGCAATAAGCTAACAAGGATATAAAAATAAATCGGAATTCTCTTCTATGAAAATCGCGTTGGACGCCAAACGTGCGCTGAACAATGTAGCCGGGCTGGGACAGTATTCCAGGATCCTGCTCAACGCACTCTTCCGCGATTTCCCCCAACATTCGTACGATCTGTATACTCCCAAGACAAAAGATTTTTTGGAAAAAGAACTGAACGGAAATTTTCAGCTTCAGTTTCCCGAATCGTTTATAGACAGAAAATTTGCTGCTTACTGGAGATCCTATGGCATCACAAGCGACCTTGTGAAAAATAAAGAAGAAGTATACCACGGCATGAGCAATGAATTGCCGCTGAACATTCACAAAATTTCTTCCCTCAAAAAAATCGTAACGATCCACGATGTGATCTTTCTAAAACACAAAGATCAATACAGCGCCATCGATCGAAAGATCTACGACTATAAAACCCGTTATGCCTGCAACCATGCAGATCTGATCACTACTGTGAGTGAAGAGACCAGACAGGATTTGATTCGTTTTTATAATATAAAAGAAGAAAAGATCAAGGTTGTTTATGGTAGCTGCTCGCCTGCTTTTTATTCAGAAGCTTCTACAGCGCAAAAAGAAAAAGTAAAAACAAAATACCAGTTACCCGAAAAATATATTCTTAATGTGAGTTCCTATTTCGCCCGGAAAAATCATAGCGCAATTGTAGAAGCGCTCGAGCTCTTGAAAGATAAGACCGACGTGCATGTGGTGTTTGTCGGCGGACAAGGAAACATCAAAGAAGAGATCATAGCCTTGATCAAAAGCAAGAAGCTGGAAGATAGATTCCATCTGCTTTCCGGCGTGCGCAACGAAGAAATGCCCGCTATTTATCAGCAGGCATCGGCTTTTGTATATCCGTCTTATTACGAAGGTTTCGGCATTCCTGTGTTGGAAGCCTTGTACAGCAAGCTTCCGGTGATCACTACCCGCGGAGGGTGTTTTGAAGAAGTAGGGGGAAAAAATACGCTTTACGTTACACCATCCGATTCACAGGAACTGGCAAAAGCGCTGGAAAAAGTTTTATCGAATGAATCCTTGCGTCAGCAAATGATTGGGGAAGGGCTGCTTCATGCCTCCACTATGAGTGATCGTGAGTTTGCAAGAAAGACCATGCAGCTTTTTGAAAGTTAATAGAATGTTTTTTACTTATTAACATAAGATTTCAAATACTGCTTATTTTTGTTTAATAGAACTCTGTTTTATTTTTAATTAAATTATTGATTTTTAGTTATTTAAACTTTGTTCAAAGGCCTTTAGAACCGTAATTATTCTCAAATAAGTCAGTTTTTATATGGGGCATTTACTTATTTTTATATTCGTTTAAGACAAACCATAATTTTTGAACTAGAGACTGCCTTATGAAGCCGAGAATCAAATTAAGAGGAGCTGAATATATTGTAAAAATAATAGAATTGCTGGATGCCCGTGATCTTTTTGCTTACCCGGGTGGAGCAATTCTGCCTATTTACGATGCGCTGGCTTTTAGCAAGTTAAACAGCGTTTTGGTAAGACATGAGCAGGCAGCATCTTTTGCGGCAAACGGATATGCCCGCGTTTCGGGTCGTCCTGGGTTCTGTCTGGCTACTTCCGGTCCTGGCGCTACCAACCTCGTTACAGGAATTGCAGATGCATATGCAGACTCTGTGCCTATGATCGCTATCACCGGCCAGGTAGGATTACACCTGATCGGATCGGATGCATTCCAGGAAACAGATATTACTGGTATTTGCATTCCTATTACTAAAAAAACATTCTTGATCACACGCCTGGAAGATGCGGAAAAAATATTCGCAGATGCTTACCGAATCTGTATCGAAGGCAGACCAGGTCCGGTATTGATCGATATCCCAAGAAGTATTCAGGGAGAATATGTAGAGCTGGACGAAGATTGGGAACAACAATTTGTAAAGCCTACCACTAAAAAAGTATTCAACGTTTCAGACCAGGATATTGCCGCCGCCGCAGAATTACTGGCGTCTTCCAAAAAGATCCTGGTGATCGCCGGCCACGGTGTGTTGCTGTCTCAGGGATGGGAAGAGCTGAGAGAATTTTCGCACAGAGAAAATATACCTGTAGTCACCACTATTCTCGGTATTGGCGCGATGGAGCACAACGATCCATTGTTCTTCCAATGGCTAGGTATGCACGGTATGAAATATTCCAACCAGGCCGTACAGGAAGCCGATCTCATCTTCGCAGTAGGGATTCGTTTCGACGACCGTATTACCGGCCTGCTATCCGATTTTGCTCCGAATGCTAAGGTCATTCATGCAGACGTAGATAAAAGCGAAAACAGCAAGAATGTGAAGACAAGTGTATTCCTTCACGGCGATGCACAGAAAGTGTTGGCCACACTTCCTGAAACAAAAAATCCAAACAACCAGAAAGACCGAGCAGATTGGATCACTCACCTCAACGAGCTGAGAGAAGAATATCCGATCATGCCTCCTGATTATTCAAAATTCAACGAGCTTGCCGCGCTGAAAACATTAGAAGAATTAATGGCTGCAGATGCAGTAGTTACAACTGATGTAGGACAGCATCAAATGTGGGCTGCACAATATTTGGTAAGAATGAAACCAAACCATTTCCTTACTTCAGGGGGACTAGGTTCTATGGGTTTCGGGCTGCCGGCCGCCATGGGTGCGCAAGCAGCTATGCCAAAGAATGATGTATGGTGCATTACCGGCGATGGTTCTTTCCAAATGAACCTGCAAGAATTGATCACTTGCGTACAGGAAGGATGGCCGATAAAAGTATTGATCCTCGACAACGCTTACCTTGGAATGGTACGTCAGTGGCAGGAGCAGTTCTATGCTAAAAATTATTCAGGAGTAGAATTGCTAAACCCTAACTTCGTGAAATTGGCGGAAGCATTTGGTATGGAAGCTATATGCGTAGAAAATGCAGACGAGCTGAAAGCCGCTATCCACCGCGCTCACAACACACCAAAGCCATTTCTGATCCACGCGAAAGTATTGAAAGAAGAAAACGTATGGCCAATGGTAGCGCCGGGTACAAGTCTTTCTCAGACTATCTACTATCCCAGTAAACCCGTTAAGGAGAAACTAGCGAAGTAAATTATGAATGTTGAGTTATGAATTATGAGTTAATTGAATGATTCGTGACATTGAAATTAAAATCATATAACTATTTACAAATAAAAAATGCCTTCGATTTTCGAAGGCATTTTTTATTTGTATCACCAGCATGAATTATTTTTCACTCATAATTCATAACTCAACATTCATAACTTCTAAACCCCAATCTTCCACCCATCGTCAATATCATTAGCCGGATCGAAGGTCTTTGTCCATTCTGCGAAATGTACCCGGAATTCGTCGATCAGGTTTCTTAATAGATCTAAATAGCGTTTGTCTGTGAGATTGTCCATCTCGCAAAGTCTTGCGTTGGCGATAAGTTCTTTAGCGGCAATTTTGATCTGGTAAGCGCATTCCATTTTAATATGGAAGAGTTCGCCTCCTTCTGCTGCTGCGATCTTTCCGCCAATGATCGAGGCGTTAGACATCATAAAATTCCGAACTTCAAAAAGATCATCCTTTTCCTTGATGGTATCGATGATTCCTCTGGTTACATAAAGAATTTCCATAGCTTTTTTGAAAACAGGAAATTCACGGTAGTTTTCCTTATTCTCAGACAAGCCCTCATGTTCATCATCGAATTCAAAGTCATCGCCGAAGAAATCATCGTCGTCGTCTATCATTGCGGTTGTCGGTTTGTAAAATTTATACTGAAGCGGTTGTTTAGTATTTCCATAGCGCCTTTGATAAGGCAATTATTTTCTGGTAAAATGTAAAAAGTGAAAATAAATATCACTGAGTCGAATGTCATCCTGCTTTTTTCTACAGTATTGCGGAGGGTTATGCGCAGGCTGTGGATGAGAAAAAAAGCAAAATTTGACATGTTTTTCACAATTCTACATTTGACTATACGAAGCGGTGTTACCAAGGTTGCGAAAAATTAAAAACAAGGTACTTTAAGTCTTTAAAATAAGAGCAGTTAGCCTAAAATCAATTTTTGACCCACCTTAATAGTATTCCCTTTGATATTATTAAGTCGTTTTATTTTATCTACCGAAAGTCCTCCGTATTTTTTTGAAATAGTCCACAACGTATCTCCAGGTTGTACATAGTAGTATTTAGGAGTTCCTTTTGATGTGGTACCGCTGGCAATCTTTTTACTGTTATAAGCTCCGCTTGCCACAGGTTTTTTAGTGGCTATAGTAGCGTTTGATGATTTGGTATATTTTATTTTATAGATCACTAATTTTTGACCTATGCGAATGTTATTGCTTTTAAGTCTATTCCATGATCTGATCTGTGAAACAGATACTCCGTAACGACTGGCTATTCTTCCAACTACTTCTCCTTTTTTTACAGTATGAACGATTTTTTGCCGGTAGGCAATTGCACCTGAAGATGTCTTACGTCGGTCGTTGGTAGCTACTTCAATAGGTTCAGTGGCTACATTCACACATTCCATGATCTCGTGCTGATTCAATAAAAATTCTAATTTCTTTTCTCTTGGCAAACGGATCGGATAGTTGATATTGTCGGGAAGAATATTGGTACGAATAGCTGGATTCAGTTTTACAAAATCTTCGTAACACACATTTAGTTTTTCACAAAGCACATGCAGGTTCACAAACTGACGAAGTAAGATGGTGTCTGTATCGATCGGATAGAGAATTGAATCAGCAACGATGTTATATTCCTGCAGGTAATTCATACCATAGGTAACGGCTACAAATTGCGGCACATAGCTTCTGGTTTCGCGTGGCAAATAGTCGTAGATACTCCAGAAAGTTTTTCTTCCGGATTGGCGGATCGCTCTTTTCACCGTTCCGGGCCCGCTGTTATAACTGGCAAGGCAAAGATCCCAATCGCCAAAGACGTTGTATAAGCGTGAGAAAAATTTACAAGCAGCTTCTGTAGATTTATAAATGTCGAGACGTTCGTCGATATAATCTGTAACGATCAATCCATACTCCCTTCCGGAAGCTGGCATGAATTGCCACATCCCTGCGGCGCCTACTCTGGAGAAGGCCATAGGATTGAGACCTGATTCTACAATGGGAAGATATTTGAGCTCGTCTGGCAGGCCCCAGCGTTTCAGGGCTTCTTCAATGACTGGATAATAAAGATTTTTTCTGCGTTCCATAGTGAGCAAATAATTTTTATTCCTCACACAGAAATAATCGATGAAGCCTTTCACTTTGTTGTTATAAGTCAAAGGCATTTGATTGTGAATATTCTTAAGTCTTCCTTCGATCAAAAGATCGGTTTGTGTTTCTTTTTTTAAACCAATCGATAGAGTTGAATCTACCTTGATAAGTGGTTCTTCACTGGCAAGTGTATCCAGCTTTACTTGTTCGATCACCAGCGTGTCTACAGATACTACGGTATCCTGGTCTGCTACGGTGACAGAATCTTTGAGCGTTTGTGCCTGAAGGTTGATAGAAAATAAAAACTGCAACACTACGAAGAGCAATGCTATAAAACCAATTTTTCTATTTTCCTTCCAATACTTCATATAAAAACAGAACGGGTGAAACCGTTAATTATTATTTTGTAATAAATACTTGGAGAAAGCCATCATTTCCGCTTCTCCAAAAGCTTTGGTCATGATCTGAAGTCCTATAGACAAGCCATCTTTATCTTCTCCGTTCGGGATTGACATGGCCGGGATTCCGCAAAGGTTGGCTTGTACGGTAAACAAGTCAGCCAGGTACATCGAGATCGGATCTCCTTCATGTGCGCCTAGTTTGAAAGCAGTAGTAGTGGTAGTAGGCAATACAATGAAATCGTATTCTGACAGGATCTTTTCCGTTTCTTCCTTGATCAGCCTTCTCACTTTTTGGGCTTTCGTATAGTACGCATCATAATAACTAGCGCTGAGCACAAAAGTTCCAAGCATGATCCTTTTTTTTACTTCAGCCCCAAAACCTTCCGAACGCGTCTTCTTATACATCGATTCCAGGTCTTTGGTATTCGGGCTGCGATACCCGTATTTTACACCATCGTAGCGCGAAAGATTGGAACTGGCTTCTGCAGTAGTAAGAATATAATAAGTAGGAAGAATATAATCGAGGTAAGAGAATTTTATAGGCTCTACCGTATGACCTTCCTTTTTAAGGAAATCTAACTTAGCCTTTGTACGCTTGCGGATTTCCTCGCTTACACCAGTACTTTCCACACCTTCTTCAAGGTAACATACTTTTAATTTTTTATTCAAAGAGAGCGCTTTGCTGTATTCCGGAACAGGCTTGAAGGAAACCGTGCTGTCATTATCATCAGCTCCGGCAATTACCTCCAGTAACAATGCTGTATCATCTACATTTTTTGCAATGATCCCAATAGAATCAAAAGAAGAAGAATAAGCGATCAATCCGTAACGGGAGATGCGTGAGTAGGTAGGTTTTAATCCTACAATGCCGCAGAACGCAGCAGGCTGTCTTACGGAGCCACCAGTATCGGAGCCCAGGGAAGCCAGGCAAAGATCGGCTTGTACGGCTACGGCAGATCCTCCGGAAGATCCTCCGGGTACTCTTGTATTATCGCCATCGTTCAGCACAGGGCCGAATGCAGAATTTTCATTGGAAGAACCCATCGCAAACTCATCACAGTTCTGGCGGCCAATGATTATGGCGTCTTCGTCGATCAGTCGTTGTACGGCAGTACCATTGAATTGTGAAATAAATTTATCCAGGATCTTGCTGGAAGCCTGGAGACCTTTGTCTTTATGGCAAAGCACATCTTTCAGTCCTACCACCATTCCTGCGAGTTTACCGGCAGTGCCAGCTTTTATTTTCGCATCTACTTCATCGGCGCGTTTCAAGGCATCTACTTCGTAGACTTCGAGAAAAACATTGAGGTGTTTTTTTGCTTGGATGTTGGAAAGGTATTGCTCGGTAAGAGCGCGGCAGGTCAGAGACCCTGCGGCGATGGCCGCTTTAATTTCACTTAGAGAATTGTACGTTTTCACCGTTTACTAAATCAACTATTTTTGTTATTCGCTCCACAATTTTTCTTCAAAAAATGTCTTTATGATCTGTAATAATCCGTGGAGTAACTGCAGATTATGTATTATAAACGACACTCTATAAAACTTAAGGAAGAAACCTTTGCGGGATTTCTTCCTTTTTGAAAAGATCGTTCAGACAATTCCCGTTAAAACCGGGCCTGGTCTGTACTTAAGATTTTGTATTGTTGGAAGGATCTTCTTCCATTCCTTTTGAAAGTTCGCTTTTAATCTCTTTGCTAGCGTCTTTGAATTCGCGGATTCCACGTCCAAGGCCTCTTGCCAGTTCTGGTATTCTTTTGGCTCCAAAAAACAATAGGATCACCAGTATCAGCAGCATGATTTCCTGCCATCCCATGCCAAGGATCAATAAAACAGAGATAGTTGTCATCTTCTTAAATTCAGTTATGTCAATTTATAAGGCAAATATAGGAAATTATCGGCAGGAGAACAATTTTTATGGTCTATCAAATAGGTTTTATAATTTATTTTCTAAAAATCCTATATCTTCGTAATCAGACTTTTACAAAATGGCCTCAAAACTTACATTGAGTCCAACTGAAATAGGATATTTCCGTTAGAACGAAAAAAAACTATTAGCTCATATGAACCTGGATACTCATGAATTATATATGCTTCGTGCCCTAGAGCTTGCTTTGTTAGGGCGTGGTCACGTAAGTCCTAATCCTATGGTGGGCTGTGTGATCGTTCAGGATGGAAAAATTGTAGGCGAAGGATGGCATGAAAAATACGGTGGTCCGCACGCCGAAGTCAACGCTATCAATTCCGTGCAAGACAAATCAAAACTGGAAGGCGCAACGATGTATGTGACGCTGGAACCCTGCACCCACTATGGCAAGACGCCGCCTTGCGCGGATCTTATCCTTCAATATCCCATCAAAAAAATTGTAGTCTGCAACATTGATCCGAATCCTTTGGTATCGGGCAAAGGTATAGAAAAACTGATCGCCGGCGGGAAAGAAGTAGCCGTGGGAGTATTGGAAGAACAAGGAGGAGATCTTAACAAAAGATTTTTTTCTTTCATCGAAAAAAAACGTCCATACATATTGCTGAAATGGGCCGAGACAAGTGATGGATTTATTGCGCATGATAATCATGATTCCAAATGGATCAGCGGCGATCTTTCGCGCAAGCTCGTACACAAATGGAGAACAGAAGAAGACGCCATAATGGTAGGTACAAATACTGCGCTCTACGACAATCCACGCCTGAACGCACGTGAATGGGAAGGCCGGAATCCTACGAGAATTCTTATTGACAAAGATCTCCAAGTGCCTGAGGGCGCGCATTTATTCGATGGTACGCAGACTACGATCTGTTATAATTATAAAAAACAGGAAGTTAAAAATCTGGTCGAATATGTGAAGCTTGATCCAGCGGAAGATATTATGAAACATATCATCGAAGATCTTTATGAAAGAAAGATCCAGTCGGTAATTGTGGAGGGAGGCGCTAAATTATTAACCTCCATCATCAAAGCGGGAATGTGGGATGAAGCTCGGATCTTCCGCAGTAAAAAAGAGTTTGGCAGCGGCATAGAAGCACCAATGGTGCGAGGCAAGCTGATGAGTGTAGACAGGATCGGGGAGGATGAAATGATGATTTACCGGAAATGATTTTTAGAATTCCCCTTTTAAGTATTAAGATTAATAATGGATGCAAGATACCAGATGCCGGATATCAGATAGTTTAGATAAAAACAACTCTGTTATACAAATAAGCTAAAAGACAATGTCCTTAAATTACTCTCGCATTTATCCGGTATCTGGCATCTGGTATCTCAAATAAGTATTAATAGTTAAGAGGGTAATTCCATGATTTTTAATTTGATGATTTGGTGATGAAAGTTTGAATTAGTAAATTATGTTGTGTTTGTTGGAATAGGCCTGGCAACTCACCGCAAGGTGCGCAGAAGGAAAAAACAAACATTATCAACTCAACCTTGGTATGAAATTTGAAATCCCTGTTATTAAAAATCAATCATTCATGAAAAAAGTAATTTTCTTGGCTTTCTTGTTAGTGTTTTTTGCAGGAATAGAAAGCGCCTTCGCACAAGCTAATTTTAAATTTGAGAAAACAACCCACGATTTCGGAGTAGTAAAATCGGGGAATGATACGCTTTGGGTAGATTTTAAATTTGTAAACGATGGCACAGAGCCACTAGTGATCTCCGATGTAAAAACATCTTGCGATTGTACACTCGCACAATGGCCCAAAACAGCCATCCAGCCGGGCAGATCCGGGGTGATTAAGGGAGGGTTTAAGATTGAGGGAAAATCAGATGCCTTTACCAAAAACATCATCATCATGGCAAACACAATGCCTGGTACTACTTTTCTTACCATGAAAGGAATGATCGTTCCTAAGTAAGTTATGAATGTTGAGTTATGAGTTATGAATTAAAAATATTTTAGGTAATGATTATATTCTTTGCTAAGACGCAAAGGTTTAAAAACGTAAAATCAACAAGCAGAGCATATATTTTAAAACTTATAAAGTATTGGTGCATTAAAATATATCATTGCCATATTTTATAATTCATAACTCAACATTCATAACTCATAATTTCTTCGCTTCTTCCAGCAATTTCTTTTTCTCGATTGGCACTACGCCTACTTGTTCGCATACTAAGCCTCCGGCCAAATTGGAGAAGGCAGCGATCGTTTTAGCAGGCAAACCCAGTGCAAGGCATAACGCGGCGGTACTTACAACAGTATCTCCCGCACCGGAGACATCGGAAATTTTTCTTACGTGTGCAGGAAGGTGTACTTTTTCTTTTTCGTCGTGAATGTAAACGCCCTGTTCGGAAAGCGTGATCAGGACACCGTCGAGCTGCATTTTTTCTTTGAGCAGTTGTACGGATTTTTCTATTTCTTTCAGATCATTGAGATCGTTGTCGATCTTCAGACCTTCTTTCATTTCTTTTTTATTTGGCTTGAAAAGCGTAGCCCCATTGTAGTGCAGGAAATTTCTTTTCTTAGGATCTACAATGGTAGGAATATTCATCGCCTTGGCTTGTTTGATCACGGAAGAAATTACCTCTTCGTTGAGCACACCTTTATCGTAATCTTCAAAGATGATCACATCGATACCTGGTAGCAACGCAGTGATTTTTTCAAGCAGTTTTTTCTTTTCGTTAGAAGTGATTTCTTTATCTGTTTCCTGGTCTACGCGCAGCATATGATGCGAGCCGGAAATGATGCGGTGTTTGATGGTAGTAATTCGTTCTTCGCTGAAAACAATTCCTTCGCTGCTAAGTTTGTTGTCGGATAAAAGTTGTTGGAAATTTTTTCCGTCAAGGTCATTGCCTACTACGGCGCAAAGGATAGGAATGGCGCCAAGGGCTTGTACATTGAGCGCTACGTTGGCAGCGCCGCCGAGACGGATCTCTCTTTTTTGTACATTTAAGATCGGCACAGGAGCTTCAGGAGAGATCCTGTCTACACGGCCCCAGAGGTAAGAATCGATCATCACATCGCCGATCACCAATACTTTCAGCAGATCAAAGGCTTGAAAAATTTCTTCCGGCGAGTTGTATTGTTTTTTTTGCATATGCTTAAACCTATAAGGTTTACCAAGAGAACTGTTAGTATGAAAGTATTACAAAAACCTTATAGGTTTGATGATCATACTTCACGATTCAAAATAAAAACAAAAGGCAATAGTATCAAAACTATTGCCTTTAATTATCATCGTATAAAATCTCCAAGGTTTTTATAAACATGGAGGTTTGTTTGATTATTGAAGTTTCGCCAATGTTTCTTTGATCCTCCTCATGGCTTCTTTCAGGTTGTCGTCAGAAGCGGCAAAAGAAAGACGGATACATTGAGGAGCGCCAAAAGCATCGCCACCAACGGTTGCTACGTGTGCTTCGTTGAGCAGGAACATAGCCAGGTCGCTGGCTTTTTCGATTCTAGTGCCGTTGAATGATTTGCCAAGATAGTAGCTAATATCAGGGAAAGCGTAGAAAGCTCCTTGTGGCACGTTGAATTTCATACCTGGGATATCTTTCATAAGACCTAGTACTAAGTCTCTTCTTCTCTTATAAGCAGCAGTCATTTCTTTCGCAGCAGTGGTATCACCGGTGATCGCAGCTACAGCAGCTTTCTGTGCAATAGAGCAGGTACCGGAAGTAACTTGTCCTTGTACTTTGTCACAAGCAGCCGCGATCCATTTTGGAGCAGCGATGTAACCTACTCTCCAGCCTGTCATGGCGTATCCTTTAGAGAAACCATTTACGGTAACGGTTCTGTCTTTTGCCTGTGGCAGACTTCCGATGGAGAAATTTTTTCCTTCGAAATTGATGTATTCGTAGATCTCATCAGCGATGATGAAAAGGTTTTCATGTTTTGCTACTACGTCCGCAATTGCAGTCAGCTCTTTTTCGCTGAACACAGAACCTGTGGGGTTGCAAGGGCTGGAGTACATGATCGCTTTTGTTTTCGGAGTGATCGCCGCTTCAAGTTGTGCAGCGGTTACTTTGAAATCGTTTTCGATAGTACCGGTAATAATTACAGGCACACCTTCTGCAAGTTTCACCATTTCTACATAGCTAACCCAGTAAGGAGCGAAGATGATCACTTCGTCGCCTTTGTTTACAAGGCAAAGAAGGGCATTTACAAGAGATTGTTTTGCACCGGTAGAAACAACAATGTTTTCAGCCGTTACATCTAATCCATTCTCGCGCTTCAGTTTGTCAGCTATTCCGCTTCTTAATTCAGGATAACCTGGAACGGGAGAATAAAAAGAGAATCCATCGTCGATGGCTTTCTTGGCGGCGTCCTTGATATGTTGAGGTGTTTGAAAATCAGGTTCGCCTACGCTTAGGCTGATCACTTTGTGACCTTGTGCCGCCAGCTCTCTGGCTTTTTTGGTCATGGCCAGTGTTTCAGACTCTGACAATGCGTTCAGTCTGTCTGAAACGGGATTTTTTACTATTACAGTTGACATCTTTTTGTGTTAGATTTCAGTTTTTTGCGGGTACAAAGTTACACATTCCTTTAGTGTTTTAATAAACAAATGAAGAGATATTTAATGTTGTGTTTAAATGATTGAGAAATAGAGTATTATTAGGTTTGTTTGGGTGTTCTAAGTCTCTTCAAAAGATGCCGGATTCCGGATGCCAGATAAATTTTTTCTTTGTCACTTATTAGAATAAATCTACGCCCCATAAATATCGGATATCCGGAATTGTGGCATCTTGTATCTATTTTTGAGATTACTTCTATTTTTAGAGATAGAATAGAAGGGATTAACTAATTTCGTATCTGATACGTATAGCAAGTACATTAAAATTTCTATGGCTGAATTGATCGCAGAAAAACAACGTCTCCTGGTAAGAAATGAAAATAACCCCTGGAAAAAATGGGGACCTTATCTTACCGAAAGGCAGTGGGGAACGGTAAGAGAAGACTACAGCCCGTATGGCTCTTCCTGGGATTTTACTACACACGATATGGCCAGAAGCAAGGCCTATCGCTGGGGAGAAGAAGGTATTGGCGGTTTCTGTGACAACAAATCAGTACTCAACTTTGCCTGGGCTTTCTGGAATGGTAAAGACCCCATTCTCAAAGAACGTCTTTACGGACTTGGTGGCAACGAAGGAAATCATGGAGAGGATGTAAAAGAACTTTACTACTACCTCGATAGCACGCCTACACATTCGTACATGAAGATGCTGTACAAATACCCACAGGAAGAATTTCCTTATGGCAAAATAGTAGAAGAAAATGCCAAACGCACACTGACTGATCCGGAATATGAACTGATCGATACAGGAGTGTTTGATGAAGATCGCTACTACGATATTTTTATTGAATATGCGAAAGCTGATCCGAAAGATTTTCTGATCAAAGTAACGATCGCAAACCGTGGCCCCGAAGCTTCCGTATTGCATATACTCCCTACTATGTGGTACCGCAATACCTGGCGCATCGGCAGAGGCGGCTACAAGCCTTGTCTGCGACAGCTGAACAGCAAACTGCTCGAGATAGAGCATGAAGGATTTGGAGGTGGATTTCTCTATTCGGAACATGAAACCGAATGGCTATTCTGCGACAATGAAACCAATTTCGAACGGTTATCGGGGTTGGAAAATTTGTATCCTTATTGCAAAGATGGGATCAACGATTTCATTATTCAAAAAGATATCAATGCCATCAACCCCGACCTGGAAGGCACGAAGGTAGCGGGCTGGTATAAAAAATTAATCGGCCCGGGAGAAGAAGTGACCTTCAAATTCCGCTTGTCGGAACAACAATATGAACAGCCTTTTTGCGACTTCGATGAGCTCTTTGATTTACGTATCAAAGAAGCCAATGAGTTTTACGACCAGGCTCAGGCAGATGTAAAAAATAAACACCTGAAAGAGATCCAACGCCAGGCCTATGCAGGTATGATGTGGAGCAAGCAGTTTTATTATTTCAATATTGAAGAATGGCTCGAAGGGGATCCGGGACAATATTCTCCGCCGGCAGAAAGAAAAAAAGGACGCAATTCCGACTGGCGTCACCTGAGTAACTCCAATATTATTTCTATGCCCGATAAATGGGAGTATCCCTGGTATGCCGCGTGGGACCTGGCTTTCCATACCATCCCAATTTCCAGGATCGACCCCGATTTTGCAAAGCGGCAACTGGTGATCATGGTGCGCGAATATTATATGCACCCAAACGGACAGATCCCTGCTTATGAATGGAACTTCGGAGACGTGAATCCTCCCGTTCACGCCTGGGCAACCTGGCGCGTGTATGAGATCGATAAAGAAATGAACGGAGGTATTGCCGATCTTGATTTCCTCGAAAGAGTATTTCATAAACTTCTGCTCAACTTCACTTGGTGGGTAAACCGAAAAGATGCCGAAGGAAATAATATTTTCCAGGGAGGATTCCTCGGACTTGATAATATCGGGGTCTTCGATCGCAGCAAGCCGCTTCCTACCGGAGGCACAATCCAGCAAGCCGACGGCACAAGCTGGATGGCGATGTATGCGCTGAACATGCTCAGAATTTCCACCGAGCTTTCGCTTAAAAATCCTACCTACCAGGATCTGGCTTCCAAATTTTTTGAACACTTCCTTCACATCGCCGAAGCGATGAATTCGATCGGAGATAATAATATGAGCCTTTGGGATGAAGAAGACGGCTTCTATTACGATGTACTTCAATTCCCGAATGGACAAACGATGCCGATGAAAATCCGATCGATGGTGGGCTTGATCCCATTGTTTGCCGTAGAAACATTGACACCGGAATTGTTGGAAAAACTTCCTGATTTCAAACGTCGTATTGAATGGGTGCTTTCCAATAAACCAAAATTGGCAGCGCTTGTTTCGCGTTGGTACGAAAGCGGAAAAGGAGAAACAAGATTGCTTTCACTTTTGCGCGGACACCGGATCAAAGCTTTGTTGAAGAGAATGCTCGATGAGTCTGAATTCCTTTCTACCTATGGCATACGTGCATTGTCGAAATATCATAAGAACCATCCTTATGTATTCAAGCATAACGATACCAATTTTACAGTTTCCTATTTGCCTGCCGAATCGGATTCCAATTTATTTGGTGGAAATTCCAACTGGCGCGGGCCAATCTGGTTCCCGGTAAATTACATGATCATCGAATCACTGATCAAATTCCATCAATATTACGGAGATGATTTCAGAGTAGAATATCCTACCGGCTCTGGCAAACTGATCTCGCTGCGCCAGGTAGCAGAGAGGCTTAGTAAGCGCATGATGAGAATTTTCATTCGCAACAAAGAAGGCAACCGTCCTGTATACGGCAATTATTCAAAGCTTCAGCTTGATCCGAATTTTAAAGATTATATTCTTTTCTACGAATACTTCGACGGCGACACCGGACGAGGCGTAGGCGCGTCCCACCAAACAGGCTGGACAGGACTGATCGCGGATCTGATCCATGATTTTTGTGACAGATAAGAAAATCCGAAAAGAATATTCTGGCTACGCTTGCTGTTGTCTTGCTGACCTAAGGGGTTACCAACGTTCTACTTTTATGTAGTAATCGGTATCCGCACGATTATTAGGTTACAGGTAAAATGCGTATCTTAACAATACTGGAAAGTTACCTAATACAGTGCTGAGGGTATTTAAAGTTTAAATTATTAGCATGAAAAATAATTTACTGGCGGTTATCCTTTTTATCTTTTTGGTCCAACAAGGCTTTGCCCATGAGCCCCGCCAGGACGATGGGATTCGGTTTATCGAAAATAAAAATCAATGGGATTCGCGCGTGCTGTACAAAGCCGAAATTACAGGGGGCGCTATGTTTCTCGAAAAAAATTGTTTCACCTATAATTTTCGTACCAGCAATTCACGTCACCCTCTACCGCCTGCGGATGGCGATAGTTTGCGTTACAAAGGCCATGCTTTCCAGGTAAAATTTTTGCAAGCCAATGCTGAAGTATTACCTGCTTCTTCAGGAGAATTTTCTGATTACACCAACTACTTCATCGGAAAAGATCCTTCGCATTGGGCCTCGTATGTGAAAGCATTTGCAACGGTGCTATACGAAGACATTTACGAGGGTGTCGATCTTAAAGTATATTCACAGGCAAATAATATCAAATACGATTTCATACTTTATCCTAAAACAGATCCGTCCATAATTCGCCTTCAATACACCGGACTCGATAGGATAGCAATCTCCGAGGGAAATCTTTTACTGGTCACTTCGGTAGGAGTGATCACCGAACAAAAACCATTTGCTTATCAATACATCAACGGCGAGCTGCTCTCTATCCCTTGTGAATACAGGCTTGAAGACAATGTTGTTTCTTTTGCATTTCCGGCAGGCTATAATCAAAATTATCCCGTGACGATCGACCCGGTGCTGATCTTTTCCACCTATTCCGGTTCTACTGCCGATAACTTTGGATACTCTGCTGCGCCCGATTCTAAAGGGTTTTTATATTCCGGTAGCTCTGTATTTGATATAGGATATCCGGTCACTCCAGGGGCTTATCAAACTACCTTTGCAGGTGGCTCGGGATATTACAGTATTTATGGAATCAAAGGTACAGACGTAGGCATTACTAAATATGACACTACAGGTACTAAAAGAATTTATTCTACTTATCTGGGAGGAAACGCTGATGAAGTACCACATAGTCTCATCGTAAATGACAAGGATGAGCTTTATATTTTTGGAACTACAGGATCTCCCAACTTCCCCATTACTACAGGCGCATACGATTCCACCTTTGCCGGAGGCACTACGATCAATATGGATGGAATAGCAGTAGCGTACGTCAACGGCTCCGATATTTTTGTTTCCAAGCTAAGCAATGACGGCACCCAATTACTGGCATCCACTTATATAGGTGGCACCGGCAACGATGGCATCCTGGCGAAAAGCATTCCTTCTAATCTCCGTTATAATTATGCAGATGAACTAAGAGGAGAGATTGAGCTTGATAAATCGTCAAACGTATACATCGCCAGCTGTACGCACTCGACGGATTTTCCTATAAAGGGAAATGTTTCGCAACCCACATTTGGCGGTGGAAGTTTTGATGCGATTGTCCTGAAAATGGACCCCAATCTTCAGTCGATCTTCTGGAGCACCTATTTGGGAGGCTCGGCAGACGATGCAGCGTATTCGATCGAGCTGGATCGGGATACAAATATTTATGTTGCAGGAGGTACAAATTCTTTCAACTTTCCTACTACAGCAGGTACACTCTATCCTGCAGTTCAGGGAGGAAGGGCAGATGGCTTTATTGCCTTTTTAGACAATGCTACCGGGGTAAAAAATATTGCTACATATTTTGGTTCCACTACCTACGATCAGATCTACTGTGTGGGATTGGACAAGTCAAATAATGTACATGTGTTTGGACAGACAGACGCTACAGGGGCTGGCGCCACAAGGTATATCAAGAATGCAGGATTTTCTCAACCCAACAGCGGACAGTTTATCACCAAGATCAAACCAGCGTTGGATACTGTGATCTGGTCTACCACTTTTGGAGATGGATCAGGCCATCCTAATATTTCTCCCACAGCCTTCCTGGTAGATTTGTGCAGCAAGATCTACTTGTCAGGCTGGGGTGGCTCTCCGGAAAATAATCGTTTTTTAAACAGCGATGTCAATCCCGCGTTCAAATATCCTTTCAACATGTACACCACGCTGGGCTCCAGTCCGCCCACAGATTTTTATCAACCGACTTCCCCAGACAAAGCAGATTTTTATTTATTTGTGATAGAAAGTGATGCCTCTGCTGTAAGCTACGCCTCGTACTTCGGTGGCCCGCTAAGTATGGAACATGTAGATGGAGGTACAAGCAGGTTTGACAGAAAAGGGAAAATATACCAGGCCATGTGTGCAGGTTGTGGCGGGCATACCGACATGCCGATCAAACCTCCTTTTGGTGCCACTGAATTGCCTGCTCACAACAATAGTTCAAACTGCAACATCGGCGTATTTAAGATGGACTTTCTACTGCCGGCGATTGTAGCGGATTTCAACGGGAATGATGTTTGCCTGGGCGACACCACACATTTTACCAGCAATAGTTTAAAACGAAGCGCCACAGATTTTCTTTGGAAGTTTGGCGACGGAGCTACTTCCACCCTGGAAAATCCTTGGCACCTCTATAGCTCAGGAGGAACGTATAATGTAACGTTGATCCTTTCTGACTCTACAAGTTGTAATCTTGCAGATACTATAGTAAAACCAGTATACGTATCTCCACTTTCAACGGCAAATGCAACCGCGGATGATTCTATAATCTGTAAAGGTGATCAGACCACACTCCGCGCTACTCCTAATTCTACTGCATTTTTATATTCATGGACCCCGGCTTTAGGACTATCTAACCCGCAATCAGCCGTTACTACTGCTATGCCGACAGTTACCACTACTTATACAGTATTGATCTATGATAAAAAGCTGAATAACTGCCAGGCTAGTGATACTGTTACCATCAAGATCCAGGCTGTTGTAGCGGATTTCAACGCGAGTGATGTTTGTTTGGGTAATACTGTATATTTTACCAGCAATAGTTCAAAACTACAAGCCACCACTTTTCTCTGGAAGTTTGGAGACGGCGCTACCTCCACCATGGAGAATCCTTCGCACCTCTACAACCAGCCAGGGACGTATAATGTAATGTTGATCGTCTCCGATCCTGCAAGTTGCAACGGTGCAGATACTTTGGTAAAACCACTATACGTATCGCCAATTTCAAGCAGCTATAGTATAGATGCAACCGCGGATGACTATACAATCTATAAGGGTAAACAAACGGTACTCCGTGCTATTCCTAATACTCCCGGATTTTCGTATTCATGGACCCCAACTACAGGACTATCCAATCCGCAATCTGCAGTCACTCTTGCAAGGCCACAAATTACTACTACTTATACAGTAGCTGTTTCCGATCCGAAACTGAGCAGCTGTAGAGTTGGTGACACTGTTACGATCCAGGTAGTTGAGATCATTTGCCGGGAGCCATATATTTATGTACCAAACGCTTTTACGCCTAATGAAGACGGGAAAAACGAATTGATCTATGTAAGAAGCAAAAATGTCCGCGATCTTTATTTTACAATTTATAATCGCTGGGGCGAAAAAGTTTTTGAAACAAAGGATCAAAATATAGGTTGGGATGGCACATACAAAGGAATGAAAGTCGATCCTGGTGTATTTGATTATTATGTAGAAGGCCATTGCATAGACGATCAACAATTTTTCATGAAAGGAAATATAACAGTGATCCGATGATGAAAAAAGTTACGATTGTTTTGAGCTTATTAATGTGGATGATTTTGATAGTGAAAAGATCATTGGCACAGGATATTCATTTTTCACAGTTCATGTCATCGCCCATGAATTTAAACCCTGCCCTTACAGGAAGCTTTGACGGCGCGTATCGCTTCATCGGGAACGGTCGCAGTCAGTGGAGCTCGGCAACGGTTCCATATCAGACGCTCGGGCTTTCTGCCGATGCCAATAATTTTTTGCGTATGAAAAATGTAGGCGCAGGACTTTCTCTCGCGCAAGACCGCACCGGTGATTCGCACTTCAGTACTTTTCTTCTCAATATCGCCGCTTCGTATAGAATTAATTTTACCAGAAAACATTCCGTCTCTTTGGGTTTACAATCCGGTTTTACTTCAAGAAGAATTGATTACAGTAATTTGTATTACGACAATCAGTTCAACGGCTACACGTACGACGCTTCCATTCCCTCCGTTGAAAATTTTCAAAATGCAGGAAGGATCTATGCCAACCTGAATGCCGGGATCAACTGGAGTTATAAACCAAAGAAACGAAATAAAGTAGAAGGAGGATTTTCAGTGTATAATATTTCTACACCCAAACAATCGTTCTTCGGCAATAATTTTATTTTACTGGATCAACGTTTCAACATTCATGCCTCCGGCCAGTTCATGCTTTCCGACCGGGTAGATGTGTTGCCTACATTTTTATTTATGACACAAGGTACTTTCCGGGAAATAAACGGAGGAGGTTCGTTCAAATATATTCTTAATAAAAATCCTAACCACTACCGCGCGCTCTATGTAGGCGCCTCGCTGCGCGCCGGCGACGCGCTGTTTGGATTATTGGGAATGGATTACCAGAAATGGTATGTAGGACTCAGCTACGATCTTAACTACAGCGGATTCAAGCCTGCCACTAATTATAGAGGAGGAATGGAATTCGCAGTAATTTACATAGTAGATCGTTTGCCTAAGAAAAAGAAATATAGAGTGTGTCCGGCTTATTTATGATGTTTTATTTTTAAACATGAAAAGAATAATAGTCCTGTTTTGTATTCTCTGCTCAGCTGTTGTAGCGCAAGCACAATCGCAAAAGCAGTGGCTGCGCTATGCAGACGAGTCGTACAAGGACGGTGACTATTACGGAGCATCGCTTTATTATCGCAATGCCATGCTGCTTGATTCTTCGGATCTCTATATCGTTTACCAGTACGCGGAATCGTTGCGTCAGTATAATGAGTACGAAAAGGCCGAATATTATTATGAATATGTGTGGAACAAAGACAAGGGAAAGGATTACAAGGAATGTATGTTCTGGCTTGCTACCATGCAGAAGTACAATGCTAAGTATATTCAGGCGAGAAAAAATTTCAGTCGTTATACAAAGATCAATACCAATAAAAAATCTTTCTTTTTTAAAAAAGCCACACAGGAAATGGGCGCCTGCGAATACGTGCTGACCGTGAAACATGATTCTGTAAAAGTAGAAATAAAAAATATTGGCGATACCACTCGTCCCGAGACTTCGGTGAATACGATCAACTCTGAATTCAACGCTACGCCTCTCAACGACTCTGTCATTTATTTCTCTTCCCTTCGTTCGGAAAAAATGCGCGAGCTCAGCGATGAGAAAGACAAAACTTATTGGATCAAAGTATACGAAGCAGAAAAAACAGATACCGCTTGGTTTCTCACCTCCGAGCTCGATACCACGATCAATAAAGAAGCGATGAATACTGCCAACACCAGCCTGAGCGCCGATCAGAAGACAATATACCTGAGTCGCTGCGACGCACAACGAAATTGCCAGATCTATATAAGCAAGAACATCAATGGCGAATGGCAGTCGGCTATTAAACTCCCTGATAGTATTAATTATCCTGGAGCGATTACCACGCAGCCCTTTATTACTGTGATCGACAGCGTAGAAGTATTGTTCTTCGTTTCCGATCGCCCCGGAGGAAAAGGGCGGATGGATATATGGAAATCAGAAATCCACGACGGGGTTTTTATGCAGGCAAAAAATCTTGGAACCACCGTCAATTCGATTGACGATGAGATCACGCCAGTATATGAAAATAAAACTAACACGCTCTACTTCAGTTCCGCCTGGCATTATGGATTAGGTGGATTTGATATTTTTAGTTCTAAAAAAGAAGGTAAAGGCTTCAAAACTCCAGTTAATATGGGCTATCCGTATAATTCGAGTGTGAACGATCTTTATTATACCATCAACCCGGAGACCAATGTAGGATTTCTTACTTCGAATAGAAAAGGATCGATGTATCGCGAATCGGAAACTTGTTGCAACGACATCTGGTCGTTCAAGCGTATTGTGCCGCCGCCGCCGCCACCTGTGGTAAAGGATACCGTAAAGAAAATATCTGACCTGGAAAAATTGATGTCGTACCTGCCTGTGAAATTATATTTTCATAACGATGAGCCAAATCCAAAAACAAGAGATACTGTATCTTCCAAAACATACCTTGAAAGTTACCAGGAGTACAAGAGTCTTCAGGAAGATTACCAGAAAAATTATTCGCAAGGTTTAAAGGGAGAAGCCCAGCAAGCTGCGATCGATACGATTAATGCTTTCTTTACAAACCACGTGGATAAAGGTGTTCAAGATCTGGAGCAATTTACAGACCTTTTGTATGCAGAATTACTGAAAGGATATAAACTGGATGTTTTAGTAAAAGGACATGCCAGCTCGCTTGCCAAGACAGACTATAACGTGCCGCTTACTTTACGCAGGATTTCCAGTTTGGAATTATTTCTCAGAAGTTATAAAGACGGAGTGATGCTTCCTTATCTCGAAGACAGCGCAGGCAATGGAGGTAGTTTAAAAATTATCCGACTTCCTTTCGGAGAATATAAAGCGCAGAAAAACATGAGCGATAATTTATATGATCAGAAAAACTCTGTCTATTCTGTGTCGGCGGCTGAGAGCAGGAATATTGAAATTGTTTCGGTCACGCTTTCGCATAAAGATAGTATGGCAGCAGAAATGCGTTTTTTGAAAAAAGAAGTTTTTGATTTTGGGAGTTCTATACAAGGACAAGTATTAAAACATATTTTCAAATTTAAAAATACCGGAAAGGCACCCCTTATAATTTCAAGTATTCAAACTTCCTGTACATGCATCACTGTAAAAGGCCCTACAGAAGCCGTAGCACCGGGAGAGCGCGGAGATATAGAAGTAACCCTGGATACGAAAGAATTGAAAGGAAAAGAATTTCATTCGGTTTCTATTTATACCAATGGAATTCCGATTGAAAAGGAATTGTCGGTGACGACGGAAGTGCATTGATAATAAACCGTCATTGAGAGGGATGACGTAGCTAACAGATTGCTTCGTCAACGTTGCTTCGCAATATTTCCTCGCAATGACGACATAAAATTTTGCTTTTATTTATTTTTATTCGAACTTATACATATGCTAAAAAAACTTTTCTGTACAGGGATTTTTATTTTCCTGTTTTCTTATCTGCAAGCCCAAGACAGTACGAAATATATACGTTTGTCATTCACTTTGTTCGACAATGCTGCTTCGTTGCCCCAACAAGGTTTCGGAACAGCGTTTAAAAGTCCGATCCATCCGGGGTTAGCAGTGGGTACAGAATTCAGTTTGAAGAAATGGAAAAGAACTGAACTATATCAAACAGTCAAACTTGGTTATTTTTATCATCGTTTTGTGCAACATGCCATACAGCTTTATTCGGAAACAGGCTATCGCTATACACACCGCTCTGGACTTGGGGTGTACGGGCAGTTAGGAGCAGGGTATTTGCATTCTTTTATCGATCAGCAGGTATTTGTGTTTGAGAACGGTTCGTACCATGAAAAAAAATTACCAAGCCGTCCGCAACTGATGATCAGCTTGACGCCAGGTATTTATTATGATTTCAATAAAAAATGCCACTGGCCTGTGACGGTATTTTTTGCTTACCAGGCATGGCTGCAATTGCCTTATGTGAAAAAGTATGTAACCGTGTTTCCCAATACTGCTCTGCAGTTGGGCGCTATTCTTAGTTTAAAAAGAAAAAAATAAAAGGAGGAAAAATGAAACAGACATTATATTATTTACTGGGATTTTTACTGTTAGTTTCTTCCTGTAAAGATAAAACTATAAAACCCACCGAAGATTGTTCGATCAATTATGTAGACAGTAGCGCGGCTCATCCAAAGGCAGCGCAGTTTCAGGGATTGTTAGATAAATATACCTCTAAAGGCTTACCGGGAATTGTGTTGTTAGCGAAAGATGAAAACGGCGTTTGGATTGGTTCTTCTGGTGTGGCAGACATTGATAAACATATTGCGATGCAGAAATGCCACGTGGGGAAAGTAGCCAGCATCAATAAGATCTACATGGCTGTGCTTACGATGAAGTTGGTAGAACAAGGAGTATTCACGCTCGATGATAAGATCAGCAAATGGATCCCATCTTCTATTCTTGATAAAATTGAGGATGCAGATAAGTTTACCATCGGCGATCTTTTGCAACATAGAACTGGTGTGTACGACCTGATCACCGACAATGGATTTTATCTGGCAGTGTTGAACAATCCTCCAAAGAAATGGAAACAAGAGGAACTTCTACATTATGTATACAATAAAGATCCAATGTTTGCATATGGAACTAAAACAGGATATTCGAATACCAATTTTTGTTTATTGAGTTTAGTCATTGACAATGCCACCGGCAGGCCACATGCAGAGCTGCTAAGAGAGCAAGTGCTAGCGCCTTTGGGGTTGACGCATTCCTACTATTATTACGCGGAAGCACTCCCTGCACATGGAGTAGCGCAAGGATATTTTGATCTGTATAACAATCATAAGATCGCTAATCTTTCGGAATACAATACAGGCAGTGGAAACGGATACACCGGATTATATTCGGATGTGCACGATCTGTTGACTTTCTCGAATGCTTTGTTTGTACAGCAAACGCTTGTTGCGCCTTCCTCCTTAACTCAAATGCTCACGTTTGATCCTTATGTGGAATATGATCGTCAGCTTGGATACGGTGTGCAGAAAGATCTTTTCGGAGGAGCGGATGGGGAATACGGCATAGGCCACAGAGGGCGCGACCTGGCTTATTCTGCTGATATGTTTTATTTTCCTAACCAGGATAAGACAATGATCCTGCTAGTCAATTATGGAACGGATGCTGATAGTTATCTGCAATATGTATTTAATGATTGCAGGATGGATGTGAAGCAGGCTTTGCTGCACTAATACTGTGTACTGTTGCTGTTGCTCTTGCTGTCCTGCATTCTGACAGCAAGAGCAACAGCAATAGTAATGAGAATAGTTAAAACTCCTGGATAAACCCAATCATCACCGCCAGTCCTTGTGCGCTTACTTGTTTGAATTCTGCGGGAGCAGTTTTTAAAGTAGCATTAGAATAAGATTCGTAATAATCTTTTGCTGTAAAAGTTCCGTTCTGATATTTAAATCCGATCACAATATTGCTTCGCGAACTGAAAAGCAATTCGGCGCCTAACGTTGCAAATGGCGCCACCATTGGATCGTAGCGGGCATAGGTGATATATCGGGTGTAAGTATCATTTTCTTCCAGGTATAATTTTCCGGAACCATTTAATCCCAGGCCACCGCCGATGAAGCCGTTGATCGTACCGAATCCTCCCTCAATTACAGGATAAACAAATTTTATACTAGGATGGATATAGATCTTGTTGAAACGACCTAATAAATAAGCTCCTCCGGAAAAGTTTTGCGTATAGCTATTGAGGAGAGCTCCCGCTGCCACGTCGATTGCGATATAGCGGTGAAGCATGTATCCTCCGAAGATCTCTAATCCTCTGCCGGAGAAGCCTCCGAGAAGACCTGTATAACCCAGCGATGAATAAGCGATTTGGATATTTTTGAAATTGCTTGCATACTGAAGATTCAGTCCGACGCGCCATCTGGGGCCTTCAAAAGGTTTTTTCTCCGATACGCCTTGTGCCTGGCTATGTAGAGATAAAAAGATCAATAAGAGAAATAGAAAGGATACTCTGCTTTTAATCTTCATAAAAATCAAGTTATAAAAAAGCCCCACTTGTAAGCAGGGCTTTAGATTGGTGTTGATTATAGTTTTCTTTTTACTTCTTTCTCTTCAAACGATTCGATGATATCGCCTTCCTGGATATCGTTGAATCCTACAATGCTGATACCGCATTCGAAACCGGATTTGATCTCGCCCCGGTCTTCTTTCAAATGTTTCAGTGCATCGATACGGCCGGTGTGCATCACAATACCGTCGCGGATCACACGGATCTGGTTGTTTCGTTTGATATTTCCTTCGGTCACATACGAACCGGCGATCGTACCAAGTCTGGAGATCTTGAATACTTGTCTTACTTCGGCAGTACCTACGATCACTTCTTCCAGCTTTGGCTCCAACATACCTTCCATCGCTGCTTTCACATCGTTGATCGCGTCGTAAATGATGGAGTAGATACGGATCTCGATTTCTTCCTCTTCGGCTATTTTTCTCACAGAAGAAGAAGGTCTTACCTGGAATGCCACGATGATCGCATCGGAAGTAGAAGCCAGGTGTACGTCTGATTCGGAGATCGCACCCACGCCTTTGTGGATGATACGTACCTGGATCTCTTCGGTAGAAAGTTTTAGCAAGGAATCGGAAAGCGCTTCTACCGAACCGTCCACATCTCCTTTTACAATGATGTTCAGTTCCTTGAAGTTTCCAATTGCCAGACGTCTTCCAATCTCGTCGAGTGTAATATGTTTTTTCGTACGGATCGATTGCTCGCGGATCAATTGCTCACGTTTGGTAGCAATCTCTCTTGCTTCGCGTTCTTCTTCCATTACTTGCAGTCTATCGCCCGCTTGTGGTGCGCCGTTCAGACCGAGGATCTGAACAGGAGTGGAAGGACCAGCCTCGTTTACTTTTTGTCCTCTGTGATCGAACATTGCTTTTACACGACCGAAGTGTGCTCCTGCAAGAATGACATCGCCTATTCTTAGCGTACCTGCCTGTACCATTACGGTAGCAAGGTATCCGCGGCCTTTGTCGAGCGAGGCTTCGATGATCGCTCCTACAGCATTCTTGTCTGCATTTGCTTTCAGGTCTAATAGTTCTGCTTCCAGCAATACTTTTTCAAGTAGTTCAGGAATTCCTTTTCCAGACTTGGCAGAGATCAATTCGCATTGATATTTTCCACCCCAGTCTTCTACAAGAATATTTTCTTTGGCAAGCTCTTCCTTGATCTTGTCGGGGTTTGCAGCTGGTTTATCTATTTTGTTGATGGCGATCACGATCGGTACGCCTGCTACCATCGCGTGGTTGATGGCCTCTTTGGTTTGAGGCATCACATTGTCATCGGCAGCTACTACGATGATTACGATGTCGGTGATCTTTGCACCCCTTGCACGCATCGCGGTAAACGCTTCGTGACCTGGAGTATCGAGGAAGGTAATTGGTTTACCGGAATCGGTTACCACATTGTATGCTCCGATGTGCTGAGTGATACCACCCGCTTCCCCGGAAGCTACTTTTGATTTTCTGATATAATCGAGTAAGGATGTCTTACCGTGGTCTACGTGTCCCATGATGGTCACGATCGGAGCACGTGTAGACAAGTCTTCTGGTAGATCTTCTTCTTCCTCTTCTGCATCCACTTCTTCTTCTGCGGAAGTAAATTGAACGTTGTAACCAAACTCATCAGCGATCACCGTAATGGCTTCTGCATCCAAACGTTGATTGATCGAAACGAACATTCCCAGACCCATACAAGCCGAGATGACTTGTGTGACGGAAACTTCCATCATCGATGCCAGGTCGTTGGCGGAGATAAATTCCGTTACGCGGAGTGTTTTTGCATCCTCTTTTTCCTGGAGTAATCTTTCTTCGTTGGCTTCCGCTTGTGCGTTTCGTTTGTCTTTTCTGTACTTCGCGCGATTGTTGTTAGAAGAATTATTGCCGCTAAGTTTAGCAAGCGTAGATTTGATCTTATCCTGAATTTCTTTATCGGAAGCCGCTGGTTTCTCAGTGGATTTCGATTTGTCGAAAGGCTTGTTCTTATTTCCGTCCTTATTGAATTCGGTGAAATTTTTAACCGGGCTGGAAGTGATGCGGACACGTTTTCTTTTCTTCTTGTCCTTCTTGTCGTCTTCCACTTTTTTCTTCCGGTCTACCGGAGTTGGAAGATCGATCTTTCCTAGTACTGTAAGGCCTTTCAGTGTTTCTGCTTTGGCTTCGATCAGCTCGGTAGGAATTACTACTTCAGGTGTTTTGACAACGGTTTCAGGAACTACTTCCTGAGGAATAATTTCTTTCTTCGGCTCCTGTACAATTTCTTTTTTCTCGTTAGAAATTACCGGTTCTGTTTCTTCCGGCTTTACCGTTTCTTTCGGTGTAGTTTCTTTAACAGGTTTTGCGGCAGGACCTTTTTTAGATTTTTTGTCTTCAAGATCTATTTTGCCTACTACTTTTATACCTTGAAGTTTTACGCTTGGATTAGTATCTTCTTTTACCTCTGGGATAGTTTCTTGTACCGATGGAATAGAAGTCTCTTCGGGAGTAGTAATTTTTTCTCTTTCTTTTTTCTCAGAGATCAAATTCTTGATAAGAATTTCCTCGTCCTCATCTTCGCTTTTCTTTTTAGAATTGACAGCATTAATGACAACGTTTTCAGGTTTCTTCCCAATAACTTTTTCTGAAGCTTCTTTTTTGTCTAAAGCCGAAGACTCAAATTCCTTCATGAGCATTTCATACTGCTCTGAAGTAATTTTAGAATTGGGATTACTTTCCACCTCATGCCCTTTGGCTACCAGGTATTCTGCTGCACGGGCAACACTTATACCTAGGGTTTTAGCCGCCTGGCTGAGTCGTTTCATTTTATCTTCTGACATTCTTTCTTTTTATTGGTTTTTAAAGGTAAAGCACGGAACTTCGTCCGCATTTTATTCAAATTCTTGTTTTAGAATATTAACAATATCTTCAATTGTTTCTTCTTCCAGTTCTGTACGTCTCAGCAAATCCTCTTTAGTAAGTGCGAGTACACTCTTCGCAGTATCAAGGCCAACTCGTTTTAGTTCATCAAGTACCCATCCGTCGATCTCGTCGGAGAATTCGGTCAGTGCCACATCTTCGTCTTCGATCTCAGTGCTTTCGCGGAATACGTCAATTTCCATTCCTACCAGCTTGCTAGCCAGTTTGATGTTCTGACCACCTTTACCGATTGCAAGAGATACTTGATCTGGTTTCAAGAACACAGCTACCTTGTTGTGTTCGTGGTCTATTTTCAGGCTGGCGATCTTCGCAGGGCTCAGGGCTCTGGCGATATACAGTTCCTGGTTGTCGGTGAAATTGATCACGTCGATGTTTTCATTTTCCAGCTCACGTACAATGCTGTGAATTCTGGAACCTTTCATACCCACGCAAGCTCCTACCGGGTCTACGCGGTCATCGTAAGATTCTACGGCTACTTTGGCTCTTTCGCCTGGCTCTCTTACTATTTTTTTGATGGAGATCAGACCGTCGTATACTTCCGGAACTTCTTGTTCGAACAATCTTTCCAGAAAAGTAGGAGAGGTTCTGGAAAGCACAATTCTTGGATTACCGTTAGTCATTTCTACACGTTGCACAACCGCTTTCACGTTTGTGCCTTTCTTGTAGCGGTCTTTGTGGATCTGCTCGTTCTTTGGAAGAACAAGTTCGTTGTTGTCGGCGTCTACAAGCAACACTTCTTTACCAAGTATCTGGTATACTTCTCCAACAATTATTTCTCCAACGAGTTCCTTATATTTCTGAAAAAGAATATCTTTTTCAAGGTCTTTTACTTTTTGGATCAACGTCTGACGCGCGGTCTGTACCATGCGGCGGCCGAAGTCTTCCAGCTTCACTTCTTTTGCTACTTCTTCGCCTTCTTCAAAGTCTTCCTCGATCTTGCGGGCTTCCGTAAGGGAGATGTGTTTGTTCTCATCATAATCAAAGCTGTCTTCCGCAAAATCGTCTGATACAATCTCACGCATCCACCAGATCTCCAAGTCGCCTTTGTCGGCGTTGATGATCACGTCGAAGTTTTCATCGGTCATAAATTTCTTTCTGATCATGGTTCTGAATACGTCATCCAGGATCCTGATCATAGTGGGGCGATCGATGTTTTTAGACTTTGCAAATTCAGCAAACGATTCAATTAACGAAGCAGTGGTTTCCATTTTGTTATTTAAATGAAATTATAACATTTGATTTCTTTATTTGACTGTAAGGTATTTCCAACATTACAGGTTCTTCTTTTTTGTCTTTACCGGAAGATTTCTTTTTCTTTTGCACTTCCGGAGAGATCACGATACTGTTTTCTTTGATTTCCTCCAGCTTTCCGATGATCAGCTCATCGTCCTCGTTGAGGATCTCAAGTCGGCGGCCGGTGTTTTTGCGGTATTGTCTTGGATTTCGGATCACATCGTCAGCACCAGGAGAAGATACCTCCAGGTTGAAAGCTCCTTCCAGCAGATTACTGGTATCCAGAGCATCTCCAAGCTTTCTGCTCAGCTCAGCACAATCGTCGATGCTGATTCCTTTGTCTCCGTCGGCAATCACCAGCACTTTTTGCTGATTGGTTTTGCCTGTGACCTTGACCTCCACAATAAAGAACTCATTTCCGGGAAGGCTCTGCTCGGCCAACTCTCTAATAGTGTCCTTTAATTCCATTTTTTGCCAATTTTTCAAATAAAAGAGGGGACTCAGTCCCCTCTTTAAACTACCTTAAATTCGGTGCAAATTTAATTAAAATCAGATTATAAACAAAATATTGGTATGATATATCTGTTCTTAATCCAAAATTAATGAAATTGCGGTTTCTATAATAAACAGGGGCTTTTACCAGTGAAAATAGGGTTTACGTTGATTTCTAATCTAGTAACAGTGGTTTTGACCCTGCTGCTTTACTACGTTCCGGATATAAAACCCGAAGATTTTCCCATCGGTGTGTTCCTGATCTTCCTGGTTCCTTTTTTCATTGTATTTAACCTAATCTTTGTAGTCATCTGGCTTTTTAAAAAACCGCGTTACTGGGCTTTGTTGTCTCTGTTGGTAGTCTTGACAGGGTATAAATTTCTAGACCGTTCCCTGGCCATCGGCAAGCCCCGCAGCGATAAAAAGGATTTTACAGTACTCAACTGCAACGTGAGGATCTTCAATGTATACGACCATCTGCGGGATAAGAACAGCCGCTCTTCTAAGGAAATGCTCCAATGGGTAAAAAATTTCGACGCGGATATCATTTGCCTGCAGGAATTTTTTCTCAGTGAAACAGACCCTGTTTTTTTTACTGAAAAAGAGATCAATAAAAAATTTCCTTATTCATACTTCAATCCTTTTCTGGAATACAAAAAACAAAAATTTGGGATGGCGATCTTCAGTAAATATCCTATTGTGAGCAGGGGAGAGATCAAGTTCAGGAACAAATCCAACAACCAGATTGTATATGCGGATATCAGAATCAAAAAGCAAATTGTACGGGTATATAACATCCATTTGCAATCCATGTCGATTGATGAGAATGATATTGTGAATTCTAAATTTGATAATGCATCGAGAAATAAATGGGTGAATATTTTGCTGCGCTATAAGAATGGCAGCATCCAGCGCGGCCGCCAGGTAGATGAGTTGGTAAAACATATAGAAGCGTGCCCTTACAAAGTAATGGTCTGCGGTGATCTCAATGAACCTCCTTACGGCTATGCCTACGAAGAGCTCAGCGATCTGCTCGACAATGCTTTTCAAAAAGCAGGAAATGGTTTTGGCGTTACCTACAATGGCAAACTGCCGCTACTGAGAATTGACAACCAGTTTTTCGGCAAAGGACTTAAGACAACGAGGTTCAACGTACACAAAGAAATGACGTACTCAGACCATTATCCGATATCGGCCGACTATGTGTTTGAGTGATATTGAATGCTAGATCAGATACCGGATGCCAGATGCCGGATAAAAATGGAAAACATAATTTAAAAAAATCAAAGCTATACACAGATTTGAAAAATATAATCCGGTATCTGGCATCCGGTATCTGGCATCGTTTATCAGGTACTTTTCTTATATTCGGTCCTCAGATTGATTTGAAGTGGAAACTATAAATTCAGCAATGAAAGAAAAATTAAAAGTATACAATACGCTTACCAGAACAAAAGAAGAATTTGAACCCATCAGCGCTCCGCATGTAGGTATGTATGTATGCGGTCCTACCGTATACGGAGAAGCGCACCTGGGTAATGCCCGCCCAGCGGTGACCTTTGATGTGGTGTTTCGTTATCTTGAATTTCTTGGCTATAAAGTACGCTACGTGCGCAACATCACCGATGTAGGACACCTCGAGCAAGACTCCGATGATGGAGAAGATAAAATTGCTAAAAAAGCCCGCCTCGAAAAATTAGAACCCATGGAGATCGTGCAGCTTTACACAGAAGCTTATCACGATGTAATGAAAAAACTGAACGTAAAATCTCCTAGCATCGAACCGCATGCTTCCGGCCATATTACCGAGCAGATCGAGATGGTGGAAGGAATTATTAAAAACGGATTCGCTTACGAAAGCAATGGCTCTGTTTATTTTGATGTAGAAAAATATGCAAAAGGTGGCGATTACGGAAAACTCTCAGGCCGCATTGTAGAAGATCTTTTATCAGGCACACGCGACCTGGACGGGCAACAGGAGAAAAGAAAATCTGCCGATTTTGCTTTATGGAAAAAAGCTGCTCCTGAACACATCATGCGCTGGAACTCGCCCTGGAGCGATGGCTTCCCGGGTTGGCACCTGGAGTGCTCGGCGATGAGTACGAAATATCTTGGAAAACAATTTGATATTCACGGCGGAGGAATGGACCTGATGTTCCCGCATCACGAAAGCGAGATCGCGCAGTCGAAAGCCTGCAATGGGTGTAGTCCGGCGAAATACTGGCTGCACAATAATATGATCACCATCAACGGACAAAAGATGGCTAAGTCGCTTGGTAATTTTGTGACGATGAATCAACTGTTCACCGGTTCCAGTTCTTTGCTGGAAAGAGCCTACAGCCCAATGACGGTGCGATTTTTCATCTTGCAGGCGCAATACAGAAGCACACTCGATTTCTCCAACGACTCGCTGGTAGCGGCACATAAGGGGTATAAGAAAATGATCAACGGCTTACGCATCGCTAAAAAATTAGTTTACACAAAAAGCGAAACTGTAGTAGATGCGAAGCTGAACGAAGAAATCACAAAGCTTGCCGATCTCTGTTTTGAAGGAATGAATGATGACTTCAATACTGCGGTGACGATCGGACATTTATTCAATCTTTTGAAAAAAATAAATTCTGTCTATACCAATACTATTCAGGTGGGAGCGATGGATGAAGAAGTGTTCAATAAAATGATTCGCACCTTCGTGACAGTAGTAGAAGATATTTTGGGATTGATCGAAGAAAAATCTTCCGACATGGAAGGCTTTATCATTGCGCTGATCGAGCTATACAAAGATGCAAAGCTGAACAAGCAATACGACAAGGTAGATATGATCCGTGCGCAATTTAAAACCCAGGGTATTGTGCTGAAAGATATGAAGCAGGGCGTGGACTGGGCGTATGAGGAGTAATTTTGAATTTTGAATTTTAAATTATGAATGTTGAGTTTTATAAAAAGGTAAGATCCATTCGTAGCACTGTTCTGGTTGCTGCAGTGGTTATCTTTTTTTCTTCTTGTGGAGAAGAGAATAAACCGAATGATATTATTACTGAAAAACCTGTTGCCATGCCTGTAGTGCAGGCGCCGGCTTTCAATGCGGATAGCGCGTATTTTTATACTGAAAAACAAGTTTCATTTGGGCCACGTATTCCAAACACTTCGGCACATATGCGTTGTGCGGATTACCTTGCGCAGAGCTTTCGCAAATTTGGTGCTACTGTAATCGAGCAGGATTTCCAGGCGAAGACCTTTGATGGGAAAATGCTCCGCTCTAAAAATATTATTGCTTCTATTAATCCATCGGCTACGAAGAGAATTTTATTGGCTGCGCACTGGGATACACGGCCATGGTCGGACGAAGATAGCAAAGAGCCGAACAAAACTTTTGACGGAGCCAACGACGGCGCAAGTGGCGCGGGAATTCTGATGGAACTTGCAAGAACAATTCAGCAAACAGAAAAAAAGCCTTCCGTAGGAATAGACATTATTTTGTTTGACGCCGAAGATTATGGAAAAAGTGGGTACGATGATTCTTACTGCCTTGGTTCGCAATATTGGGCAAAGAATAAACACGTAGCCAATTATTCTGCCTACTATGGAATCTTGCTGGATATGGCGGGAGGCAAAGGAGCACGTTTTAATAAAGAAGGAGTTTCGATGGAATATGCGCCGAGCATCGTGAATAAAGTTTGGGATCAGGCTTCAGTGCTTGGGTATAATCAATATTTCATTCACCAGGTAGCCGGAAATATTACCGACGATCATTATTATGTAAATAAATATGCGAAGATCCCAATGATCGATATTATCGATTACGATCCAGGCGCCGGCTTTGGCGATTACTGGCATACGCAGCAAGATAATATGAGCGTGATTGATAAAAACACGTTGAAAGCTGTAGGACAAACCTTGCTTCAAACGTTGTACTCGGAATAATTTTCAGCGGGTTTATTCAACGCGAGGTTCGCAAAGATAGAACGCAAAGAGCATAAAAAAAGAAAGCGTCCTGATCATGATCGGGACGCTTTCTTTTTTCTTTTTATTTGGTTAAACCCATTCTTTAATTTCCTTGTAATTAATATCAATATGCGAGGCGCTGTAAATGCATTTTCCGTCTCGGATGATCAACACTTGCGGGGATTCGTGTTGTACGTGGAAATCGTTTTGAATTTTATTCGATATCGGGCGGTGACTGATCAGGTCAAGGTAATAAGGCTGTACATTTTTCATTTCTGCCTCTTTCCAATTTCTTTCCAACCGATCTAACGCTGCTGCGCTGATGGAGCAGCGTGTACTGTGTTTGAAGATCATTACAGGATGCGTTTTCGAAAGAGTTTTAATGTCTTCGAGCTCTGTTTCCGTTTTCAATTCCTGCCAATTCATTATTGTAGAGGTTTTAAATTATTTATGATAAATATAATGTGTAAACAGAAAATGTAGGAGAAAAAGTTTCAAATCGTCATTGCGAGGAATGTAGCCGTAGGCGAAATGACGAAGCAATCTGTTAGCTATGCAGCACTTGTCAATTTTGAAACCATTTGTAAAAATCAACGGGCTCAGGCTCCGCAGCTAACGGATTGCTTCGTTAACGTTACTTCGTAACATTTCCTCGCAATGACGGCTGCGATATTGAGTATTCCTTCTGTTGTTATTCCACAATAGAAAATAACAATAACAAAACAAAAAGGCTCTGAATTTCTCAGAGCCTTTTTGTTTTAGATTAATACCAGATCTCGCTTTCCTTCTTATCTACCTTCGGTTTCTTCACCTTTTGTTTCTGGTAGTTTGGAACTTCGATGCCTTCGTTGCGGCCGTATTTCTTGAGCATTCGTTTTCTGTATTTTTCTTTCGCTTTGTAAGAGTTTTTCATTTTTCCGCCTTTCCATACAGAGCTTGGATGCATTCCTTGTTTCTTTCTGCGGATAATAATATCTCCCTCGTAGTTGGCCATCTTCTTGCCTTTCTTACGCAGTGATCTTTCTTTCTTACGAATTGTTCTGACAAGAATATCTCCTCTGTTGTTTGCAATCTCACGCTCTTTTTGTCGGCGCATTTTTTCTCTTTTCGCCAGGAAGTTTACAGGGATATCACCGGAGTAATTGCCCATCTGCTTTTGCTTCTTCCGGTCAATTTCTCTTACCAACACATCAGAGCCAGAGTTCTTCGGTCCTTGCATTCTTGATTCGAATGGTTTCATATCGCCCTGGTAGTTGGCCATTTGCTTGGAAAGCGCGCGACGTTTGTCTCCTTTGTCGGCCACGTATACCTGAGGGTTTTTAGGTGGCTGCATTTTAGATTGGAAAATAGGCATATCTCCTGTAGAGTATTTGTCCATTTCCTGTGACTTTCTTTTTTCCTTGTTGCGGTCTACCACTACATAGTTGTCGTGCTTAGGCGCCTGCATTCTGGATTGAGGGATCTTCTGGTCTCCGGAAGCATTGCTGGCAAGCTCTTGCGATTTTTTCTTTTCCTTATTACGGTCTACTACTACGTAGTTGTCGTTTTTAGGTGCCTGCATTCTGGATTGAGGGATCTTCTGGTCTCCGGATTCTCTGCTGGCAATTTCCTGTGATTTGCGCTTTGATTTGTTGCGATCTACTACTGAGTAGTTATCATTTTTAGGCGCCTGCATTCTGGATTGAGGGATCTTCTGATCTCCGGATTCGTTAGTGGCCAGCTCCTGCGACTTGCGCTTGGTTTTGTTGCGATCTACTCTTACAGAATTGTCGTTTTTAGGTGCTTGTTGTCTTGATTGCGGAATTCGTTGGTCGCCGGACTCATTGCTGGCAAGGTCCTGTGATTTGCGCTTGGTTTTGTTTCGATCAACTTTCACAGAGTTGTCGTTTTTTGCACCTTGTTGTCTTGACTGCGGGATTCTTTGATTGCCTGATTCTCTGCCGGCAATTTCCTGTGATTTGTTTTTAGATTTATTGCGGTTTGCAGAAACGGAATTATCGTTCTTTGGTCCTTGCTGTCTTGACTGAGGTATTTTCTGATCTCCGGATTCACTTTTCGCCATGCTTTTGGATTGGCGTTCGGAGCGGTTGCCTTTTACTTTCTGACCTCCATCGTAGTTGACGTTTGCCTGGTTTGGTGTACGCGGGCGGCTATTACCTTGGTAATTTCCTACATCGGCACGTTGCGGCTGTTTCTGGATCTGGTCTCCAGAGGCATGCTTAGTCAGTTGTTTCGACTGGTTTCTTTCAATGTTGCGGTTGATCTTTTGCGTAGTTCCATCATTCCGTGGCCCCTGAGAGCGTGGAGTGGGAACGCGCTGGTTGTTGGCATCGTTTCTTGGTCCCTGAGAGCGTGAAGAAGGTACGCGCTGGTTACTGGTTCCTTCGTTTTTCGGGCCTTGAGAACGTGGAGAAGGTACGCGCTGATTATTTGCTCCCTCATTCTTTGGCCCCTGCGATTTTGGAGTGGAAGATTTCTGAGTCGCTCCTTCGTTTTTCGGAGATTTGGATTTAGAGCCCGAAGAAGAAACTTTATTGGAGCCTTTTTGTTTGTTCGAAATTTTCTTGGAAGTAGACTTCGTTTTATTTTCCGGCTGCTTTTCGGTAGTACCGTCGGGACGTATTTGTGAATGGGCGGTCTGTGCGAACAGACACATCAGAAATAAAAATACGGACAGGACAATAAAATTTCCCGGCCCTATAGATTTTTTATCTTTTCCCTTCACTTGCAAGGTTTGTTCAGTAGTAATGTATAAAACTTATAAATGCGTTTTTCTTGGAGACCTGATCTGCTTTGGACTTTTCTTGTTCACAAGGCCGGAATCGTGGTCAACGCGTTTGGTAGGAGTTTTTTTCTTTTTTCCTTTAGAATTTTTAAGCTGACCATTTTCGTCGAACTGACTTAGATCGGCCTCGCTTACCTGGCCTAGACCAGGACAAGGATATGATTTTTTCTTACAGGCAGGAAGGGCTAATAGCAAAAGAGCACACACAATTCCCAGTGACATTATTTTTTTCATAGAGTTCATAACCTGTTCTTTAACAAATCTACTAAATTTCCTATTTAAAATCAAGAAAATGACATCGCTATCTCAAATGGATGCCGGATGCCAGATACCGGATTCCGAGTATTTTTATATAATTATGAGGTTCATTATATCAGTATTTATTAGAAATATTATCAGGCATCTTGCATCCGGTATCCAGCATCCTATTTCAATCTAATACTCTATCAACGTTTTAATCTTCATTTTCATACGTTCGCGCGGCAGGAAATTTTCTTCGAGGTGTTTGGAAAACGGAATCGCTGTATCCAGGCCGCCTTCGCGCATTACGGGTGCATCAAGAGAAGCAAAGCAATTTTCTCCGATCCATGCGGCGATTTCAGCGCTGATGCTTCCGGTAATGGTGTCTTCGTTTACTACCAATACTTTTCCTGTTTTTCTCACCGAGGCTTCTACGGCTTCTTTGTCCCAAGGTAAAAGTGTTCTAAGATCAATGATGTCTGCCTCTACTGCCATTTCCAGGCAAAGCTCGCGCGCCCATTTCACGCCTACGCCGTAGGTGACAATGGTAAGCTCATCGCCTTCTTTTACAAGATTCGCTTTCCCGATCGGAAGAGTATAATAATCGTCCGGAATTTCTTCGGAGATAGAGCGGTAAAGAAGTTTATGTTCAAAATATAAAACGGGATTAGGATCTTCGATCGCTGTATTAAGCAAGCCCTTGGCGTCGTATGGATTGGAAGGATATACGATCTTCAAACCAGGTGTGTGGAAGAACCAGGCTTCCGTTGATTGTGAGTGAAATGGGCCCGCCCCTGTGCCTGCGCCTGTAGGCATGCGTACTACCACGTCAGCGTTTTGTCCCCAGCGGTAGTGCGATTTGGCAAGGTTGTTTACAATTTGGTTGAATCCGCAAGTGACAAAATCCGCAAACTGCATTTCGATCACCGACTTGAAACCGCGGATGGAGAGTCCCAGCCCGGCCCCGATAATAGCGGATTCGCAGAGTGGAGTGTTGCGTACTCTTTCCTTTCCATATTTCTGCACAAAGCCTTCGGTGATTTTGAAAACTCCTCCGTATTCAGCAATGTCTTGTCCCATCAGGATCAGGTCGCGGTAGCGGTCCATACTTTGGCGGAGCGCATCGGAGATCGCGTCTACGTATCGACGGTTGCTTTTCATGCGCGTGCCAGGATTCGTAATTTTTTGAACAAACGGCATATACATATCCCGAAGCTCGGCCTCGGTATGCGCGGCCGGCAGCGCTTCTTCCTCTGCATAACGTAGCCCTTGTTCAATCTCTTCCTTGATCTCCTGGCGAAAATCCTGGATCTGTTTATGCGTAAGCAATCCTTCGTCGAAGAGAAAGCGTTCGTAATTTTCTACCGGATCTTTTTCCGCCCATTCTTCAAAAAGTTCTTTCGGAATATATTTTGTGCCGGAAGTTTCTTCATGCCCGCGCATACGGAACGTGATCGCTTCTACAAGCAAAGGCTTAGGATCCTTACGCATGCGCTCGGCGGCGGTTTTGATGGTATCGTATACTTCAAGTACATTGTTGCCATTGATCTGGATAGTATCCATGGCATATGCAGCTCCTTTTTCAGTGAAGCTTTTTATTTTGAATTGTTCGTTGCTTGGAGTAGAAAGTCCATACCCATTGTTTTCGATCACGAAGATCACTGGAAGATTCCATACAGAGGCTACGTTCAATGCTTCGTGAAAATCGCCTTCGCTGCTACCACCGTCGCCGCTGAAGACCAGGGTAACGCGTTCTTTTCTTTCAAGCAGATCGGCGAGTGCGATGCCATTGGCTACTGCCAATTGTGGGCCAAGGTGAGAGATCATGCCTACGATATGATGTTCGTTGCTGCCGAAGTGAAAGGAACGATCGCGGCCTTTGGTGAAGCCGGAAAGTTTTCCCTGGAACTGGCAGATGAGCCGATGCGAAGAAATACCGCGACCTGTGAAGATGCCCAGGTTTCTGTGAAGCGGAAGAATATATTCTTCGCGATCCAGCGCGCAGACTGCACCTACGGAAATCGCTTCCTGGCCGATGCCGGAAAACCATTTTGAAATTCCGCCCTGGCGCAGCAGGATAAGCATGCGTTCTTCGATGAGCCTTGGTTTTAAAAGCTCTTTATATAGATGAACAAGGGTTTCGTCGGAATACGTTTTTCGATTGAATAGCATACTGTAAAGTAAAGTCCTAAAGATAGGAGCAAAGGAGGAAAGGAGCAAATAAATAGTCGCGACTTCAACTAACTATATCTATATGGTTTTTAGAAACCTTATAGATGTTAAAAAGAGTTATGATAACTGCCATAAAGCAAACAAATCCATCAGGAAAGCGATTGCGATATGAATAAAAATTCCACCCATTATATTTTCGGTGCGGTAAGCAAATACGCCGAGAATATATCCTCCGAAAACGGAACTGATCGTTTCAGCGCAAGGTTTTCCAAAATGTAAAAAAGCATAGGTCACTACCATTGGTAAAACGGCGTCTTTCCCCATCGCGCGCACCAAGCCGATCACAAGAAGCCCGCGGAATACCAGTTCGATATTTATAAAATTGGCGAGGTAGAAGAATTCGTAAAGCCAGAACATTTTTCTGCCTGACCAATCAAAAGCAGGTTCATAGCGCCAATATTTGAAAAAAGGATATTGATTGGTAAAATCGGGTTGCAGCGAAGCCCAGAATAAAAGAGGGATCATGCACAATAGCATGTAGCCATAAGGCCGTACATCAAACCTGCGCAGTGAAAATCCATATACAGAGCCGGAGCCGCGGTCGTAAAGTTTATAGATCAAAAAAATGATCAGCAGGTAAACAATGGAAGGATAGAAAAGGTTAATGATCTTGGAAAGATATAAAGCATTAGCTGCGCTGGTATCCAGCGCGTATTGCAGCCAGCCGGAAGACAGGTCGAAAGAACGATCAAAGGCAATCAGCACCAGCGCCAGAAAAGATTTCAGAAGAAGTGCACGGTTTTTAAAATAATTTTTCCCCTGAATAAGAAGGTAAGAAAAAAGCACACCATAATAAGCAAGACAATATAAAACCAAGAAGGAGAAAAATTCAGAAGTAAAATTTTCCTGTCCACGGATCCATTGATTTTCCAGTTGAAAAGAATAGTTAAACGAAATACCGGCAATCAGAAAAAAGCATACAAACAAATAAACGGACGGAGTATAATCCTGGTGGACAAATTCTTTGAGATAGCGGAGTAGTTTTTTCAAGGAAGATTTATTTGGATACCAGATCATTTTATATTCTTTTATCCGGCATCTGGTATCCGGTATCAGACATCTTCTTAAATGTAATTCTGAAATTATAATTAAAATTAAGTATTTTTAGGAATTAAAGGAATATTCCAATTATGATCAAATACGATTTTTTTACCCTGAGCAACGGATTAAAAGTGTTCGTTCACCAGGATAAAACAACCCCCACCGCTGTGTTAAATCTCTTATACAACGTAGGCTCCAGGGATGAAGACGAACACAAGACAGGCTTTGCACACCTCTTTGAACACCTGATGTTCGGAGGCTCTAAAAATATAGCATCCTTCGATGAGCCGCTGCAAACGGTAGGAGGGGAGAACAATGCATTCACCTCTCCCGATCTTACCAATTATTATATTACGCTTCCTTCAGCAAACTTGGAGACTGCATTCTGGCTAGAGTCCGACAGGATGCTTTCGCTTTCTTTTGATCCGAAAGTACTGGAAGTGCAGCGCAATGTAGTGATCGAAGAATTTAAGCAACGCTACCTGAATCAACCTTATGGCGATGTATGGCTCAAACTTCGTCCGCTTGTGTATGAAAAACATGCATACCGCTGGCCTACGATCGGGAAAGAAATTTCGCACATTGAAAATGCGACGATGGAAGATGTGAAATCTTTTTTCTATAAATATTATATTCCCAACAACGCGATTCTTGTGATTGGCGGAAATGTGGAAACTGAAGAAGTACGCAAGCTTGCCGAAAAATGGTTCGGCCCGATCCCTGCAGGCGCGCCTTACGTGCGCAATCTGGTGCAAGAGCCAGTACAAAAATCACTTCGTCGCCTTGAAGTAACTGCCAAGGTTCCGCTCGATGCGCTGTACATCGCATACCATATGCCAGACAAACTTTCGGATGATTATGTGATCTGTGATCTGATGAGTGATATTCTCGGAAGAGGAAAATCTTCCAGATTGTACAATCAATTAGTAAACGAGAAAAAGATCTTCACTGCACTTAGCGCACACCTTGCTGGTTCCAACGACCCCGGGCTGATCATTATAGAAGGCAAGCTAAACCAGGGAATAAAACTGGAAGAAGCAGAGAAAGAAGTGTTGGCGATGGTAGAAGAATTTAAAAACAAACCTGTATCGGAAGATGAACTTACGAAAGTAAAAAACCAGGCAGAGTCTACACTGCAATTCGGCGAAGTGGAATTGCTGGAGCGCTGCATGGCGCTTGCCTTTGCAGCCAACCTGGGCGATGCAGAACTGGTGAACAAAGAATCTGAAAAAATACAAGCGGTCACTTCAGCAGATATTCATCGTGCCGCCAATCAATATATGATAGAAAGCAACTGCTCGATTATGTATTATAGAGCAGAGAGGTAGTTATTCTAGTGGTACCACTAACATTGAATATGAAAAAAATAAAAGTAGGATTCGGATACGATGTACATCAATTGGTAGAAGGCCGCGAACTATGGCTGGGCGGAATAAAACTGGAAGCGGTGAAAGGCGCGCTTGGCCATTCTGACGCCGATGTTCTCATACACGCCATCTGTGATGCGATCCTGGGTGCGGCTAATATGCGCGATATCGGTTTTCATTTCTCCAATACCGATGCTCGTTGGGCTGGAGTAGATAGTAAGGTGCTACTTAAAGAAGTATGCCGCATGGTACGTGAAAAAGGCTGGGAGATCAGCAATATTGATGCTTCTCTTGCACTGGAAAAACCTAAAATAAATCCTCATATCGAAAAAATGCAGCAAGCACTTTCCGAAACCATGAATATACCCGTGGATGACATTTCTTTAAAAGCTACTACGAACGAAAAACTTGGTTATGTAGGTAGGGAAGAAGGAGTAAATGCATTTGCGGTGGCGCTGCTTTATCAATGATTTGATAATAAATTGCCATTTTGTGTTTATCATTGAAAGTGTTCTGTGTGCCACAGAACACGGGGTTAGAATACTGTTGTAGTAAATTTAATAAATGGTTCTATAATCTAATTAAAGATTATAGAACCATTATTGCTTTTCAAAAGAACAAAAGAAGAGTTAATTTGAAAAAGTAAAATTTTCTGTCACAGTAGTATTATTTAAAGAGAATGACTTTGTTTGAGAAAAAATAGTATAAACACTAGTTGTTCCTGTTGACATATTCATAGACATTTCTGGCCCTTCAACTTTTATAGAATAATTTCCATATTCGTATTCACCTAAATCTATGGGAGTACCATCAGCACTGGAATATTGAGTAGCGATAACTGCGCCACTACTATTCATAAGAGTAATGGTCAAAGCATTATTATCTATATAATGATAAAAAGATCCATATGAACTTGACGTCCATGGAGTGAATTTAGCGGTTGCTTTGATATCACCTTTTTGAGTTTGTGCTGTTGGATCATCTTTTTTCTTGCAAGCTGCTAGAAAAACATTACATAGGATAAATAAACATAATAGGTTGATGGCTTTCATCGATATTGAGATTAAGTTGATTAATGATTTTACTTTATTTATGTTATTAAAAATACAGAGAATATAGCAATTTATATTAATTTCATTAATAAATTTTACTAGGTGATCTAACGTTCTCCTTTTATCCTTATATATTCATTTTTAACTAGTCTATTTATTATGTATTGTGTTTTATGCGGAAATGATCCCTTTTAAATATACTATTGGAACTTTTTTTTTAAAGGAATAAAACAATTCCATACCATTCGTTCCATCAGAATGTTTTTATTGATAAAACATTTAATAATCATATCTATAAACGGAAAAGCCCTATGAAACGCATTCGTCAATCTCTTGCTCTTTCAGCAATCTGTATTATCATAATCGCTTTATCTTCTTGTTCAAAAAAGAATGATCCTGCGCCTTCTTCTTCTAGCAATACACAAAATAATACTACCAACAACACCACCGTTTCTACCGACAATCCTATGTGTGGTGACAGTATTTGTAAAGTACCTTTCAGAATTCTTTCCGCTTTCATTCCTTCTGGATTTTACGATACCGGCGATCAATCGACAGATCTGTTGGTTGACAGTTGCGGCGAAGTGACTTCTTACCCGGGAGAAGATCTCAGGATCCGCTATACCAAAGGCACTATGTGGGGATGGGGTGCGCATTTTCTGAACAATAACAACTGGGGCGGAACATTTAAGATCACGCCTGCGGCTACTAAGATCACCTTGTATGTAAAAATAAATTATTCTGCCAACGTTACGTTCAACGCTTTCGGTGATCAGCAATATGGAAAGGTAGAACTTTATAAGCGCGCTACTCCTGTCGCTACTCCTGTTTGGGAAAAAATTACCATTCCTCTTTCAGGCAAACCGCCTACCTTCGCAGCACCATTGAATATAGTGATCGACGGCGTAGACAATCAGGGCACGGTTACGATCGTGGATATTAAGGATGTGTTGATTGAATAATAATTCAAAAACAAAATCAAATTCCAAACATGATCTCTTGTTTGGAATTTGATTTTTGTTTTTTTGACTTTATTCTTTGCTGGTGTAAGTCTGGTGACTTGCGCCAGCTAGGATTTTTTACCTTTTTACTGTACTACAAATCGCTTCACAATTTTACGATCTGAAAGTTGGATCGTAAGCAGGTAGGTACCTACATCAAATCCTTCTACAGATAAGGGTTTCACGACATGGTCGACGCTGAGATCGAATGTGCTTTGTTCCAGTACATTGCCTACAATGGAACTGATCGAATACGTAGCTACCATATTTTTTTCGGTTACAGCTGAACTGAGCGAGCGAATAAATAAATTGTCTGTAGCCGGTACCGGAAATACTTCAAAGTCTGAATCGCTGATCTCTTCCTGGATCAACATCACATCATAGTACTCATATCTTCCGTCTGTATCCACTTGCTTGATGCGGACATAAGGATAATTTTCGGAAGAATAGAATGAAGCCTGGTACACGGAGAGTGCGCTTGTATTGTCCTTCGTCTGGTATTGCTTGATGGAGACAAATTTTATTCCATCCAGCGATGCTTCGATCTCGTAGTATGCTGAATTAATTTCGCTGGCCGTTGACCATTCTACCACATACTTATCCTCTTCTTTTACGGCAAATTGATATACCATTCTTACAGGGAGTGATGACAGGCAGTTGCTACTACTAGGAACATAGCAGGTGGCAGCACCACCGCAATTTGTTACTACCTGAAATACGGCATAGTTGACAGGATCGCTTACCGCAGCAAAACCGGTGATGGCACTACCTATCTTGGTAGAAGATCCTTTGTAGACTACATGTCCTGCGCTCCCAATTAATGAACCACTCGTAAAGGTTGTACTGGCAGTATAACTAGAACCGTTTGTTGGAGCCCCCACTGCGGCTGTATTTTCCCAGGCTACTACCAATACGTTAAGTACGCTGGCATTAGTCCAGGTTATAGTGTTGGCAGGAACTTGCTTGGAAGCATTGGTAAGAGTATTACTGGCGGTACAGGAAATACATGAGCCCACGATCTTACTACAATCAACTCCGATGTTGTATGCACAGCTAGCTGCACTAGCGTCCCATGCACCGTCTGATGTTGACCAATTGGCAACGGTATTAATTTGAGTGAATATGGTAGATGCAGTGGTCCCGTTTACACTACTGCAATTAACGGTTCGCGTATGATTAGGATTACTAACCTTAATTGCATTCGTCCCCACCGTTAATCCTGTATTCGTCAGTCTTGTGTCATCAACTTTGTCACTCCCGCAAGTCAATGTGGTGGATGGATTATTAGATAATAAAGCATGAAGAAAAGTAATGGTCGAAGAGGTTCCATTGAATGGTCCCTGAAATAGAAAAAGATTATCGCCACTACCATCAAACCCAAATCCGTGAGCAGAACCGTTGCAAGTTACTTTCCATGAAATAACAGCACCGCAACTTACATCTGGATCTTTCAGCGTACCGGTAGCACCAACCGAACCTTGCACAGCACCGCTTATATAGATAACTGTGCCGGCTGGTATCGGGTTACAGCTTACAGTAAACTCAAGAGCCATTTCACTGGTACAAAACGCAGTTCCATCCCAGAAATTATCAGTAATTGAAAATTGCGTGCCTACATCGAGATCAACCAGAGTTACGATTTTTGATTCATCATTGTCTGTTGTCATTCCAACGATCGCCATATCTCCAGGCGATAGAACAGTCTGGCTGTGTGATTGGTTTATAATACCGGAAATCAAGAGCAGCACCAGCATGGAAACTTTTACCGTAAAATAAAATAAGTTCTTATTCATGTTCAGTAAGGTTAGATAGGGTATGGCTTTATATCGCTACAAATATCCTCCTACTGAATAAACTCTTAATTAATCCACTGTATCATTTGTGTAAATTCAACACCGTAGTTACTTCAAAACGATAAACATTCGGTTAATCTTGATGCGTGTGGTGTAAAGAAAAAATGAACAAAGGGAGAACCACGCCAATAGTGAGAGAGCTAAGGAAAATTTAAATAAAAAATTTTATTCAGGAATTTGAAACATAATAAAACTATTCGTCTTCTCCGAAGTTAAAAAGCTTCTTTTTGTTTTTTAATACAATAAATGTGATCAAAGAATAAATCACAATAGAGCTTACGAATACCACCAGGGCTGTGGCATTGCTTACCCAGTGTTCAACCCAGAAAACATATTCTATTACCAATACACCAATTCCTACCAGCAGCAGTGCAATGGAAGAGATACGGATGATCATTCTGTTTAAGCGGCCTTCGGCTTTTGGGTCCATAAAAAAATGCGTATTATTTTTTCTTTATGAAATAATAATACGCATTAATATTTGAAATCGCAACAAGCGTGTTACATACGCTGTCTGTTTATGCAAACTTATAAGGATGTCATACAATTAAATGATCATGCCGGCACCCACAGTCTCGTTGGTGAATTCGTCGATCATGATCAGCGAACCGGTTGATCTGTTTTTTTGATAGCTATCGAAAAACAGCGGACTAGCAGTTTTGATCGTGATACGGGCAATGTCGTTCAATCCTACTTCTTTGTTGTCGGTAATTTTTTCCAGCGTGCTGATGTTAAGTTTGTATTGAATGTCTTTCACAATACACTTCGCATCTTTCGCCGTATGCTTGATCAGATATTTTCCACCTGGTTGTAATTTTTTCTCGTTCAACCAGCATATCATTAGTTCGATCTCTTGCGATACAGCAGGCAGCGCATTTGCTCTTACGATCATATCGCCACGGCTGATGTCGATGTTGTCTTCGAGTTGCAGGGTAACCGACATTGGAGGAAATGCCTCGCTCAACGGACCGTTGGTAGTATCGATCGATTTTATTTTTGTCTTAATGTTGGAAGGCAGCGCTATTACTTCGTCACCGGGTTTTAAGATCCCGCCTTCTACACGTCCGGCATAGCCTCTGTAGTCATGGTATTCGGTAGTATGCGGACGGATCACGTATTGTACAGGGAAACGTCCTTCTTCGAAATTATAGTCTGCTTCGATGTCTACGGTTTCCAGAGTACGCAGAAGTGTTTGTCCTTTGTACCAGCTCATATTTTCAGAAGCATCCACCACGTTGTCGCCAAGCAGTGCAGAGATCGGAATGAATTTGATATCCGGTACAGAAAGGTCTTTCGAAAATTTCAGATAGTCTGCTTTAATAGTTTCAAAAGTTTCCTGGCTAAATTCTACCAGGTCCATTTTATTAACGCAAACCACAATATGTTTGATCTGTAGTAGCGAAGCAATGATAGAGTGACGACGAGTCTGCTCGATCACACCTTTACGGGCATCGATAAGGATGATCGCCAGGTTGGCGGTTGAAGCGCCAGTTACCATGTTGCGGGTATATTGAATATGGCCCGGTGTATCGGCGATGATGAATTTTCTTTTTGGAGTAGCGAAATAACGATAGGCCACATCGATCGTAATGCCTTGCTCTCTCTCTGAGCGAAGACCATCTGTAAGAAGGGAAAGATCTACATAGCCTTTTCCTTTGCGGTTACTAGCTTCTTCGATCGCTTCAAGCTGATCTTCAAAAATAGATTTTGAATCGAAAAGCAAGCGGCCGATCAGCGTACTCTTGCCATCGTCTACGCTTCCTGCTGTAGTAAAGCGAAGCAGGTCCATATTCAGGTAGTTTTCGGTATCAATAGTTTCAGTCATCTCGTTTAAAATTATGAGTTATGAATTTTGAATTATGAATGAAGAGATAGATGTTGAACTAGAATTAAATTCATAATTCATAACTCAACATTCATAACTTTTTAAAAATATCCTTGTTTCTTTCTGTCTTCCATCGCAGCTTCAGAGCGTTTGTCGTCGGCGCGTGTACCGCGTTCGGTCTGGCGTGCTGCAGCTACTTCTTTGATGATGTCATCCAGGTTATCGGCTGTAGATTCCACTGCTCCTGTACAGGTCATATCACCCACAGTACGGAAGCGTACGATCTTCTCTTCGTATTTTTCGCCAGGTAAAAGCGTGATAAAATCAGATTTCGCAAGCAAAGTTCCTTTGCGGTCTACCACTACTCTTTTGTGTGTGAAATAAAGGTCAGGGATTGGAATATTTTCCATGGCGATGTATTGCCATACATCCATTTCTGTCCAGTTGGAAATAGGGAATACGCGGAAATGTTCGCCAATATGTTTTTTGCCATTGAAGATATTCCAAAGCTCAGGACGTTGGTTTTTTGGATCCCATTGTCCGAATTCATCGCGGTGAGAGAAGAATCTTTCTTTCGCTCTTGCTTTCTCTTCATCTCTGCGGGCGCCGCCAAAGCAGGCATCAAATTTAAACTCTTCGATCGTTTCAAGTAGTGTTACAGTTTGCAAAGAGTTCCGGCTTGGATTCGGACCTTTTTCTTCCACTGCAGTACCACGGTTGATGGAGTCCTGCACAAAACGTACGATCAGTTTTGCGCCTACGCTTTCAGCCAGTTGATCACGAAAGTCAAGCGCTTCCTGGAAGTTGTGGCCTGTATCGATATGTACCAAAGGGAAAGGAATTTTGGCAGGGCCAAATGCTTTCTGTGCAAGCCTTACCAGGCAGATAGAATCTTTTCCTCCGGAAAAAAGCAAAGCAGGACGCTCAAACTGCGCTGCTACTTCTCTCATGATAAATATGGCTTCCGCCTCCAGCTGTTTCAGGTGTGTAAGTCGATGACTCATATCTTTATTTAGTTATGAATTATGAATGCTGAATTATGAGTCTCATGAGTTACAAAAATCATTCATAACTCATAGCTCATAATTCATAATTTAATTTTTTTATAAATTTCACGAAGAATATAATCCTTACATTCTTCGAGTGTTTTCTGATCGGTACGCACTTCTACGGCCGGGTTTTGCGGCGCTTCGAAAGGTGCATCAAGACCGGTAAAATTTTTGATCTCACCGTTGCGTGCTTTTTTATAAAGACCTTTTACGTCTCGTTGTTCGCAAACTTCAAAAGGAGCGTTGATGTATACTTCAAAGAAATCTTGTTCGCCGATCACGTTTCGTGCAATGGTGCGGATCTCCTCGGTGGGACTGATGAAGGAGCAGATGGTGATTAACCCTGCATTCATAAAAAGTTTGGAAACTTCTGCCGCGCGGCGGATATTCTCCAGGCGGTCTTGTTCGGAAAAGCCAAGATTGTTGTTGATACCTGTTCGCAGATTGTCTCCATCGAGCAGCTGTGTAAGATGTCCTTGCTGATGCAGCTCATTCTCCAGCGCCCGCGCCAGCGTGCTTTTGCCAGAGCCCGACAGTCCTACCATCCATACCACAAGCGATTTCTGACGAAGTAATTTTTCTTTGTCGCCCCGGTTTAGGATCGTGTCAAATATGGGATGAATATTGGTGCTCACTATTTTTTTCTTTAGATTGTTTGGAGAGCTTTTATTCTCTACTAACTTAATCAGGAATACCTACTTAGTATTCTTTCAAATAGGGTTGCAAAGTTACTAAAAATCAGATAAAAAAATAAGGTTTTGCGTATTTTATATATCTTTGGATCTTTAAACATTTGAAAATGGATGAATTAAAAAACTCTACTGATCTGGTAGATATTGACAAGTTGGGAGAGATCGCGAGAAAAGCGGGGGAGAAGATCATGGAGATCTATGCTTATAAGGATTTTTCAGGTATCGTGGATTTCAAGGCAGATCATTCGCCGCTCACACTTGCCGATAAGGAAGCCAACAATATTATTGAAGAAGCACTGCGTAGTTTATATAGTTTTCCTATAATATCCGAAGAAGGCAAAAGCACACCTTACGAACTAAGAAGCGGCTGGAAAGAGTTTTGGTTGGTGGACCCTCTTGATGGTACCAAGGAGTTTATCAAACGAAATGGGGAATTCACAGTGAACATAGCTTTTATACAAAACAATAAAGCTGAGATCGGTGTGATCTACGCCCCGGTACTGGATGTGCTGTATGTAGGCGTAGTAGGCAAAGGCGCCTACAAAGTTGAAGGTGGGATTCGCTCGGAACTCAAAACAAATCAACGAAAGACAAAACTGATCTCTGTAGGGAGTCGCTCGCACGGTGCCCCGGAGGATGAAGCTGTATTGAAAAATTATGACATCACCGGAAAAATTTCAATCGGCAGTTCGCTGAAGTTTTGTTTAGTAGCAGAAGGAAAGGCCGATCTGTATTTCCGTAGTGGTCCAACTATGGAGTGGGACACCGCTGCCGGCCAGGCTATTTTAGAAGCCGCTGGTGGAAAGATGTACAACCAGGAAGGCAAAGATTTTACATACAACAAAGAATCGCTCCTGAATGGAGGATTCTTGTGTACAGGATGGAAATAAATTATTTTCATGGATCATGAACCTTATAGATCAGCGTAGGTAAGCTTCAAAAAAAATGGATAACTAAATTACCTTTTGTGTTTTTAAAGAATACATCCCCAAAATATTTCTTTCTATGAATCCTAAATGGTATTTGCTCATCGCCTCGGCGATCATTTTTTTCTCTTGTAAAAGAGAGTTTGTTTCATCTTCTGTAAACGGTTCACAGCGTGCGCTTGCTTCAGCTCAGTCTTCGTTGGAAAGAACAGATGCCTCCATCTCTTTGCAGGAACAACAGTATACCGAGAGCATTTCAGGAGAAAAACAGAAAGATACTATCACCAGAAAAAAGACAGGTAAAAAAACAAAAAACAATTCGCCGGAGACAGCAACTACGCAGGAGGAGCCTCAGCAATTGAATGAAAAACAGGAGATAGAAAAAGATATGGATCCACGCTTGTCGCGAGGCTTATGGATGGCGATTTTCGGTGGAGTGGCCACTACGTTAGGAATTGTATTTAAGGATTACGCTCCTACAGGTCTGTTTGTTTTTGCTTTCGGAATCATCTTTGTGATCGGTATGGTTACGCTCATTTTGTATTGGGCAAATCCAAAACCTAAAATGTAATCTGTTTTTTATGAACGCCCTGCTGCCTTTCAGAAAAATTCTTCTGTTCACCGCAGTATGTTTTGCGTTGACCATAGCAGCAATAGGAATAAAATACCTGCGCGACAAAGATGCCGTAGACCTGTGCAACAGGATTACCGGAAGCAGGCTCCTGGCAAGCAAAATAGAGCCTTATCATTATTTCTGGAAGAAAGGCGATCCCGATTTTTTTTACAATCCATATGAAACGATCCGGGGAAAAATAAACAGTATCACAGCACCGCCCTCTGTATTGCTAATGATGCAGCCTTTCGTTGCGATGAATTTTACACAGGCCAAATGGTGTTGGCTTTTATTTTCCTACCTGCTTATTTCCGCAAGTATTTTTCTAATGGTTCAGTGGATTCCAAAACAGGAAAAAATACTCGCCTGGACCTTTGCAGTTTTTTTCTTTATGGCCTCTATGGGCTGGCTGTTGCATGTAGAGCGTGGTCAGATATATGGATACTATTTGTTTCTACTTTGCGGTTCGTATTATTTTTTTAGGAAAGAAAACTTTTTCTGGTCGCTCGGATTTTTGATGGTGCTAATATGGTTGCGTCTTCCATTCATTGTTTTTCTTTTGCCGTTTGCATCCTATTATAAAAAGAAAACACTATGGTTCTCCGCTCTCTTCTGGGTCCTTTTATTGGCGGGTGTTACAGCGTGGGGGACAGATTTCACTGATTGGAAAGGCTATAGCGAGGCAATGAGCGAATGGGGCAAAGCGCAAATTACCAGGGCCGATATTTTTGCCGATCCGCAGTCGCAGGTATGGCAAAAATATTTAGTTGGAAAGGAAGAAGGGAGAGATTATCTCATCAGCAATTCATCCTTACAATACCTGGCACAATATCATGCAAAGATTTCGCTGGCGCCAATTCTATTGATGAGTTTCTTTGTTGCGGCTGCGGTTATAGTTTTGTTTTTAGGGAGAAAATATTTTAGTGGAGCAAAAAAAGAAATGATCTTCTTAATTTCCTTTCTTCTCTATATCCTGCTGGAGTGCTGTCTTCCGGCGCCGCGTTTTAATTATACTTATATCCAATGGGTTTTTCCTTTCCTGCTACTCTGGCCGTTCAGGGATCAAGTGGGGTTAAGGAAGGAATTTTACTTCTTCTGCCTGCTAGGATTGGCAATGAATCTGGGACTTTTCTTTTTTATACCAAGATCAATGGTGCTAGGGGAGGGGATGATCTTTCTATCTTTTATCTTCGGATGTAAAAAAGTTATGAATGTTGAATTATGAGTTATGAATTTCCTTAGTATTTATGCTAAAAACTCATGGCTCACTACTTAATTCATAACTCAACATTCACAACTCAAAATTCAAGAATCGTTTTCTCAATAATATCACAACACTCATGCAACTGATCTTCGTTGATGATCAGCGGAGGAGCGAAGCGAATGATATCGCCGTGCGTAGGTTTGGCGAGCAAACCGTTTTTCATTAGGTTCACACATACATCCCAGGCAGTACGGCCGTCGTTGGTAGGTTTGATGACGATGGCGTTCAGCAAGCCTTTTCCTCTTACCAGGGTGACATGTTCTGTTTTTGCTTTAAGCGCATTCATACGGCTACGGAAAAGTTCTCCCATGCGTGCCGCATTTTCGATCAGTTTTTCATCCCTGATCACCGACAGCGAAGCGATAGCCACAGCCGCCGCGATTGGGTTTCCACCGAAGGTAGAACCATGTTCTCCTGGTTTGATGGTAAGCATGATCTCGTCGCGGGTCAGCACAGCGGATACCGGGTAAGTACCGCCGGATAAGGCTTTGCCGAGGATCAGCATATCTGGTTTTACTTCTTCATAATCGGAAGCCAGTAATTTTCCTGTGCGGCCGATACCGGTCTGGATCTCATCCATCATCAGGATCACGTTATATTTTTTGCAAAGCTCTTCTGCTTTTTTCAGATAACCGCTGCCTGGCACATATACGCCAGCCTCGCCCTGGATCGGCTCTACCCAGAAGCCACATACGTTTGGATTCTTAAGCGCGGTTTCCAATGCATCTACATCATCGTACGGAATGATCTGGTAGCCTGGCATAAAAGGACCGAAATTCGTTCTGGAGTCCGGGTCAGTAGAGGCAGAGATAATTCCAGTGGTGCGTCCGTGGAAATTTCTTTCCACTGCCACGATCACTGCCTGGTCGGTAGGAATTCCTTTTTTTGTATAGCCCCATTTGCGGGCAAGTTTGATCGCTGTCTCGTTGGCTTCAGCGCCGGAGTTCATCATCAATACTTTATCGTATCCGAAATATTCGCAGATAAATTTTTCAGCTTCCCCCAAACGATTGTTGTAAAAAGCTCTTGAAGTAAGGGTAAGCGTCTTAGCCTGTTCGACCATGGCATTGATAATTTTGGGATGACAATGTCCTTGGTTCACGGCACTATAAGCCGATAAAAAGTCAAAATATTTTTTTCCTTCTACATCCCAAACATGTACGCCTTCGCCTTTGGCAAGCACTACTGGTAGGGGATGATAGTTATGTGCGCCAAAACGGTCTTCCAGTTCTATTGCTTTCGAGGTCGCACTTACGGTATTTTGTATCATCCTTGTAAAATTTAAAATTATCGGCTTGCAAATTAGTAAAAACCTACCAGTATTGATGCATTTTGTAGGTATTTAGCGTATAAATCAACGATTACAAGCCAGATAAGGCCTTCAAAGGGTAAAATTATTTGAATTCTCATATCCCCCTTCTCAACATTTTTTTTTATCTTTAGCTGATCAAAACAGGATATAAATATTCTTGGAAGGGAAGAAATTAAACAGACAATTTGCTCTGATCGGATAGAATTTTTCAAAGGGTGCGAAAATGAGGGATTCGCGATTTGACCACAACAATTATCGATGTGCTTGCCTTCGTCTAAAACTGAAAACTACCGCGCAGAATTAGTATTATGAGAAAAATTATTATAGCACTGGATGGTTATTCCGCTTGCGGAAAAAGTACTACTGCTAAGCAGGTAGCTTCACGTCTGGGCTATAGCTATATCGACACAGGTGCTATGTACAGAGCCACTGCTTTGTATTTTCACGATCACTATGTAAGCACTACCAATCCTACTGCGGTACATAAAGCGTTGGAGGAAATCCACGTCACCTTTCATTTCAACGATAAACTTCAGCGAAGTGAAACTTATCTGAATGGATTGAATGTTGAAGAAGAGATCCGTAAAATGTATATCTCCAACATGGTGAGCGAAGTGAGCGCTATTCCGGATGTACGAAAACATATGGTTGTCCTACAACGAAAAATGGGCAAACAAAAAGGAGTAGTAATGGATGGCCGTGATATCGGTACACAAGTATTTCCGGAGGCAGAGCTGAAGATCTTTATGACTGCCGATATGGAAGTAAGAGCTGCTCGCCGTCAGGTTGAACTGCTGGAGAAAAAACAAGTGGTAGACCTGGACGAAGTATTAGAAAATCTCCGTAAACGTGACTTCATCGATACTACCCGCGAAGAAGGCCCGCTGCGCAAAGCAGAAGACGCTTACGAAGTAGATACTACTTATATTACGGTAGAAGAACAGGTCGATTATATCCTGAACCTGGCTACAACAAAAATTATTGAAAATTTACATACTGTATCCGATATATGAACATAGCGATCGATAAGAATTCCGGATATTGTTTCGGTGTTGAGTTTGCCATCCAGATGGCAGAAGATGAAATGAATAGTGGTGAAACACTGTATTGCCTGGGAGATATCGTGCACAACAGCATGGAAGTAGAGCGGCTCACAAAAAAAGGATTGAAGATCATCGACAAAGACGATCTGAAAACCTTGCGCGATTGCAAAGTGCTGATCCGCGCACACGGTGAGCCTCCGGAAACATATGCCATGGCGCTTGCCAATAACATCGAACTCATCGATGCTTCCTGCCCGGTAGTACTTAAACTGCAAAATCGCGTGAAACATGCCTTCGACGAAATGGAAGGTAAAGAAGGTCAGATCGTCATCTACGGACAGGTAGGACATGCAGAAGTAGTAGGACTTACAGGCCAGACGCAAGACAAAGCCATCATCGTGACTACCGAAAACGACCTGGATAAAATCGATTTCTCAAGACCTGTTACGTTGTTTAGCCAGACAACAAAAAGCACTCAAGGTTTTTACCATATCAAAGCGCTGATCGAAGAAAGGATCCGCAACGCGGGAAAAGACCACCTTACCGAATTTGATGCCAACGATAGTATTTGCCGCCAGGTTTCCAACCGTGAACCACAGTTGCAGAAATTTGCGATGGAACATAATGTGATCGTTTTTGTAAGCGGTAAAAAAAGTTCTAATGGGAAAGCGCTTTTCGGTGTTTGTAAAAGCCAGAACGAACGAAGCTACTTTGTAGAAAATGAACAGGAGGTAGATGCTACCTGGTTCAAACAAGGTGATTCAGTAGGCATCTGCGGTGCTACTTCCACTCCGATGTGGCTGATGGAAAACGTTGCTTCCAGAATAGACTCATTTCAATTGTCATCTCTCTAACAATTCGTTTCGATGAAATACATACTCAGGTATTTTCTACAGGGACTTCTGTTGGTGATCCCTGCTTGCTTCACCCTCTATCTCATTGTTTCGCTCATTCTTTGGATCGATAAGATCCTGCCCCGTTTGTTTGAAATTGAATTATTCCCGGGCGCAGGTATCCTCATCATTCTCACCTTCATCACGCTCATGGGTTTGATCGGCTCGTCGATCATTGCCAGACCGGCGTTTAATTTTATGGAGTACTACATGTACAAAATCCCGCTCATCAATTTGATCTATTCTTCGACCAAAGATGTTATCGGCGCTTTTGTGGGTGATAAAAAGAAATTCAATCGCCCGGTACTTGTAAAGCTCCATAAAGACGAAGAAATTTTTCGCATAGGATTTATTACGCGCGAAAGTTTGGATACACTAAATATTCGGGATATGATCGCTGTGTATTTCCCCGATTCATATGGCTTCACAGGAAATCTCTACGTGGTTTCCAAAAGTTCTATCAGAGAAATAGACGCACCTAGTGCGGAAGTGATGAAGCTAATTGTTTCTGGAGGCGTCTCAGGAGCATTGCCGGAGAAGGATGCGGACGAAGAAAAAGAAATGTAATTTTGGATACCGGATGCCAGATACCGGATACCAAATAAAAACTATTCAATACTACGATTCATCAGGCATCCGGTATCTGGCATCGGTATCCAATGGGATCAGGTGATGAAACTCACTGATCCGTTTTCAATGGACAACATTCACATACATACCTTTCCAAACGGAATTACCATCGTACACCGCGAGGTGACGCACACACGCGTATTGCACTGCGGATTTGTGCTCGACATAGGAAGTCGTGACGAAGCAGAACCGCAGGAAGGCCTGGCCCATTTCTGGGAACATATGGCCTTTAAAGGTACCTCCAAACGAAAATCTTTTCATATCATCAATCGCCTGGAAGCAGTAGGTGGAGAGCTGAACGCATATACTACAAAAGAAAAGATCTGGTTTCATGCTTCTGTATTAGACCAACATTTCGAGCGCGCCCTGGAGTTGCTCAAAGACATCACATTCAATTCCGTTTTTCCTGAAAAGGAAATCGAAAAAGAAAAAAATGTGATCCTGGAAGAAATGTCGATGTACCTGGACTCTCCGGAAGACGCGATACAAGACGACTTTGAAGCGCTCCTGTTTCGTGAACATCCTCTGGCGCACAATATTCTTGGTACCCAAAAATCTGTAAGTTCTTTTCGCCAGAAAAATTTTAAAGAATTTCTTCGCGAAAATATGGACAATGAAAGATTGATCTTTTCTTCCATTGGAAATATTCCTTTTGCAAAAATTAAACAAGCCTGTGAAAAACATCTTTCCGAAATACCGGTTCACAAAAGCAAAAAGAAACGCTCCCGTATTTCAGAAATGAAATCGCTTTCAGAAGTAGTATTAAAACCTATCTCACAAGCGCATTGCATGATGGGGCGAGCGGGCTATTCTGTAAAAGACAAAAAAAGAGTACCGCTCTTCATGCTTACCAACCTGCTTGGTGGTCCTGCGATGACCTCACGCCTCAATATGACGCTGCGCGAGCGGAAAGGCCTTGTCTACAGCATCGACGCCAGCTATACGCCGCTTACCGATACAGGATTGTTCAGCATTTATTTTGGTACGGAAAAAAAACAAGTAGAACACAGTTTGGAATTGATCCGCAAAGAATTTAAACTTCTTCGCGATACCAAACTTGGCGATGTGCAGCTGCACAGCCTCAAAGAGCAGATCAAAGGACAACTGGCGATTGCAGAAGAAAATAATATTAATTTCATGCAAATGATGGGCCGTAGCCTGCTGGACAGCGGCAAGATCGAAAGCCTGGAAGAAGTAATAAGGTCTGTGGAAGAAGTCTCCGCAGAAACGCTGCGTAACCTGGCCAATGAATTTCTGAAAGAAAGCAAGTTTACAAGTCTTACCTTTTTACCGGAACTGTAATTTTGGTTATGGATTATGAGTTATGAATATTGAATTAATTTTTATAAATCATAATTCATCCAAATGCCGCTGTAAATGAAAGGTAGACAAGCACTCATAACTTAATTCATAACTCACAATTTGAAAAATGGAATTCCTCCCTCCCGATATAGATCAATACGCAGAAGACCATACACAAGAAGAACCTGCTTTATTGAAAAAAATAAACCGCGATACGCATGCGCGCGTTCTCATGCCGCGTATGCTTTCAGGTAATCTGCAAGGCAGGGTGCTGGCGGCTTTCAGCCAGATGATGCGCCCGAAACGGATTTTGGAGATTGGTACATTCACCGGGTATTCCGCGCTTTGTCTGGCAGAAGGATTGACGGCCGATGGAAAACTTATTACCATGGATATCAATGAAGAGCTGGAGACCACAGTGCGCAGCTATTTCAAAGAGGCAGGAATGGAAGGGAAGATCGATTACCGTATTGGAAATGCGATGGAGCTTATTCCTGGCATCAATGAAGTGTTTGACCTTGTTTTTATAGACGCTGATAAGATCAATTATTTAAACTACTATCAGCTCATTTTTGACAAAGTAAGACAAGGCGGTTTTATCATTGCCGACAACGTACTTTGGAGCGGGAAAGTAGTGCAGAAGGATGGAAAAAAGCCCGACAAGGATACGCAGGCCCTGCTTGATTTCAACGATTTTGTGCATCAGGACAGCCGTGTAGAGAATGTTTTACTGCCAGTGCGCGACGGGTTAATGATTTTGAGAAAAAAGTAGTAAATTAGGAACTGAAAACTCAGTGATACTTACTTCCTCTTAATTGATGATAGCAAAATTAAGATTCATATTTCTCTTTCTTCTTTTTGGAACTACACTTTTCGCTCAACAAGTACCCGTGATCGAAGTGCCTGATGAAATTGAATTTGCAGGCATGCAGCTTGTACTTACCAAAGAAGCAAAAGAAATTTTGCAAAAAGACATCGCGCTCATTTCACAAAGTAAAAAGTTTTATCAAACAAAGGTAAACCGTTCAAATCTTTATTTCCCTCTGATCGAAAAAGTATTCGAAGAAGAATCTTTTCCCAAAGATTTTAAATTTCTCGCTTTGCAGGAAAGTAGTCTCATCTGTGATGCTGTCTCAAAGTCGAATGCGGTGGGCTATTGGCAATTTAAAAAAGAAAGTGCTGTAGAAGTTGGGTTGCGCGTAGACGATAGAATAGACGAACGAATGAATATCGTCTCTTCCTCGAGAGGAGCAACACGTTATCTCAAAAGAAACAACCAACTTTTTGATAATTGGATTTATGCTTTGCTTTCCTACAACCTTGGATTGGGTGGTGCAAAATCCACTATCAATACTAACAATATTGGCGCACGCAAAATGACTCTTGATGAAAATACACATTGGTATGTCATCCGTTTTCTTGCTCATAAACTTGCCTTCCAGCATGCAATAGGCAATGCGGCTTCCGTGGATTCCGTATTGGTACCTTATATCAATGGTGGAGGTAAGACAATTGATGAAATTGCTAAAGAATTTAATTTAGATCCTGAAAGAACAGCTTCTTATAACAAATGGCTCAAATGGGGGACAGTGCCAACAGACAAAATCTACACGGTGATCTTACCGATGCCGATCGCACAGGCCAATAAATTTGTACAACCAGATCCTGCGGATGAAAAAACAATCACTTACAAGAAAGAAAAATTCGCAACTGTAGCAGATGTAAATGTGCTCAACGCGTCTGGTGCTATTGTTTATACCTACGTCATCAACGGTGTAGAAGCCATCCTGGCTCGCAACGGCGATCATATTGTAAGCCTGGCTACGAAAGGAAAAATTTCCAAAGATGAATTTTTACGATACAACGAACTACGTTCTTTCGATGATGTGATCCCGGGGAAAATTTATTATCTGAAACATAAGAAAAATAAAGCCATGGTAATGTTTCATACAGTGCAATACAACGAAACACTTTGGGATATCGCGCAAAACTATGGAATGAAATCGGAAGTGATCCGCGAAAAGAACAGGATGGACGAAAACGAAGCGATTACTCCGGGGCGAGTGCTGTGGCTTCGTTCAAAGAGACCTAAGAACAGACCTGTGGAATACAAGGCCGTAGAACCTGCAAAACCAATCATTAAGGAAACTCCGCCCCCTCCTGTAGTGATCGACAGCGCTTCGTTGAAACCTAAAACACAAGAGCTGAAACCTACCGATAATATCTTTCAGCATTACGATACTAAAGTAAAGCCGTTTGTGATCGATTCTACTCAATACAGTTATACTTTCCACGAAGTGATTACAGGAGAAACGCTTTTCGGTATTTCTAAAAAATACCAGGTCACTACCGACAGCCTGATGCGTTGGAACAACCTGGAAGGATATACCATTAAGCTGGGCCAGATGATGGTAGTAGGATACAAATCGAAAGATCCTGAACCGATGACATATACTGTAATGACGGGAGATACGTTTTATAAGATCGCACATCAGTACAATGTTACTGTGGGAGAATTGCAACAGTGGAATAATAAGACTGATATGAACTTAAAAGTAGGCGAAAAACTTTTTATTAAAAAAAATCAACATTAGCGAATGCCAAGAAGGGCTGCACATAATGAATCATTGTTTAAGACCGTATATGAACATATTCCTCATGCGATCTTAGTGACAGATGTGCACAAAAATATCACCTACCTGAATCCCGCAGCAGTCGGCCTTTTGGAGGTAAAGGAAAAACTACTCCTAGGCAAAAATATCTTAAAAGAAATAAAGATCGCCGATACTGCTGGAAAGAAAATGTTCAGCAGTTTGTTTCAGCAAAATCCGGGAGAAGAAAAGCCACAAATCTTTTCTATAGAAACAACGGACAAGAAAAAAATAAGAGTAACTATTTTTGTGTCTACTCTTGATTCGCAAGAGGCAGGCTTCGTACTCACCATTTCTAAAACTACTAAAGAAACAGAATTGCTTTCTATTATTAGTGAAAGCGAAAAAAAATACCGTGGCCTTTTTGAAAATGCTGTGGAAGGAATTTTTATTCTCGACAGCTACGGCGGAATTGTAGACTACAACCCAGGCGTATGTGCGATCTACGATCGGGAAGATTTTTCAGGAATGAGTATCTTTGATCTCTTTCCTCAAAATACCAGTGCCGATAACAAAAAGTTTTGGAAAGACTTTATCAAAAATGGAAAGATTAATGGGTATTACCGTTACAGTCTGCCGAATGGTAAAGTCAGCTATATCGAATTCACCGGCAAAGCCAATTACCTTCCAAACCAGCACCTGGCGGTGCTGAGCGACGTAACGGAAAAAAGAAATACAGAAAAAGCATTACTGACTTCCGAAGCCAACCTGAAGGCGATCTTCGACAGTAGCGAGCAAAGCATTATTCTGCTGGATATATATTATACCATTGTAGCAGCCAATGTGAATGCCGGAGTGCTCACGAAAAAAATACTTGGGAAATCTTTATTCATCGGAGATAATATCCTGAATTACGTGATCAATCGCGACCTTTTTATCAGCGAATACAGCAGGGCAAAGAAAGGAGAGAAGGTAATTGTGGAACGGAATATTATAGGTGTAGATGGAGAAGACAACTGGATCGAATTTGTCTACATCCCGATCAAAGATAGTAAGGGAAATATTGTAAGTATTTGTTTCTCTTCCTCCAATATCAACAACCGAAAGCGCGAGGCGATCGTGCTGGAAGAGAGTGAACAAAAATTTAGAAGCCTTTCGGAAAATTCTCCCGATATCATTTACATCATAGATCTTGTAAAAAGAAAGATCAGTTATTTCAACCGCAACAACATACTGGGCTACGACAGTGATCTGCTCACCACTTCGGAGGCATGGATCGAGATCGTTTACCCGGGCGATTACAAACGCGTAGTAGATCACTGGCAGAAATTTTTGAAATCAAAAAGTAAAAAAGCTGGTTCGATAGAATATCGCGTCCGTCGTGTAGAGGGCGATTATGAATGGGTTTCCAACCGCCATATCGTGATCGAATGGAGCGACAAAGGACTTCCAACGAAAGTGCTTCTCAACATCACCATCATCACCGATCAGATCAAAGCACAAGATGCTTTGAAAGAAAGTGAAGCAAGGTTAAAAGCATTGATTGAAAATACAAACGACCTGGTTTGGTCGATCGACAATGAGTTTACGCTCACTGCGGCAAACAGCGCATTTATTAATCTGATCAAAAATAATTATAAGAAAAAAATAAAAGTCGGCGACAATCTTTATACCGTATTGCCAAACCTTACCCAGGACGGTTGGCTGGCGCTGCATGTGACAGCACTCAAAGGCAAACGCGTGACAGCGGAATTTTCCTGGCAAACTAAAAAGAAAGAAAATCTTTTTTACGAAATCTCGTACAACCCAATTTACGATGGCGACAACAATGTATACGGAGTAAGCGTATTCGCCAGAGATATCACACAACGCAAAACCAACGAAGCTACGATTGTACAGACAAACTTCGAACTTGATAGTTTTGTCTACCGTGCTTCCCACGACCTGCGCGCGCCGCTTCGGTCAATCCTGGGGTTGGTGAATATCATCAATTCACAACCAGAAGGAGTAGACCAGGTAAATTATATTCGCCTCATCGAAAAGAGTGCCATCAAGCTTGATAATTTTATTTCTGATCTTATCAATTTCTCCCGGAATAGCCGTGCTTCCGTAGATATCGAACAAGTAGATTTCAATGCGATCATCAATGAATGCAAGGAAAATCTGCGTTTCATGGAAAGCGCCGATAAGGTGGAGTTTATTTCAAAAGTAAAAGGCTTCAAAGAGTTTTATTCTGATCCAAAACGTATTTCTATTTTCCTCAACAATTTTCTTTCTAATGCGATTAAATACCAGGATCCAAGCAAAAAGAAAAAATCATATGTCAACATCCAGGTCAGCGTATATAAAACGCATGCGGTGATCGCGATCGAAGACAATGGAGTAGGGATCAAGAAAGAATACCAGTCGAAAATTTTTAACATGTTTTTCCGCGCTTCAGAAAATTCATTTGGCTCCGGTCTCGGCCTCTATATTGCCCGCCAGGCGGTAGAGCGTTTGGGAGGGGAGATCAAGGTAGATTCAAAGCTGGGATTTGGCACTACTTTCATGATCAACCTTCCGAACCTGGAAGATAAGATGTTTGATTTTACTTCAATATAAAATGCTGTTCAGGTTGTTTTTTTCTAAAAAAAACGATTCCGATAAAAAATAGATCCATCGACATTCCTACCGAAGGATGCGCTTTGATTTCAGTCCACGCTTTTTTCATTTCCGCTGACCAATAAATATCATCAAAAACAAAAATGGAATCTTCGTGCACTTTTTCCAGGCATAGATTAAAATAATTTATCGTAGGAGCATAACGATGATTGGCATCAAAAAAAACAAAATCAGCGGCAGGAATTTTTTGAAGAATATCCGGCAATGTAACGTCAATATTGCCTTCCACGAGTTGAATGTTGGGCACATTTAGTTGTTGAAAATGCTTTACTGCAAGGGCAGCCGTGTTCGGACAACCTTCAAAGGTATAAACAGTAGAATTAGGCGCTGCGATAGCTTCGTAAAGCGTGGTAAGCCCGAGCGAGGTACCAAGGTCAAGAATTGTTTTAGGCTGTTGCCAGCGTACAATGCGGTAGATAAGCTGTGCGAGCGAAGGTCTTTTTTCAGAATGATGACAAATGGAAGAAACTGTTCTCGTGGTAGCTTTATTTACACCGGAACCTGCGCCAAGGTCGGTGATTGAAATGGAGGAAGGATCTTGTTTTAATTTTTTGCGAAGTGATTCAATTTTTTCGAAATCGGGATAAGCCGTGTTTTTTTTAATCAATTCGGTGTAAAAAGTATAAGCAAAAGGAGAATGAAGAGAATGCTCGTCGCGTGCGTTGAAAAAATAACGAAGGTATTGGAAGAGCAGGAAGAATTTATTCAAACTAAAATTAATTAAGTCTGTAAGGCACGATCATGTTGAAGGCTGGGATCTTCACATTGAATTTATGTTCGTCTACCGTACGTTGCATCATATAGGTGCCGACCATTTTACCGATCTCGGTATTTAGGTTGCAGCCTGATACATACTCATACGATTCGCCCGGTTCGATGACGGGCTGCTGGCCTACTACGCCTTCGCCTTCCACCTGCCTTTCGGCACCGTTGGAATCATAAATATACCAATGACGTCTCAACAGCTGGATCGTATATTCGCTGTGATTTTCGATATGGATCCTGTAGTTAAAGACATAGTGCGATTGTCCCGGGCTGGAATATTCCGGCTGGTAGGCAGTGATCACACTGACCTTTATTCCATTCGTGATTTCTGTAACCATGTCAGACATATTAACGATAAGGTATTATATCTAATTTTTACTAATTTAGAAAATTAATTTCCAAAAGTCCAGATTTTAGATCATTTAATTATAAACTCTGGCAAAAGGCATCGATACTAATGATTTTGTAATAAAATGGACGTAAAAATAGAACAATCTTGGAAAGAAAGGTTAAAACCCGAATTTGAAAAATCCTATTTCAAGCACCTAATAAATTTTGTAAAAGAAGAAAAAACACATCACACAATTTACCCACCGGGTTCTTTGATCTTCAATGCATTTGACAAATGCCCGTTTGATAAAGTAGAAGTAGTGATCATCGGCCAGGATCCTTATCATGGAGCAGGACAAGCAAATGGACTTTGTTTTTCGGTGAATGATGGTGTGCGTCAGCCGCCTTCGCTGAAAAATATTTTTAAAGAAATAGAAGACGATCTTGGTAAACCAATTCCCCAAAGCGGTAACCTGGAGCGCTGGGCCGAACAAGGCGTGCTGTTGTTGAACGCCACGCTCACGGTACGCGCCAACACAGCAGGATCGCACCAGGGAAAAGGCTGGGAAGAATTTACCGATGAAGTGATCCGGGTAGTTTCTGAAGAAAAAAAGAATATTGTCTTCATTCTCTGGGGATCATATGCCCAAAAAAAAGGAGCGGTCATCGATACTAAAAAACATTTGGTACTCAAAGCAGCACACCCTTCGCCATTCTCCGCACACAGCGGCTTCTTCGGCTGCCACCACTTCAGCAAAGCCAATGCGTATCTGAAGGAGCATGGGAAGCGGGAGATTGAATGGTGATTTTGAAATTTTGAATTATGAGTTATGAATGTTGAGTTGTTTTCATTCATAACTTGATGTTGCTATACTTTGTGTCAAATCCTCGCGTCTTGAAAATCAATGCCGGAAGAATCTTTCACTCATAATTCATAATTTTCTACCCTTGTTATTTGCCAAAGATTGAACTATATTTGACAGTATTACCAGATGATTAATTTTTGAACAGAAGCCTCCGCGCTATTTCAAAAATTATTGGACCAGACATTGAAACAGGATAACAAAAGACATATTGCGATACTGGGCTCTACCGGATCTATAGGCACGCAGGCGTTGGACGTCGTAAGACAGCATCAGGATAAATTTCTAGTAGAAGTGCTTACTGCCCAAAGTAATGCCGACCTGCTCATTTCTCAAGCAATCGAATTCAAACCAAACACCGTAGTGATCGTAGACGATTGCCACTACGAAAAAGTATTTTCAGCACTCGATCCTAAAGGAATTAAAGTATATACAGGTGTCAATGCACTCGCCTCGGTAGTAGAAATGGATGTGATCGACATCGTACTCACCGCGCTGGTAGGGTACTCCGGCCTGTTGCCTACAATACGCGCCATTAAGGCAGGAAAACATATTGCGCTTGCTAACAAAGAAACACTTGTTGTAGCCGGCGACCTGGTAACCAAACTGGCGCTCGAACACAAGATCGACATCCTGCCTGTAGATTCCGAACACTCTGCGATCTTCCAATGCCTGGCAGGAGAGTTTCACAATCCAATCGAAAAGATCATCCTCACCGCTTCCGGCGGACCTTTCAGAGGAAAGAATATTGATTATCTAAAAACCGTTACCAAAGCACAAGCATTGAAACATCCTAACTGGAGCATGGGCGCTAAAATTACGATCGACTCTGCATCCCTTATGAATAAAGGGCTGGAAGTGATCGAGGCAAAATGGCTTTTCGGTTTGGAAGCTTCACAGATCGAAGTAACGGTGCATCCGCAATCAATCGTACATTCGATGGTGCAGTTTGAAGACGGCTCCATCAAAGCACAAATGGGATTGCCCGACATGAAATTGCCAATCCAATATGCATTAGGATATCCTGAACGATTGAGATCCAATTTTCCAAGATTTGATTTTAGTCTTTCTCATACACTCACTTTTGAAAAACCGGATCTGAAAACGTTTCGCAATCTTGGTTTGGCCTACAAGGCTTTAGAGAAAGGAGGCAACATGCCTTGCATCCTCAATGCCGCCAATGAAATTGCCGTGGCAGAGTTTTTAAATGAAAAGATCTCCTTCCTGGAAATTTCCGATGTGATCGAAAATTGCATGGAGAAAATTCAATTCATTTCTTCACCTTCTTTAGATGATTACATCAATACAGACACCGAGACCAGAATGCTGGCTCAGAATTTAATTATTAAAGTTTAAAATATTATTTAGAATGGGAGTTACCTGGGTACAGATCGTACAACTTTTTGTAAGCTTATCAATCCTGATCACACTACACGAGCTCGGCCACTTTGTAGCAGCAAAATATTTCAAGACCAGAGTAGATAAATTTTATCTCTTCTTTGATTTCCTTTTTCCGCTCGCTACTGTTTGGAACTTTGCATTGTTTAAGAAAAAAATAGGAGAGACCGAATACGGTATCGGCTGGTTCCCACTTGGCGGTTATGTTAAGATTGCCGGAATGGTGGACGAGTCGATGGACAAAGATCAAATGAATCAGCCACCGCAACCTTGGGAATACCGCTCCAAGCCAGCCTGGCAGCGCCTTATCATTATCATGGGTGGTATCACGGTCAACTTCTTTTTGGGAATGATAATCTTTATCTTCATCATGGGAATCTGGGGAGAAGAATATTTGCCAAACAAAAATCTGAAATACGGGATCGCTTGCGACTCTATGATGTTGAAGGCTGGATTGCAAAACGGAGATAAAATTGTAAGCATCGACGGAGAGAAAATAATAAACTTCAATACCGTAAATGCCAAGCTTCTGTTTGACAAAACACAAAAGGTAGTAGTAGAAAGAAACGGCGAAGAAAAAGAAATTGATCTTCAGAAATACCGCGATGAAAAAACTTTTGAAAAAATAGAAAAGACCAGAAGAATGTTGGTCGATGCAAGATTCCCTTTTGTCGTGGATTCTGTTACCAACAAACCATTGCTAAGAGTTGGAATGAGACCCTACGGAGAGAAAATATTAAGCGTAAATGATAATCCGATCTTCTATTACGATGAGTTCAAAACGCAGATGCTTTCCAATAAAAACAAGAAAATCCGTCTCAAAACAATTCGCGATGGTAAAATGATCATGACGTATGAAGTTACCGTGCCGGATAATGGATTACTTGGCTTCAGACCAAAATCACCGGATGAATTTTTGAAAATAGAACGCATTCACTACAATCCGCTTCAAGCCATTCCTGCAGGGATTCGCATGACCTTCGACAAATTATTTGGCTACGTGAGAAGTCTAAAGATTTTATTTGATCCTGAATTAAAAGGATACAAATACATTGGCGGTTTTGGAGCCATGGCATCCAGCACGCCGAAAGAATTTAGCATGGAAGGCTTTATGATCTTCACGGCAGTGATTTCCATTGTGCTGGCCTTTATGAACTTCCTTCCGATCCCTATGCTGGACGGTGGTTATGTAGTTTTTATCCTTTATGAAATGATCACTAAAAAACAACCAAGTGAAAAATTCATGGAAGTGACCAACTACTTCGGAATGATCTTCCTGCTCGGCTTGATGATCTATGCAAACGGAAACGATTTCCTGAGATCGAATTTCGTTCAGTCATTTATAAAATAGATGCTGGATGCCGGATACCAGATTCCGGATAAAATTTTCAATAGAGGAAATAAATGATGAGATCATCTATAAATATCTTGTATCCGTTTCTGAGATAACTATTTTACTAATAATAGAATTTTATTGGAAAAGATTTGTACTTGTTCGTTTGTGTGATTAAGTCAAATCATTTAGATTTAGGGAGGGTTTAAACTAGGGTTATGATGAAAAAAAATGGTACAATTCTTTTATTAATTTTACTCACAAATATTCTCTCTCACGCGGAAATAAAGGATTCTGTAGGGGTGACCAAGGTCAGTGATAAACTTCACGTGCAATACATGGTTGAGCCGGGAGAAACAATTTATGGGATCTCCACTAAATATGGCATTCCGGTTTCCGATCTGCTCGAGATCAATCCAGAGCTGGAAAGCGGTTTGAAAGTCGGACAAGTAATTTTAATTCCATACAGTCCGGAATTGAGAGTAAAATCGGCAGATGAGAATTCAATCATCCACAAAGTGCAACCGGGTGAAACACTTTATGGAATTGCTAAAAAATACAATACTTCCGTAAACGAGCTGATGCGTCTCAACAACATGCAGCTGAAGGCCGGCCAGGATCTGGTTGTAGGATATAAAAACCAACCTAAAAATCCTTCCAATACTCCTTCTACTCCACCAACGAGAACTGAACCTAAAGAAGAATTAAAAGGCCCGGAAGCTACGAAGCCCGTCACTACACCTCCTTCCAAAGAAAAGGAAGCTGTGAAAGAAGAAGTAAAAGAAGTGAAGGAAGTAAAAGACGTAGCCAAAGCTCCGGCAGAAGCGCCTAAAACGCAAAACACCATTGTGCCTTACGACTTCGATCCTTCGCGTAAGCAAATACTTGTGATCCCCTTCGATCCATATTTGTATTTCTCTGATGCCGACGCAGAGATCGCCGCGAAATCAAATATTGCAATGCCGAAGGTGAGACAAATGTTTAGAAGAAGATTGAATGCATTGCTTGATGTACAAGGATACGAAATGATTCGCCTGATTGGAGGGAAAAGCAAAGACTCCACCAGCGATCTGAACAAGATCTATAGCTCAGTAACTTATGGTTACCAGGATATGATCTACAGCGATTACAATCCGAACAGTGGCCAATACAAGGCACAACAGGAAAACGCTAACGACACGCAAGACAAAGGTAATTTCTTCACCCGCACCAGAGATCGGGTGCAAGGCACGAACCCCGCTACGGCTTCAAACTACAATGTGCCTAAAGATCATGGAAAATATTTTGGAGTGAGAATAAAAGATCCTGAGTTTTTCAATTACTTCAAGCAGAAATACGATGTCGATTATTATATTTTTATCAACCAGTTTGAAGTAAAAACAAATTACGAAAATTGCCTTGATAGAGCAGCGTTGAATTACGAAAGAACATTCACCACCCATTATTCCATCTTTGACGCCAACGGAAAACAGATCGCAGGAAATAAATTCAAGACGAATTATAACTCCAATTCCAACTATATCTACACCATTGTAAGCGATAATGCTCCGAAGATCGTAGACCGCATCATGGCCGATATTCCACCGCCGAATAAAAATTAACGTTAATGCCTTATTAATAAAACCGCATTGTTTAAAAACTTTGCGGTTTTTTTTTGATTATATCCCTTCTCATTGAGAGCATACCCACTAATGATTGAATCGTACAAGCTTTGCAGCGTTATGTGTAACTGCAAATGCGATAACGCATGGTAGATTGCCAGGTGAGAAAATTCACAAACTGTCCACCAGTAGTGGGAAATATAAATATGCAAAAAATGAAAAATATAAAATTATTGATGCTCATCCTCTGTACAGGATTGTCCATGAGTGCATGTAAAAAAGATGCACCTTCTCCTTCCGGATCACAAAACCCTGCAGTTGTTTCTAAGAGTGAGCAAAACAATGCTATAGGAATTCCACGTAACGAAGCGATTGCAGTTACTTTCAATGGAGAGATGATGCCTTCTACGATCAACGCCTCCACGTTTTTTGTAATGCAAGGCCAGACAGCAGTGGAAGGTACTATAACCTATTCAGGAACAACAGCCACCTTTACGCCTTTGAATATCCTGGCAGCGAATACCACGTTTACCGTAACTGTCACCACAGGGGTGAAAAACTCGAATGGAAATTCACTTGCAAGTAATTTAGTATGGAGTTTTACTACCGGAACTACCTCGTCTACGCGTGAGGTAATAAATCTCAAAACAGCTGCTAATTATGTGATCCTTGCTAAAACAGCGGTTAATAATTCCCCTACTTCCCAGATCACAGGAGATATTGGATTGAGTCCGGCCGCTACTTCTTATATTACAGGATTCTCACTTGTCAACGCAACAGGATATGCAACCTCCAGCCAGGTAAACGGACATGTATATGCGGCAGATATGGTAACACCTACCAGCATTAATCTTACTACAGCAGTAAACGATATGACTACTGCCTACAACGACGCAGCAGCAAGACCTACGCCAGACTTTGTGGAGTTAAATACCGGAAATATTGGCGGAGCAACATTATCGCCCGGTCTTTATAAATGGACAAGCAGTGTTTCAGCACCTACCAGTCTTACCATCTCGGGCGGTCCAAACGACGTTTGGATCTTTCAGATCGCAGGAAATCTGTCTTTGAGTGCTTCTGTTAATATTACGCTTAGCGGAGGAGCGCAAGCTAAAAATATTTTCTGGCAGGTAGCAGGTACCGTAAACATTGGTACATCAGCTCATATGGAGGGTATTGTGCTTTCGATGACAGGAATCACCTTCGAAAACAATGCCTCTTTGAATGGACGTGCCTTGGCGCAAACAGCTGTTATTCTTGGTGGAAGTACAATCACACAACCATAGTCTAAGAAGTCTGTTCAGCTAATCTGATAAGACACAATTCAAAACACTGAGTGATCCCTTTTGGAACGTTGATCTGAAAGGGATCACTCAGTGTTTTGAATTTGTGCAAAACTCCTGGTCCCTGAACTTCTCACCTCTTCTTAATTGTTAGTATCTTTAGGGTAATAGCAACTTCCCAAAGTTGTTTCAATTCATAAGCAAATACTCATAATTCATAATTACAAAATGGATTTCGCACACCTACACGTACATACCCAGTTTTCCCTGCTCGACGGAGCTGCCAGCATCACAGGGCTTATGAAAAAAGCTCAGAAAGATGAAATGAAGGCCGTAGCGATCACTGACCATGGTAATATGTTCGGCGTATTTAAGTTTGTAGCCGAAGCCAACAAATACAATGTAAAGCCGATCGTGGGCTGCGAATTTTATTTAGTGGAAGACCGGCATAAAAAAACTTTTTCCAAAGAAGATAAAGACGTTCGTCGTCACCAGCTTTTCCTGGCGAAGAATCCTGAGGGATATAAAAACCTTTCCAAACTATGCTCGCTTGGCTACATGGAAGGGATGTATAGTAAATACCCAAGGATTGACAAAGAGCTTGTTTTAAAATACCACAAGGGCCTCATCGCCACCACCTGCTGTATAGGTGCGGAAGTGCCGCAATTGATCCTTAAAAAAGGAGAAGAGGAAGCAGAGAAAGCATTCAAATGGTGGCTCGATATTTTTGGCGAAGACTACTATATAGAGATCCAGCGCCACGGCATGGGTGAGCAGGAAAAGGTAAACCAGGTACTCCTGAAGTTTGCTGTGAAATACGGCGTAAAAGTAATTTGCTCCAACGACTCGCACTATGTAGACCAGCAAGATTCCAACGCCCACGATATTTTACTTTGTATCAACACCGGCGAAAAGCAAAGCACTCCTACCAACAAAGAATTTGACGATAACGGAGGCGTTGCGAAAGGCACACGTTTCGCGTTCTTCAACGACCAGTTCTTCTTCAAAACAAAAGCAGAAATGGCCAAGCTATTCCACGACGTACCGGAATCGCTTGATAATACGATGGAGATCGTAGATAAAGTAGAATCGCTGAAGCTGAAGCGCGATATCATGTTGCCAAACTTCCCGATTCCTGATGAATTTAAAATCAACACAGGCGAAGGTGCAGATAATCTAAACCAGTGGGAATATTTAAGACACCTGACCTACGAAGGGGCAAGAAGAAAATATTCGGAGATCACGCCGGAGATCCAGGAGCGATTGGATTTTGAATTATTTACCATCAAAACGATGGGCTTCGCCGGATACTTTTTGATCGTACAGGATTTCATCAACAAAGGAAAAGAGATCGGCGTATTCATCGGCCCGGGCCGTGGTTCGGCGGCAGGTTCGGCAGTAGCCTATTGCACGGGAATCACCAATATTGACCCGATCAAATACGATCTCCTGTTTGAGCGTTTCCTCAACCCCGATCGTAAGAGCATGCCCGATATCGATACCGACTTCGACGACGTTGGCCGTCAGCGCGTGATCGATTATGTGGTTGATAAATATGGAAAAAATCAGGTGGCGCAAATCGTAACCTACGGTTCTATGGCCGCCAAGATGAGTATCAAAGACGTGGCACGCGTACTGGACCTGCCTTTGCAGGACTCCAACGCATTGGCCAAGCTGGTGCCGGAAAAGCCAGGCATCGAGCTCAATTGGCTGTTGCGTGGACCGATGAAAAAATCGGATAAAAAAGACGAGAAAGAAAAAGCAGTGGAAGAAGAACTTCCTTCTGAAGATGTTGAGAATGTTAAGAAATTAAGAGAGATCCTTGAAAAAGGAAAAGGCCTCGATTCCGATGTACTCCGGGAGGCCTTGATACTAGAGGGATCTGTGCGTGGTACAGGTGTACACGCTGCAGGGATCATCATCGCGCCACAAGATCTTTCCGATCTAATCCCGGTAGCAATTTCCAAAGATTCCGATCTACTGCTTACGCAATACGATGGAAGAGTGATCGAAGACGCCGGCGTGATCAAGATGGACTTTCTTGGGCTGAAAACGCTCACCATCATCAAAGACGCACTCGCGCTGATCAAGAAAAACCATGGAGTGGAAATGGACATGGATGAAGTAGACCTGGAAGATAAAAAAACATTTGCACTCTATCAGCGCGGTGAGACCAACGGTACGTTCCAGTTTGAATCCGTGGGAATGCAAAAATATCTGAAGGAACTCAAACCCGATCAATTTGCCGACCTGATCGCCATGAACGCGCTTTACCGACCAGGACCGCTCGAATATATTCCAAACTTCATCCGTCGTAAACATGGTAAGGAACCCATTACCTACGATTTGCCGGAGATGGAACAATACCTCAAAGACACCTACGGGATCACGGTTTATCAAGAGCAGGTGATGTTGCTTTCGCAGAAACTGGCAGGGTTCTCCAAAGGAGATGCCGACGTATTGCGTAAAGCAATGGGTAAAAAAGATAAGGCAACGCTGGATAAAATGAAATCCAAGTTCATGGAAGGCGCCATAGGCAAAGGCCATCCGGCAGATAAACTGGAAAAGATCTGGACCGACTGGGAAGCATTTGCACAGTATGCCTTCAACAAATCGCACTCTACCTGTTATGCTTTCGTAGCCTTCCAGACAGCGTGGTTGAAGGCCCATTATCCTGCAGAATATATGGCTTCCGTGCTTACGCACAACATGAGCAACATCGATAAAGTATCTTTCTTTATGGATGAATGTAAAAAAATGGGATTGCCACTTCTTGGTCCCGATGTCAACGAATCGTCCATGACCTTTGATGTGAACAAAGAAGGAAAGCTCCGCTTCGGACTTGGCGCGATCAAAGGTGCAGGAGAAGCCGCGATCGCTGCGATCATTAGCGAAAGAGAAGAGAATGGACACTATACCGACATCTTCAATCTTGCACAACGAGTAAACCTGCGTACGATGAACAAAAAAACATTCGAATGTTTCGCCCTCGCCGGAGCCTTTGATTCTTTTGGTCATCACAGAGCACAATTTTTCCAGCTTTCCGACAAAGACAATACGCATATGATCGAAAAGATCATTCGTTATGGCAATGCCTGGCAGCAGGATAAAGATGCTTCGCAGGTTAGCTTGTTTGGAGGAAGCGCAGAAGTGGAAGTAGCCAAACCAAAAATTCCGGATTGCGAGGCATGGTCCGATATTGATAAACTTAGAAAAGAAAAAGAAATTGTTGGTTTCTATATCTCCGGCCATCCACTGGATCAGTATCGCTTTGAATTGGAAAATCTTTGTACTGGTAGTACTGAAAAGCTGGCGCCGGAAAAAATGAGAGAAATGAACGGTAAGGAAGTTTCGATCGCCGGAATTATTTCTAACGTGAATGTGCGACAAACACAGACAGGAAAATCGTTTGTGCTTTTCAAAATAGAAGACTACTACGGCTCGCTTGATCTGGCGCTGTTTGGAGAAGATTATCTCAAGCATGCGCATTTCATCAACCCGGGAGAATTTTTGTATATGAAAGGAAAAGTGCAGACCCGCTGGAAACGCGACGATGATTTCGAATTCAAAGTACTCAACATTCAATTGCTTCCCGATGTGAGAGCGAAGGTTTGTAAAACAGTTTCGGTCAGTGTCGATGTTTCAGTAGCAGATGAAGAAATGCTCAACAGAATAGAAACGCTGGCGACTACACATTCCGGTACCTGTAATCTTGAAGTTGTCCTATACGATCCTATAGGTCAGGTATCGCTGAAAATGTTTTCCAGGAAATTCAAAGTAATGCCAACCAACGAATTGATCAACGAGCTGGAGGCCATGAACGGTGTAGAGTATAAAATATCAGCGTAAAAAAGATCCCCGGATGCCAGATACCATCTAATTTTTATCTGATATCTGGCATCCGGGATCTGGTATCTTATCCATATGCAACTTTCAAATAATTTCAGCCACTGAACTTTTTTAAATGAAAAAAGATTTAAATTTACATACACAATCATTAACCTAAAAAATTACGATCATGGGAAAAGCAATAGAAATAACCGACGCAAACTTTGATGAAATCACCAAAACAGATAAACCAGTCCTGGTAGACTTCTGGGCAGAATGGTGTGGTCCTTGTAAAATGATCGGTCCGGTAGTAGAAGAACTGGCTGGCGAATACGAAGGCAAAGTAGTGATCGGAAAGCTGGATGTAGATTCTAACCCTGAGATCTCTGCCAAATTTGGCATTAGAAGCATTCCTACGCTATTGGTTATTAAAAATGGCCAGGTAGTAGACAAACAAGTAGGCGCTGTAGCAAAAGCAGTACTTGCTCAAAAACTGGACGCACAGATCTAATAAAGATACCAGATGCCGGATTCCGGATGCCAGATAAAATTATCAGGCTCCTGTTATCTGGGATCTACTGGAAATGGAAAGGAAACGGATTCGTTTCCTTTTTTATTTATTTGATAATTAATAGGTTATCTGCTATTGTCTTTTTTCTTTGGGAATATTCACATCATGTTTTGGTATTTCGGAAGATAATCGCCATATTTGCAGCCCCAATATCATTTAATAAGGAAACTATGGCACGTGTTTGTCAAATTACAGGAAAAAGAACTCAGGTAGGAAATAACGTATCTCACGCGAACAATAAGACGTTGAGAAAATTCTACCCTAATCTTCATACAAAGAGATTCTTCGTGGAGTCTCAAAATATGTGGATCACTTTGAAAGTATCTGCAAGAGGAATCAAAACAATCAATAAAGTAGGTCTGGAAGCAGCATTGCATGATGCTCACATGAAAGGCCATTTAACCAGAATTAAATAATTATCCGCAAAACGGATTAAATAGATATAACCATGGCAAAGAAAGGTAACAGAATTCAGGTTATTTTGGAATGTACAGAGCACAAAGCTACCGGCCAGGCTGGTACTAGCAGGTACATCACTACCAAGAACAGAAAAAATACAACAGAAAGATTGGAGCTGAAGAAATACAATCCAGTTTTGAAAAAATATACTGTACATAAAGAAATAAAGTAACATGGCAAAGAAAGTAGTAGCTACCCTGAAAAAAGCTGATGCTGGTAAGGGTTATGCAAAAGTTATCAAAGCAGTGAAATCTGCAAAAACAGGTGCTTATACCTTCAGAGAAGAGATCGTAGCTGTAGACCAGGTACAGGATACTTTGAAAAAGTAATTCTGTTATAGTCCTTATTTTAAGAAACAAAAAAGTCCTGCCCGGCAGGACTTTTTTGTTTCTACCTGTCATAGCATAATTGCTTTTTAACCTGTAACTTGCATAAAATTTTAAGCCCGGCACTATAATAGGAAAAATTATGTTGTCGCTATAATCAATAATATTAACCAAATCACAAGTGGCCTTTTTCGGTTTATTTTCAAAAGAAAAAAAAGAAAGTCTTGACAAAGGGTTGGAGAAAACCAAGGAAAATTTTTTCTCCAAACTGGGAAAAGTTATTCTCGGCAAATCCAAAGTAGATGAAGAAGTACTCGACAACCTTGAGGAATTATTAATCACTTCAGATGTAGGCGTCGATACTACTTTAAAGATCATCGAGCGTATCGAAAAACGCGTATCCACAGATCATTACCTGAACACTTCCGAACTCGATAGAATTCTCAAAGAAGAGATCGCTTCTCTTTTATCAGAAAATAATACCACCGATCTAAACGACTTTGAAATTCCAGAGGGGAAAAAGCCTTACGTGATCATGGTAGTAGGCGTGAATGGCGTGGGCAAAACTACTACCATTGGAAAACTTGCCGCTCAATACCACAAACGCGGTAAAAAAGTAGTACTTGGCGCCGGAGATACTTTCCGCGCTGCTGCAGTAGATCAACTAAAACTATGGGGAGAAAAAGTAGGAATTCCTGTGATCTCACATGGAATGAATACAGACCCTGCTTCTGTAGCATTTGACGCAGTTAAACAAGCCGTAGAGATGAACGCCGACGTAGTGATCATAGACACTGCTGGAAGATTGCATACCAAGATCAATCTTATGAATGAGCTCTCTAAGATCAAGAGAGTGATCCAGAAATTTATCGAAGAAGCTCCGCATGATGTGATGCTTGTGCTGGACGGTAGCACTGGGCAAAACGCGATGGTTCAGGCAAGAGAATTTACCAAAGCCACGGAAGTCACTTCTCTCGCAATCACCAAGCTGGATGGTACTGCCAAAGGCGGTGTGGTGATTGGGATTTCCGACCAATTTAAAATTCCGGTAAAATATATTGGAGTAGGTGAAAAGATAGACGACCTGCAGGTATTTAACAAACATGAATTCGTTGACTCTTTATTCAGCAAAAAATAAACTGGTGCTCCTGCTGCTCACCTTGTGCTGCCTGGCTTGTAAAAGACCTCAGACGGCCGTGGAGACCGTGAGTCTTGCTCCGGGAAAAGTGCATCAGGGGATCACTGGCAAGGTACTGTTCAAAGAAGGAGATTTTCTGAGCTCAGGTGAAATAGTCAACGGAAAAGTATATGGTGTGGAAAGACAACTGTTCTTCTACGAACCTACCAATATCAAAGACGCCGAAGCTACCGAAGGTGATTTTGTAAAACATGTTTTCACAGAAGTGATCGACTCAGTGAACTCCGATAAACATGGCAATTTTGCCAAAGAACTTCCCGAAGGTAAATATTCTATTTTTTTAAAAGAATCAAACAGACTTTATTCCAAAATAGGCGATGGTGATTACTATATGCCTGTGAGAGTATACAAAGATTCCAGCATTAATATTATAGTAGAAATAGATTACAAAGCATCGTATCGATCAGAGCAATGAAGACGAAAGGAAATCAAAAGACGAAAGTTAATATAGTGACATTGGGGTGCTCTAAAAATCTGGTGGACTCGGAAAATATTTTCACTCAACTAAAAGCCAACCAGATCGAGGTCACGCATGAATCCAAAAAGAATGATGCAAATGTGGTGATCGTAAATACCTGCGGCTTTATTGACAACGCAAAACAAGAATCGATCGATACTATTCTTCGCTATGTAGATGCGAAAGAAGAAGGACTGGTCGACAAGGTATATGTGACGGGCTGTCTCTCGCATCGTTACAAAGATGATCTGGAAAAAGAGATCCCGCAGGTGGATGCTTTTTTCGGAACGAATGAACTTCCTGCGCTACTTAAAAAATTCAAAGCCGATTATAAACACGAATTGCTTGGAGAGCGCCAGACCACTACACCTAAACATTATGCTTTTCTCAAAATAGCAGAAGGCTGCGATCGTCCTTGCTCTTTCTGCGCGATCCCTGTGATGCGCGGCAAGCACATATCACGACCGGCAGAGGAGTTGGTCAGAGAAGCAGCAAACCTTGCGAAGAATGGCACCAAAGAACTCGTACTCATCGCGCAGGATCTTACTTTTTATGGATTAGATATCACAGGAAAAAGAGACCTTCCGGAATTGCTTCGCAAACTTTCCGATGTGAATGGCATCGAATGGATTCGATTGCAATATGCCTATCCATCACAGTTCCCGCTGGAAGTGTTGGATGTGATGAATGAGCGCAGCAATATTTGCAAATATCTTGACATGCCTTTGCAACACGGTACTACTGAAATGCTGAAGATCATGCGCCGTGGAATTACACAAGAGCGGACCGAAGAATTGCTTTACACTATTCGTGAAAAAGTACCGGGCATCGCGTTGCGTACCACGCTAATCGCAGGTCACCCGGGTGAGACGGAAGAAGAGTTTGAAAAACTTTACAAATTTGTAGAGAAGCAACGTTTCGATCGTTTGGGCGTTTTCAATTATTCGCACGAAGAGCAAACACATGCTTTTTCAATGGAAGATTCAATTCCTGCAGAAATTAAGCAAGAACGTGCCGACAGGATCATGGAATTGCAGGAAGGAATTTCACAGGAACTTAACCAGAAAAAAATAGGCAATACATACAAAGTTTTATTCGACCGTAAAGAAGGTGGTTTCTTTGTAGGCCGCACTGAGCATGACTCTCCGGAGGTCGACAACGAAGTATTGGTAGATGCAAAAAATAACTACGTGCGCGTGGGCGATTTTGCAATGGTGAAGATACACGATGCTACCGAGTTTGATTTGTATGGAGATGTAATACAGTAGGGAGTGCGAGCGCGAGTATAGAGAATTTATTTAAACAGAAAGTCTTCCCAAAGCGGGAAGACTTTCTGTTTTTAGAATTAAGGATTTAAAAAACCAAGGTGGAAATAATACTCTACATTGGTTGCAGTGATCGTTTCGCTTCGAATATAAACATCAGAGAAACCGGAAATTTTGGTCAACTTGATTTGTGGTATACGAATTTTTAGCAGCAATTGATAAGAGCCTTCATAACCGTTCGGTACTTGTACAATGCTGCTTTCCAAAATTTCGAAATCATAAAAATCTCCAGGAATATTTTTATATATATTATTTTTCTCCATCCAATTAAGTGAAAATGCGAATGAAATTGGATTTACATCTTTGGAAGGTGGATAATAAATATCATACTCACGCATATTGGTAGACTCATTCAGATAAGAAAGCGAATCTTTATAGGCATAGGTAAGTTTATATTTCCCTACTTTAAAAAGTTTTTGCGCTTCAGAGGCCGAATAATTTATATCCCATAGAGAACTATGATTGGGGAACAACCATAAGCTGGAAGAAAATTTACTCTTTGAATTTCCGACCAGCACTTGACATTCGTTGTTTGAATTATCGACCTCTCCGTTAATACTGCATTTTTTCTCATAGTTGTCAAACGTTTCAATACTATTTACGGTGTATTTCACGTAAAATTTCTCATTGAAACTTTTTCCTGTAGTATCTTTTTCTGTTTTAAATATTTTTTTGATGTCTTGTGCATCTTGCTTTGTACTAGAGATCATTTCACCAGGCTTAATTTTGATGCTATTATGGTTAGCAGTAGTAGTTGTCGTTGTTGTAGGATTGGCGTTGGTTACTACCGGCTGATCCAGGTTGATTGGAAGCTCGAATTTTTCTGTGGACGTAAATCCTTCTCTGGCTTTATGCCTGGTGCTGACGTTGTGCGCAGCGAGTGCTTTGGTGACGTAGTCAATATTACTTAAGATCGATTTCCCATCCGATTTGTCGTAGTCATTTTCAATGATCTTGTTGCAGGTGATCTTGCATTCTTCAAACATTTCTAACCAATACTGTGTGCGCGCGAGATTGATCAGGTAGCCGTATTTAAGCTTGCGCATTTTTTTATCAGTGGTATTTACTTTTTCAGCATTCTCCGCCCAGTACTGCATTACAGGAGCAAGCTCTGATTTGGTAGCCTCTATGTTTTCGTTGTATTTTATATTCTCCAATGAGGTTTTGGTTTTGGCAAGTGCGTCGTTGAAAGAAGTATATTCAGGAGCTTTAGACAGGTCTATTTTCCAGAACTCTTCATTGACATAAGTAGGAGCGTAGCAATATTTTGTTTTGAGATCGCTAAAGGTTTTTAAAAAGGCAGCCTTGTAGGTCTTTTTGAAATTATTGTCGCGATCTGTGCCAAAGCCGGTGTTAAGATTATTTTGCGCAAGGTTTTGTGCGTTAAATTCCTGCGACTTAAATATTACTGGAGCATTGGCGGGCGTTAGTACTACATTCTCTATTTGTGCGCCGGTTTTTTTGTTAACGAGCTTGATTGTAGTAGGCGCGATCATATCGGATCTGACAAAATAATAAGTTTTTGTTTCGTCTACACCAGCTGTATTTTTTTGAGTAAAAGTTCTTGTCTCTATTTTTTCATAAGGAATAGAAACCGGTTCGATCGTTACTTGCAGAAGTACATCAACGTTGTTATTGTCTTTTGAATACTTTAAGCCAGGAAGTACAAGTGCATTTTCGATCTCATTTTTGGAAAGGCCGGTACGACGGATCGTTTCGGCGTCGGAGGAGAAAATTATTCCATAAGTGTTAGACGTGCTTAAAGCATTGTTATCAGGGAGCTGTGTGTAAATAATCTTGATCATTTCTTTGTCAAGATCGATCTTTTGACAAAAGGCGGTAGAAGCGATCAACAGCAGGATCGGTAATAGAATTTTTTTCATGATGTTTGTAGGCGGATAGATTTGTTGTTTAGGATAATTAAGTTTTGAAATATATCTATTTATATGACGCTTGCTTGAGGGAATGTGACAAGAGTAAAGTAAAAATATGGCAGTAGAGAGGGGTCTCGAACTCGGTCCCTCCACCGTGTTCTGTGGCACACAGAACACCAAATCTTTTATTACTAGGAAAGATATTTAGGACAGTATGGAGTGTGAGCGCGAGTATGGAGGACAAAATCAGCCTGGGTATAAACAAAAATCGAGTGTGAATTTTGAGTTTCAATATTCATTACTCACACTCGATACTGATTTTGTAGAAGAGAGGGGCCTCGAATTCCAGGTCCCAGAGTATCAACCGTGAAGCATGGAGTTTTTAGTACTCCTGTGTATCATTAAATTGCAGATTAATATTGAGTAACGGAGATAAGTTAAAAAATCAATTCGCATCCTTCTCCACGATCACATAAACATCCTCTGTAGGTTTTTTCATCAGATAGTTTTCGCGGGCGAATTGTTCTAGTTTTTTATTGTCTTTGAGAAGAGCTTGTCTTTCTTCCTCCACTTCTAAAATTTTTTCCTGGTAATAAGCTTTTTCTGCCTCCAGCTCTTTCAGCTTGCCCCGCATCTTATATTGGCTAATAAAATCGTTGGGATCGAAGAAAATCATCCAGATCAGGAAGGAGAATGCTACCAGAAAATAGAAAGTTTTTACAAACTTTGGGATTAAAGACCACATATGCTTTTTCACTAACTATGTAAAGTTACAGTTTTTCCCGAAATTTCAAAATATTAGCGTGCTTTTAGTATGATCTTCAAACTGGTCCGGACAATTGCGCCCATATTTTTACAACGCAAAAACTCTTTATGGTTATAATGATCGGCTAGCTCGTGTTTTAGCTTTTCAATATTTTCCGGTGTTGAGATCTCATCATATTTTACCGCATCGCCAAGTTCTTTGATCCGATACTTGTAGGACTTGAGCCTGGACGCGATCATGGAGCGTTCTTCTTTTTGATATTGTTTCACCGTCTCTGGCGTCAATGTCTCCAGGCCGATCTTGATGATAGCGTTGTTTTGTGTGAAATACTGCGGCATGTACACAAATTTTTTCCCTTCATAGGATTGTTGATCAAAATCAATTGCGCGAATCCGGTACTCTACTTCTTCAAAATCAGGAGTGATGGCTACTACATAGTTATTGGAATGCATATCGCCGAGAAGACGTACGAAGCAGCGCTCGTTGAATTTCACAAACTCTTTAGCAAGCCTGATCTTATTGATGTGCCGATCGTTCAGGTATTGTTCGATAAACATATCGCCGGGAATTCCTACTATATGTTCTTCGATGAGAGTATCACCATCGGTGAAGAAGTTCATGCTGTTTGGCGAAAGCAAATGTTCCAGCTCTAACCCATAGATCCTGGAGGCGTCGGCGTGTTTGATGTAGAAATAATCAAAGTTGTCGTTGATCTTATTGACGATGCGGATACGGTAAGGTTTGCTGTTTCCATACATACACAAATCGATCCGGTCAATAAATAAGTGTTCCATCACCGAAAGGTCGCCGCTGGCTTTGAGGATTGCGTATGTTTTTTTTAATGCTTCGTAAATATGAAGCATATCGTCTTGCGGGTAAAAAATAGTAACCCACAAAGTATCTTTATTTTTTTTATCGTAAAGAGGAATAGAATTGTTGAACCGTCCGAGATCCTGGTAGGAGAGAGGCATTTTCTGCTCACGTCCATAATCCACCAGATACTTCCGCAGTGATTTGCTGATCTTGTAAGGAATTTTTTTGTGAGTGATCTTTACCATTTGTGTTTAAGTTTTTTGGAATTACCCTCTTAACTATTAATACTTATTTGAGATACTAGATACCAGATGCCAGATATCGGATAAATGCGAGAGTAATCTAATGACATTGTCTTTTAGCTATTTGTAATACAGAGTTGTTTTTATCTAAACTATCTGGTATCTGGCATCCGGTATCTTGCCCATAATATGTGAGGCAGCAGGAATTAATACTACTACTATTGCGTCACGACCAACGAATCCACCGATACAGAAGAAGCGCGGAAAAAACCTAATGCGCCTCCGGAAAGATTGTTTGGCGCATTGGCAGGAGGAGTGCTGAAAAATCCTCCGTCGTTCTGCAATTGTAATAATACGCCATTCATAAAATTATATCCCGTTTCAGACAGGGAAGACAGAGTGACTTTCACTTTATCGCCTACTTTATATCTGCCTTCTGCACGAGTGATAAAAGGAACACCGGGTTTGATAAATTGATCCGTGAAAAGATTTAGCTGATTTGACTTCAGCACCGCAAGCCCATTGTTATACGCGGCTTCCATATAATAATTTTTTTCTCCTGCAGGATCTTCAAAAATATAATATACATAGTAACCATTTTCAGTAATGCCAAGCTCATCGCCTTTTTCGCGGTAGATCGCAGCGACCGAATCGATCGCAGGCACTTGAGTGAGGATATCCTGGCCTACATAAGTGGTGCCGTCTACCACTACTGTTACTAAGTAAGTTCTGCCTACTACTCCTTGTCTTGGTCCATTAGTTTGATAAACACCGTTGCCTACCAGCAGCAGTGTATCAAGGTTACCTGCATTGTCGGAGATCGTAATAAATGCATTGTTGACCACAGGGTAGCTGCCGCCATCGCCCAAAGGAAGGGTCTTGCTAAGTTTTACAGTAAATGGTTTCACTTCATTAGTGACCAGTCCCTCGATGACGAGGCGATCATTTTCAGGAGACACTTTTACATCGATTACTTTTGTGCAAGAAGAAAGTGCCAAAGAAATGAAGAAAGCGGCTAGAATAATATGAATATTTTTCATAATGCTCTTTTATTTTCAAGTAGAATTAGAAACTAAAATTATAAGTGACAGAAGGAATGATGGTAAATAAGTAAAGCATCACTACTTCTTTTTGTCCATTGTTCAGCGAATTGCCTTTGCTGTCCTGCTGATCGCGGGTATACACGGTGAAAGGATTTTTTCTCGAATAGAAATTGTAGATAGAGAAATTCCAACTGCTTTGATTTTTTCTTCCTTCTTTCTGCTTACGATACAGTGTAGCCGAAATATCAAAACGGTGATAAGGAGCAATCCGGTAATTGTTGCGCTCCGGAATGTATACAGGATAATTGTTTCCATACTGATATTTCTGCACCGGCAACGTGATCGGTTTTCCCGAACCGAATACCCAGTTGCCCGAGATATTCAACCGTTTGCTTACATCGTAAGAACCTACCACGTTGATGTTGTTGCGGCGGTCATAGCTTGCGTAGTAAGGCCTTCCTTCATTGATATCAGGAATTTTGAATTGCGTTTTAGACCAGGTATAGCTGATCCATCCGGTAAATCTTCCGGTATTTTTTCTTAAGAAAAATTCCAATCCATACGACCAGCCTTTTCCTCTGCGGATTTCCGTTTCTATGTTTTTGTTGGCAATGATATTGGCATTGTCTTTAAAGTCGAGTACGTTGTAGAAGTATTTATAATATCCTTCCACAGAAGCTTCAAATTTATTTTCTCTAAAATTTCTAAAATAACCAAGTGCAAACTGATCGGCTTTCTGTGGTTTGATATAAGGTGTACTCGGGATCCATTGGCTGGTAGGCAGTGGAGCAGCGGAGTTGTATAGCAAATGCAGGAATTGATACGTACGGTTGTACGAAGCTTTTACAGAACTTTTCTCGTTCAGCAGGTAACGCCCGGAGATCCTTGGCTCCAGACCGCCGTAATTTTTAATTACTTTAAAGCTATTGTAAAATACAGTATCGGTCGCTGTCTTCGCATCCGGCTGGCCGTTGTAGTTGATCACGGTATCTTTTCCGATATTTTGGAACATAGTATAACGCAAACCATATTCTACCGAGATCCGATTGCTGAATTTTTGTTTATTGCTCAGGAAAATAGCTTCATCGATCGAATGGTAAGGTTGGAGTTTAAATGCTTTGAAACTTGTATTATCATCGCCAGGGGTGAAGTTTCCAGGGCTGTAGGATTTATAGCTGACATTGAATCCGTAGGTCAGTTCATTGTTTGGGGTAAGAAAATACGTGTAATCTTGTTTCAACGCCACTTCTTTCAGATTCGCTGCCCAGCGGAATCCTTGCGCTCCGGAAGTGATACCCAATCCGTAGTTATAATTGGAGTAGATGAGCGTAGTATTGGAAAATAATTTACGTCCATAAATATGATTCCAACGCAGTGTACCGGTGGCATTGCTCCAGTCAAGCGCGAAAGACTGAACGCCTCCGGCTTGCAGTACATCTTTACCGAAATAACCTGCAAGGAAGACCTGGTTTTTATCGTTGATCTTATAATTGATCTTAGCATTCAGATCGTAAAAATAAAGCTTCGCATTTTTAGTAGATTTTTTCTGGTCAGCGCTAAGAATATTTAACTGATTGGCAAGTTTTACAAACATATCTGCATACGTTCTTCTGCCGGAAACGATGAATGAACATTTGTCCTTCACAATTGGCCCCTGCACGGTAAGCCTGCTCGAGATAAGCCCGATACCGCCGGAGGCCGCAAGTTTCTTGGCATTCCCGTCTTTGGTACGGATATCAAGCAGGGAAGAAAGTCTACCTCCGTATTGCGCCGGGATTCCGCCTTTGTAGATCTCGGCAGATTTTAACGCGTCTGAATTAAAGATGGAGAAAATACCAAACAAGTGGGACGGATTGTACACAGGCGCTTCGTCCATCAGGATAAGGTTTTGATCGGCGCTACCACCGCGGACGTACAGACCGGTGTTTCCTTCTCCGGCCACGCTGATACCAGGCATCATTTGAATATTCTTGATAATATCAATCTCTCCAAAGAGCGCAGGAAGTTTTTTGATCTGTTTCACATCTATCTGGATATTACTCATCTTCGTATCCTGCACGTTCTTGTCGGCCCGTTCGCCGGTGACGACGATCTCTTCGGTGGAAACTACTTCTTCCGACATATCAATATTGAGTGTCGTGTTGGAATTGAGGTTTACTACTTTCTCATATTTGTTGTAGCCGAGCGTAGTGATTACCAGCGTGTATTTTCCTGCCGGTAGACTGATAGAGAAAAATCCATAGTCGTTGGTAGCTACGCCGTTTTTAATTTCCTTTACATAGATCGCCGCACCAATCATAGCCTCTCCGGTGGCCGAGTCTTTGATCGTACCGCTGAGCGTAAATTTTTGAGCGAAAGAAGGAAGGGTAAAACAACTTAATAAGATCAGTAATAAAAATGCTTTCTTATTCATCATTAGGTAAAGTTTGTTGTTATCAGGCTTTTCGAGTACAGTCGTTAAAAACAAATCGACCGATGGCCTGGCAAATATACAAAGATAAAGTTTTGAATAATAATAATTGATAACTGTTTAAACAGAGGTAAGGCTGCTCAAAACTAATGAGGTAGACGTGTGGGGAAGGAAAATATTGTTTGGTAGAAGGATTAAATTTTGATAAAGCGTTATTTTATGCGAATAGGGTCAGCAAGAACAACTGTAAGAGTACACTAAATTCTTCTCAATCCTCTTGCTGTTGCTCTTGCTGACCTGGTGTCATTTACTTCCCGATCAAAATAAACGGAGCCCAATAATAAGGATTGCTGTACTGTCCTTGAGCGATCATATTCAGTTTAGCCTGGCGGAGTGCCAGGGAGTAGTTATTGCTACTACTTGTTTGCTGTAATAATTGCGTATAAAAATCTACCATCAGCAGGGAAGTAGATTTGTCGCTTACGCTCCAAAGCGAAACGATCAAATTGCTGGCGCCTGCGTATAGCAATGCCCTGGTGAGGCCTATGATACCTTCTCCTTTTTGGATCTTGCCCAATCCTGTCTGGCAGGCGGAGAGCGTAACGAGGTCGGCTTTTAATTTTAAATTATAAATTTCTCCCGAGTACAAATTACCATCTTCTTTTTTGGTGCTGTCTGGTGTAAGATAAATCTCTGAAAGCTCGGGCTTCTGCTCGTCTACAATACCGTGGGTAGCAAAGTGAAGATATTTATAATTATTCAACGCATCGGATTTGATCACACTTTCATGTACAGCGCTGCCGGTATAACTTTTCACCGGAATGCCTTTCGAACTAAAAAGAGTACTGATCGTAGCCACCTCGTCCTTCGTGGAAGGTAGAGGGCTTAGTCCTTTTCCTTTAAAGCCTTTGAAGTCGATCGGCGCGCAGAGGAAGATGGCGTTGTTGGGTTGCGCTATTTTGGTTGCTGCCTGTTCGTATAGATTTGCAGAGTAGCTATAGGCGACGGCACATTTTTTTATCAGAAATGGATACGTTGTATAGTTTTCTTTCTTCGTATCTACGCGCGAAGAAAGAAAAGACTCAAAGGGAACAGTACCTAATTTTCCATCCGGGATCACGACCAGTTTATGGATAGAAGAATGAAGTGAAAAAGGCAGAAGCTGTTTGTACAATTGATACGCGATCATAGCGAAATCTTCTTTGGCTTCAAAGCGGATCGCGTTACGATAGCCTACCAGCAGCTTGTTCAACTGATCGTTTTCGGCCACATCATATACGTGGAATTTTTTCGCGGAGACATAAAACACATATACGCGTTTGTTTTCATCGGCAATAAAATAACTTACCAACGCTGTTTCTTTGTCCAATACTTTCTGGAGCGAAGCAATGCTGGTCGTTTTAACGTTATACTTCAGATCATAATATTCCGGAAATTGTTTTTCCATTTGTAGTATAAAATTTTCGTATTCCCTGTTGAGCGCAAATAATTGATCGCGGAAATATTGTTCCTTGCCTGCATCTTCTTTAGCGGCCAGTTTTTGTTCGTAAAAAGAAATAGTAGCCTTGATGGATTTTTCTTTTTCCAAAAGCGAATCCGGAATGTTGGCGAAATGTTTGGCTTCCGCGTCGGATATGGCTTCCAGGAGTACGGCAGTTTTACTTTTTTCAGCAAAATAAAAAGCCTTTTCGTTGTAAAATTGTTTGTTTGCCGAACCGTCGCGCAGTGTGATGCATACACGGATCGCATTTTCGTATACTTCTGCTGCCAGTTTGCCTAAAGCGATCTTATCGTTTTTATTGGTCTGCACTTTTCTGATCTTTTCGATCAGGGTATCGCAGGAGTAGAAAGTATTTACTGCTAATCGAAGCTCAGCGGGTTTCAATGTTTTGGTAGTATAAAGTATTTCCAGGGTGCGGGCCTTCATCAGCAGAGAATGCAGGAGAATATTGGCGTTGTAATAGTTTTTGATGGGTGGGTTTTGCTTATAATTTGTTTCGTTGAAATCGGGAACGTTGGCACAGACCGCTTTTTGATAATTTTCTAAGGCGGTAGTGTATTTATTTTCAACCAGGTAAAGGTTTCCAATCTGGTTGTAGGTGCCTGCTATTTCAGGATGTTTTTCTCCATAATTTTCGCGGTAGATTTCCAGCGCTTTTTCTTGTAGTTCCAGTGCTTTCTCAGGCTCGCCGCGGTCGGCGTATACTTCGGCTACATTGCTGTACACAAAGGCTGTATTAGGGTGACGGCTTTTGTGCATTGCTTCCCATACATTGAGTACCTTTTGAAAATTGGCAAGCGCTTCGTTGTATTTTTTCTGCTTGCGCTGGATGACGGCAATATTATTATAAGCAATGGCTACGTTCGGATGTTCCTGCCCGTAGGCTTTTTCATAGATCTGCAATGATTTGGTATAATATTCTTGTGCTTTTTCCGGATTCTCTGAAGCGTATATCAATCCAAGATTGTTATACGCTGCTGCTACTTCAGGATGATCTTCTCCGTATAGTTCCAGCCGGAGGCTGAGTGATTTTTGCAGGTGTTCCAGTGCAAGCTCGTTGTTGCCCGCGTTCCAGTAGGCAAGTCCAAGATTATTATAGCAAGAAGCGAGCGCTGGAATGTCCTGCATTTTTTGAGAAGAAAAAATGGTGATCGCTTTTTTGAAGTTGTCGATCGCTTCGTCGTTTCGGCCTTTGTTGAGGTGTACATATCCCAGTTCGTTGAACAGGATTGCTTCCGATTCAGTACCGGCAAGTTTTTTCTCTGTGATGATCAGCAGATCATGGTTGAGCAACAAAGAAGCGTCTTCATACTTGCCTTGACGGGCAAGCAAAGCAGCGATCCTGGCCCGGCTGGTAAAATAATATTTCCATAAGGAATATTTTTTATAAACGGTTCCCGCTCTTGTAAAACCATCGATTGCTTCCGTGTAGGAGGCAGCTTTAAACAAAGAGTCTGCCTGGCGAAAAACAGCGCCGGCTTGGGTAGTATCTTTTCTAAGCTGCGCAAACCCTGTGAACGGAAGCAGCAACAGCAGTAAGAAAATTAAAAACTGGGGGGGTGTTTTTTTCATACGAGTTAAAATCTGAATTCGTATCCAATAGTATTGACAAACTCTCTGGAAAGTCCATCGAGCGAAAGCTCATGTAGTTCAGGGCGGCGATAGCGTTGGGAAAGCCTATAGCCAAACATGATCTTTATACCTGATCGTACCGAAAAATTATAGCCAAAGCCTGCAATTCCACTTAGCGCAAGGCCAGTTGTACCGGGCTGTTTTACTCTCTTGCCGGTTTTGTCGGTATACTCATCTTCCGTGAGCCGGTATATTCCGAGCAATCCGAGTTGTGCGTTTAGTCTTGCAAGCCTGAAGTTGCGCTCTACACGGAGCATGACATCGTTTCCTCTTTTTAAATTTTTACATAAGGGATAAACCAATGCAATCGAAGAATCGGCTGATCCGCTTTTTCTCCATGGGCCCCAAAGGAATTGATTGCCATTGGAGTTCAGGGGCATCTGGTAACCTGTAGCGATTAACCAACGTTTGGTAAGAAAAGAAAGTCCGGCAATGAAATCGTAGGTGCCGAGACTTGTCTGGTAATAGTTGGGAAGCGGAAGTTCATGTCCGTTTCTGCTTGTACTTTTATCGCCCGGATTGGTCGGGAGTTTGGTGCCGAGTGTAAAATTGAGTTGGTATTTTTCTTTTGCAATAAGATTGCGCGTAGCGCTGAGAGAAATATCGCCCAGTCCGCTGGTGTTGGCAAGTCTTCCGTAGATTCGCATATATGGCACTTTTATCTGCACCGTATATTTGGAAGATAGCCCAATATTGATGTCGGAAGTATATGCTGTGATCACATCGCCAATGGAATTGACGCCGATGTACTGGCTGACTTCGATGGAGCGCAACTTGAGATTGATCTTGCGGCTAAATGGTTGGTTAGGTTTCATTGCACCCATTGTACAAAAACCGGCATCGCTACAACCTTGCGCGAATAAGGGAGACAAGGGCAAGAGAAAGAAGAATAGTAAGAGGAAGAAACCTGGTAGTTGTTTATTCATCAGTGTACTATGGTTTATATGGTTAAATAAACGACGTCATTGCGAGGAATGACACCGTAGGTGGAATGACGAAGCAATGACGGTGGATTTTCTTTAATCCCGTTTATACACTTCCACCGAATTATTCCGAAATAAATAAAGTCTCGACTTTGTATAAAGCACGAAAGCAAAATTTCCTATAGAGGGTAATGGCTCTGTGCGTTCGGTATAAGTGTATATATTAATGAAGCGAATATTATCGCCTTCCTGAAAATAAATTTCGTCGTTGTAAAAACCAATAGAGGGAAGTCCTTTGATGGGAATTTTTGTTTTGTAAAGTCCCAAATTGTCAAATATTAAAATACCGGAATTTTTATCGTTGATAAAAAGGAGGTTTTGATATTCTCTCATATAATTCATATCATACAAAGTAGGATCGAGCAGTAGGTCGAGAGGTGTGTAGAGATCTACTTTGTTAAACGTCATGTTATATTTTTTCAGGCTGAAATCTTGTTCGTCTACGATCCACATATTGTTGTCGTAGGAAAAAGTAGCCAGTCTTGCGAAGCCGATTGCATTTCCGTCGAGCGGCATATTCGGTGCGGGTGCGAGGAAACGATCGAGCAGTACGTATTCCTGGAAGGAGCGGTAGAACACAAAGATGTTTACATTTCGCCAGGCTTCCAGCAAAGTGATGTCTGCTTTTTTAGGAGTAGAAAAAGTGACCTGTAAAACGCCAAGGGAATCGTACTTGAAAATATTTCCTTCTTCGTCGGCAATATAAAACATTCCATACCGGTCGATCGACACGGTTTCTACTGGAGAAGAAAGAGGAACCGTTTTGATTTTTTGCCAACCTGCATTGTTGTTTTGCGCAGAGAGCGACAAAGAACAGCATAGTAATATAACAAGGCAGTATGGTATTTTAATATTCACAGGCACAAGTTGTGGGTGATTTAATTCAAATATAAGATAATCAGTATAATTAATATCAATTATTGCACCAGTTTACAACTAAAAAGTTATGATTTATTAGGTATTAAATTTTATTTTTGAAACATTAGTAAATCGAATAAGGTATAATAATAAAATAACGTAATAAGGAGAAAACTAGTGCGAAAGCTTCTCTATATAGTATTCATCATCCTAGTACCGTTTTGTGCCACTCAGGCCAGTGATATTATACGTTTGGACGACTCCGAGGAAAGTTATACGCTTTTAGGGAGCGATATCGATATATTTGAAGATACTTCCAGGACTTATACATTGGCGCAGGTGAGCGCTCCTTCCTTTTCATTGTTTAAGGTGAATAGGGAAAAATATGCCTTTAACAGAAATCCTGAGGCGGCTTATTGGATCCGTTTTTCTGTAAAAAATAATTGCCGCTTTGATAAAAATTTTATGATGGAGACTTATTCTCCTCATACCAATCTCATCCAGTTTTTTGTTCCAGATCCCAAAGGCGGTTATCGGATGAAAGAAGCGGGAGAAAATTTCACCTTCGATCAGCGCGAGCATATCAATAAAAATATTGTATTCGATCTTCCTGTGAGCGATTCTACGAAAGTGCTTACGTATTATGTGCGTATCGTTTCCAAAAACTACAGCGGCTTCGATTTCCGGATCAAGTCGGTAAATTATTTTATGTATTACTCTACCAATGAGTATTACTTCCTCGGACTTTATTACGGGATCTTATTGATCATGGCAGTCTACAACCTGTTGATCTATATTTCCGTGAGGGAAAATGTTTACCTCTTCTACGTCTTCTATGTAGTTACAGGAATTCTAAATACTATGACCGACGATGGGTTGGGTTTCCAATACATCTGGGCAGAATATCCGCAGTGGATCCGCTTTATAGGAATTTACCTCGCACCTTCCTTGCTCATGATCACATTTGTGATGTATACGATCGTGTTCCTGGAGTTGAATATGAATTTTCCTAAACTGCGAAATCTATTGCTGGCTGCCACAGGCGTTTATTTTTTCTATTACCTGCTCGTGATCCTGATCGCGCCTGATTTTATTCATTTCAAAATTGTATACATCATTCCTTTCCTGCTTTGCTATGCCGTAGCAATCTATACTTTCCGCAAAGGATACAAGCCTGCGCGGTTCTTCATCGTAGCGTATACCTTTGTATTGATTAGCATCATCATCATCCAGCTGCGCGCGATGCAGATGATCCCTGGGAATTTGTTTACCGTGTATAGTCTCAACTACGGACTGGTTTTCGAGATCGTAATTCTTTCCTTTGCACTTGCCGATAGAATAAGGATCATCAAGCGCGCCAATGAAGAAGCGCAAAAAGAGATCATCGAACGACTGGAAGAAAATAAAGCTTTACAGGAAAAAGTAAACCGTGAGCTCGAACACAAAGTAGCGGAGCGTACGCAAGAACTGAAATCCAAAAACGGCGAGCTCGAAGAAGCCAACAGCAAACTAAAAGTGCTGAATGAAAAAGTAAACGAGATGAATGCCAAACTCGATTACGATAACTGGCATCTTAAAAAAGATTTGAAAGAAGACCTCAAGGCAAGGATCATCGATTCGGAGGTGCCGTATGAGCAGTTCAATAATGTATTCCCGGATGAGGCTACTTGTTTCCGTTATTTGGAGGAATTAAAATGGGGGAAAGGATATAAATGTCGCAAATGCGGAAATCCCAAGTATACCAAGGGCTCCAAGCTGTTTACAAGGAAATGCACCAAGTGTGGGAATGTGGAATCCGTAACAGCCTACACACTTTTCCACGGCGTACGTTTCCCGATCAACAAAGCATTCTACATGACCTACATCGTCCACCGCCGCGGAAATAAGATCACACTCGATGAGCTTTCTGAATTGCTGGATCTCCGCCGCAATACTTGCTGGAGCTTCAAGAAAAAAGTGATGGAGAATATCGACAGCTATAAGAAAAAATCTAAAGACGGGCATTTGGATACATGGGAAGAGATCATTCTGTAAAAAATGTCTGAATCTTAATTTTTGGAATTACCCTCTTAATTATTAATACTTATTTGAGATACCAGATGCCGGATGCCAGATACCGGATAAATGCGAAAGTAATTTAATGACATTGTTTTTTAGCTTATTTGTAAAACAGAGTTGTTTTTATCTAAACTATCTGGTATCCGGTATCTTGCATCCGGGGACTCTGCGCGGACGGAAGCGGACGAGTTATAACGAATGTTGCTGGCGGGGACGCCAGCAACAGAGCAAATCTTCAAATCAAAATCAAGTAAATCTTCTAATCCCGTAAATCAAGGTTCAGACAACCTCGCGAAAATCATAAATTCTTTCCGGTGTCACACAAAGATCAAGAGGAATATCAAAAGACTCTGGAGATAATCTTGCTATGGCTGGTTCGAAAGACAATCCGACCTTTATACAATTGGGTCGGCAAGTGGCGAGAAAACGATCATAAAATCCGCCTCCGTAACCGATCCTGTTGCCTTGTTCGTCAAAGGCAAGAAGTGGTACCAGTACCATGTCCAACTGTGTGGCGCGGATCTCTTCGCCGGAAACGGGTTCCGGGATGCCGTAGCTGTTTTCCTGCAATTGCATTTCCTTAGTAAAAAGAAAATGTTTCATTTCATTATTCTCAAAATCAGATTTCGAAAGCACCAGGCGAATGTGCGGATAGTCTTCTGTAAGCTTATGAAAAATGATAAAGGTATCAATCTCCTTTTTTTTCCGGATGGGAAGATAGAGGTGTAAATATGTAACAGAGGAAAGTTTTAGTTTGGGTTCACTGAAAAAAAGCGAAGCGATGCGATTGCTTTTTTCAACACATTCTTCTTCCGAATATGTTTGCCTTTGCGCAAGCGCTGCTTTTCTCAGTTCGTTTTTATTCATTCGCTTAGCAGGTAGAAAGAATAATGAAATGGATCAAAAGTGTTTTTTATGTTGGCAAGAAATGCTTCGTTGTTGAGGTGAAAACTTAGAAAATTATCCGAGCGCTCTTGCAGTCCTCCGCCTGGGAATAATTTTTCTTTCAGGTTCATCAGTTGTGTAAGTACCGTTTCGTTTTTACGCTCCTCTGCTTTTTTCAGACGCTTTTCCAAGTCTTCTAAGATCTTCAACGATTTCTGAAGCTCACCAAGCACGGCGGCTTCCATGGTCTTGTCAATGGCGCCTGCTTTTTCTTTTATGCTTTCAAAAAGAGTTTTCAGAACATCGCGCTCCTGTTCTAATTTAAATTCGGCTTCCGTAATTTTTAGCAAATAATTATTTTTCAATTGATCCGCCGGAACGAAAAGGTCGCTGAGGTCCAGGGAAAGTTTGGAAAGTTTTTGTTGATTTGCCTTGTTGAGCCAGAGTGCAAAATTTCTCGGCATCAGGATCGGAAAGGGAACTTTGAAATGGTCGAATACCGCTTTCAGCTGTAGCCAGTACACTACTTCAGCAGGCCCGCCCAAGTAGGCGAGGTTGGGTAGGATACATTCCTGGTATAGCGGACGTAGCACTACGTTGGGGCTGAATTTTTCGGGTTCGTTTTCTGCTTTTTCAAGAAATTCTTTTTCGGAAAAAACAAGATTGGTATTGTTGATCTTATAATGATCGCCTTCTTTTAAAATTCTTTCGCGGAGTCCATTTTCAAGATAAAATAAATTGATCGCGCGCGCATGCACCTGTGCTTCGTAGCCTGCGGCTTCCAGGGCGGCAGAAGTTTTTTCTACTAGTGCGTGAGAAGAATGTTTGGTAAGCTCATCGCGTACTACAAAGGAAAATTCTTTCTTTAGCGATTTGTCGTCGGCGTCGAGGATTACTAATCCATCTTTGCCGAAAAGTTCGTTTACGAAATAGCGCGTGGCATCGGCAAGTGTTTTATTTTCTCTATAGGCTTTTTCAAAAAGAGGTATCCGCTCCGGCAAGGCGTCTAAGATTTCGCAAATACCTTCGGGATTAAATCTTCCTACAGCGCCTTTTTGTTCTGTTTCCCATTTCCATGTTTTTCCAAAAAGATTAAAATGATTGATCTCTTCAAAATCATGGTCTTCGCTGGCCATCCAGAATACAGGAACAATATGATGCGAAGGATCTTTTTGATTTAAGATCTTCGCAGTATTAATAGTGGTAATAATTTTATAAATGAAATAAAGCGGCCCGCCAAAAATATTCAACTGGTGCCCTGTTGTAACAGTATAAGTATTCGGCTTCAGTAAGGAAGCGATGTTGGCGGAAACTTCTTTGGTGATGGAAAGATCTTTATACTGATGAGAGAGTGCATTGACAAGCGTTTGTCTTTTTTCTTCGGTAAATAATTTGACGCTGATCTGTGCCGCAAAATTTTCTGCTTCCGGAGTATTTCCGTAAAAAGAAGAGAGCTTAGGATTGCCGGAAATATAGTCCAGGAAAGTTTTTGAGAAGAAGGAAAGCTCTTGTAACGGAACAGTTCGGACGCTTGAGGTTGCTTGCATTTTTGTTTGGATTTGTACCCAGGAAAATTGCCTGAGCAAACATAACAAATTTTTAAAAGTTAAGTTCGGAAATATATTAAGAACTTCTTTTACTTGTATTGCTCAGAGTTCCCTGATGGCCAGATTCTCTCCATACTCGCGCTCACACTCCCTACTGTATTATTCTACAGGTTTCGGCGTATCCGTTGTAGTATTTGTCGGTTCCTCTGCAAGCGGATCTGGTTCTTCCATCAGAGTAGTATCGCGTACGGGTTCTGGTCTGTATGGACAATTGATATTAATGGAAAGTTTTTTAGGACGCTTGAAATATCCTTTCGTAATACCAAGCGAAGTATCGGCGTATACTTTTTCCATATACAATCCGAAGATCGGCAACGCCACGCGCGCGCCTTCGCCCAATTGCGAAGTACGGAAGTGTACGCTTCGGTCTTCTGCACCCACCCATACGCCGGCTACGTGATTTTTCGTCACGCCCATAAACCATCCGTCGGAGTGGTTGGAGGTGGTTCCTGTTTTCCCACCTACTTCATTCCCTCTGAAAATATCGTATTGGAATAATGCCTGTGAAGTACCACCTCTTTCTTCTGTACCGCCTTTCAACATGTGTACCATTACGAAAGCAAGTTCTTCGCTAAGGGCGTCTTTCGTTTTTGGCAAAAACTCATGTAGCACATTCCCATTGCGGTCTTCAATTCTTGAAACGAAATATGGTTCTACCCACACACCGCTGTTTACAAAGGCAGAGTATGCGCCTGTCATCTCATACACGCACACATCACTGGAGCCGAGGGCTAGAGAAGGCACAGGTTTGAGATAACTGGTAATGCCAAGTCTTCTCGCATATTTGATCACTTCTTCCGGACCTACAAGTTTCATCAGGTGTGCAGTTACGGAGTTGATGGAACGGCCCATGGCTCTGCGTAAGGTGAGTGAATCGCCGGTGAATACCCAGTCGGCATTTTTCGGAGACCATACAATGTCTTTTCCGTTTTCTTTGTATTTAAATGTGATCGGCACGTCTGGCAATAAGTAGCAAGGAGAATAGCCGTTGGCAATGGCAGCCGTGTAAACAAAAGGTTTGAATGCAGAGCCCGGCTGTCGCTTGCCTTGCTTCACGTGATCGTATTTAAAATATTTATAATTCACGCCACCCACCCAGGCTTTGATCTCTCCAGTGAAAGGATCCATCGACATGAAACCTGTATGTAAAAAATGTTTGTAATAGCTAAGTGAATCCATCGAGCTGAATGTGGTGTCTTTCTCACCTCCCCAGGTGAAGACTTTCATTCTACGTTTTGTATTCAGATATATTTTAATGGAATCGCTTTTCTCGCCGTATTTAGTCAGGAGCCACTTATAGGTTGGCGTTTTTTTGATCGCGTCTTCGAGGAAGTTTGGGATTTCTTCTTTGTTTTCATAACGCCATGGGTTTTTCCCTTTCCAGTGCTCAAAAAAACTTTTCTGAAGTTTTTTCATATGCTCTGCCGCTGCTTCCTCTGCATAGCGCTGCATGCGTGAATCAATGGTAGTATAGATCTTCAAACCATCGGCATATAGGTTCTTGTTATTTTTTTTGCACCAGTCGAGCAAAAATTTATTCAGCTCACCACGGAAATAGGTAGCGTAGCCATCGTTGTGGTCTTCGGTTCTATAGTTCAGTCCTAATGGAAGTGTTTTGTATTTTTCAGCATCTGCTTCAGAAAGCTCGTGGTTTTCTACCAACAACTCAAATACTACATTTCTCCTGTTCAACGAATTTTCCGGATTAGAGCGCGGACTATACAACGTAGGCGCTTTCAGCAAACCCACCAATACTGCGGCCTGCGGCACGGTGAGACTATCAGTGCTTGTACCGAAGAAAGTACGGGCGGCAGTTTTAATTCCGAATGAATTGCTTCCAAAATCTACTGTGTTCAAATACATTGTGATGATCTCAGTCTTGGTATAGCGCCGCTCCAGCTCTACCGAGAGCATCCACTCCTTGGTTTTTGCGATCAGTACATTGATGATGGGAATATAGCCCAGCAGTCCTTTGTCGGTACGTGTTTTGAAAAGGTTTTTGGCAAGCTGCTGCGTGATCGTACTGGAGCCACGTTTGTCGCCTTTCAGTGTGTAATAAAAAATAGCAACGAATGCTTTCAGGTCAATGCCGGAGTGTTTGTAGAAACGCGTGTCTTCTGTGGCGATCAGGGCTTTTACTACGTTGGGAGAAATTTCTTCGTACGCTACAGGGCTCCTGTTTTCGCGGTAATATTTTCCGAGCAATACACCGTCGGAAGAATAGATCTCAGAAGCCTGGTCGCTGGTAGGATTTTCTAAGTTTTCATAATCGGGAAAACCGCCAAACAGAAACGTAAGGTTGAAACGGATCAAGACGGTCATCAGAAACAAATTGTATAATACAAATGCAAATACGATCCAGCAGATCAAGATTATTTTGCCTTGTTTTTGTTTGTTCAGGTTTTCAAGAATATTTTTTACGCTCACAATAACAGTCTTCAATGATTTCAAAAAGTTAGCAAAAATCAATAAAAAATGAGGATTTTACAAGAAAAACACTATCCATTTAGAGGAATTCGGGTTTGCCGCAAAATGGCTAAACTGCTAGCAGTGAGAGGATGCCAGATACCGGATACCAGATACCGGATAATAATGAGTGAGTATTCGATAAGAACCGTTTAGTTTTTGGTCATAATAAAGGCAGCATATTCTAACACAAAGACATGAAGGCACAAAGATTCTTCGTGTCTTTGTGCCTTCGTGTTTAATTTTTAATGCCTGTATCTAATAAAGCGAATTCGAAAAACATTTCTCATTCAGATACCTGACTTTGAAACCACCGTTTGGATTGGCATAATCCATTTCGTATATGAGACCGCTGTCGTTGGTAGGATGGCAGTAGAAAAATTTTGGCGCATTGATCTTTTGTTGTTCTACAATATATTCATACGTGGAAACGTAATTTGCTTTGCAATCCTGACCTTTGTAAATAATTTGAGTAGTATCGCTCTTTAATCTTTGTAGCGTGTTATAAGCTATGTCGGGAGAAATTTCATGTAAATCTAAAACCGGCAGAAGAATTTTTTCAGAAATAAATTGATGTTGTTGAAACCAGTTGAACGTATTCTTCCCGTTCAATTTTAAAACTTCTTGTAAAAAACGATCCAGTTGATTGGTATCTGTTTGTAATATTTTTTCTTCTTCCAACAATCTATTATCGATCAAAGGAAATATGCGAAGGGAAGATTCATTTTTTAAAACGCCAAACAAATAATGACGGTTGCCTTGGTCTTCCAGGCGGTAAAGGCTTATGCCGAATTTTCGATAGCGGACTTCTTTCATGAAAAAATCTGAAATAGAAGAATCGCCGGGCGAAAGATTGTAGGCTTTGCGCACAGAGTCTACCATGAAGATCTCGCGTTCGTAAAGACTGAAAGGACTGGTTTTAGAATTGCAACGGGAAAATAGTAAAGTGGAAAATACAGTCAACGTAAGGACGGTGAAATTGACGGAAAATACTCTCATGAAATCTTGTTATAAAATTTTAAATTCTGTTCTTCTGTTGTTCTGTCTGCCCGCTTCAGAATCATTGGTATCAATTGGCTGGCTGCTTCCATAGCCTTTGGCCACCAGCCTTGTTTTGGCTATGCCATTGCTGATGAGGAAATTCATCACGCTGTTGGCACGTGTTTCAGAGAGCGTTTGATTTATTTTTGCATCGCCTATATTGTCAGTATGCCCTGAAATTTCGATGCGAATAGTTGGGTTTTCAGTCAGAAGTTTTACAAGTCTTAAAAGCTCTGAAGTAGACTCCGACCGAAGATCGGATTTTCCTGTATCGAAAAAAATATTTTTTAAAACCACTTTTGCACCTTGCTTGGCTTCCACCAGTTTGATCTCTTTTTTGATCTCCTTGTAGCCCTGTGTACAAGGAAGGTTTACGTTTTCCGAATGGAATAAATGTCCTTTCTTCTCGATGGCAATTCCATAATTTTTCCCACAAGGGATCGCTACCAAATATTTGCCATCTTCTGCATTGGATTTCGCCTTGCTTACTACTTCCTTCGTCGTGTTGTCGGTGATAGTGATGTCGGCTTCTATGGCCTGATTGGTGGTGGCATCTTTTACTACACCGGTGAGTAATTCCAGTTCAGGTTCTTTTTCTGGTACAGGCATACGGATGGAATAAATATCCTGTTTGCCTAAACCACCTTCTTTGTCGGAAGAGTAGAAGCCCACTTTTCCATCGGCTGCCAATACAAAATAGATCTCATCACCTGGCGTATTGATTGGGTATCCCAGGTTTTCCGGAATACTCCAGCCGGTGCCGGTTTTGGTACATTTAAAAATATCATAGCCACCCATGCTGCTGTGGCCTTTAGAACTGAAGTACAAAGTTTTTCCATCAGGGTGAATAAAAGGAGAATCTTCGTCAAACTCTGTGTTAATCGATTCCAGTTTGCGTGGCTTCGACCAGATATTGTTGCTGGTGCGGTTGCATACATAGATGTCGCGGTTGCCCGCGGAGGTGGCGGCGTATACAAAGTACAAGGTTTTTCCATCGGGAGAGAGAGAAGCAGTACTTTCAAAACCAATCGTATTAAACGGAAGCGGCTCGGGCTTGCTCCAGTTCTTTCCTTTGAGCTCACTCATGTAAATATCGCCGCCGTTGGTGCCTTTGTATACAAACATGGTTTGTCCATCTTCTGAAATCCCCACGCAGGCATCGTGTCCGTCGGTATTGAGTGAAGAAACATTCTGCGGTGTATCCCAGGCGCCGCCTTTGTTGTAGCACATGTAAATGTCTTCGTAGAGCAATCCATCTTCTGCTTTCTTTCCTCCGGTAGAGCCGGGCCGGCGCGAAGTAAAGAACAGTTTAGAACGGTCGGCGGTGATGTAGGGCAGGTATTCGTTGTGCTCAGTATTTACAAGTGGTCCGGCGTTGGTTACTTTGGCATCTACCGGATTGGCTTTGTATTTTTTTCCATACTCACATTCTTTGATCAGCTTGGAAGTAAGCTTACGGTTAGCGCCGCCTATGTCGGATTTTTGATAGTATTCGATGGCTTTGTCAAATTGCATGTCCAGTTGCAGTGCTCCAGCCAGTACGAAGTATATTTCGCTCGTTGGTTTCGGAGTCAGTTTCATAGCATTGTTGGCATGCTCGAGGGCTTTGGAAGGCCTGGAAAGCTCGAGGTAACATTTGGCAAGTTGTAAGTTGCTGTAAGGATTGTCCTTCTTTATTTCGTATGCATCTTCATAAGCATCTTTAGCGGCGTAAAGATTGCCGGCGTTGAAAAAATTATCTCCCTTCTTTACCGCTTTTTCATCCTGTGCAAAGGAATGAGAAAAGGAAATAATCAAAAGGAAAAAAAGACAAATAGGTTTTCTCATCTTAGGTATAGTTAAAATAGCACTATAACGAAAGATAATAGTTTCGAAGCTGAATTGAAAGCTATGCAGGAATAAATGGACAGGATTGTATGTGCCAATTCAAGAATTAGTGCAAATTACACGAGGTTTGTGTCACACCATAACTACCAGCGGTAGGGCCAACATTTTTATTGTTACACCAAGTTTCTGCATTTTTTTCTGTCATTGGGTTTGCACTAGTTTCTGTATTTGTCTGTACAGTACTATTACCACTTGAATCATAACTAGTAGTGGTGCATGTACAATCGTATTGTTTACGGCAAGAAAAAGTCAGCACAACAAGTGCTGACAGAAGAATGAGTTGGATTGATTTTTTCATAGTCAAAAAAGCTCAGTTAAAATGATTAGTCTTTTTATTTCACTAACTTCTCAATTGCCAAATGAACGCGTTCAAAATAAAATTGGTTCAGCGTTTTATTCATTGCCTCACGGATCTCTTTATTCATAAGGTTTCCAATACTCCCCTGATGGGTGTGATGGATAGTATTGGGCGCGGTGAATTTTCCCTCTTCGATCAATTGCCCTACTTTTTTATAAGCATCGCGGAACGGGATACCGTCCAGTACCATGTTGTTTACCACTTCTACGCTGAACAGGTATAGATATTTAGGATCTTTTAAAATATCTTCTTTGATGCGAATATTTTTCAAAGCATATACGGCAATATTGATACAGTCGTTGATCTCGTTGAATGCTGGAATAAAACTTTCCTTGATGATCTGTAAATCGCGGTGGTAGCCGGATGGCAGGTTGGTGGTCATGAGTGAGATCTCATTGGCCAGCGCCTGGATCTTGTTGCACTTTGCGCGTGTAAGTTCAAATACATCCGGGTTTTTCTTGTGTGGCATGATAGAAGAACCGGTAGTCAGTTCGTCGGGGAAAGAAATGAAACCGAAATTTTGATTGATGTATAAACAAATATCCATCGACATTTTCGCGATCGTACCAGAAAGCGAAGAAAGCGCGGCGGCCACGTTTTTCTCTGTCTTGCCACGTCCCATCTGGGCATAAACCACGTTATAGTTCATGCGGTCAAAGCCCAATAGCTCGGTGGTCATCTGACGGTTGAGCGGAAACGAAGAGCCATACCCGGCTGCAGAGCCAAGTGGATTTTTATTTGCGATCTTATAAGCCGCCAACATCATTTCCATATCATCGGCCAGGCTTTCCGCGTAAGCGCCAAACCAAAGTCCGAAAGAAGAAGGCATGGCAATTTGCAAATGTGTATAGCCGGGAAGCAGATGATCTTTATATTGTTCGGAAAGACTAATTAGCAGATCGAACAGTTCTTTTGCATTGAGCACAGTTTGTTCGATCGCGTGGCGAGTGTAGAGTTTGAGATCGAGCAGCACCTGGTCGTTGCGTGAGCGGCCGCTGTGGATCTTTTTACCGGTATCGCCCAGGCGACGGGTGAGCAACAGCTCTACCTGAGAGTGAACATCTTCTACTCCGTCTTCAATGGTAAATTTTCCGGCTTTTATTTCGGCATAAATATTTTTCAGTTCTTTCTGCAAAGCAGGCAGTTCTTCTTTCGGGATCAGGCCAATACTTTCCAGCATCTGCGTATGCGCCAGGGAGCCCAGCACATCAAACTCTGCGAGGTACAGATCCATTTCCCGGTCACGCCCTACAGTGAAGCGCTCTATTTCTTTGTTTACGTCTTTGTCTTTTTGCCACAACTTCATATTGATTGTCTGAACCTTGATTTTCAGGATTAGGAGATTTACTTGATTTTTATTTCTTGATTATATTAAAAGATCTTATTGTTATATAGTCTTTTGAATTCTAAACTTTTGCTTCCAAAATTAATTAATAATCCTGTCTTTACTTTAAATGCTTCCAGATAGTTTTTAGCTTGTGCCAAATGTACTTCTTGTATGGAAGTCAATGCTTTTAACTCTACTGTAATTTCATCGTTGATATAAAAATCTACTCGCCTAGAGCCTATTTCTATATTATCATAAAAGACTTTCATTTCTACTTCTCTTTGAAAAGAGATTATGTTCTTTTCAAGCTCTATCGCAAGAGCTCTTTGATAAATTACTTCCTGAAATCCGTTTCCAAGAGTAGAATGCACTTTCATAGCGCAGCCGATCACGGCATGAGTCAATGTTTCAATAGCCTGCATATTCAATTAAATAAATACAAAAAATCAGGTACTAGTTTTATATTTTTTAATTACCTGTAAGATTTTAAATCTTACAGGTAAAAGTTATTGCAATTTTTAAATCAAGAAAATAGAAATCAAGTAAATCTCCTAATCCTGAAAATCAAGGTTCAGACAAGTTCCTCCAGTATCTTAATATACTTCTCAATCCCTTCTTCCACTTCAATAAGGTAGATAAACTCATTTGCGGAGTGAGATCTGGCCGAATTCCCTGGTCCCATTTTTACAGATGGTACTGGTACTAATGCCTGGTCCGAAGTAGTAGGAGAACCATATGGCTTGGCGCCCAACTTCATGGCGGCTTTTACCAGTGGGTGTTCCATGTCAATGAAGGATGGACGGAGACGCACCGATCTTGGATTTACTTCCGACTCGATGTTGTCGTCGATGATCTTCAGGATCTCTTCGTTTTTATACATTTCTGTGATGCGCACGTCGATGGTGAAGTGGCAGCTTTCCGGTACTACATTGTGCTGGTAACCGGCGTTGATGATGGTTACCGACATCTTCATTGGCCCAAGGTGTGGAGATACTTTTTCGAAACGGTGGTTTTTGATCCACTCGATATCTTTGATGGCTTTGTAGATCGCATTGTCGCCTTCTTCGCGGGCTGCGTGGCCTGCTTTACCTTTGGCTACACAGTCGATCACCATAAGGCCTTTTTCTGCTACGGCTATGTCCATGAGCGTAGGCTCGCCTACAATGGCAAAATCTATTTTACCAAGTTCAGGATATACCAGTTCCAATCCGTCGAAACCGGAGATCTCTTCTTCAGCGGTAGCGGCGATGCAGATATTGTAATTCATATCCTTTCGGTTGTAGAAATGGCGGAACGTAGCGATGAGTGATACCAGACATCCGCCAGCATCGTTGGAGCCAAGGCCGTAGAGCTTGGCGTCTTTTATAAATGGATCGTATGGATCGTTGGTATAACCTGGATTTGGCTTTACAGTATCGTGGTGAGAGTTGAGCAGGATGGTAGGCTTGTTTGGATCGTAGTATTTGTTGAAAGACCACACATTGTTTTTAAGCCTGGTAGTTTCCATTCCATGTTTTTGGAAGAAATTGTTGAGGATCTCGGCGGTTTGGTCTTCTTGCTTGCTGAACGATTCGGTGCGGATCAGATCTTTCAGCAGCTGGATGGCGTCTTGTTGGAGTACTTTTAATTCAGTCATAATATTTTTGCTTTGATTCAGTATCGAATTTTTTGAAAGACAAATTCCAAAACCAATAATTTCAACTACCGAAACGAGGTTTGAAATTAAATAAAGTATAGGAATTTGACTAATTAATTATAAATAAAGGGAGATAGGCCAGTAGCCCAAAAGATTAGCAAACCCCGAAGGGAGTGGGGAAAGAGGGGGTAAGGATGATATGTGAAATGCTTGCTAGCATGGGTCAAAAGTAGGACATATTCTTGAAAGATGCAAGTTATAGAATGCGTCTAATCTCTAATCATGGTTTTGCAGAAAAGGAATGCAGGGATGTGCTTGTGAGGTAAGAGAGTCAGGTGGGTGTATCAATTTATAGTTATAATGTAAACAGGTTTAAGGATGAATATTTTTGGGCGTGCCCCGCCATCCGGCGGGTCGGGCTTTCGTTCCAAGTCCTCACTCCGCTGCGCTCCGTTCCGGGCTTTCCACTCAATCCCTCACGCAGTTTTTTACTAATTCCAGAAAGAAGGGTTAAAGTGGGTTAATCCATCAATGAACTTTGATACCGCCCCGAAGTTGATGTATAACCCTCTTACTCCAAAGGAAATCGTTGAGGGAAAACCGGAGACAGCTATACATAAACTTTATAATCACTTAATAAAGAATCTGCATAAGCAATCAAACGGCTTCCGTATTTTTGTAGCGTGTATACAAAGAAAACATTCGCGGTTTTATTTTCCTTTTCTCTTTTTTCCGGTTGCACCTATCATAAGCTGGATCCTTCTCCCAGTTGCGATACGTCCGCGATCTTCTATTCGCAGGATATACAACCTATCCTGGCTAATCATTGCTATAGTTGCCATAGCACTACAGCTGTGGCAGGAGGCGAAGGGTTGGATCTGCAGAATTTTAATTCCTTAAAACAATATCTCACCAACGGCTATCGTGGTGATACGATTTATGGTTCTGAGTTTTATCATATCATTACACAATCGCCAGGTGTAATTCCTATGCCGCCTGCCGGTAAGCTTTCCGATTGTGATATAAGTAAGATAGACCGTTGGCTTAAAAAAGGAGCACCTGAAGATTAGTTTTCTCCGGCAAAGGCTACAAAAGCCTGACACAAGCATCTGCTTGTATCAGACTGCAAAATCAATTTGACATCATTAACGGTTGATCATTAACTTCTCCTGGTAGAGAACTGTGCCGTCTTCATTATTCATTAGTTTTAACAAATAAAGCCCATTGTGAAGCGCTGGATTGATAGTAGAAGAGAGAGTACCCGGTGAATATTTTTTATAAACGCTGTTGCCTTGTATATCCACGATCTCGATGCCAGAGAATTCCATTTTACTTTGAATCGTGATCTCATCCGCTGCGGGATTAGGGAAGAGATTACTGGTGGTTGTAGAAATGTTTTTTACGGCAAGCGTAGTAGAAGCAGCGGTTGTCCAGATCTCAAATCCATTAGTGCCATCGTTTGCCAGGAAGTATAAATAATTATTAGAAACGCTAAAAAACTCAGGACTGGAACCATTGCTGCCAGGTTGTACATCAGTGACCAGGACCGTACCAACAGCAGTGCCATCAGATTTCCACAACTCAGTTCCGTATGTACCGTCGTTGGCTGCGAAATACATCAGATTGTTTAGTTCGATCATTCCATAAGGATAAGAACCGTCGGTTGGATTTATATCGGCAGTCATCAGAGTGCCTGCAGCAGTTCCGTCTGTCTGCCAAAGCTCCGGACCATGTGTGCCGTCGTCGGCTTGAAAATAAAGGAGCCCGTTGTATATGCTGTACTGTGAAGGCCAGGAGCCGTTAGTTCCGGGGTTAATATCTTTGACCATCTTAGTGCCGCTGGTTGTACCGTCGGAGAGCCATAGTTCATTTCCGTTAGTGCCGTCGTCGGCTGAGAAGTAAAGTATACTGTTTACTACGTTTAAATACAGAGGGTGTAGTGCATACTGGCTGGGATTAATATCTTTCAGCAAAGAAGTACCTCCTGCCGTGCCGTCACTGGTCCATATTTCTGAGCCTGTGGTGGTGCCATCGTTGGCTATAAAACAGATAGTGGTTGCATTCAATGCTACAAAAGTCATAGGTGAACCATCAGCACTGGCGTTGATGTCTTTGACCAAACTGGTTCCGCCAGCAGTACCATCGGTTACCCACAACTCACGACCATGCGTACCATCGTTGGCTTGAAAGTAAAACAAGCCGTTGGCTATTGCACCATCCAAAGAAATTAACCCATCAGCCGAACCGTTATTGATATCTTTTATCAGTATTGTGCCGGACGCAGTTCCGTCTGTTTTCCATAGCTCCTGTCCGTTAATACCATCGTTTGCTACGAAAAAGAGTTCATTATCAATTTTTGAATAAGAGGCTGGATAGCCCGCTCCTGAACCTGGCTGGATGTCTTTTACCATTACGGTTCCGCTTTCGGTGCCATCGCTTTTCCATAGTTCTTCGCCGTGTGTACCATCGGTGGCAGTAAAAAACAACGTACCGTTTAAATTGATAAAAGAGGCAGCCACATTGAGTCCGTTTCCAGAAGTGTTGATGTCTTTGACCAGTACGGTGCCTGCTTCGGTACCGTCGGATTTCCAGAGCTCTACGCCGTGTACGCCGTCATCGGCTCTAAAGAACAATGTGCCGTTTACGTCGGTGAGGTAAGCAATGCTTCCCAGATTGGTGAGCGAAACATCGGGATCGATTGCTTTCAAAAGAGAAGCCTGCTGGGCAATACCAGTCGAATGAAACAAAATTGTAACAGCAATGAATGACAATACGCTGTTGAAGGAACGAGGTAGTTTCATGATTGTGCGTTATAGATTTAGTTGAAAAGAGATTTACAAAAATAACAAAAAAATGCTAATGATAAATATTGGGGGCTTTGTAGAGTTTGATGGAGTTTTTCTCCAAAATTTTATTCGTCAGCACGCAGATAATAATGATAGGTGTATAAGAAAAATTTGTATTGAATGGATCTATTGTAGATGCATAGAAAATTAGAATCCAGTTAGCAAGTGTAAACAGATTTTCCTGTGAATAGTGAAAATAAATCTATTCAGGAAAAGTCAAAATGTTTTTCTTTATGAAAAATTTGTAGCCGTTGTTGGAGAAAAACTCCCAAAGCATGATGACTATAGGATTGTATAAACCACAAACAAATTGTGTGAAACCACATTACTTTTAAAACGCTTCATCAATCTATGATCCTGGCTTCACACCATAGGCATATAAAGCATATCTGTTAATCAATTGCATAAGTATTTTCCGAATAAATAAATACGTATTAATTGTGGCGATTAAATTTTTCATAGTTAGTCAGCATTTCTATTTTTGATTTTTTGCAAACAATAAGAAAATGAAATGCAACATCTTACTTATTGATGATAATACGGACGACCAACTATTATTTAAAAGAATACTTTTTAAATCCGAAGTAGATGCGAAGCTCGTTGCTTTGACGGAAGCAAGTCAAGGTCTGGAGATGCTGAAGCAATCTACTTTTGATTGTATTTTTTTGGATTACAATCTTCCGCAAATGAATGGAATAGATTTTCTCAAAGAATTGAAAAAATGCGAGCTCCAGGTGCCGGTGATCATGCTCACAGGACAAGAAGATGAGAAGATCATTATAAAATTAATGCAGGAGGGAGCTATAGATTATATTTCTAAAAACCAACTCAACGAAGATCTCTTGCGCATCAGTATTCAGAATGCGCGTACGGTATTTGAACTGCGCATGCAAAAACTTCAGGCAGAAGAAGCGCTAAGGATCAGCGAAGCCCGGCTTGCAGAGGCGCAGACGATTGCGCTGGTGGGCAATTGGGAATATGATTTCAAAACACAAAAACTTTTTCTCTCCAACGAAGCCCGCAGAATCCTGGACTACCCGGAAGGAGAATTGTCTTCCAGCTTTAATTTTTTACGTCATATGCATCCCGATGATGTATCATTAATGTTGAAGCTGATGAAAGATAAAATCCCGCAAAACCAACAAGACATCACCTTCCGGCTTTATAGTAGAGAAACGAACACAGAAAAATATATTCATGCCAAAGGATACGTGGTCAGAAATGATCACGAAGAAGTTCTAATTAGTCGTGGTACGATCCAGGATATTACGATTCTTAAAAAAGCTATGCGCGATAAAGAAAAAGCCAGGATCGGGCGTAAGGCTACAACTATTGTGTTTGGCATTGCGATCTTAGCATTCCTTATTTCCGAAGCCTTGCTGGATCCCTTTGTAGACGGGCTTCACACAAGCCTTCTCATAGGACTTTCCTTCAAAGGCGGCCTCGCACTTTTCCTGAAACCGATCGAGACATTCCTGGAAAAATTTATGCTGAGCAGGATCGTGCTCTCCTGAAATAAGCCGTACAATATTTACTGGCCGTTTTTTACAGAAGAGTCTTTTCCTTGTAAAAGAAAAAAAGTAAAAACAAAGTTGCGAATAAAAGGTAACGCATATTGTTAGGTTTATCGGTTATAAAACGCGTACAAAGACAATACCCTTCCAGGCTAAAAATATTTTTTTCCATGGTTCCAGAAAAGCGATTCAGAGTCCCCGTGATACGCAGTGCGAATTTTGTGTTTTGGGGTGCGGGAGATTCTGAGTGGACACAGTCAGCAAGAGCAACAGCAAAAGTATAAAGAAATTTCTGTCTACTCTTAATATTTTCTGTGGGGTTACATAGCCGTCTTACTTGTCTTATCAATCACAAATTTTCCATTAGCGTTTTGACGCACGTTAATCATTACGTGACCTTTGAATATGGCTTCCATTTCCTGGAATATTTCGTCCATCATAGAAGGGTTGAAATATAATTTGAAACGAAGCGCGTTTATCTTTTGGCCTTTGGAAATTACTTCGGCATCGCTAAGCATTACCATGCCTACAAGATCATCCAAGGTAAATTCTTTTTGGCTGTTCTTATATTCTTCCGCCTTCTCTCTGCTTGATTTAATGTTGATCCATTGGTCTTTGCCTGCGAATATGGCAGCGTCCAGAAGCGTTCTGATCTGTTTATCTATGTACATGAGGTCTGATTTTTTTTATGAAAATACAAATTATTTTTAAAATGTTAGAATCCTGCGCAATACAACTTTTGTCTACTCAGAGTCTCCCGCATCCGATCGTTTGGCTTTAATATAAACGTTAACAGGGGACTCTGAGATGTTGGAGTTCATGGGCTTGGTAAAAGCGGCTCAGAGTCCCCGCGATACGTCAGTGGGAATTTTATGTTTTGGGATGCGGGAGACTCTGAGCGGACATAATGTTAGAATCCTGCGTAATACAACATGTAACAATATCTGGAGAAAGCGCTGTGCCAACAGTAATAATTCTAACGGCTAAATAACCTTCCTACTACAAAGATGATGTATAGGTTGGAGACAGCTGCCTGGAATAAAGCAAAGTTGGAAAGTATCTCGTCTATATTGCTAAAAGGCACATCCATGCCTACCATCACATGTATGCTCAGGCGAAAGCTGTTGTAGAAAATGTCCATCAGTTGACTGATCGGAAAACCAAACATACCCGGAAAGAATACTTCCATCAGGGAATAAGCATAGCCAAACAGGATGATGAACAACCAATAAATATTAGCTGCCCCCACGATGCTGTACCAAAGATCGTGATGTTCTTTAAATATATCTCTGATAATAAAATATTGCCAAACCAGCACGGCCAGGAATAACATGATATTTGAAATGATATATAAGTTCCGGTCGTTGGTAGGTCCTGCAATATTCAGAAGGATGAAACCGCCGAAAATTAAAATGGCATAGGCGATGATCTGTATTTTGCTTTGGAGATAAAATTTTACAGTAGAAAAAGCAAGATAATGTACAACGATCAGTAATGTTAATTGTATGATCACACCGGCTTGCATAGAGAGCTGTAGCTTGCCAGTCTGGATCAGTTTCATCACTACCATGATGTCAAACATCAGCAGGAACTGGGCTAGCAAGGTGATGGCGTGGTACTTTATTAACCGGTCGTAAGAAATGATTTTTTTCATGTAGGAGGTTTGGGAATTTCAAAAATAAGAAAAATAATCGGGAAAAATAGTAGCGCGTAAAACGCCTGGTGTATGAATGGCAGGCCGGCAAGAGCAGTCAGAATTTTCTCATTGCCCTTGCCTTGTTCATACTAATCATCAGATATAATTATAAAAAACAATCCCTCCAATTACAACGGCCGCCACACTCGCCATTAGTACTGCCGCCGCCGCTATATCTTTGATGGCTCCTGCTTTTTCATTGTATTCGGGAGAAACCAGGTCCACTAATTTTTCAATCGCCGTATTGATCGTTTCTGTGATCCAGACAAGCGCTATAGCAAATACAAGCAGGCACCATTCACGAAAAGAGATTCTCAGGAAAAATCCTGTCACGATTACCGTGATCGTGGCAAGTAAATGCACTTTGGCGTTGTTCTCATAACGGATCACTTTGCCCACGCCACGGATCGCGTATTTAAAGCTTTTCAACGTCTTTGCTATCATAAGAGGGTTGGTTTAAATGGATTAATTGATAAAAGATAAGATAGCTGAAAAAAAGGATCAACGAAAATATAGCCGTCACCATCATCGCCGTAGGATTTGTGACCGTAAGAAAAGATTCTTCCAACAGCGCTACAGGCCTTACCAGCAAATCCCAACTATTCCATCTTAGAAACCTTCCCAGGTAAATTCCATAACCGCTGAGGATAAAACAAACGGAAAGAAAGATCCAGGAGAAAAACGAACGCAAATACTGCGCGATCATTTCATGGATCAGAAGTATGGAAACGATTCCCACCAGCAATCCGTCGAACGCGAAAAGAAATAAAATACTCGCATCGTACCACAAAGGCACACCATCGCGCGGGCGCAAGTGGATGAGGTCAGTGATCAGGTAAGGCGCATTGGGTAGGAACAGCAGCCATAATGGAATTAGCAACAGAAGTTTTATCGCTAGGATCTTCCTGTTTTTATGTTCCATGAGCAAGGCAATAAACAATGGCACCCAGGCAAGAAATAAATTCCATACCAGGAAAATACCTTTGATATTTCCTGCCAAATAAAGCCGGACGCCGCCCAGCGCAATGGCAAAGGTCGAAAGCATGATCAGGATGTTGATCAGCTTGTTTTTGCTTGTTTGATTAAGTTTTATGTCCATGATATTGTACTTAAGAAGTATATTGGTACTTGATTTTTACCGGTAAGAAACCGAAGTGTCGTATCCGAAATCATTGATCTTTAACCCTGGAAGCCGCTGCTGGAGGGCCTTGAGTTGCGCCTGATCCAGCAGCGTACAGTAAAGTTTTTCCAACTTTCCGAGCTTGTATAGCGGAGAGAGATCCGGGATATTACAATTGGTAATGTCAAGCTCTTTCAGATTGGTGAGGCCTTCCAAGGGGGTGAGCGTAGTCAGGTTTTCGTTGCCCGAAAGATTGAGATACGTAAGGTTCGTCAGTTTTGCCAGCGGCCCGGTATCTGAAATTTGATTGGCAGAGAGGTTTAGGTAATTCAATGCCGTCAAGGATTTTAATGCATTCACATTCTGTATATTGTTATTGTCGAGAGATAAAGATTTTAGCTTTGATAAGCTATGCAAGGCTTCGACGGAATTGATCCGGTTGCGGCTTAGCAAAAGCATTTCAAGGGAAGTACATTTTTCTATGCTGCTAATGTCTGTGAGCTCGTTGGAAGAAATATCCAGTGAATCCAGGTGAGGCATGGTTTCTATGCCGTGCAGGGAAGTAATTTTGTTATAAGAAACATCCAGGTAATTTACTGAAGCAGGCAGTTTGGAAAGTACAGCGGCTAATCCTTCCGTGTTTTTCCGGATTGTAAATAATTCGTTCGGGATCATATACAGGTTTTGTAAATTGTTAGAAGAAAGGGTAAGACTTTTTAAATTTTTCAGATCGGAAATTGCGCATATCAGTTTTTCATCCTGGCCCTCAAGATTGATGTTGCGCAGCTCCAGCTCTGTAAGCCCGGGAAGCATAGGCAAGGTTTCGAGCGTTTGTTTGTCGATGTTGTTCATCTTAAGTATGTGAAGATTTGGGAAGCGGCGAAGAATAGATAAATGTCCCAGTTTATTTCCCGATACATCCAGTGTATGTAGCTCTGTCAATACAGGCAGGCTGTTCAGCGTTTGGCCGATATTGTGGGAGATGTCAAGTTTTTTGAGATGAGGAAGATTTTTCAACGCACTGTATTCGCGCAAAGAATTCTGTGAAAGCGTAAGCTCGGATAGATTCTTCAATACGGGCATCTTCTGGATACTGTGTAAATTGTTGGAATTCAAATTCAGTGACTCAAGCATGGGAAAGGAGGATAATTCCCGGAGCGAATCTAATTGGTTGTCGGCCAGCTCTAGCTTTTTAAGTTTAGTAAAGGAGCGAATCGGCGCGAGCGTATGGATCCCATTGGCAAAAAGCCAAAGCTCAGAAAGCGCAGGATCGTTGCGCATGGCAAGAAGGTTGGCGTGAACGGATTGATCTTCTGCATTCCAGGATTTCCATTCTTTTTGATCATGGAGTTCTAAAAAATCAAACATTTTCCTGTGGAGACTATTCAATGTCTGGGTATTCATGTCTTTTTCCTTTATCGACATAGAAGCCCCGCCTATCAGCTGATCAGTATTGGCCGATGACAAGTGTATCAGATAATTCCGGTCGAGTGTTTTGGAATGGGCGAGGTTGAATTCCGTAATGATCCTGTCCCAGCTGAAAGCTGCGCTGAGTACCAACACAGCATAGAACAGCCAGCTGTTGGCGCGGAAGAGATACCAATTACTTTTCGCCTGCATGATCTTTATAAAAGTAGTCACCAACCCGATCAGGCAAAGTAAAAGGTAAACGTATACGCCAATGCGTTTATAGGTAAGGCTGTACTCCTGGATATACAAATGATTGCGCAGCATGGTGGAAAGGATCATGAATGCATTCTGCGCAACCCAGCAATAGGCGAGGAGTCGGATCGTTTTTCCGGAAGTATAAAAATTAAGATTCCCGCGAAAATAAATTAGGATGATGAGTACCGCCAGTAGGATAGAAGTGATCAGCATATCGGTGCCCTGGTGCACCGATTCGGAAAAGCTCATGCCTTCCGGTAAACTATGGCTCAGCCACACATATTGAAAATCCAACACGTTTACGACTAATAATAGAATATTCAGCAAAGCAAATAAAATAATACCTGTGCTCAGCTCATTGCTAAGGTTGATGTTGATTCCCCATAAGGTATTGTTATTGGTAGAAAAATTTTCTCTAAACAAGCGGCTCTGTGCGCGTAGGTCTCGATTGGCGAGGGATGCAAGAGGACGATGATAAAAATATCCATATAAAAGAATAAAGCCTAAAAAAGTAAATTGGATCCAGGCCCAGGTGATAAAGTCAACATTAAGCTGTGAAGTGAAATTTTTAAACAACGGATTGGATTCGCGATAAAGAAAAAAGAACACAAGAAACACAAAGAAGGGAATGGTAAACATAAAAAGTTTAAAGCTTTTAGCCGTCGGCTGGTTTATTTTGCTCTTCTGGATCCGGATCCAATCTTTAATCATAAAGATCACAGAAGCCAGGTAAGAATATAAGGCATGAATGGCTGCAAAAAATAAAGAAGAATTGCGCTCCACACTGAAAGCCGCCACCAGGCTAAGCGAAACGATGTTGGCAATCACAGAAAGCGTATTTCCGTATAGAAGAATACACAACGAAGAAAAAAAACTTCCCGCTACAGTGTACCACCATGCACGGTTGAGCAGGTTTTTATACAATCCATTTTTCGCCGTCAACAAAGAAATGAGGCCAATATTGAAAAGCAGGAAATTGATACCGGCGTATTGCTGGTAAAACAGATAGCTGTATAAAATCACAGCAGCCAATAGTAGAAGATCGTTCTTTTTCATAAGCGTAAAATTATTAATTTATAAAGTACTTTGTATTTCAAAGTATATAACCAAAAAAAATAGCGTTTATTGTTTCCGGTTTTTAATTAAATTTTCCAAAGCATTCAAGTGTGCCTGGAAAGCTTTCTTTCCCTCTTTAGACGCGGCATAGGAAGTATTAGGTTTTTTACCAATGAACGCTTTTCGCACTTGAATATAACCTTCCTTCTCCAGCGCAGTGATATGACTGGCCAGGTTGCCATCGGTCACTTCCAGGAGTTCTTTCAGTGTATTGAAGTCAACCCATTCGTTGACCATCAGCACCGACATAACGCCCAGCCGGATGCGGTTTTCAAAGGCTTTGTTGATATTGGTAATAATTCCTTTCATTCTTACGCAGAAATTTATCTGCTCACCTTGTCGTATTTATAATACATCACAATTCCATAAATAATATGCAGCAATCCAAAGCCTATGGCCCAGAAGAGCAATCCAAGGCCGATGTTAAATGCAGCAATAAACCCCAGCGCGATCTCTGTCATGCCAAGATAACGAATGTCGCGCAATGTAAAGTTGCTCCCATTGATCAGCGCCAGTCCATAGAAGATAAGGCTTGCAGGAGCAATCAACCCGATAATGCCATAGTAATACAGTACGATGCAAAACAATCCACCGCATACAAGTGGAATGGCTATATTCTGCAACAGTCGCTGGCTGGAGCTATCCCAGAGCGATTGATTATTTTTCTTTGCTTTTTTCTGTGTGAAATAATAGGCAGATAAAAGTGCCAGAATGAGTATTCCCAAAAAATTAAGCACAGTGAAAATAAGGAAATCATTGTTGAGTCTTACGCACAGCTCGTAGCGGCCTTTGCCCGCCATGTACCAATACTGGAGCGCCGCGCCTGCCAGCGCAATGCACCCGGCTACAATCCCCGAAAGTCCGCTAAGGGAAATAAATTTGGTAGACCGCTCCATCAACGAACGGATCTCCTGTAATTGCTGCAAATGATCTTTTTCCTGACTCATATATAAAGCACTTTGTGTTGCAAAGTTAAGAATGGATTTGAGATTTCAAAATGGAGGGGGAGGATTTTTTTTCTCTCAATACTGTTGCTGTTGCTCTTGCTGACCCTACATCATAAGCAGCAGGACAGCAAGAGCAACAGCAACAGTATCGAGAATATCACTATCGGTGGATCATACACCCTGTAGCTCTTTTCTCGCTGATCTTTACGGGTTGGTTGCTGAGGACTGAGTCGAGCGCGTCTTTCAGGTAGCTGGAGGTAACGTCGTTGGCCATTTGTGGGTTGTCGTCGATGGCGCCTTTGTATTTGAGTACAAAACTGCCGCCTTGATTTTTCAAAACAAATACTTCGGGCGTTTTGGAAGCGCCAAATTTATCGGTCACTTTTTGTGTAGCATCCGATAGGTATGGACAGCGATAGCCTCTTTCCTTCGCAGCTTCGGCCATTTCCTCTGCAGACTCTTCAGGATTGGAAGCAGGATTGTTGGGGTTGACGAGTAAAAACGTTACACCTTTTTGTTCGTATTCCTGGACAAAATTTTGCGCTCTTTGTTCGTAGATCTTGGTATAAGGACAAGTATGACTGGTAAATACAATAACTATTGCTTTGCTGGAAGCATAGTTATTGAGCGAGACCGTGGATTTGTCTTTCACATTGGGGAGTGTAAAATCGTCTACTTTATCGCCTACTTTATAACCTGTTTGAGCCAGAAGAGAAAACGGTATTAAAAGCACCAAAAAACAAATGATATTTTTCATTTTAACTAGGTTTTATTGCAATATAAATATTCTGCGTAATTCTCAAATTAAATTTAATTCAGTATACAACTTTCAATACTTGTGCCATAAATATAAATTATTGCAAATGAGTTATTTACTATAGCGTTGTCCCTGTGTATAACTTAATCGTTTTTTTGCCTATAAATGCTTAATTTTATGATAAATATGATAGGAATGTCCCTCATAGAAGTAGAAAAAGCAGCCACACTCACAGGCCACCGGGATTGTATTTATTCCCTGGAAAAAGCGGCCGATGAGAAAACCTTTTTCTCCGCCGCCGGAGATGGGATGGTAGTGCTTTGGAACTTAGCGGATCCTGAAAATGGGCACCTTATTGCCAAGCTGGAAAATTCTGTCTATGCCTTGAGTTATCTCCCTGAAAAAAATCAATTGCTGATAGGGCAGAATTTTAATGGTGTACACCTGGTAGATGTAGCAAGCAAAAAAGAATTGCGCTCCGCCGCCATTACCGATTCTTATATTTTTGATCTGATCACCGATCCTAAACGGATATTGGCTGCCACCGGCGATGGCACGCTGGTAGTACTCTCGCTGGAAGATCTTTCTACTATTGCCAAACTAAAATTATCCGATCAAAGTCTCCGTGCGCTCGCGCTCTCACCAGAAGGGCGTTACCTCGTGGTGGGAGGAAGTGATCATACGATTCGTATCCTGGATGCAGAAACGTTGAAACAGGTGAAGTTACTCGAAGGACATACCAACTCTGTATTCTCCGTACGTTTTTCTCCGGATGGTCGTTATCTATTAAGCGGCTCAAGAGATGCACATCTTAAGATCTGGGATGTAGTAAGTTTTTTCGAGCAGAAACAATCCATCGTGGCGCATATGTATGCCATCAATCATATTGAGTACAGTCCCGACGGAAGGTACTTCGCTACTTGCAGTATGGACAAATCCATCAAGGTCTGGGACGCGCAGGAATTCCGTTTGCTCAAGGTGATCGACAAGGCGCGGTATGCGGGGCATGGCACTTCAGTCAATAAACTCTATTGGAGTAAATTTCACAACCAACTGATCTCTTGTAGTGATGACCGGAGTATTTCGGTGTGGAACATCGATTTTAATCAACAGTAAAAATTATCGGAAAAGACTATGAAAATATCACCGATTGAAATAAGAAAAAAAGATTTTGAAAAAGCGTTTCGCGGGTATGAAAAAGAAGAAGTAGATGCTTTTCTTCAATCTCTTTCACAAGAGTGGGAAAAAGTATTGGAAGAAAACCGCGAGCATCAGAAGAAAATAGAAGCGCTGGAAAAAGAAGTAGCAAGAATGCGTGACGTAGAAGCCACACTTTATAAAACGCTGAAGACTGCTGAGGATACCAGCTCCAACATCATCGAGCAATCCAACAAAGCTGCCGAGCTTCATGTACGCGAAGCGCAGATGAATGCCGAAGCGTTGCTCAACGAAGCCCGCGGAAAAGCCCGTGCGATGATCGAAGATGCCGAACTTGAAGTGAAAAATATTCTCGACGATCTTCAGATCGATGCGAAAAATATAGAGCGCGAGTACAACTACATCGATACTCAAAAAGAATACCTGCTCGACGAGATCAAAAATTATGTAAAGGATACCCTCGACAAGGTGCAGAAGCACGAGCAGAAAACCAATCGTCTGGCCTTTGAGCAAAAGCTGAAAGAGATCCGCAACATCAATAACCACAATCCGATCAAGCAGCTGGAGATCACGAATACAGAAGTGTTGAAGTCAGCAGAATCAATCACTCCTGTAGTGCCGAAGCTGGAAGAGGAGAAGAAAGAAGAGAAAAAAACAGACGGTTCGTTTTTTGACAGTATTGTCTAAGCATGGAAGCAGAAATAGTATTAGAAGGGCTGGAGTTCTACGCGTATCACGGACTATACGAGCAAGAGCAGAAGATCGGCAACCGGTTTTCGGTAGATATTAAAATTCTTTTTGACTATACGTTTGAAAAAGGAGTAGAGGATCTTCATAAAACCGTGAACTACGAAAAACTTTATCAAAGTGTGCACGAAGAAATGAAAACACCTTCCAAGCTTTTGGAAACACTTGCCGGAAATATCATCGACAAGATTTTTATTACACACCCCAATGTACAGCTGGTCGAAGTAAGCGTGAGTAAGTACAATCCCCCGGTTGGCGGACGCTGCGAGCGGGCGAAGGTAACGCTGAAGAAAGGCAGACAGTAAAATATGACATTGATCGAAGAAATAAAAAACTGTCATAACTATGATCAGTCACAAGCCGAAACAGTCCGGTATTTGCTAACGAAAGGATATAGCGAAAAGGACATCCAGGAGGAAATCTATAAAGTATATGAAAAAATAACGAAGGAAGATATTCTCAGGTCTTTTTCATTTATTTCAATACTCATCATTATAGCACTGATTTCACTTGCACCGTTGATTGGTTATTTTTTTCAGAATGAAATATCCTATGGGATCGTTTCGTTGGCTTTACTTTTTACAACGTACGGATATTATAAATTGAAAAAATCCTGCATCCTGATTTGGTTGAGTTTATTCAGTTTATTGGTACTATATTTTCTAATCATTTTGCTTGCGAAGTTTTCCGGAACGGATATGAATTCGCTCTATTCTTATGGAATGGTTTTTTCTTTTCTGCTGATCTGTTCGGTTTCTTTACGAACAATAGCTATGGTATATTCTCAAAACGAAAAATTAAGGAAACAATATAAGTTTAAAGAAAGTCTCTAGTCATCAGCCAGAGATTCCCACATTTATTTCTCAAGAATTCCGAGTTGTTTAAGCCCTGTCATCCAGTCTTCGGAATGCCAGGTGCGAATGATTTTCCCGTCTTTGAATTGATGAATATCAATGGCCTGAATGGTTATTCGTTTATTCTTTTTGGATAGCCAATAAATTCTTTCACTTGAGTAATTTCAGAATGCACTACACTTTATCTCCCTCCTGAATAATATCATTTATTCGTATCCTAAAATTGCATTACATATTTTGAGCAATATGAATCGTACCGACTAGTAAAATAATAAGATTAATAATGATAGCGATTCTTCTCCAACGTCGCAAACTGAAAGCCGCCGTGATCACCATTGTAGTAATTCCTATACCTCGTATAAGAACGGTCAGCTCGGAAATATCTATTTCATCTAACAACACACTGATAGTAATATTTACCGCCAGAAAGCTCGACCATAAGAGGAAAATGATTCTGTAACTTTTGTCAATATATACAACCAGATCTTTTTCTTCATCAAGATCAGGAAACAGGTATAGTGACCAGAAATAAATAATAATAATAGGAAGAAAACTGATCAGAAAATAACCAAACCCGTTTCCCAATACACCCACTCTTCCCCACAAAACATACCAGTTGATGATCAATACCCAAAAGAGAGCAACCGTCATAAGAAAGTGATCCAGGCTGAAAGTGATTTTATCTTTGCTCTTAAGCATCTTGGACCAGCCCAGCATTACTTCTGCTACAGAAAAAGCAAACAGCAGCGAAAGGAAAATACTTAAATATTCAATACGTGTGAACCCATTAAAATCGGCGGGGAAGTGTTTAAATTGTAATAGCCTTAGCATAGAATATAAAATTATGAATAGAAAGTTAGAATTGATTTTATCCTGTAAAATACCGGATGATGTTTTGTGAAATCACTGCAACAGTTATTGTACTGTTACTATCCAACCACTGGTACTAAACCATAGCTAAGCATAATATCTTTTATTTTTGCCATATCCGGTGGCCCACCGGCATTAAATACTTCGCTGAGTTCTCTGAAATAATTCGCTGTAAATATCCCGGGAATAGCGTAACACAGGATCTCTGCTGTTTCAGTTCCTTTATTCACAAATCCATGCACTATTCCTTTGGGAATAAAACAATGTTCACCTTCATTTAACTCTATGGTTTTCCCGTCCAGCGTAACAATTAATTTTCCTCTTAAGAGGTAAAAAGTTTCATCAAAAGTATCGTGATAATGTGGTACAGGAACTTTTACATTGGGTTCCACAATACATTTGAACATGGTGAACTTTTGTCCGGTTTCATCTGCATCCAAACAATAGTGTATTTCCAATCCTGGAGTTAGTTTGATAATTTCATTATGCTTCATAGAATATCTTTTTGTTTTAATAGATGCCGCAAGTAAGATCTTCTTAGAAACGAAAACCTTGATTCAAATCAAGAAATGATTTAAAGCCTGGTATTTCTTTTTCTGATCCGGCTTAAGGTCTCAGGAGTAACACCTATGTAGCTGGCTATTTTATAAAGAGGTAATCGTTGCAGCAGATCGGGAGTTTCATTCAGCAATTGGCGGTATTTTTGGTCAGGTGTTGTAGTAGTAGTTTGTGCCAATTGTTGTTTCATACGGGCAATAGTATGTCCTCGTTTTTTTATTTGATACAATGCAAAATCGGGAATATTTCTTATCGCGTTTTCCCAGTTTGCCTTATTCATGATAAGCACCTCCGAATCTTCCACAGCCTGTGTACTCACGATACTTGGTGTTTCATTGATCATGCTATCCATTTCACCTGTCCATGTGCCTTCCTGGGCAAAGTAGATGATCTTCTCGATTCCTTCAGGACTTATATAATACTGTTGCATACATCCTTTCAGAATAAAGTAACAATATTTTACAATATCGCCTGTATGAAAAATGATTTCATTTTTTTGAATGCTTCGTACTTCAAAAAGCTCAAGCAATCTTGGAAATTCCTCTTCAGGAAATTCGTGTCTTGATTGCAGTTCTTTTAGGAGTAAATGTTTTTCCAAAACAGAGAGGATTTGTATAACGAAGATACAGAATTTGTGACATAATGAGGAAGAATATAGTGGCGTTTCGTGGACTATAACGCTACTCTGCTGGCGCAAGGCCTTCAGGGCGGTGCATTTTGGTATTATTCATGGATCTATATAAATGATTTTTTGTTTTTACTTAAATAAAAATCTTTATATTTGCAGTCCACATTTAAGGATGCTCAGGTGTTGGAACTGGTAGACAAGTACGTTTGAGGGGCGTATGCCGCAAGGTGTAAGGGTTCGAGTCCCTTTCTGAGCACTGCAGTTTAGAGTATAGAGTTGAATACTCACTACTCTTGCTGTTGCTCTTGCTGACTGTCAGCAAGAGCAACAGCAAGAGTACCCAGAATGGGATATTTTTTAATTTTCAATCTATTTTTATGTTTGATTTTGAAAAGCTTGTAGTATATACTAAAGCAAAACTTTACAACAAAGAAATCAGTAAACTTTTAAGGGAAACTCTTACGGACACCGCTACCAAAAATCAATTAAAAAGATCTTCATTAAGTATTGTATTAAATATTGCAGAAGGAACAGGAAGAAACACGAATGCCGATAAACGCAATTTTTATATCGTATCAAGAGGCTCTGTTTTTGAGTGCGTCGCTATTTTAGATCTTATGAAAGATGAAGATCTTTTATCGGAAAAGTTGTTTCAGGAGTTTTATGCAAAATCCGATGAGCTTTCCAGGATGTTGTATGCGATGATACAGAAATTACAATAAATGAGTACAGAGGAAGATATGTTATTCTTGTGTATTTCTGAGCACGAACATCTATTTATAACTTATTCGTTTTGACGATGGTTATAGGTAGATGTTTTCTTTTGGACTAGAGTGATGGACGGTTTAGATATACTTTTCGCCGCTGTTTGTGAGACACAAACAGCTACCACAGGTAGTTAGAGCAATTCTTATTTATTACAGGATGGTCGTTTGTGGAGACACAACGACGGCGAAAAAAAATATTGTGTTGGAATTCATCCTACCTTTTCGTATTCTAATCTATTCGGAGGATAGGTCCTTTGCGATACGGAGGTAATGATCCGCTTGCCGGATTCTTTTTCAAGTAAGATCAGTCCATTGTTATAAAAATAACCGATAAGATCGTTGGCGGCGGAGAATATAAAAAATACTTCCTCGCCTTCCCGAAATAATTCAAATACTTTCTTATTTACAGTTAGGTGATTTGAGGAGAAAGTTTTTTCATGCCAAACAGGTGCATTTTCACTAAGTCTGTAATGTCTGCCGTCTGAGATTTCGAAGAAATAAAGCGTGTTGGAAAGGTCTATCGGTCCGTCTTCCTGCTGAACCGGAGGCTTAGGCAATTCCCAACATTCTTTTGATCTGACTTTACACAAAAGCGCAAAGGCTTGTCCGGTTTTGTTTTTGAAAAAAGCATAAAACAGATAGCCGGAAAGCGGCAATGTGATCAGTAAAGCAAAGGGAAATATAAACAGCAGGAAAAGTGAAAGGAGTGAAGCGATGATTGCCAGTGTGCGGTAGGAGGTGTTGTCTTTGTTCTGGTATTTTTGTATTCCGGAATATTCTTTAGGCCAGTGAAGGGCAGATATCTGCTGGAGTAGTGGAGACATAGTACGAATTTTTTATACAAAGTACAATTTATTCTGGTATTTGATATTCCAAGATACTCTTTTCCTACCTATTATTGACCTGTTGAAAGAAGAAGAAATTATTAGCGATAATTTGTTTCGATCAATGTATTCAGCATTGGAAGAACTTTCAAAAATGTTGTTTGTGATGATGCAGAGACTGAAATAAAATTTTCTGAGTACAGGCATCTCCTGCTGGCGCAAGCGTCTCGCTTGTGCCGAATATTCTGTAGGTGTCTCGCCGGTCTTGCAAAGCTGAACTGCTAATACGCCGCCCAGAGGGCTACAAAATAAAAGGCACAAGCGAGACGCTTGCGCCAGCAGTGTAACTTAAACCAAGTTATATTCGGCTTCGAAAGATTAGAGCCTTGGACTAGGAGGAGAAGGGAATCTTAGAACACTTTCTCCGAATGTTCTTTTTATTTTTTTTATGGTGTTGGTTGAAAAATTTTTACTACCCACAATTATTTTAATATTCTTTATTGTATAAAAAGTTTCAGGAAGACTACTGATATTGGTAGAAGACACAGACAAATATTCCATTTTTTTTAACGCTCCGATTTCAGAAGGTAATTTCTTTAATTCATTGTCTCCTGCTTTGAGTATTACAAGATTTTTCAACTTGCCAATTTCCGGGGGCAATGCATTAATTTTATTTTGGCTAATATTCAGCTCCATAAGATTCGTTAGATCACCGATTTTTTCAGGAATACTTTTTATTCCAAGATCAGTCAAACTTAAATATTTTAAATTTTTTAATTCCATCACACCTTCCACATTAAAGTTATCATTCCCCTCTGATAGTTCAAGATACTCTAGGTTTGATAAATTAGAAATATCCTTTCCTGGAAGGGTATTATTGCCAGAAAGTTTTAGGTATTTTAGATTTTTTAAGGAATAAAATTCAGGCGTAATTTTTTTTATGGAAGAGTGAACGATGGTTAATTTTTCTAACGAAGTTAGTTTAGAAATGTCTGGTCCGAGTATATTAAAATTTGCTCCCGAAATGCTTAATGCTTTTAAGTGTTTAAATCCAGAAAAAACCTGAAATACCCGGTCGTAGTACAAACGATCGCTTCCTGAGAAAACAACCTCTTCAACCTCCTGCATCCTGGTGTTTTCCGGTAGTTCAGTTAATTTACATTTATTTACATCTAAGTATTTTAAATTAGGTAATTGAAAAACCTGATTTGCCACATAGTCATTTTTTAGTCCGGATACTTTCAGGTATTGTATCTTCATGTTTTTGAAAGAGAGAGGAACGGTTTCCAGAGACGCAGCAGAAAAACATAAAGTATCCAGATTAGGTATCTTACAAATAACTTCAGGAAAAGCTATGAAATCATTAAAATAAAAATTTAAAGATCTTAAAGAATCTATTTTGGCAAAACAAGATGGTAGATATAGGATATCTCCAACGATATCAATTCTTTTTAACTGTGGGATATTACATACACAATCGGGTATCTTTTTCATCTTTGTATGCAAACGAAGATGTTGAATATTTGATAATAATCCCAGATTGCGAGGTAGCTCGTAAACTTCACCATGAATATCAAGATCTTTCAGGTTAGGTAAGGATTTTAAAAGCAGAATATCATCTTCCGTAAGAAAGGTATTGGTATGACATTCCAATTTTTCCAGTTTTTGAAAATTAACAATGGTTTTTGGAATCTGTTTAAATACATCCCGGTCAATAAATAACCTGGTGACATTATCAGGATTGGATAATGCTTCCTCATATCGTTCGAGTTGGTATTTTTCATCGGCCTGTACAGGGTCATTTGCCTGACCAATGGCAGCAATAGAAATAAGAAGACTGATTATAATAATTACAATTTTCATAGTTGGTAATTTTAATCCGCGTTTGTTGGAGAAAAGCTCCAACAACGGCGGCAAAGTTTCGGTGGAAGATTTGAATTTTCTTATTTCACTTCCACTCCTTCTTCATATTTTTTCACAGAAGTTATATTGCCTTTTGTATCGTAGAGAATGAATTCTCCGTTGTACCTGTTATTTTTAAATCCTCCTGTTTGCTTTAGTTTGTATTGAAGTCACGACATTTTGTTTTTCAATTCTTCAAATTTTTCTTGTAAGAACAAGTCATAAAATGCTTCCACTTCTTTCCAGTCCTGTGCTTTCAAGCGGACTTCCTTTGCTGAGTCAGCATCTAAGATCGCAATTAATGTTAAGTCTTTTTGCACTTCTAATATCAATTCATCTTCTTCCACTATTCCTACCCAAAAAGAACCATGTTCATCGTCCATTTTTTGAATTTCATCAATAGCAGTTTTAACATCCTCTATAGTGATGTCGTCTATTGAATCGCCCCAGGCTTTTTGTAAGTATGTTTCTTTAAATTCCATAATTCAGTATTGTCATGGCTTCCGTAATGTGAAAAATAATGATTAGTAATTATAATATAAGTAGTTTTTTTGTTTTTATTAGTTCATTAATCGTTAGAAAGTTATAGCGTAATCAAATTTAAAAAAATAAACATACTCTATCGAGAGTCGGTACGGACAGCATGTCCGTGCAAGCCGGTATTTACTTAATCCGAAGAGTAAACGTTCCTCCATTGCCACAAGCTATTAAATTCATTTCATACGCTCCCGAGGATAAACCAGAAATGTCCATACTGCCCTTTTCTCCTGTAAAAAAATGCGCATGTTTATTTCGCATGAAAGTAGAAAGTGTATAACTCGTTTCCGTTCCCCAGGATTGTAAAACAAGTATGTGTACCGCACAATTAGCAGAGCGAACAATAGTAGTATCAAAATGCGGAGTCTCTGGTAGGTCAATATTGGCAGGCACTTCGAGCGTATAAAAACAGGTATCCTTATCTTGTCCTGATTTTTTCTGCGTATTGTTGTTTGAGTTAGAGCAACCAACGATGAGGGATAAAGCCATAGCAGAGAGAAGAGCCAATCGTTTCATTTATTAAATATAGAAAAAATCAGCGAAAGCATGATGAATATAAATAACCTTATCTGTAGCAAGTCATAATCTTGTGCCAGCTGCGTGCAATTGAAATAAGAACAAGAGGTGTATATTGCGGACATTCTTAGTAGTAAGTAAAAAGTCGTTGTTTGTAGAAAAACAAACAACGACTTTTTTATGGCTCTATCAAACATAGATGTCCTATCGATAGTCGGTACGCACAGGCTGTCCGCGCCAGTTGGTCTGCCGTTTATTTCAATTGATAGATTTTTTATTCCGGTTATGTATTTGAATGAAGTCCTATGGTGTTTCCTTCAGTATCGGTTAAAAAAGCCATGAAACCATTTTCTCCTATCGAAGTTTTCGGCATTGAAATTTTGCCTCCTGCTTTTTCTACTCTGTCGAGTACATTTTGCAAATCAGGATTTCCATTCAAATAGATGAGCGTACCGGTAGCGCTGGGTGTATGCATCTGGCTTTGTGCTAGCCCGCCATTCACCTTACCACTTTCCGGGTCAGAAGGAAACATAGCGTATTTCATTCCCATCATTTCCATTCCGGCCATTTCTATCTGGAAAATGGTTTCATAAAAAGTTTTTGCCCTTGAAATATCTTGTACGGAAATTTCAAACCAGTTAAGTGAGTTGGTATTGGCACTCATTTTTTCATTCATAATTTTTTAATTTAAGTTTTGTAGTGTAATATATGAGTTATAGAAGGAAAGGTAATATTAATTTTTTATGAAGAGATGTATTCTTACCATTTCCACTATTATTAGAGCTTCTCCCTCGCTGGCGCAAGTCTGCGACTTCTATACTTTAGCCCTCTGGGCGCCTTGCGAAGCTGACTGTTGAAGTTATTAATAAATAAAAATTTTAAGAAAAGACTTCTCCGTATTCCGGCCGGAGGCCTATAAAATAATCGGCACAAGTCACAGACTTGCGCGAGCAGATTAAATTTTTTACTCAACACTGTTGAGCTTATTCCATGATCACCTTCACTTCAGTTCTTCTATTGCGGCTTCTGCCTGTTTCCGATCCATTGTCAGCCACAGGAAATTTTTCACCATAGCCTTTCGCCAGTACACGATGCTCGGATACTCCTTTTGAGATCACATATGCCCGGATTGCATCGGCTCTTCGCTGAGACAGGCGCATGTTGTCGGTATCGTTTCCTACGTTATCGGTATAGCCGGCAATCTCAGCGCGAAAACGTTCGTTGGTTTTAAAATTATTCACCAATGAATCAAGCACTGGAATACATTCTTCTTTAATATCCCATTTGCCCGGCTCAAAGAAGACATCGTTAAGACAATAAGAACGCCTGAAATCCAGGAAAAGATTGATCACATAATTCTGAACAAATTCCAACGGCCCTTTCACTTGTGGTACGGTAGACACAAATTTAAAATCGTAGGAAAATTTTTTTACAGTGACATTATATTTTTTTCCTTTGGGAACAATCGCTACATATCTTCCATCCACGTCGGTGATACCTTGCTTGCTGATGGTCTTGTCTTCGCTCTTAATGATCACTACAGCATTTTCTTCCGAAACTTTGTCCAGGTCTGTAACAAGGCATACAAACATCGCCTCGTTCTCTTTTGGTTTTATTTGTTGCCCATACGATAGATGGGCAACAAATAAAAGTAGAATGCTGTTTACGATACTTTTCATAGTGGATAATAAAGGTTACGGATCACTATTATTTCGTTGATGAATGAGGAAGCAAGAGAATAAATTCAACTCTTCTGTTGTTCGATTTACCTTCCTTCGTAAGGTTGGTATCTACAGGTCTGCTTTCGCCCCAACCTTTTGCATCCAGACGATAAGCGTCAATACCCATTTTGATCAAGGCATCCATAATGGCGTGCGCGCGATCGTTGGATAATATTTTATTGCTGTTATCATCGCCGTCTGCATCGGTGTGGCCTTCAATGCTAAACATCAGATCCGTGTGTTCCTTCATCAATGTAGCGATCTTCAGGATCTCAGAAAATGATTCAGGTTTGATGGTAGATTTTCCGATATCAAACAAGATGTTTCTTGTTACGAATTTACCCTGGCTGATGATCTGATCGTACAAGGTCATGCCTTCTTTAGGAGTACTGATCGAACAGCCATTTTTATCTGTAACCGTCACATTGTATTGTCCCATTTTCAGATTTCTGATATCTTCCGTTTGCACTCCGTTGCTCCACTGGTATTGATAAGGTCCTACACCACCGGTAACGGAAATGAAAATCGCACCACTGCTGTCGCCGCAGCATTTTACAGACCATAAAGAGTCAATTGTAAGCGCAAGCGGAGCAGGCTCGGTAATAACGGCGCTGGCAGATCTCAGACATCCGTTGGCATCCATCACCATCACCGAATAACTTTCTGCTTTTACAGCACTGATGTCTTCTGTGATGGCACCGTTGCTCCATTGGATCTTATATGGTTTCACTCCACCCGCTACGTCCAGGTCGATGGCACCTTTTTTCTCTCCGTGACATTTGATATTCTGTACATCTGCGATCTGAACATTAAATACAGGAGGTTCGGTGATGCTTGCTTCAATGATTCTTTCACAACCATTTCCTTCTGTAATTTTAACTTTATACTCACCGGCAGGTACACCAATCAAATCTTGTGTAGTAGCGCCATTGTTCCACTCATATGAATAAGGAGGAACGCCGTCTGCCACGGTAATATGAATTTCTCCCGATTTATCATTATTACATTTCAGATTCACGATCGCGTCTAATGATTTCACCAATGTAGGAGGTTGCGATAAAGTTGTTTTTAAATTTTGAGAACAACCCGAAGCATCTGTCACCACTACAGAATAATCACCCCCGGAAAGCGCAGTGATATATCTTGCGGTATCTCCATTGCTCCATTTAACTTTGTAAGGCGCTACACCTCCGGAAACATCTATTTTAATTTCTCCGTTGTTGTCACCGGCACATTTGATGTTTTTAGAATCTACCAAGGATAAAGAAAGCGCTGAAGGTTCTGAAACCTGGGAAGTCAAAGTCCCTACGCATCCATTTTTATCTTTTACGTTTACGGTATAGCTACCGGCAGCTACTCGTACAAGATCTTTTTGAATAGATCCGTTGTTCCAAGAATACTCATAAGGAAGTGTACCGCCTTTCACTGAAATATAAACTCCACCAAGCCTGTTGCCATTACAAGCAATATTGGTAGTGGAATCCAGGTCAACAAAAAGTTCGGTAGGTTGAGCAAGCGTTGTTTTGATAGAGTTGTCGGCACAGCCGTTTGCATCGGTAACGGTTACTGCATATTCTCCTACAGACAATTGTGTAATGTCTTGCGTAGTGGCCCCGTTGCTCCATGCATATACGTACGGTTGTACGCCGCCCGAAACGCTTATGTTCACTTCACCATTGTTATTGCCATTACATTTTACATTCTTAATATCATCCAGTTTTACCACCAGACGGCTTGGCTCTTCGATGGAGGCCTCTGCTTTCCCAAGACATCCTTTTGCGTCGGTCACTGTCACGGAATATTTTCCAGAAGCAATTCCCTGAATATTTTGTGTGGTGTCACCGTTATTCCATTTGAAATTATAAGGAGCGCTTCCGCCTGTTGTAGTAAGCGCAACCGCGCCATTTTTCTGGCCTGCGCAACTGTTGTTTTTTTCTGAAGCAACAGTCACTAATAATTCCTCCGGCTCCGTGATAGTTTCTGCAATTGTTTTAGCACAACCATTCGCATCCATCACTCTTACAGAATAGCTTCCAGCGCTTAAGCCCGAAATATCTTCTATCTTGGCGCCTGTAGACCAGCTGTAAGTATAAGGTACTACACCACCGCTTACCGAAATAGCGATAGCGCCTTTATGCTCGTTTGCACAATTCAAATGTTTCAGATCTGTTACTGCTACATTCAATTCGGAAGGTTGTTTCAGCGTAACATTTTCTGATTTTTCACATCCGTGCGCATCCGTCACTACTACAGAATAATCTCCCGCCGGAACATTTGAAATATCGTTTGCCTTAGAGCCATTTGACCAGGTAAATTTATAAGGAGGAGTACCACCAATCACACTTGTGGTGATCGCACCATTGTTATTTTCAAAACATGTTAAGTTTTTAACTTTATCAATTTTAAGACTAAACGCAGCCGGTTGAGTAATTTCAGCCCGGAGTGTTTTCTTATGTCCGGCAGCATCTGTGATCGTCACGGAATATGCACCGGCACTCAGCTCTGTGAGATCCTCTGTAGTAGCACCATTGCTCCATAGATAAGTATAAGGAGGAGTACCACCGTTTACTGTGATGTTCACCGCTCCATCACTCTGGCTGTGGCATTTAATATTTTTAACAGCGTCCACTACAGCTTCAAGTGAGCTTGGTTGTGAAATAATACTGGTCACAGTTTTCAAACAACCATTCATATCGGTAACCATACAGGAATAATTTCCTGCAGGAGCGCCAACCAGATTTTGCATGATCGTACTGTTGCTCCAGCTATACTTGTAAGGACCTACACCACCGGAAACAGTTAGTGAGATACTACCATTGCTTTCTCCGTAATGCAATACATTTTTTACATCCACCACATTCACTTCCATATCAGAAGGCTCTGTGATGTTGGCAGAAATTGATTTACCAATACAACCGTTCGCGTCGGTTATTTTCACAGAATAACTTCCTGCGCCAATCTCGGTCAGATCTTGCGTGGCAGCGCCATTGTTCCACTTGTAGGTATAAGGAGCTACGCCGCCTACTACGGAAATATTTACGATACCTGAATTATTGCCATTGCACAATACATTTCTCACGGATTCAAAAGAAGGTGATAATACCGGAGGACTGGTAATCGCCGCCGACAACGATTGCGTACATCCTTTCGCATCGGTCACTGTTACACCATAACTACCGGCACGAAGCCCTTTCTGATCTTCCATAGAAGATCCGTGATTCCATTTGTATTGATAAGGGATACTTCCACCTTTTGCGCTTATGTTAATAGACCCAGTGGTATCTCCATAACAAAGTACGTTTTTAACATCGTCGATTTTTGCGGTAAGCTGCGAAGGTTGAGTAATTGAAACATTCAATGTTTTGATACAGCCTTTTGTATCTTTTACGATCACCGTATAATTTCCTGCTGGTACATCAAAAATATCCTGTGTAATGGCGCCATTGCTCCAGCTATAGGTGTAAGGCGCTACACCACCCGATACAGCGATCGAAGCAGCTCCTTTCTTGTCTCCAAAACAGTTGATGTTTTTGGAAGACTCCAGCGTCACTACCAATTCTGTAGGTTCTGTGATAGAAGCATTCAATGTCTTCTTACATCCTTTGGCATCCGTTACTACTACAGAATATTTTCCTGCGGGAGCATTTGTAAGATCTTCCTCCGCAGAGCCTTCGCTCCAGGAGAATGCATAGGGAGAAGTACCGCCTTTAATAGATACGTTCACTACGCCACTGTTATCTCCAAAACATTTCAGATTTGTGACAGACTCAACATTGGCAAGTAAGATAGAAGGTTGACTTACTCTGGTGGTAATACTTTGCGGACAGCCATTTCCATCGGCGATCCTTACGGTATATTCTCCAGCTTTCAACGTAGAAATATCTTCTGACGTAGCGCCGTTGCTCCATTTGAATGAGTATGGTGCAATACCACCACGCACAGAGACGCTGATTGCTCCGGTACTATCGCCAAAACAATTTACATCCGCTTTGTTGTCAAGCCGCGCTACGAATAACTGAGGCTCGGTGATTTTAGCGCTTACCAGTTTATTACATCCTACAGCATCGGTGACGATTACGGAATACATTCCTGCCGGTACATCGATAATATTCGGAGTGATCATTCCGTTACTCCACTTGTAGGTGTAGGGTGCAATACCTCCTTTTACACTGATGGTAACAGCACCTTTGCTTTCTCCATGACACTTAATATTTTTCTCCGCTTCGTTTTTAACTTCCAACAATGCATTCTGGCTTACTTTTGCATTGATCGTATCTTTACAACCATTGGCATCTGAGATCAATACTGAGTATGCACCTGCTTTAATGTCAATTAGATCTTGAGTGAGGGCACCATTATTCCATTTATAAGAGTAAGGCACCACTCCGCCTGTTACGGATATGTTCACTCCACCTTTCATATCTCCATGGCAGAGAATATTGGTCACGCCATCAAGGGTAGCAGTCAGCTTTGGAGGTTGAGAAATTGTTGAACTGAGGGAGTTCGTACAGCCATTGGCATCCGTAACTTTTACACTGTAATTACCGGCAATTACATTCGTTAGATTTTTTGTTGCATTTCCATTGCTCCAGGCATAGGCATAAGGAGCCACACCACCTGTTACACTAATGTTGATCGTACCGTTGCTCTTGCCGTTGCAGGTTACATCTTTGTTTTGATCTTTGGTAACAGCCAAAACATTTGGTTGTGTAATGGTTGTTGAAAGAGCTTTCGAACATCCTTTAGAATCTTTAATACTCACATGATAGCTACCTGCAGCTACTGAATTAAGATTTTGTAAAATACTGCCATTACTCCATGCAAACGTATACGGCGCTACGCCTCCATTGATCGTAAGATTGACAGCGCCGGTTTTATCTCCGTTACAAAGTACATTTTTGATTTCTCCGATCGAGGCAATGATCTCTGGCGATTGGCTTACAGGTGCTGTTAAGTTTCTGATACAACCATTCGCATCCATGATCTCTACGGAGTAGTTTCCAACAGGCAACAAATTAATGTCCTGTGTCACGGCTCCATTACTCCACTTGTATTTGTAAGGGATCACGCCACCATTTACTGCAATATTTACTGCACCCTTATAATCGCCGTAGCAGAGTATATTTTGAACCGATTCAATTTTAGCTTCGAAATAATCGGGTTGTGAAATTTGTGCAGCAATGCTACGTTTGATTCCATTGCCGTCTGTCACCTCTAGTGTATAATTACCAGCCGGCACATCCGCCAGGTCTTCAGTGTTCACTCCGTTATTCCATTTGTATGTATAAGGTACTACACCTCCTAATACTTTGATGTTGATAGCACCTGTTTTATCGCCGTTACATTTAATATTTTTAATACTTTCAAGACTTAGTAAAAGTTCTTTAGGTTCGGTAATTAAGATGTATAAATTCTTTACGCAATTATTTGCATCCGTAACAGTGAGAGAATAGTTTCCTGCTTTAAGACCTGAAATATCTTTTGTGGTAGCGCCGTTGCTCCATTTGTAATTGTAAGGAGTGACGCCACCGTTCACGGAAATATTAATAGAACCATTGCTGCCTCCAAAGAAGGTCACATTTTTCTGAGAAGCAACAGCAGCGATCAATAACTCCGGTTCGTTTACCACGCCTTCTGCTGCAGCGCTACAGCCGTTGGCATCGGTTACCACCACAGAATTTTTTCCTGCTACCACACCGGTTATATCCTGCGATACTGCACCGTTGCTCCATTTATATTTGTAAGGAGTGACACCACCTTCTACAGAAATACTAATAGAACCCGTATTGGTACCACTACATTTGATATGCTTAAGATCTTCTATTTGGGCGATAAGTTTTTGCGGTTCGGATACCGTAGTAGTAGAAGCTTCTTTACAACCGCCAGCATCTGAAACAATGACGGTATACTTTCCTGCTTTTACATTGGAAAGATCTTCTGATGTCGCACCGTTATTCCATATAAAAGTATAAGGAGGAATACCGCCCGCTACAGAGATATCTACCTTACCGGTTGAATCGCCGAAGCATTTAATATTCCTTACATCGTCAATCGAACGAACAATGAGTGGGTTTTGCTTTACTTCGGAAGAAAGTATTTCCTGACAATTATTCGCATCGGAAACGAGAACAGAATAAGTTCCTGCTGCTACATTCACCAGGTCTTCTGTACTTGCTCCGTTACTCCAACTAAATTTATAGGGAGAAGTACCACCTGTCACGGAGATACCAACCGATCCTTTTTTATATCCATAACATAATATATCCGAAACGGAATCTACTTTCACAACAAGCCTGCCTGCCTCATTTACTTCTACGGTAAGACTGTCCTTACATTTATTGGCGTCGGCAACCATTACTTTGTATTTACCAGCAGGGAGACTTGCCAGATCTTGAGTAGTAGAGCCGTTGCTCCATTTATAAGTATATGGAGGAATACCACCCGAAACATCAATGTTAATGGCTCCTTTCCGGTCGCCGTTACAAAGATTGTGTTTTACGTAGATCAGTTTGACTACTGTGATGGGAGCTTGGGTCACTCTCACTCCTGATTTTGTGTCGCTTTGGGAAAAGGCTTTTTGCGAAAAAAAAGCAAAAAGAATCAAGGCAAGTAAAATGGTACTTGTTTTTTTCATAATAATGAGGTTTAATAATTAATTTCTACCCTGCCTAAAAAAGCAAAGATTATTCAATAATGAATATCTTCTGGCTGCGCTTAAATCCGTAAGGACTATGTACGGATATTATTCCCGGGGGTTCAAAAAAAAAAATCGATTTTTAATAATTTAACTTATAAACGACAAAGAGTTAATTTTCGGGTTACTGTTATGAGTCGCAATTGCCCCCCAATTACCAATTTTGAAACTTTATAATGATTTTTATCATCGAACACTTTTTTTTCATCATTTTACGGCAGGGCAAAGAAGTCTAATTTTGAAGGGTATAAAAAAATGTTTTAACACTTTTAAATATTCTAACTATGATGCTCCTTATGCACAAAACATCGGTAGATGAGATGAAATATGCCATTCGAAACTGGTGGCTCTCGCTTGTATCCGGAATTCTTCTCATTGTATCCGGATTGTGGATCCTGGCTACCCCTGTTCAAAGCTTTGTAGCATTGGCGGTACTTTTCAGCTTTCTTACACTAGCCTCCGGGATCTCGGAAATCATTATTTCTCTTACTAATCGCAATTACCAGGGCTGGGGCTGGTACCTTACCAATGGAATTGTGGATCTCATTATCGGCATTATGCTCGTAGTGCATCCATTACTTTCAGTAGAACTATTACCTTTCCTGGTTGGTTTTTGGGTGATGTTTCGTGGCTCGATGGCCATTGGCAGTGCACTGGAATTGAAGTCTTACAACATAGAAGGCTGGGGCATTTTTCTTTTTACAGGTATCGCCACCGTTTTATTTTCGCTACTTATTTTATTTCACCCTATACTCGGCAGCATCAGCGTGGTGTTCGTTACATCCATGGCCTTTATCGCGGCTGGTCTGTTTAGAGTGTATGTAGGACTGAAACTAAAAAATCTTCATAAATTGTATAAAGCACATTATTGATCAGGAGTTCTTAGTAGAAAATTTTTCACAAATAATTTTATGAGTATACTTCTCACGAACGCATTGACACGTACTTTCGGAAATTTCAAAGCTGTTGACAACCTCAATATGCGTGTAGAGCCAGGAGAGATTGTAGCTTTGCTGGGGCCTAACGGCGCGGGCAAAAGTACAGCTATAAAAATGCTGACTACGTTACTTCCTCCATCCAGTGGAGAAGCATTTATAAAAAATTTTAATCTGAAAACACAGCCCAATCAAATCCGGAAAATAATCGGCTATGTGCCGCAAATGCTTTCTGCCGATGGATCGCTTACAGGATATGAAAATCTTTTATTGTTTGCGAAGCTCTACGACATCCCTGCAAAGGAGCGAAACAAACGTGTAAACGAATTGCTGGAATTTATGAACCTGAAAGATTCCATGCACAAGCTCGTAAGGGAATATTCTGGAGGAATGATCCGGAGGCTTGAGATCGCACAATCCACACTGCATCGCCCGGCATTGTTGTTTCTCGACGAGCCTACCACAGGTCTTGATCCTATTGGTAGAAATGTAGTATGGGAACATATCAAAGCATTGCAAAGGGAATTTTCTACTACTATTGTTCTTACCACTCATTTAATGGAGGAAGCCGATGCAATCTGTCATAAGATATCGCTGATGGCGCGAGGGAAGCTGGTGGTGACCGGCACGCCGGAAGAATTGAAAAAATCTATTCCAAAAGAAAATGCTACGCTGGAAGATGTATTTATTCACTACACTACTGATCAGCTTAACGAATCTGGAAGTAATTACCGCAATGTAGCCATCGAACGAAAAACAAACCGACGGCTTGGTTAATGTTTTTTGAAATTAAAAAGAGAGAGAAGAAAATGCTGAACTTCATTTTGAAAACATTTGTGATCACCGAGCTGGAGATCAGAAAAATATTTCACGATCCAACAGAACTCGTTATGCGAGCTGTCCAGCCTGCCCTTTGGCTTTTGATCTTTGGCCAGGTATTTACGCGGATGCATGCGATCCCCGGACAAACTAATTACATCGATTTTATGGCGCCTGGTATTCTTGCACAAAGTGTTTTGTTCACTTCAATATTTTCTGGTATTGCCATTATTTGGGAACGTGACCTTGGTCTGATCCATAAACTACTGGCTACACCTACGCCTCGTACTTCGATCGTTCTGGGTAAATCAATTTCAGCAGGATTGCGCACGCTACCGATCGTAGCCATTATTTATATCCTGGCAGTATTGCTAGGAGTTCGGCTGCAATGGAATCCACTTGCATTGATGGGTGTTCTGTTGATGATTATGCTAGGCGCTATTTTCTTTTCTACTTTTTCTCTTATCATCGCATGCTTAGTTAAAACCAGAGAGCGATTCATGGGAATCGGACAGTTGCTTACGATGCCTTTGTTTTTTGCCAGCAATGCCATTTACCCCTTAGAGATTATGCCGGATTGGCTTAAAGTAATTTCACATGTGAACCCTCTTACATACATGATCGATGCGCTGCGCAATTTTATGATCGGAAGTACTTCTACCTTTACAATTTCCTTTGACTTTGCGGTGTTGATTATTTCATCCGTATTGTTTGTCGCAATCGGAGGGGCTTTATATAGAAGAGTAGTTATTTAGAAGCAGGTTTTTTCTTTTTATGAAAATGTTTCTCGGTAAAAGCTTTGATTACTTTCCACATCAGAAAAATAGCAAGCACTACCATCAGGCCTATAAAAATGAAGTGTTGCAGCATATGCATTTTATTCAAAACTCTATTCAACTGATCATGAAAAAGCCAGCCTATAGCCATATATAAGGCTACATAAAGAAGCACTGCGAGTAGATCTACAAAGAGAAATAATTTATAATTTATTTTCATTACCGCTGCCACCGCAGGTGCAAAAAAGCGAAGCTTTGGTACAAAAAGCATAATCATCAAGGTCACAAATTTATTTTTTTGTAATCCTTTCTGAATTTTTTCTCTCATCGATACACTCATTTTATGTTGAAAGCGAAGCGCTAGTTTGGAGCCTTTCATTCCCAGGTAAAAGAAAACATTGTCAAAAATAACCATGCCCAGTATTGCGGCGGCACCTGCTATAAAAGGATTTAAATGATGGTTATGTCCGCAGATATACCCCATGCTGATCAGCACTACTTCTTCCGGTATTGGCGTTAGTTGATCCAATAATACAAACCAGATAAAGATCCCAAGGTAGGAAGCGTGTAATAGGTAGTTATTTATATTTTCAGTTTCCAACATAAGATTTAAATTAAATTTTATATCTCAACTTTGTATAACAGGATTTCGTTTTTTTTTATAAACTATCATCGTTGTATCCCTTTATAATATTTCAACAAATCCATCCGTGCCGTTCACCCGAATCCTTTGCCCGTCTTTGATCAGTTTGGTAGCGTTTTCCACCCCTACTATCGCAGGTAAGCCGTATTCACGCGCGATCACGGCTCCGTGGGTCATCAGCCCGCCTACTTCGGTGATCAGGCCTTTGATCGATACAAACAGCGGAGTCCAACTGGGATCAGTGAATATAGTGACTAAAATATCGTTTTCTTCCAACGCTGCATCTTCCATGCTTAAGAGCACGCGCGCACGTCCTTCTACAATGCCGGAAGATACCGGCAAGCCAACAATCGCGCCTGCGGGAAGATTTTCTCTTTTGTATTGTCCTACAATAATTTCACCGTCAGAGGTGATCACTCTGGGTGGCGTTAGTCTCTCGTACGTTCTGTATGCTTCTTTTTGTTTGTGGATGAGTTGATAATCCAGTTGATGCGTATTTACTACTTCGGTAAGTTCTTTAAAACTGAGATAATAAATATCTTCTTTTGTACGGAGAACATTATTCTGTACAAGTCTTTCTGCTTCTTCCAGCAAAGCTTTTTTGTAAATAAAATAGCGACATACGATCGCGTACTTAGGGTATTCGCGATAGCCCGCAAAGTTGCGGATCAGGTCGATCATTTGTTTTGTTTCGCTTGCTTTTTGTTCGCCGTCTGGCAACTGTTTCAATTGATCCAATAACTCTTTTTCTTTTTTCAACGCTTCTTGCAGGCCTTGCTCAAATTTCTGTTTGCCAGCATTGGGCGCAAAATTTTTGATATTGCTAAGGATCATAGGAACAAGCGTGCTTGGTTTTTCGCTCCAACGTATTTTGGTAATATCAATTTCGCCGGCACATCGCATGCCGTATTTTTGAAGATAACTGCGAATTGCATTTTGCGCTTCTTTTCCTCCTTTGAACTTAAGAAGCTCCTCCAAAAAATAATCTTCTTTTACATGATGTAAATAGTCAATCACTTCCGGGTAAGGGCGGATCACGTCTGCCACGTCTAGTAAGGCCAGGCCCATTTCGGAAGTGATGTTGTTGGAAAGCGATTGCGAAAGCGTGTCGGCCACATTTTTTTCACCCAGCCATTCTTTTATTTGTTCATTGATCCAGTAAGCAGCATCCATAGAGGCTTTGATCGCACCGGAAGTTTTTGGATCAAATAAAAATTTCTTTATTTCTTGAAGATCTTCCAAAATAAAACTGATGAGTTCCGCGCCTGATTTCGTTTGGATCTTTTGTTCTAATTCTTTGATCGCGGTTTGACTATTGTGGATCAATTCAGAAACGATTCCTGGATCATTTCCAACCTGCGCCTGGATCTCTGCGGAAGACATGCCTTTGCTACTTTTAATAGTGTTCAGCTCTTTTTCATTGCCGGGTAAAACTTGTATAAAATCTCCACGCTCCAAAATGGTCATGATCGCGTCCTTCATGAGCGGATCGTATTGGCCGAAGAGGTCTAATAAATTTTTTCTGCCTGCCGGAGAAGTCAGGCCATTGGTGACATCTACAAACAGCCTGCCACCTGCGATGCGCATGGGTGCGCGGGTTATTAGCAAATAAAAAGACAATCCCAATGGTTTCATCGCATCGGTCATCATTTGCTGATGCCCTACCGATATGTACACATGATTTTCCTGGTCGGTTGCTTCAGGAATTGGAAACAAGGTAGTGATCGGCCGGCTCTGAACGATATAGAATAGATCGTCTGCCAAACACCATTCGATGTCTTGAGGAGCGCCGAAATAGTTTTCTATTTTTCTGCCAATCTTTTCAAGCTGTAAGATCTGTTCATCGGTAAGCGCTTGTATGTTTTGTTGATTAGGTTCGATCGCCTCTTCCTTCGTGCCTCCCTCTTGCAGGGCATAAATGGCCAGCTTCTTAGCGGATATTTTTTTATCGATAATTTTTCTCTCGCGTACTTTATAGACATCCGCATTCACCAGGCCGGAAACCAGGGCCTCGCCAAGGCCGAAGCTGGCATCGATAGACAAGACCTTTCTGTTGGAGGTAACGGGGTCGGCGGTAAATAAAATTCCTGAGACCTTCGGAAAGATCATTTTTTGAATAACCACAGCTAAATAGACACTACGATGGTCAAAATTATTTTGGATCCTGTAAGTCACGGCACGCTCGGTAAACAGCGATGCCCAACATTTGCGGATATGTTTCAATATTGATTCCTTTCCGATCACGTTCAGATAGGTATCCTGCTGGCCTGCAAAGGAAGCGGTCGGCAGATCTTCCGCTGTGGCGCTGGACCGTACCGCATAAGAATTTCTTTCACCAAATGCGGAAATGAACTGTGAAATATCATAGCGAATCTTTTCCTCGATTTCTATCCCTTCAATCTCCTTACGAATCTCTGCGCTCAGTCTGCTGATCTGATCCCGGTCTTCTATTTTTAAAAAAGATAACCGGTCAAGTAATTTAATTACCGACGGTGTCTCCATTATATTTTTTTTGAAGGCTTCTGTAGAAATGCAAAAGCCTTCTGGTACGTATATTCCTTCTATCCGGGAAAGCACTCCTAGGTTTGCGCCTTTGCCGCCTACTAACATGAGCTTTGTGTTGTCAATGTTCTGAAAACTGAGTACGTACGAATTCATATAGTTTCTTTTTATTTTCGTAGTTGATAATTTTAAATATTGTACCAGCAATACGCGAAACAGTATTCTGATAATTTAATCAGCTATACCTCAACATTGGATCATCTTTTTTGAAATCAAGATTACAAATATCTTATATTGCAATTTATCTCTAACCTAATATTAAACAATGGAAACTAAAAAGATCATCATTAAAGCAGTTATTGGAATTGTAAGTATTTTGGCAGGCTATTATTTGACCGATAAAGGAATGACATCTCCTTCAGAATCAACACTGGCAGAATATTCAAAGCTTTGTAAACAATCTGTCAAAACAACTGGGTTTATAGATTCGTCCTATACGAAGATGAGTGTAGGAGTGATCAAAGGAGCACCCAAGAAAGATTTTAATGTATATAATTACACTTATAAAGTAAATGGACAGGAATATAGCGGTTCGTATACTAACCTTCAAAATTCACTGCCCGATAGCCTCACGCTCGCGATTTGGTACGATCCAGCGAATCCTTCTTCGCATGTTTCCACAGATCCTTGCAAGCAATATGAATTCAGCAAAGCGCGCCAATATCCCTCCTGGTTTTCCTACATAGGACTTCCTATGTTGATTGTTGGAGTAGTATTACTGTATGGAATTTTTACCCAGCTGATCAGATCAATGTTCAAATCAGCAATCAAAAAATGATTGGATGAGAAATAAAAAAAGCACATAACAGTTTTCTGTTATGTGCTTTTTATTTCTTAAGACTGGCTACTCGCGCTCAAGACTGTATTAATAGGCTTGGCTGCCTTCAAGTTTATCGTCCAGTTCTTTTAGCTTCTGGCGGAAAGCTTCCCAGTCTTTTTGGAAAGTGCTTTTATCTGCAGAAGCATTTTTCATGTTTTGTGAAACGGTTTTTCCTTCTGCGATCACCTGGCGTTCTTTGTCGTCAAACTTCTTGTCAGACCATTTCTCTGCATGCTCCACGGTATTGAGCGCGGCATCGAGGTAAGTGGAAACTGCTTTTTTTTCTACATTGTAAGCTTCTACGGATTTGTTTTGCTTGCTTAGATAGTTGCGGTACAAAGCTACGTTCGCAGCGTAGAAAGATTCTCTTAGTTCGATGTCTGTTACTTTTTCTCCTTTCACAAGGCGGTTGGCAAGGTCAGTAAGTTTGTCGCGTACAGCGCTGAGTCTTTGTTTTTCGGTATCATCGGCCGCTTGTTCTATTTCCTGGTTTATATAAAGCACCGCTTTGCTGATCTCATCGGAGGCAGTTTTGAAATCGGCTTTCATATGTTTTTCTTTTGCCTTATCAAAGTGGCCTTCTTTTTCGTCTTTCAGCAACCAGTATACATCTTCGGTTACCATATAACCATTGGGTACGGAATCTACTTCCGTTACCGTGATTTCCCCGACAGGAGTTTCGGTGGAAGTGTTTTCTTGTTTAGGGTTTGAGCAGGCCGCTACTATTACCAGCACGCCTAACAGCCATGAATGTTTCATATCTTAATTAGTTTTTAAAAGTTTATTAATAAAAATTATAATTGAAAAACCTGCATTATTAACCCCTTCCAGGTTTGCATGAAATTCAATATAGTCTTTTTAATTACATGTGTCAACAAGAAGAGTATAATCGATGGAGGATGTCGATCATTTGAACAACAGGCTTTTTGCGTTCTTTGCGGTGAACAAACACGAAGATTCTCGCAAATAACGCGCGAGTTATTCATAATAGAATTTTATCAAAAAAAATATTTTTTCTCAAAATGAAGTACAAAACCTCATACGTTCTTTCTACAGTGAGTTGACAATCAACATGCGACAAGCTTGGCATGTTTTTTAAGTCTACTTTTCACAAAAAGATTAAAGATGGAAAAGGAACAATATCATCATACAAACCATGTCTATACCATGATGGGAGAACTGGTAGAACATATACGCAAAGACATTGAAAAAATAGAAGACAAGCAAGAGAAAGCTATTTTCGAGGTAAGTGCAGAAGTGATCTCAGGACTTATGAAAGCGCTTGATGATTTTAAGAAAAAGAATGAACCTGCATGGAAGTAGCGATTGATAGGGCTTTTTGAGGCAAGAGAAAATATTTACCCTTTTACAGGCACGTATACTACTTTTTTAGTCTCAAAAAATTCTTCTGAAAAATAATTGCTGAGCTCGAAGAGACGGTATTTTTTGCCATACTCCTTCATCTCTTCTTCTAAGTCTCCGCCTTTGAGGTAGAGTACACCGTTGTCGAGGTCGTTGAAGCCGCCTTTTAAAAATTTATTTTTGATCCATTCGTAAAAAGGAGCGAAGCGTGTTACCGCTCTGCTTACTACGAAATCTACTTTGATGTCTACTTGCTCTGCACGTGCGTTAAGGGCTTTTACGTTTTTAAGCTCTAAACCATTTGCCACCTCTTCTACCACTTTTATTTTTTTTCCAATGGAATCTACCAGCGTGAATTGGCATTCGGGAAACATCACTGCGAGCGGAATGCCTGGGAAACCGCCGCCGGTACCTACATCAAGAATTTCGGTTCCGTCTTTGAAAGAACATACTTTGGCAATGCCGAGTGAATGGAGAATATGTTTTTCGTAAAGAGCGTCAATATCTTTTCGCGACACTACATTAATCTTTTCGTTCCATTCGCGATAAAGCATACCCATTTTCTCAAACTGTGAGATCTGAGAAGGACTGAGGTCCGGAAAATACTTGAGAAGGATCTGCACTATAAAATTAAATAGCGTCTTTTCTGTTTTTTACAAGATCATACAGCAACTCGCGGGCGCGGTGCAGCTGGGCTTTTACAGTTCCAAGAGGTACTTTCATCTCTTCGGCAATTTCTTCGTATGAAAGTTCCTGGAAGTAGCGAAGACGTACCAACACCTGGTATTTCGCGGGCAGCTTGGTTACGATGCTTTGGATGATCTCTATTTTTTCGCCTTTGATGGCTTCTTCCTGCGGGTCAGGATTAAAATCTTTGATATCAATATCTACATTCTCTCCGTTGTCGTCTTTGTACGTATTGCTGATACTCATAGTATCCAGTTTTTTCTTACGGATAAAGTCGATACAGTTGTTAGTTGCGATCCTGAAAAGCCAGGTGCTGAACGTAAAGTCAGGGTTGAATTTTTTAAGGTTCCGAAACGCTTTTGCAAACGCTTCGATGGTAAGGTCTTCAGCATCGTCTACATTGCGGACCATTTTCAGAATCATGTGGTACACAGGTTTTTTATACCTTTGCATGAGTTCTGCAAATGCCTTCTCGTCAGATTGCTTAGCTCTTTCTACAAGCAAAAAATCCTTTTTGGCTTTTTCGGAAAACTCCTTATCTAATTCCATTTAATTTTTTTATCTATCCACAAAGAAAAGCTAATTACCAGATAATTAAAAATATAAATAACGTCTATCGGTATGAATAACCAAATCCATACATGGTAATTAACTCCTAATTTTCTTGCAATTAATGTAAAAATAACCAAAAATACCAACCCACGAATCATTAAAAAAAGAAAAGCGGCCTTATAGTCCTGATAAAAAACCACCCCAAGGCTGGTATAAAATAAAATATGAGCCATAATTGAGAGGCCAAGGAGGATTTTATGTTTCAATTTGTACTGAAATCCTACTGAAAGGTGCCTTCTTTTCTGTTTCCACCATGAAAAATAATCTTCTTTGGGAAGCGATAGCATCTGGGTGTTTTTCTCAAAACATACCGCTGTATTTTCAGCCGTTGCCACTTCGCGGATAAAAAGATCGTCGTCGCCACCAGTGGTATGAATATGATTATGAAATCCATTATTTTTTACAAAAAGGGATTTCCGGTACAAAAGATTTCGTCCGACGCCCATGTAAGGCATTCCTGCCAGCGCAAAAGAAAGGTATTGCACGGCAGTGAGAAACGTTTCATAACGGATCAGTAAGTTGAGCAATCCCTTTCTAAACATATAAGGAGAATAGCCCAGTACAATTTCTTTTTTGTCCAAAGCCCTTGTCATTCCATCGATCCAGAGGGGAGAGGCAGGCAGGCAATCGGCATCGGTAAGCAGTAGTACATCATGATTGGCCGCTTCAATGGCTTTGGTGAGCGCATGTTTCTTGAAATTTTCTCTAAGATTATTTTCCTCTATACGAATGATTCGCAGGCGTACATCATGGCTGTATTGCTGACGAAGATAATCCGCAGACCCATCGGAAGAGCGGTCGTCGGCAAGAATAAGTTCAAAGTTAGGATATTGCTGGGAGAGAAGAGCGGGGATCAATTTTTTAAGGTTCTCCAACTCATTATGCGCGCATACAATTACTGACACAGGCTCCGAGGAAGCGCGGGTTTTTACACGTACATAGAAAATAATCCGCGCGTAGAAATACAGTGCATAGAATACCAGTACTGCAGTGGAAAAGGCCAGGATATAGAGTGGAATGTTAATTTTAAATTTTAAGTTTTAAATTTTGAATTATAAACCACCAATTCATTAGTAATAACCTACGGTTAAAATTGCAAGAACTGTAGTTGGTTAATAAAAACAACCTACAACAATTTTCAAAATTTAAAATTTAAAATTCAAAATTTAAAATTTCCCTATCTTTGACCCTTATGTTTTTCAAGCTGCTACACAACGATCCACAAAGCAAAGCAAGAGCTGGGGAGATCTATACGGATCATGGGATCATCGAAACACCTATTTTCATGCCTGTGGGCACGGCTGGTACGGTAAAAGCGCTGCACCAGCGCGAACTGGAAAACGACGTGAAGGCACAGATCATTCTCGGAAATACCTATCATTTGTATCTTCGCCCGGGCCTTGAGATTCTGGCGAAAGCAGGTGGACTTCATAAATTCAATGGCTGGAACAAGCCTATTCTTACCGACAGCGGCGGTTACCAGGTGTATTCGCTCTCCGATCGACGTAAGATCAAAGAAGAAGGCGCTACGTTTAGTTCACATATCGACGGCTCCAAACATTTATTTACTCCCGAAAACGTAATGGATATCCAACGCACCATCGGTGCCGATATTATTATGGCTTTCGACGAATGTACGCCTTACCCCTGCGAATACAGCTATGCGCGCAATTCGATGGAAATGACGCACCGCTGGCTCAAGCGATGCTGCGAGCGGTTTGATAGTACCGAACCCAAATACGGCTACAAGCAAACACTTTTCCCGATAGTACAAGGCAGCGTTTATAAAGACCTGCGCGAAAAATCAGCGGATTTCATTGCTTCGATGAACCGCGAGGGAAATGCGATCGGCGGGTTGTCGGTAGGAGAGCCTGCCGAAGAAATGTATGCGATGACAGAAGTAGTTACCAACATACTTCCGCAAGATAAGCCCCGCTACCTCATGGGTGTAGGCACACCTGCCAATCTGCTGGAGTGCATAGCGCTAGGGATTGATATGTTTGACTGCGTAATGCCTACCCGCAATGCGCGCAATGGAATGCTTTTTACCTCGCAAGGAATTATCAATATTCGCAACGAAAAATGGAAAGATGATTTCTCTCCGATCGACCCGGAGATTCCTTCGTTCATGCATGAATATTATTCTAAAGCCTATCTCCGCCATCTGGTGATCAGCCAGGAAATCCTGGGTGCGCAGGTGGCCAGCATTCAAAATCTGAGCTTCTATCTCTGGCTAATGGCGCAGGCGAGAGAACATATCAAGCAGGGAACCTTCCGTGACTGGAAAGAAAAAATGGTGAAACAAGTTTCGCAGCGACTGTAGTGAGTCCTGAGCATTAGTAATAGGGAGAATTAAATATTGGAAAACTCACTACTAAAATTTCCGGCATCCGCATCTGGTATCTGGTATCTTATTTCTAACTTGTGTCGTCATTTAGAAAACAAATGAATATACTAGACCGGTACATACTCAAAAAATTCCTCACGTCTTTCTTTTTCGTAGTGATCCTGCTGGTAGCGGTGATCGTGGTGATCGATATTACCGAGCGCCTGGACGATTTCATTACTTGTGGCGCCAGCTTTCAATCGGTGGTACTAGATTATTATTTCAACTTCATTCCCTATATCGCCAATATGCTCAGTCCGATCACGATCTTTATTGCCACAGTATTTGTGACAGCGAGATTGGCGGCGCATACGGAGATCATTGCGATCCTTAGTGCAGGCGTAAGTTTTCGCCGGCTGCTCTTCCCTTATTTCATTGGCTCTACTATGATCGGGATAGGTACTTTTTTTCTCATTGGTTGGGTAATTCCTAAGGCCAACAAAGGTCGTGTGGATTTTGAAAACCGATATTTCGAAGGAGAGTTTACCTACGAAGGTAGAAATGTTCATATGAAAATTGCGCCGGAGACCTATGTTTACCTGGAGAGCTATAATAGCAAGCTGAATATCGGGTATCAATTTTCTTTGGAAACCATTCGCGACAATAAAATGATCTACAAGCTTAAGACCGATAAGATCACCTGGGATACTACCAGGCATATCTGGCATATGGATGCTTATTCAGAGCGCATGTTTGACGGAGAAAAAGAAAAGGAAAATTACAAACAAGGATACGGCAAAGATCTAAAGATCAACCTTACTCCGAAAGATTTCGGCAACGGCTATATGCTGCACTCCACTTTCACATTTCCCGACTTGCTGGATTATATACAGGAACTGAAAGACAAAGGCGCTGAAAATGTAAACGTCTATCTGGTAGAGAAATATGAGCGTATGACCTATCCTTTCGCCATCATTATTTTGACTATGATCGGAGTAGTGGTCTCTGCACGGAAATCAAGGGAAGGCACGGGATTCCAGATAGCATTTGGCTTTATCCTAGCTGCCATTTATATCCTGATGGTGATCGTAAGCCGGAATTTTGCCAACGTGGGAGATATCAGTCCTATGGTAGCAGCCTGGATACCAAATGTTTTGTTTACACTGATCGGATTTCAGATGTACAGAAATGTACCGAAATAGCACTAAAATAATCGGAGAAAAAAAGGAACGATTATTGTAAAAAAACGATTTAAGAACTAAGTTTGCGTCAGCATTTTAAAAATGAAAAACGTATTTAGCAATACCGATCTGATTTTCTCTTCTCACACGTTGTGTGCCAGAAGCAGCTTTCCTTTTTCTCCCAGGCCCTAGGCCGCACCTATACTCTTTTGCCTACGTGGCAAAACTCCCCTGATTTTATTCCTATAAACAATTCATTAATTCATTGAACAAAAATTTTATTTTCTTTTAATCACTATTAACTGAAAATGTCTGAGATAAGTGTACAAATTGCCGGAAAAGAGCATTTCCATTTGGCAGAAGCTATTTGTAAAGAGATGGAAGAAAGCGCCAAAGTGCGTGGTACCGGAATAGCCAAACGCGATCCTAATTACATTCGCAAAAAAATGGAAGAAGGAAAAGCTGTCATCGCAGTAACCAAGGATGGCAGATTTGCCGGATTCTGCTATATCGAAACATGGGGACATGGAAAATATGTTTCCAACTCTGGACTGATCGTGGTGCCGGAATTCCGTAAGTATGGACTTGCTACAAAGATCAAACAAAAAGCGTTTGAGCTTACGCGCAACAAGTATCCGGAAGCAAAACTTTTCGGACTTACTACGAGTGCAGCGGTAATGAAGATCAATTCGGAATTGGGTTATCGTGCAGTGACCTTCGGTGAACTTACCGATGATGAAGAATTCTGGAAAGGTTGCCAGGGTTGTATCAACTATCCCATTCTGGAAAGCAAAGACAAAAAAATGTGCTTCTGCACTGGTATGCTTTACGATCCGAAAGAAAAGGAACAAGAGAAGTGGGACTTCATAAAAAAATCCAAGCTGTACGAAAGATGGCAGCGACTGAAGACCAACAAACTTTTTGCCTGGTTTCAAAACAAAGAAAAGAATACGACAAGAATTGTCATGTTATAAAACCTTGAGAGGTTCTAAAACCTTCAAGGTTTACCACCAATAACCTTTATACTTTAAACTTAGAAGATGAAAAAGAAATTAGTTTTGGCCTTCAGCGGCGGCTTAGATACTACTTACTGCGTGAAATACCTCGCAGAAGACAGAGGCTTTGAAGTGCATACAGTGATCGTAGATACGGGTGGATTTTCGCAGGAAGAACTGGCTGATATCGAGAAAAAAGCTTATGAGCTTGGAGTGACCAAACATACCGTGGTTTACCAGACTCAGAAATATTACAACGACTGCATCAAATACATGATCTTCGGAAATGTATTAAAAAATAATACTTACCCGCTTTCCGTATCTGCTGAGAGAATGTTCCAGGCCCTTGCGATCGCGGAGTATGCAAAAGAGATCAATGCGGATGCAGTGGCACACGGCTCTACAGGCGCAGGCAATGACCAGGTGCGTTTTGATATGGTTTTCCATATCCTGATCCCGGGCATCGAAATCATCACTCCAATTCGCGACAACAAACTTTCCCGCGAAGAAGAGATCGAATATTTAAAATCAAAAGGAGTAGAGCGCGACTGGACGAAAGCAGCTTACTCGATCAACAAAGGAATCTGGGGAACTTCCGTTGGCGGAAGAGAAACACTCACCCCGGATGGTTACCTTCCTGAGCAAGCATGGCCTACACAAGTGACCAAGCACAACCCGGAAGAAATCACCCTTGAATTTGAAAACGGAGAATTGGTAGGCCTCAACGGCACCAAAGCCGCCGATCCCGTAGGCGCTATTTTGTGGCTGCGCGAGATTGCTGCTCCATTTGGCATCGGCCGTGATATTCACGTGGGCGATACTATCATAGGGATCAAAGGTCGTGTAGGCTTTGAAGCCGCAGCTCCATTGATCATTATCAAAGCACATCATTTGCTGGAGAAACATACACTTACCAAATGGCAGATGTACTGGAAAGATCAGCTTGCCAACTGGTATGGTACGCTACTCCACGAAGGACAGTATTTAGAGCCGGTGATGAGAAACATCGAAACTTTCCTGCAAGATTCACAAAAAAGCGTGACAGGTTCTGTACGAGTACGCCTGGCGCCATATCAATTCCAACTGCTGGGAATCAAATCTCCATATGATATGATGTCGTCTAAATTTGGTACCTACGGTGAAATGAACAACACCTGGAGTGGAGACGATGTGCGTGGCTTCTCTAAGATCCTCGCCAACCAGGCGATGTTCCATGGCCTGGTGAATGCAGAGAATAAATAAAAAGTTATGAGTTATGAATGTTGAATTAACAAATCATAATTCATAACTCATGATTCATAACTTAAACTATTTTTTTTATGAAAACAGTAATGATAAAAAGATCGCTTTTTTTCTTCTCATTGATTTTTTTGATGAGCGGTTCCTTTTCTTTTGCGCAAATGGTTACGACAAAAGAAAATCAAGAATGTATTCAGGTTTTGAAAAGCAGCAAGGAGTATAAACTTCTTCAATCAAAACTTAAATTTTCCGATTCAGAGATTGTGTTTTCGGATATAAGTACAGATGCAGATAATAATAATTGTGATGTGCGTATGCACACCAAGAGTCAGCCCGATGTTGAATACCATTATCTTATTGATATTGATTCAAAGACGGTGAAGCAAATGGGCGTGGACGAGTTTAGATAAAGATATTTACAGTGGTGGCCCCCC
>DATLOZ010000014.1:0-93942 GCA_035535995.1 Cytophagaceae bacterium
TAACAGAATGAAATAGAAAGGCTCAACAACAATTGAGCCTTTTTTATCTTAAAACCGTCAACCTATCCTATTTTAGGACACAAAATATTTGTAATGTGAAATAACCCACAGCCGTCATCCTATGTTTGTGGCAATTGTAGAATGATATTTGTGTGAACAAACAACGGGATAGAATATCAATAATCGCAGCCGTCATTGCGAGGAGTATGGCGCCTCAGCGCCATGCGCCGAAGCAATCTGTTAGCCCTACGGCTTCCTTCCTCGCAATGACGGCTGCGATTATTGATATTCCATCTTGTCGTTATTTGCCTTCACGCAGTTGGTCTCCCTGCCAAACATGTGTTCAAGTTAACCACAGACTTATTCAAACAAAACATTCACCTTGTTCAAGTTCGTCCATTCAGAATAAATAATCTTACCTTCCTTCACCAGTGCTGCGCGGTAGAGCATTTTATATTTCTTGTCTCCTTCCGATTGTTTCACATGAAGTTCGATGGAATTATTTTTTACTGAACTCGCTTTCAATTCATAAATAGCATATTCTCCTTTTCTATAACCGAATCCATTTCCATCATCATTGTATAATTTTCCTGTAGCTTGTTTATGTTCGTCTACGTTAATGTAAAACGTCAACGAATCAAGACTATACTCGGTAGTGTTCTGGATCACTCGACCGGTGGGGATTACAGCTCCTTCTCGGATTTTTAATGTAGCTTGGTATTTATCATCGTCTGGTGTTTCATCAAGCTTTAAAGTCTTCCAGTTTCCTTTGGGTAATGCTGTATTTTTCGCCCAGCTAGGGATGATAGCAAGATCGTCTCCCCATAAGAAAGCTTGTTGTTCGCTTCTCAAACTTTTATCTTTTGGGTCTGCCATAAACATTGGACGCATCACCGGAAGTCCATTCACGGAAGCTTCCTGGAACAATGTGTAAAGGAAAGGCAGCAGACGGTATCTTCTGTTTAGCGCCACTCTTGAAACATTTTCTACCTTCTTTCCCAAAGCCCATGGTTCCTGCTGATCAGCGTTTTTATCGGCGTGGTTCCTGGAGAAAGGATAATAAGCGCCAAGCGCCATCCACTGCGCAAGCAATTCAGGCGTAGCCACATCGGCAAACCCTCCGATATCAGGACCGTTGAATGGCTGACCCGACAAGCCCAGCGTGAGCGACATTGGAATTGACATTTTCAGGTGATCCCAGTTGGAAGCATTGTCGCCCGTCCAGGTAGCAGCATAGCGTTGTCCTCCCAGGAAGTTGGCCCTGGAAAGCACGAATGGCCTGACTTCCGGATGTGCCGCTAAAATTCCTTCTCTTGTAGAACGTACCATCAAAAATCCATAAACATTGTGGTAGCGCAAATGTGGCCCTGCAGGCAATGCCCCTCCTCCCCTATGCTGATTGTCTTCCGGCATGGTTCCCGCGGTTGTGTTGAACACAGCAGGTTCGTTCATATCGTTCCAGATCCCATCAATGCCAAGGTTCATAAAAGGTTGATATAAGGAAGCCCACCATTTCTGTGTTTCGGGTCTTGTGTAATCCGGAAATGCACAGGCTCCGGGCCATACGTAGCCATTGAATTCTTTTCCTTCTTTTGTAAGCACCCAGTGATCTCCGGCTTTCCCTTGTTGGTAGATAGAATAATCTTCGTCTACTTTCACACCGGGATCAATCATATAAACGCTTTTAAACCCTTTGTCTTTGAGGTATTGATTAAGTCCTTGTGGATTAGGGAAACCATTTTGGCTGAACGTAAAAATTCGATATCCATCCATATAATCGATATCCATCCAGATCACATCCGCAGGAATTTTTTTCTCGCGAAATTTATCGGCGATCTCCATCACACGTGTATCGGGGAAGTATGAGTAGCGGCACTGCTGGAAACCAAGCGCCCAGAGCGGTGGCAGTTCCATTCTTCCGGTCAGCTCACCGAGCGCTTTCAGTAAGGCTTTCGGATCTTCACGCTCAATAATAAATACTCTGAAAGCCGGACCTTCTGTAGTAATAGTGATCTGCTGGTTATCAGTCTGGATCGATTGTTTCCAAGTGTTGTCGGCGATCACTCCAAAGGCTGTGCCATCTTCGCGCAAGCCCATTACCCATGGATGTGATTGATAGAGGCGTTTACCTTCGTCCTTTTGGTAAGTGTAATTATCCGTGTTCCACAACTTCACCTCTTTCCCATTGCGCTTCAGCGGGCCAACTACTTCTCCTGTACCATAAAAATCAACGGCTTCTGTTATTTTGATCTCAACAGTATTTTTTCCTTCTACCGTTGTAAACGCCGGACGTACGCGCCAATCGCCGGGTACATTTCCTTTTACAGGCAATTCTTTTACCAAAGCCAGCGAAGGAAAATGTTGAGAAGAATCAAAATCTTTAGGATAAAATAAAGCAATCCTGTCGCCTGCCATAATGCTGGTTTGCGCAAGAGTGTAGTGCGTGAGAAGGAGAACTAACAGGAATAGTGAGTAGCTTTTTTTCTTCATGATTAATATTATTTATTTTGATTAGATCCTCGCAAGGACGGATTATTTTTTAATAGTGAAATCCCCCGACTCATTTTTCATTTCCGAGATCTGAGAATTTTCGATCGTAAGACTTCCATGTGCTCCCTTCTGGATCCAAAGACCATGCTTGTCTTTCGCGCCAATTCCATATTTGCCGATCTTACTGTTTTTAAGAACGACGTTTGACAAAGTTCCGAATTTGTCTTTATCATTGTTTGCAATCACACTCAACCCATCGGAAAAACTATTTTCGATCGCAAGATCATTCATCTCGACGCCTGTGATATCGCGCTTATCGAGACAAAGCTGTACGGCTGCGCGCCAATCCCAGGTGTGATCGAAGCCTCCGCTGGTTTTGATGCTGCAATGTTCGATCACTGTAGTACCGGTAAAATTATTATTGATATTTTTTATTTTGTCTTCTGTAGGAAAAGTAGTACTGATCAGGATGGCAGATCCTGGACAGATATCGATGAATGAACAATATTCCACACGATTGCTTTCGCCTCCGTAGATCGCAGCGCCGTTGGCCAGGAAAGGGAGTTGACCGGTACAATGTGTGATCAGATTTTTTCCAGGATTGTATTTTTGTTCTATAAATGTAGTAGGCCACATTGCAAAGCAATCATCACCGGTACCCCGCGCAGTGCAGTTTTTCATGGTAGATTCTCTCATGCCTACGCAGAAATTAATTCCATCGGCAATGGTATTGCGGAAGCGGCAACCTTCGATCACAAGGTTTTTAGAATTTTCCACCCAGATCCCAATCTTCGTATGTTCGATCCAGATGCGTGAGATCTTTGAGTTGACGCCGTAAGAGCCAACGATGGCATCGTTCGGCTCTTCGTCGTTGCGATAATTTAATTTTCCTACAATCGCAAAATCAGCAAGCTGGATGCTATCTCCATCGCCTAAAAAGCGGACTCTTTTTTTTGCATTACCATATACATTTTCATCGCCCATGATCACGGTGTGCCATATACCAGCGCCTTGTATTTTTATTTTAGAAGGAAGTTTGATGTCGCCTGTTATTTTATACGTCCCCGCCGGGATCCATACGGTTTGCCCGGTCTCTGCGGCTTTGGCAATACAACGTCTGAAAGCTTCTGTAAAATCGCCTGTAAAATCATCTCTCATAAAAGTTTTATCGGTAACCGGCAATGCCTTATCAGGCATGGTGAGTGGAGCATCTGCATTTTCCAGGTCCACCAGGTCGATGATGCAGTACTCTGCTTTGTCTGTCTCCTGTGGTTCACGTTGGATCTTGATCACATCGCCTTTTTTAAAGGCCAATCCTTTCAAGCGTGTTTCATCATAAAAATTTCGAGGCTTTCCTGCTGTTGGATCATTGGTAAATGGATACGTACCATAAAGCATGGTGTTGACGGAAGAAATTTTTATTTTCTTCAACAATTTTCCATTTACATATAAGCCAAGCGTAGCGCTCGTTCCACCACCTTGCGGAGCATCCGGCAAACTATAGCGAAGAACGATTGCATTGGCAGGAGATTTTACGGTAAATTCTATGTATTGATCATTTGCCGACAACTTCACACATTTTTGTCCGGAAGATTCCGTTTCCACCTGAAAAGCTTCGTACTTAGGACCCAGTACCGTACCGGTTGTTTTCATATTTTCTGCTTCGTAAGTAATCCAGGGAATCTCGGCGCCTGGAGTCTCTTGCGCTACAGCGGACAACTGATGACAAACCAAAAGGATCAAAATACTTTTGGACATTTTATGAAGTTGCTTCATCTTTTATTTTTTGAGGTTAGCGATTTTATGAATTCCCAAGTTACATTTTTTTTGAAAATAACAGACCGCTGCAAGCCTTTTGTATCCTTCTTATGCAAGGTTTTTCCATGTTCTGAGAATAATACTATTGTGAAAATTTTTGGAGCAAAAATTGTATAAATATAAATTATGATCTCTTATGAGAAGAGGGAGCTATTCCTTAATTTTAAAAAAATTTACTAAACATATACAGGTGTGTGCTGTATGAATCACTAAAATTATTTGTTATGAAAAAATTAAAAATTCTAAACCTGATGGTTGTTGCCATCCTGTTTATGGGCAATGGCCTGCTCGCTCAAAGCAACGAACGAGGCTACTACGATGCGCCTTATACCCGCTATGAAGCAAACCTGGGCACCTTGTCCAAAGCGACCATCACTTCCAAATCATTTGCTCAAAAAGACCTGCAAAGCGAAGCTTCCGAACAGGTATGCGTGGACATGACTGCCTCCAAAGCTTCCGTAGAATGGAAATTAAAAAACGCTGCGGATGGAATGGTAGTACGTTACAGCATTCCGGACTCTACTTCAGGCGAGTTGGATGTATATGCCAACGGCAAACTGGTAGGCACACTAAAACTTAGCTCACAATGGTCTTGGGAATACCTTTGGTCAAACGGCAATCCGAACAACAGCGGGGTGATCAACACCAATCCAAGGATGCGCTTTGACGAAGCACGTATGAAACTTCCTGCAAAAATTCCTGCAGGCGGCAAACTGAAACTTGTAACTAAAAGCGGCAAGATCCATATTGACTTTGTTGAAATGGAAGCAATCCCTCCAAGAGTAGAACCTGCTGCCGGCGATGTAGTCTATAAGAAAGACGAATCTACCGAAGGGGATGGAACAGATCTTCAGAATTTTATTGACAGAAATCCTGGCAAAACTATTTATGTACCAGAAGGAGTATACAAAATGGGCTGGGAGCTTTATTTCGGCAACGACAACAGCGCTCTGAAAGGTGCAGGGTCCTGGTATACTGAATTGCATTTCACCAGCATGAAATGGCTGAAAGGCGGACTCTACGCGAATGCTAAAGATATAAGCTTCTCCGGTTTGTATCTTACTACAGAAAACAATTCACGCTCCAGCTCTTATAAAGCGATCAACGGGATCTTCACCAGCAAATCTGTGATCAAAGATTTCTGGGCAGAGCATTTTGAATGCGGCGCATGGATCGCACAGTACAACGCAGGAGAAGTGGCATTCGCAGACGGGTTCCTGGTAACCAACTGCCGTTTCAGAAATAACTATGCTGACGGTATCAACCTTTGCAAAGGCACGCGCAATACCATCGTGGAACATTGCAGCTTCCGCAACAACGGCGACGATGATATGGCGATCTGGTGTGCTGATAATATGGAATGCCAAAACAATACTTTCCGCTATTGCACTTCTGAAAATTCATGGAGAGCTTCCGGCTGCGCAATCTACGGCGGGCTCAACAACAAAGCACATCACTTGCTTATTAAAGATAACCTGGAAGCTGGCCTGAGAGCTAATAATGCTTTCCCTGGCATTGCGTTCAACAACGCTGGCATGCACGAATTTTCCGATATTACCATAGTCCGCTGCGGTACTAACAACGACCTCTACTATGGCCCTATCGGCGCGATCGACCTGATGTGTACAGACCGCAATGGTTTTAGCGTAAAGAATATAAAATTCTCCAACATCGATATCATCGATTCTAAAAACGATGCGATCTATTTCAACATCTGGGGAGGGCGTGATTTTACAAACATGGTTTTTGAAAACATCAACATCGATGGTACCGGAAGAGAGTATCCGGTAAATAACGGAAAAGAGGAAGACACAGAAAGAGGTTTTGGAATTTTATTTAAGAGAAATCCAAAAGGAACTGCTACTTATTGCAACATCACTATCAAGAACAGAGGTGGTAATGCGAAACAGGATATCAGCCTCGAACAAATTGGAAAGCTCGAGTGGAAAGAAGCTCCGGGCTGTGTGAAGAAATAAGGATCAGGATTTACAGAATTTAAAGATTACAGAATAAAAATGCCTGCTGTTAATATCAGTAGGCATTTTTATTTACGTTCATCTGAACCTTGATTCACAGGATTTATGGATTTACATGATAAAAATGTTTTTGATGATTGGTAGGCTGGCTAGCGATAATGAAGAATTCCGAACAATAATTTTCAAATCAAAGTAAATAGAAAAGCGGAAGGCTAATTCTTCAATCCTGTGAATCATGGTTCAGACAAATGGTATAAAAAAAACAGGTCTGTCTCTCGACAAACCTGTTTAAATATCTGATAGAACGTCCGGGTTATTCTTTCACTACTTTTTTCACCACTTTCCCTTCGCTGGTGAATACTTGAAGATAATATACTCCTGAAGCCAGCGCTGTTAGGTCTACTTCTTTGTAGTTGCCTGTAAACTCTGCGCTTTCATAGATCACCTGGCCCAGAGAGTTCAGTACGTTAAGAGTTGTTTTCTCATTGCCTGTATGATCCAGTACTACGGCAAACAATCCGTTGCTAGGGTTTGGTACTATTTGAATATCGTTTACTGTATTTTTACTTACTGCTTTTACAGGGCTTGGAGTAGCAGTGCCATTGTAATCGTATTGTACTATTCTGTAGTAAGTAATTCCATTATTGATAGAAGGATCTACAAAAGAATAATTAAGAATACCATTGCTATTGCCAGAGCCTTTCACTTGTCCGATCTCCGTGAAGTGTACACCGTCAGAAGATTTTTCAATACCGAAATAACTGTTGTTGATCTCCACACCGGTAGTCCAGGTAAGCAATGCATCGTTGCCTTGTCTTACAGCGTCAAAGCTGATCAGTGTTATTGGCGCAGGACAGCTTGGCGTTACCAATACCGATTGGGTTAGTGGACATTGTCTTGACAAGCTGATATTATCGATCAAAAAGTCGTTACCATCATAGCTACCGCTGTTATTACTCCAGATCTCCATGGCAGCAGAAGTACTAGAGGCTGTCCAGGAATAGGTGGCTAATACCCATGTGTTAGGGTCGTAGAAGCCTTGGCTAATTGCCGAAAGAGTAAGCTGACCACCTAAGTTCGCTCCGTTTATCTTTGGCTGCAGAAGCGGATGGTTACCATTTGGATTTGCTTCTCTGTAGTAGAAGCTAAAGGTATAAGTGGCTCCATTGACAACCGTTACTGTCTGATACCACGGTCTCTTTGGCCCACTAGCTCCTACATCGCTGGTTTGTCCGTCACATACAAGCATATTACTACCCGCTTGAGGAAGAATAGCAGGTCCACCACTGGCATTGTTGGTAGTATAATAGTTACATACGTTATTGGATGCACCTGTCACATAGAAAAAACCATTTACATTACCACCGCCTGGTGAACTATTAAAAGGTATTTGTGCCGAAGTGAGCTGCACAAAGTCTGTGTTCCATCCTGTAGTACCAGATTCAAAACTACCGTTGGTTACCAGGTTTCCTGAATATACAGTGCTGGTCACCGTGTAAGTAGTAGCTGTAGCAGGTGCAGGAGTGATGGTAGCGCTGGTAGATCCACCAGGTGACCATGAAAAGGTGGCCGAAGAATTGTCCAGGTTAGTAGCAGTAAGCGTAGCGTATGGTGGTGTAGCAGTATTGCAAAACGTTACGTTCTTGTTGTTACCATTGATCTGTAAAGATCCTAATACCGAGAGTATGTTAGATTTTACAGTAGCGGTATTGTCTTTAATCCATACTGTATAATTACCTGCAGCCAATCCTGTATAAGTGAATGTACCATTTGCTGCAATCGGCCCGTCCCAGGGACCAGTATTACTAGTCATACTAAAATAATAAGAAGGTGTTCCACCCACACCGCCTACTTGCAGAGAACCTGTGTTCGTACTGCTACAAGAACTATTTTCGCTGTCGTTGGATCCTCCTATTTTTACAGGACTAAGTTGTGGCGTTACCAGGGTAAGATAAGCTGAACTAACATTTCCTAATCCTCCATTAAGCATGGTAGTACCACTTGCAGATCCTCCAATAGCGGTGTATACTCCATTGGAAGTGGTAGCTTCTCCAAAACCAGTATAAGGAGAAACAGCAACCGAACGATCTATGCTTACAGTAGGAGATCCGGAATAGCTCATAGATGAAATTACAGACCAATATTCTGTATTACTCATGGCATTGATGGTAGCATCAAACGTTCCGCCTGAATTTTGTTTGAAGGCAGCTACAGTTACATATCCACCGGAAGCTGAACTTGCAGAGTTTAACGTAAGCGGCAGATAAGCGCTGTTAGTCTTATCACCTACAGGGAATTTATAAGGACCAGCAGCAGAAGCTGGCAATTTCCATTTCAATGGTCCGTCTACATAAGAACTGGCACTTCCTCCGGATACTGTACCGTTTACTGTTAATATATTTGTATTGGTAGTGCCCACATAACCGTTGGTTAAGGTAAGCGTACCGCTGACAGTGACAGGATCTTGTAATTGCACATAATTGCCCGTGCCGTTAACAGTCATTCCACCAAATGTAATGGCGGTACCACCGGTAGTACTCACTGTTTGAGTGCCTGTACCGGCAAAAGTGATGGTGGATCCTCCGTCGTCAATCAGGCCGGTAGTAGCGCCCGTTAGCGTAAAGTTACCATTGTCTGTAAAGGTATTGCCCGATTGAGGCGTAACAAGTCTTGAATTATTGTCTACTACAATTCCACCTCCGGTAAAATCTGCATTGTACAAACTTGCCAGACCAGCAGTAGTACCGTCTCCGATGCTTAATGTTCCAGCCAGTGATACCGTTCCTGCAGGCGTCCATCCCACGTTGCTAAATGATCCGCTCCCTGGATTGGTACTATTTCCCATATTGACAAGAGTTACGTTATTCGGATAGCCAGGAGTAGTTCCTACAACACATCCACTGGTACACGTCACCCATAGTTTTCTGAAGTGATCATTTAAAGGGCTTGTAGGACTAGTTTGTCCGGTGCCCATTCCCTGACCATTGTTGTTAATATAGAGTGTGGAGCCCGGCCCCCATTTAGGATATTGAGTTGAACCGTCGGCACCGGCGTTGTTATCATGAAAAGACATTTTTCCATTAACCAGTAAATTACTGGTACTGATATTCAAATTTGTGTTTTGGAGAAAATCTATGTTATTAATAACAGTAGTTCCCGTTCCGCTTATGGCAAAACCTCCGCCACCTCCGATATTTACGTTGATGGTTCCTCCGTTTGCTCCGTTGGTTCCGGTAGAAACAATCGTTCCCCCGTTATTCGTTATTCCTGACCCTCCGTTAGTATTGGAGAAATACAGGATATTGGTTGCGCCAATCAGAAAACTACTTCCGGAATTTAAAACCAATGGACTATTATTCGTGATGGTCATCGTGATACTTGTACCAGTCATATTTAACGTACCGCTAATGGTAAGAGAATTGCAAGAAGCACTTGCCGGAACCGTTACAGTAGCTCCTGAAGCGATGGTCACATCGTCTCCACTTCCCGGAACGACACCACCTACCCAGGTACCTCCAGCATTCCATGCTCCACCTGTACCGGTTGAAGTAATGCTAGCTGCCACTGCACTAAAAGTGCTGCAAACTACCAGTCCCAGGATCAATGCCAGGGTTTGAAAAGTGCGTTGTATTGAATACAGCTTGCTAAAAATTCTCATAGTTTTCATATTTTTTACCGTCCTATAAATTCCAACCTCAATAAGTAAGTGAGTAAGTATCAAATTATTTGCCTTGAGTAACAATGTAGAAATGGCTCACATTGCAAAATATCTATAAATTATTGCAATTTACTAACTAATTACGATTATTCAAATAATAAATAGCAGTTTACTAGGTAAGAAAATACCGTTAAAAAGGTAGTTATCAGAATATTTTCGGGATTTTTAGAAAGGTTTTAGCGGTTACTTTTTAAAATATGTTGAAATTACCCTTAAAAAGGCCTTCTCTGGGGGACTTAGCTATGTATTATTTTAGCTGAAAACAATAAAATTTCAGCCGCAAAAAATGTAACCTAAAATAAGAGTTGCCGTATAACAGGCTTTTTATGCACTAAAAAAGATGATTCCTTACTAAACTTTCAGGCATGAACGAACGCTTTCTCTGGCATAAGTCATGTAACATAGAAAATTATTTTCCCATCACCTGGCTTCTATGCTCCATTCCTAACTTTACAAGATCCTTAATCACTTGTTGCATCGATTGTCCATAATCGGTAAGCTTGTATTCTACGGTGATAGGAATATCCAACACTACCTGGCGCGTAATGATCTGGTTATTTTCCAAATCTTTTAATACAGAAGAAAGGATCCTGGAAGAAATACCGGGAATATTTTTTTGAAATTCTCTGAATCTTCTTTTTTTAAATTCCAACAAACATAAGATCACCTCCATCTTCCATTTGCCTTTGAGCACTTCTAAAAGATCGTGTGCGGCGTGCAGCTTTTTAGTACAATCGCTGAAGCCCTCGCTGGGCTTGGAATTAAGCATCATGTTAAGGGGACAACCTGCCATAATTTTGTTTTTTTTGATTTCCGGTTACTAATTGGTTACCGCTGCAAAACGGATTGCTATTCTGCCTAAATTTGTGGAAATAAAAGTTACTACAAAAAAAGTAGCCCTACAAGTACTCAATGCTTTTAGTAAGTTTTTAATAAAACTAAAAATGGTCATATGAAAATAGCAAAAACAATTTTTACCTGGCTCGTCGGCATCCTGTTTATCCTCACAGGATTAATGAAATTGCTGAAGCTCGATAGTATGTCGATCGAAATATTTGCAAGAGCACATTATCCTACGATGCTTTTTTATCTGGCAGGTTTGTTTGAATTAGCCGGAGGGATTTTGCTGCTCACTAAATCTTACAAACGTCTCGGCGCTTCCCTGATCGCCGTGATCATGCTCGGCGCAATCTTTACGCATTTGTATCTCAAAGATGCTTTCGGGCATTTGATCGTGCCGGTGCTTTTGTTGATCTATGCTGCAATCATAGTAAGAAAATCAAAGTAATTATTATTGCGTTCTTTGTAGCGAAAGACAAAAATTTTCAAACCCAAAGTGCGCAAAAAATCAAAGTACATACAGCAATCCCAAGCGTGCACCATAGGTCCAACGCTGCAGGAAGTAGTTGTCCTTATATTCCAGGGTGGAAGTAAAGTTCATCCGCATATACGGTTCCAGCATCAGCTTTATACTTCGGTTATTGAAAAATAAAAATTTCAAAGCTGCTTGCCCTCCTAATATCCATCGGGCATCGCGGTGCGCATCGCTGCTATTGAGCACAAGTGTAGGATTGGAGTAGTCGAGTTCTTTATTGTCTTTGTTGGACAACAATCTTGAGAGCAACAGATCTACATTAGGAATAAGAGAGATCTTACTTTTTCTGAAAAGCCAGTAGCCAACTCCTGTAGAAAGATCGAGGTATTGGTAAATATTTTTTCTATTTATATTTCCCGAAAGGCTATCGCTGTGTTTAAAACTTTCACGAAAAGAAGAGCTGGCAAGACCTGCGGAAAAAGTGATTTTTTTACCAGAAGGATTATACCGCAATCCTATTCCAAATCCAAAGCCTGGCAAGGGCTTTGCAACCTTTCGCAGTTCGGCCTTGTAGTTGGCGAGGTCTTCGCATAGACAATGCCTATTCTTGTAAAGAAAAGAAGCACCATATAATTCAAGAAACCAATGTTTGTAGATATTTTCTTCCTGCGTGATCGCGCGCCTTACCACGACCGGGTCTTCATAAATATAAACTACTGAATCTTCTTCTGCAAGCGTACTGTCTTGTTGCGCATAACTGACAATGCTGATCAACGCAATAAAAAGTGTCAGATATAATTTTCTTAAAATTTTATTATCGTTTCTTGCGAACCCTGTTAGTATCGAGTGCGATGATCGTATCTCTTTTGGTAACATACTTTATTTTTTTGGGCGCTTTTTTTACTACAGAATCGACAATAGGTTTAACGGCAACAGCAGGCTGCACCGGAGTTATAGCAACGATTGTGTCTTTTTGTACCTTGGTAAGATCGGTCTCTGGCTTGACATTCGACAATACAGAATCTTTTTCCAAAAGATCCTTTGTTATGAAAATACTTCCTTTCTGCTTCTGAGGTTTGTCAAGTTTATTAGAAGATTGGTTTGTAATAGAAACAGAAGTGTCTGTAGAAATCATTTGTCTGGAATTATTTTGTAAGGTTGCCGGACTTGCCTCTTTCTTTTGATAGAAAAACAGGAGAGCCACTGTTATTGTGGTAGCCAGTATGAGGAGATAATAAAGATTAAAGCGATTGTATGCAAACCGGAAAAAACTTTTTCGGTTCAAGGTAGAAGCCATACGATTCCATTGCGGATCAAAAGCAGTATCCAACTCGAATTCGTTCATTTCTTCCCGAATAAATTCGTCAAATTTTTTATCTAAAGAATCCTGCATCTGTCTTTTCCTTTCGTTTTGAATTCACTACGCCTATTAGGATCGATTGCAGTACCTTTCTCGCTCGTTGCAACCTAATTCTTGATAACTCTTCTTTAATATTCAACAACTCTGAAATTTCTTTGTGCGATAAACTGTCTATCACGTAAAGATTAAAAATGATCTTATAACTATCCTTTAACGAATTAATTGCTTGAATAATTTCTTCCTTGGTGAGGTCTGCATCATAAATAGAATCCAGTTCAGATTCATTAGTACTGTATTCAGTCAGTGCTACTGTATCGTTTAGTATTTTTTGTTCTTCTTCGTTGGCTTTTATTAAGTGTTTATTTTTTTTATTTATAAAATTGATCGAATGATTTACTACAATTCTCCTGATCCAACCTTCAAGAGAGCCTTCGCCGGAATAGGAGGAAATTTTTTGAAAAATTTTAACAAACGAATCATGTACGATGTCTTTAGCATCGTCGTATGACCCCGTGTAACGATAACTCACAGCATTCATTTTTTTGCAAAAGCGATCGTACAATGCCTTTTGAGCACTGCGGTCATCTTTTTTACATCCGTCTATGATTTCACTCTCTACTGAGTAAGACATGGGTATAGAGTTTCTGTTACTGCAAAACAAATATAATATTTTCGGAGATAAATTTTTACTATATTTTTCTTCTATTTGTAACGGATTTAAAACCGATGGTCTTTGTAGCATAAGCCAAATAAATGTTTTCAAATTATGATAACGAAAAGAACGAAACTTTTAACCAGTAGCTTATTACTACCATGCTTATTTTTGATTTTTTTTACTGCGTGTAAAAAATGTCCGCTTATAGACCCGAGTCCAACTCCGACTCCGGATCCAGTAGAGCCCTCTTCTAATCCAGTAGAATCCTCTTCTACTATTGATACCTGGGCGTTGCGTATCACTTCGCTTTCTGGCAATTTGCTTGCAACGGATTTTGCAGACGCTAATACCGGTTATGTATGCGGTATCGGAGGAATCTCTTACAAAACTACCGACGGAGGTACTACCTGGACGCCTATGACCAGCGGTACATCGGAAGATCTTTACCTGATGAAATTTATTAACAGTCAGAAAGGTTTTATGGCAGGAAACAACAACACGCTGGTTAAAACTACCGACGGTGGTGCTACCTGGACACCGGTATCCTTGACACCAACAGGTTATTACCGTTCGCTGATGTTTACAGATGACAACACTGGTTACCTGGGTGGAGTAGGCTGTATCTTCAAAACTACCGATGGCGGAGCTACCTGGACGCAGTATAGTACGGCAGCAAATGTTAATTCTTATTGTGTTACATTTCTTACCCCCAACGTAGGATATTTCGGTGGATATAATATTTCTACCAATGTGGCAATCCTTATGAAGACTACAGATGGCGGAGCTACCTGGACAAATATCAATAACGTCTCTACAATAGTAGGAAATGCAATTATAAATAAATTCTTCGCTACCGATGCTAATACATTTTATCTATTTTCAAACACCGTAAATATTAATGCTTCCAAAGTATATAAAAGTACTGATGGCGGCGCGAACTGGAGCATAATCAAATCCGATGCAAATAACTATAACACAAATGCAATCTTTACAGACACAACGCACGCCTATATCGTAGGCGGAAATGCTACTACAAATACAGGGGTGATATACAAAACCGCTGATGCAGGTGCTACATGGATTTCTGTACCCATTACTTCTCCTCTACTATACGGGTTGGATATAGTAAACAATGTTGCTTATTCATGTGGCAGAAACGGTGCTTTTGTAGTAGGGAAATAATAAGTTCTCCGATAGAACACTCAAACTAAGTCTCTATGGGATTTATAAAAATATTTTTTTCACAATTCATACTTCGACAGTTTCCCATTTTTATAGACATAAACTTCATAGAAGTGTTTATTAATTCCGTACACTTCTTCCAGTTCCACTTTATCGGCGCCTGCTGTCAAGCGTTTCACGGTCATCTGCTTGTCTTCAGGCAGATCATGGAAATTTATTTCATATTCTATTTCAAAAAATCCATCTTCAAATTCGAGTTCCATTTCAAACGTGCTTTGCCGCCATTTCATTTTCGTTTCCAATCCTTCTTCTTCTTCTTTGTATGAAAGCTGGACCTGATTTTCATTTTTAAAATTCAGCGAAGCATTCATTACCATTATAATACCTGAAAGTACCATGGCGCTGTAGCCGATCTTCTGAAAAATATTTTCACTTATATAGGGTAAAACTTTTCCTACTAATACAGAAGAGATAATAGCTGCCAAGGCAATCAGAAAACCGTATGTAATCACTTTCCCCGTCATCAACCCAAAAGAAGCATAAAGCGCTACTTTGATCAAATGTAGTAGCAACTCGTTCGTAGCTCTTGTAGCCACGATCTCTTCTTTGTTTAAACCGTAACGAAGATAGAAGCGATTGAAAAGTAAGCCTACTGCTCCTGTAAGCCCGGAAACAAAGCCTGCTGCGAACCCTACACCAAGCAGCAAGGTTTTAGGACTTTTTACAGCAGTGACCGTTTCATTTTTTTTTGTTTTGAAAAGTAATGGAATATTAGAAAGCAGAAAAATCCCGAGCAGAAATTCCAGGTACATTGGATTCACATAAGTCAACAACCATGCGCCAAGGCAGACTGCCGGAAGCGCCGCTGGTACAAACCAGTAAACGATCGACCAACGGATGTTGGAATAAAAAATGACAATCCTGGAAACAGAACTTGAAGCCGTACCGATCGACAAAGCCGCTGGTATTTGCGCACCTGGTAACACAGCGCTCAAAACCGGGATTAATATAAAGCTGGCGCCACCGCCACACACCGCGCTCAGACCAAATGCCAATAAGGCGCATACGAATAAAAAGATTCCTGTTGTGATCATTGTTTTTATGAACTGCGAACAATATAAAAATATAAATCTGATTTTTTTCTGATCATATGAAAAGTCATGATACAAAAAAAGGCTCCGGAGTTAACCGGAGCCTTTGTACACTTGAAATCCAAACTATGTTTCTACTAATCGGTGATCACTATTTTCTTGTACTGAATTTGTTCTCCGCTAAACAACTTAAGAATATACACACCAGCGGTAAGTCCGTTTTTCTGTGTATCAAAAGATACGCTGTACGTGCCGGCATTCTGGCTGGTATGTGTTGCTACAGAAATTTCTTCGCCAATTGGAGAATATAGTTTTAACGCTACATCGGTATTAGAATCCAGTTTATACAAAATAGTAAGCATTCCAGAAGTAGGATTTGGAAAGGCTTGTAGAGGTTCTTCTTTGTATACTTCATTTCTTACTGCAGTCGTAGCAGAAAGTTTCAAGGTGTTTTTTACGGTATTGGTAGTTACAGGACTATTAAAATCAAAGTACACATTTGCTTTGTTTAAAATAGAAACGCCAAGCGGTGTAGATTTTTTTACTTTGATTGAAAAAGTTACAAACCCAATACTGTTCTCAGCATCCGAAATGCTGTCCGGAAGATTGATATTGTTGAATGTGAAACGCAGTGTTCCATTATACTCCTCTACCAGCACATTACTACTGCTGCTTACATCAGCGATCGAATGAGGATCCAGATATTGGCTGAGGGTGTCTGTCAGCACTACTTTGTAAGCAGGCGCTGTACCGGTATTTTGGAAATGGATGATGTAATGCAAAACCGAATCTGCCGGATTGATGTATCCCTCGTCAGTGGCGCCCTGTGGAGCTACAGCAATCTCGTTAGGATCATACGATCCTATTACAACTGAATTACAAGTATCGTAATTATTGCTGATCAACACTTCTCCTGTTACAGGTGTAACGAAACCAGACATTGGAACAAGCGTTCCAAGCGGCACCGAAGGGTCTACGTTAAATTGAACACTGATCACACGCGATTCGCCTGGATTGAGGTTTGTGAAACTCCACTCGGCTGTTTGATTCGTTGGATTGTAGCTGTCGGCATTCGGATAAGCATTTCCGAAAGTCACAATGCTGCTATGTGTTAAAGAGATCGTACCACTTTGCACAGACGAACCATTGTTGACATAATAAATACCTGTACTTCCTCCATAACCAGGGATCATGCTGAAGCACCACAAATTCACAGCAAGATCTTCTTTCCCCGGTTGTACCTGGTCGCTGAAATTATTATTGCTATATGTGTCGCCTAAGTTCGGAGCATTCACCGAAATGGTATGACTTGCCGGGCATATATTGATCCAGTTATCAAGCGGTGTATGTGAAATCGTATACGAACCAGGAGACGTTACAAATAAATAAGCACCATCTATACCCGTCCAGGTGATCAAACCATTGGAAAGGAAAACCATAGTATTGGCAATTCCATTTTCACCGGCCTCTTGCAGGCAATTGCCATTGATATCATTGAATACTGTACCGGTGATAAAAACATTGGAGCAACTGATATCCTGATATACTCCGGTTGCTTTGGTTTTACTGCATCCTTGCGCATCGGTCACGGTTAGCTCATAGTTTCCCCAGTTGAGATTACTAATCGTTTCTGTGGTACCTCCGTTTGTCCAGGAGTAAGTATAAGGAGCCAAGCCACCGTCTACATAGGTACTGATGATCCCTGAGCCGTCTGTACAAGAAGGACTCGAGCTGGAAAAGTAGATACTAAGATCGGTACTGTTTCCTACATGTACAGTGTCTGAAGACTTACAGCCGTTGGCATCGGTCACCACAGCAGTGTAGGTGCCGCGCACAAGCCCACTGACAGATGCCGAAGTGGCGCCATTGCTCCATAAATAAGTATAAGGTGATTGGCCCTGTGTTGCAGTTACGGAAGCGGTTCCGTCTGCGCTATTACAATTATTCGCATTGGTATGAGAAGTAGTCAATCCGAGGTAATTCAGATCCGTATTGCCGATCGTTACCTGATCTTTCCCGATACATCCATTGGCATCCGTCACAGTCACGTTATAGGTTCCCACGTTGGAGAGCGTGGCCACTGCAGAAGTCTGTACTGGATTGCTGTTCCAGTAATACGTATAAGGCGCTTGCCCGCCGCTGGCAGTAACGGTAGCATTGGTAGAGCTGTTACAAGCGGTAGCAGAAACGGCAACTGAAGTTTGAACCGTATAATCGCTTTCGATCCATATACTATCCAGGGCGGTGCAGCCATTCGCATCCGTTACTTTTATGGTCATCAGATCGGATTTGTTTAGACCGGTTACCGAGGCATTGGTAGAAATTACCGGATTTCCCGAATGGTATGGGAACATATAATTCCATTGATAAGCGTAAGGGCTGGCCCCGCCGCTTACCGCTACTGAAGCGGTTCCATCGCTTTTACAGGTTTCCGGGGTCATCGACTTGGAAACGGTCAGTACAGGATCAATCGTAAACGGCTGCTGAATAGTTTGTCCATCCGCATCGGTGATTGAAATCGTATAGGTAGCTGGATAAAGTTCCGTGAGCGTTGGATTCGGGAAAACGTCTGTTCCAAATAAATTAAAACTATAAGGAGCAGTTCCCCCCGTTATATTGAATTGCGCGGTTCCATCATTATCGCAAGAAGGAGTAGTAATAACCTGGACCGACATCGGTGTTGACTGTGCTTTTAGCAAATGAGTGCTAAGCAGCAACAAAAATACAAGACATAATACTTGAGCTGGATTTTTAAAAGGTCTGTTTGTTTTCATGATTTTGCTTATTTTTGAACAAGACCTTAAAAATGATCTCTCAGGTTGCATCGCAAATAAATATTTTTTCCATGCAACCTTTCAATTTAAAAACAGGTCTTATGCTAAATTTTGAAGATACTGCACTTTTGCTGTGGATATAAAAGATCTCATAGAAGGCTGTAAAAAAGGCGATCCGGCGTCGCAAAGAGCATTGTATACTACCCATTCATATAAAATGATGGGCGTGTGCCTGCGCTATGCACGATCGAGAGAAGAGGCGGAAGATATGCTTCAGGAAACTTTTATAAAAGTTTTTTCAAAGATCCATACGTTCAAAAACGAAGGTTCGCTGGAAGGCTGGATAAGACGTATTGCCGTAACTACTGCGATCAATCATTACCATAGCAGAAAAACAAAATTCAATTTTACTCCTTACGAAGAGGTTGAGTATACGAATTCCTCTTCACACACAAGCGGCGAAGTGCTGGATCAGCTCGAAGCGGAAGAATTGCTTGATATCATCAACGAACTCCCCGAAGGCTACCGGGTGATCTTGAACTTGTATGCCATTGAAGGCTATTCACACAAAGAAATTGCCGACATGCTCACCATTTCCGAAGGTACTTCAAAATCCCAGCTCTCAAGAGGCAAGAAAATGCTAGAAACGTTGTTAACCAGAAAAAATGCCCTATCCAATGACTGAGAAAGACCCATCGATATATAAGGCACTAAAGGACAAATTCGAACATTTCGAAAGTGAACCTTCTGCGTTGCTATGGCAAAAAATAGAAAAGAACCTTGCGCAGACGAAAAAGAAAAATAATATCCGGAAAGGGATCACTGGTTCTTTTATTTTACTATGTACTGCCGCACTAGGCTCTGCCTATTGGTGGTATACTATTGAAAATAGCATGCGGAAAAATGAATCTGCTCCTTCTGCCGATATTACTCTTGTACAACCATCAAAAAACGATCCGCGCAAATCCTCTGTATCTATTCAGAAAAACAATACGACAACCGAAAAACAAACAGACTCAAGTAACCAACCGGTAAACATCAACAATTCCGAACACAAAGAAACAACGCTTGATAAAAATACGGCTACTGGTACTGTTCAACATTCTCCTTCTACTAAAAAAGATCAGTCCATTTCTTCTCAAACAGGAATGCCTTATGAAAAGATACATAATTCTAAAGAGTTAACCCAGGAAAATAAAATTTTACAAAATAAAAACACTTCTACTGCTTCTCTTCAAAGATCAAGCTCGGAGAAAAAAAATACTTTTACAGGCAGCTCTACAAAAGATATTTCAAAAGATAGAAGCGATCAATCCGCGAAAAAAAATCCTGCCAACAGATCGAAAAACAACTTGGATAATTTGAAAGCTTGGAAAAGTGATTCAACGATAAATGCAACGTCCAACAACGATCGCAACAGTCCTTCTTTTAACGGCTCCTTCAAAAAACATTCGAATGAGGTTGATGCATTTTCTAAACAAAACACAAAACAGCAAATAACTCAAGACAGTCTTAACGCGCTTTCCTCTACAAGAAAGCCCTCAAACCACAACGCTGTAACAACAGATACAAGCAACGCGAATCAAGTAGTTTTTCATGATCTTACCAAAGAAAAGATCAGCCCGGCAGCTGATCCTATTCTCACGAAGGCTAAGATTGATAGTACTGTCTTTGCGAAAGCAGATACGCTTGTGAAGGCTGATAGTACTATCGTACAAGCTGATACTTCCGGCAAGGCCGTTAAGAAAGAAAAAAATAATTCCACTCATACCTTCGCCATTTCTCTTTTCGGCGGCCCGGAAAAACTGTTATCCAACCTGGCTCCTTCTACTATGAAGACTTCTTCCTCTGGTGCCTATTCTGCTGGCCTTCGGGCAGATTACTTTATCACGGAAAAACTCTCCGTAAACGCAGGACTTGGATTGATCCAGTTGCACAACCGATATAACTATCACTACACTGCCCTCCGCAACGATACCACTCATCATGTAACCACTGACACAAGTGGAAATGTGATAAGCGATAGCATTTCCATTGCTAGCAATACACATGATTATTCGGCTACTGCAAATGCTTCTTATACTTATCTGACATTACCAATGGGATTGAGTTATCGGATCGGATCGGGGAAATTATTTCTGACATTATCCGGTAGCCTTGCACTTTCTTACTTAGTCCATCATCACGAAACGGTTAGCGACAATTCTTTTGCTTTTCCTTCTAAACATTCTCTGAATGTATTTCTATCGGCCTCTTCGGCCTTGAATTATAGGCTATCCAAAAGCATCGCGCTCTTTATAGAACCTGACTTCAAATATGGATTGGGTACACTATATTCTTCCAAGCATCCCTCGTTTCTGGGCGTCAACGGAGGGATCACTATTTTGTTTGGAGGAAAACAAAAATGATAAATTTAATGCTCTACCTTATAAAAAACTTCCTGGTTACTGCTTTCAATAAGCTTGCTCCAATCTGTATTTTCTTTTAAGATCATATTTTCTACATTTTGTGTCAATGCAGAGATGGAAGCGTTTTCGTACATACCGGCTTTATTCAGGTACATAAACTTATGATACTTCAGCGATTCCGCGGTAGACCGGTAGTTTGTCCATTTTTCCTGAAACTTGAATACAATACTTAATCCCGAGATCAGCGCCACCAATACACCAACGATCCCTACGGCTATTTTTATGGATGTACTGTCGCTTATAAACCCTGCCAGGAAAGGGATGGAGAGCGCCAGCAGGATCTCTGCTATTTTAAATGTATAAAACCATTTTTTGTTGAAAGCCGATTGTTTGCTGTACCATTTTATTTGTACTTCTAATCGTTCGCTGATGTATTCTTGTTCGTTCATGATAAGAGGAATTTTCAAGCTAATAAATCTGATATTTCTTTAGGTGTTTTATTTTTGCCACTTATGTAAGCTCTTGTTTCTACAATCTCAGGCGTTTTGGAATCATCTATCTTTACGATCTTGAGAAAATCGGAAGTATAATCCAGCACTAATTTTTGTTTGATCGTATGCCATTCAAAACTTGTCCATTTTGTAGTAAGATAATTTTGCGAAAGAAACACGATCACATTTTTCGCCGATTTTTTATACACTTCCAATAAATAATCGATCAGGTCTACGCCGATGGATTTTTTTTCAAAATCTTTATCGTAAAAAACTTTCATTCCTTTTGCTTTCAACTCCGCTGCCACCGCTTCCACAATGTACCGGTCGGCTCCTGCATAGGAGATAGCAAAGTCGTAGATGTAGTTGATATCTCTGAATTCGTAATGGTTTCCGATAATGTTTTTAGTATTGTGAAAATCCAGGCTGAATATTTTAGTGAAGTATGAATCCAGGATTGGATGTGTTACATAATATTCGCTTTTGGGATATTGATTCAAACTATAGTACAGATAATCGCCGGCTTTTTTAAAATATTGAAATTTGATCTTTTGCCCGCTCTTATTTGTCCGCTCATTGATCACTCCGATCAGGCCTACGTTGTAACAGATCCCGAGAAATTTCTTTTCTTCTTCGTTCAGTATTTTATGATGAAAAATATTAGACTGGACTTTTTTCAAAAATTTAATAAGACATTCTTCATCGAAGGAAGGAATAATTTCCAGCAAATAATCTTTGATAATGCCATCTGTTTTCTCATTGATAAAATAACGTATATCTTCAATCCTGTCTTCTTCCGGGATTATTTTATAATCAATTTTTGTCAGCCGTTCGTAATACAGCAGGGATCCTAGCTTCACTACTTCTCTGGGCCTGCCCAGGGTGTGGCGCAATATGAAATCTAGCGCGTCTTCGTCCTGATCAGGAATGAAAGGATGATTCATTTTTGAATATCCCAAAAAACGTTCGATGATATTGGCGGCTTCTTTTTTGATAAGTTTAGAAGTCTCCGTGATCTTAATATTATTGGTAAAGATCACTTTTAATTCACTTGGCGAATAATTCAAATTGGTTGCAAACCCTTCCAGGTTTGCCGACATTCCGCCTGGGATCAGCTTAAATGCTTCGTTTCGAACGGTTGTGTAAATTCTGACATGAGAGTTGAGCTGGCAGATATCGTAAATTGATTTTACCAAGCCTACGTGAATATGTCCCCAGATCTTGATTGGCAGATCTGAATAGGTTTCATAATCGTAATACTTTCCATTCACCAGATCGTCCACCGCCTGGTCTACACCGTCGACGAATAATACTACCCCGCTTTGAATCTGCTTCGTTAAGCTGATCAATTTTGGCATCGAAGAAGAGATCACTTTGTTCAACGCTTTTCGATCGCTGAGCAAATAACTTAAAACACCTGATACGCTGGAGAAATTATGGTCTTCAATCTCTAGTTTTTCTTCGATGTTCAACCCATAGGTTTTGCAGGCAACTGCCATCAGTGCGAACTTCCAGATGTTTTCCCAGAGATCGGGGGTTTGAAATTTGGCAATCTCTTCTTTGGAAAACTGGCTAAAGTATACGATCAGATTTTCTGTCAATTCATTGGTGGGAGAAAATTTTATTTCTGCGTTGTGCGCTTTTCTGAAAAGAAAACTTTTATAGGAAAGTAAAAATGTTTTTCCAATCCCTTTCGGACCAATCAGGAAAAGCATCTTATCGCGATGGCCGATGTTTAGATATTTATCAATTAATTCATTTCGAAATAATACACTTTCTACATCTTGGGAGAAATCAAAATTGTTCGCCTCAAATATCCAGGGGTCTGTGGTAGCTGTCATAGATGGTTTTAATAAAGAAGACTACTTAGATTAATCTAATGGTCCAGAAATCGTCTGCAAGGTTTGTATTGGTGATATAAGCATAAGGAAGGTAGAAATGCCCGCCATCGCCCCAGGATTTTCCCCAGGAATTGCGCACAATGAAACATTGTTTGGAATCGTCGTAGCCCACACAGCATACGGCGTGGCCGCCGAGTGATTTTTCTTTTTTGGAAGGCATCGGCACCATTCCACTTTTTGCCACTTTTGCCGATTCAAAACTTTCGTACACCGTCATTCCAAACACAAACGTAAAGCCGGAAGCCAACACAGATTTAAGATCGTCCAGCACCGTATTATTGATACGGGAATATTGTTTGACCAGGTTTTGTGCGGCGTCTGTGTAGCACTTTTTAGCCGGCTTGGTTTTGAATTTGGTAATTTTATATGGCCATTCCGCCTCCGGACAATACCCGATTTTTGATACGCTTTTAATTCCATCACGGATCTGAGCGCCGGAGTCCTCGCCAATGCTGCCTTCCATGGCGCGCTCGTTGTAGTAGATAAATAATCGCGAAGGTTTCATTGGCGCCAATCCTTGTTTCACACGTTGCATATCGATGGTCATGGAAATAGAATTTCCGGTGCAGGAGCCAAGCTGTCCCTGATCGTATACAGTCGTATAAGTAATGCGCAGATCTACCAGCGGAGGAAGGCTGATCGTTTTTTTGGCTACATAAGCATAGTCTCTATGATCAGGAAGATCGGGCTTCCAGGTATATTTTCTTTTCATATGATTTTTGTTTTAAGAAAGATTTTTGCGCAAACAGCGACTTTCAAAATAATTTTTTTATTTATAAAAAAATGAGGTTTGTGCTAAACTGGCACAAACTATTTGGTGAAAAGGTTAAAGATCATTGAGTTTTGTAAAAAAAATTAGATATACGTAGTTAAGTTTTATTGTTTTTTAATGATAGTTGCTAAAAGAGCGCAGAGTGCATTGCCGGCGGGGATGCCAGCAATGATGAACGTCAGTAAAAAAGATTTATCATTCCCTTCTGGGCATCTATACTACTTATTAAGATGAAAGAAATACAAACTTATCGTTCTTACTGTATTTTTCCATTTTCCTTGTTTGCTGGCGTCCCCGCCAGCAAACAAGGAAAATGGAGTTTCGAAAAAGAGCGCAGAGCGCATTGCTGGCGGGTACGCCAGCAATGATGAAGAACGACGGCTTAAAAAAAATAAAAAGCGTGTGCGATAAAACTACCACACACGCTTACCAAAAGAAAATTTTTCTTACAGATCCAGTTTCAATTTTTCTTCTTCAATATCAATTTGCCGTAAATATTTCCGGACCACTTCTTCATCCATTTTCTGGTCGGTGTGATTTCTATGCAGCAGCCATTGTCGCTGCTTGTTCAGCACATCCAGGTAAATAGTTCTTACTTCGTTGGAAAGCTCTGCATCTACTTCATTGCTTTGGTCTTCCCATTTGTTTGCCATATGTTGCAAGGTGACATGCTGATCTACGTGTTCGCTGTAATTACTTCTCAAATGTTTCAACGCCTGCTCCGCCAGGCCTTTCCGGATCATACTTTCCATCTCCTCTTCCGGGTGATAGTAATGATCAGTATCGGTAAGATTTACTTTTTTGATCAGCATAGGGAGCGTCAATCCTTGTAAGAGTAAGGTGGCTAATATCACGATAAAAGTTATGAAGAGGATCAGGTTCCTATGCGGGAAATTCACGCCATTGCTCATTTGTACGGGAATCGACAAAGCTGCTGCCAGCGATACCACACCGCGCATTCCTGTCCAGCCTATCACTATAGGCGCTCTAAATCCGGGACTCGGATCGGCTACTTCTATAAAATTGCGGGCAATTAATGTAACAAACAACGCTCCGAATGCCGCCAGGAATCTGCCGAGTATTAAGACCAGTGTGATCAACAAACCATATCCAATGGCAGCAGAAAAACTTACCCCTTCCAGCTTCAGTCCCTCGGTAATTTGGGGCAGGTCGAGACCGATCAATAAAAACACCAATCCATTCAGCACAAACACGAGGCTTTGCCATACAGTTGTGCCGCGCAATCTTGAGGAGCTGTTCAGGAAATAATTTCGTCTGTTCGACAACAACAATCCTCCGCTTACCACAGCCAGTACGCCAGAGCTGTGCACTTCTTCGGCTACAAGGTAGATCATATAAGGCGTTACTAGACTCAATACAATATCTACATTGACATCTGCAGGAAGCAACATGCGATGTGCTTTCATAAACAGCCAGCCTATTAATAAACCAACACCCACACCACCTACGATCATCCAACTGAAGCTGAAGATCGCTTCGTGCCAGACGAATTGCCCGGTAGCCACAGCAATCAGGGCAAAGCGGAAAATGATCAACGAAGACGCATCGTTCAGCAAACTTTCTCCTTCAAGAATGGAAGTCATGCGCTTCGGTACTTTTACAAATTTCAGGATCGCGTTTGCACTTACAGCATCAGGCGGCGAAACTATGCCACCAAGAAGAAACCCAAGCGCCAACGAAAAACCAGGGATAAACCAATTCGCCACCAAGGCCACGGAGAGAGCCGTGAGAAACACGACGACAAATGCAAAGCTCCCGATGATACGACGCCAGCGCCAGAGCTCTTTCCAGGAAATAGCAAAGGCAGCTTCGTATAAGAGCGGTGGCAAGAAGATGAGAAAGATCAGATCCGGAGTGATATGTACAACAGGAACACCGGGAAGAAAACTAATCAGTAATCCGGCAATCACCAGTAATACCGGGTAGGCTACTTTTATTTTGTCTGCCAGCATGATCAGAAGTACGATGACTACGATCAGGATCAGATAGAACGGGAACAGTTCGCTCATGAGTTTAGTGAATGTTAAGATGCAAATATAATTATTCTATAATCATTGCCTGCCGTGTAAGTCTGCTTATACTGAACATATAAGTCAGGCGGAATCATTGCAATGGAAATATAAACAGACTTAAAATAAAATTGGAATCCCCTCTTAACTATTAATACTTATTTGAGATGCCGGATGCCAGATACCGGATAAATGCGAGGGTAACTTAATGACATTGTCTTTTAGCTTACTTGTAAACAGAGTTGTTTTTCTAAACTATCTGGTATCTGGTATCTTGCATCCATCATTAATCTTAATACTTAAAAGGGGAATTCTAAAAAAAATAAATAGTATATTGTATTGATATTTGTACGGTTACATAACCCATAGTAACTGTATTAAAAAGCAACTCAATTATACTTAACCAACAAATTAACCAGCTTTTTCTGTACTATGTTTACAGTGGAAGCTACGCCTTTCATGAAAAAGATTGTATTTTTTCTGACTCTTTGTTTCCACTGTCTTTCTCTTCGGGCGCAAGATACTCAGTATTCGCAGTTTTATGCCAACGCTCTTTATTTAAGTCCCGCTTTTGCCGGAGCTCAACAGAATACCAGGGGGATTGTGGCTACGCGCTACCAATGGCCTTCGCAGGCTGCTTCCTATATTTCTTATACGGCTTCTTTCGATCATTATTTTGAACGCTACAAAAGCGGTGTCGGACTCATCGTTAATTCCGACGTGGCAACACCTGCCCACTTGCGCACTACGGAGATCGGCGGCCAGTACGCCTACCAGATCAATCTGTCCAAAAAGGTAGTCTTCCGTCCGGCGGTACAACTCTCCTATGTTTCAAAAAAAATTGACTATAGCAAACTGACCTTCGGCTCACAATATACCGACGATGGTTTTATAGGAGGAAAATCCGGTGAATCGCTTTTACAAAACAGTGTTTCTTATGTTGATATTTCTTCCGGCGGCCTCTTGTACTCTGAGCGGTATTGGGTTGGTTTTTCTGCTAACCATATGAACCAGCCGAACCAGAGTTTTATGGCAGGTACAAGCAGGCTTCCTGCAAAATTTTCTTTCTTCGGAGGATATACTTGGTCATTCACTCCCGCTTGGAGAAAGCGCCACGTCAATCCCAATGAAGAGAAAAGTATTTCTCCCACCTTTCTCTATAAAATGCAAGGCAAATCCGATCAGCTCGATATAGGACTTTACGGACGCTACAATACATTGGTAGTAGGAATGTGGTACCGTGGAGTTCCTTTAAAAGTATACAAACCGGAAAAGGTCAACAACGATGCTTTAATATTTCTGGTGGGGATTGTTTACAAAGAATTTACTTTCGGCTATAGTTACGACCTCACGATCTCCAGGCTGACTGCGGCCAGCGGAGGGTCACACGAAATTACAGCCAGCTATAGCATTAAACATAAAAAGAAAAAAACAATCATGAAGATGCTTCCTTGTCCGAAGTTTTGAGCAGGATTTACAGAATATAAATAAAATTATCATTCACCTTTATCTAACCAACTACTTTACGAAATAAATTTTATAAACTCTTTTATTTACTGAATTGAAAAATAATCAATCGTCTTGTTAATTCTCAACTCCAGTAAATCAAGGTTCAGAAAGATGTGTAATTGCTTTTTAAAAAGTATATCGTTTCTGATTTTCTCATATTATCAAATGCGATAATATGGGCTGTGAACGCGCGTATGGAGAAAAGGTCCATATTTTAAATTTTAAAATTCTTCATCCAAATAATGTTAAAATAATCTTGTTTATCCTTAAATTTCGTATTCAAGATCAGATACTCTCTTTTGACCAATAAATATGCTTAGCCGTTTTTTAAGAACTATATCGTTTCTGATTTTTTTTATATTGGTGAACACACCGGTGTGTTTTGCTACTATTTCTGTCAGCGGCGTCACTACTACAACAAGCACATGCGGAAATAATGGTACTGCTACGATCCAGGCCACCAGTAATAAAACCGATCCTTTTCTTGCCTATGAGATCCTGAGTGGACCTACTACTGCTTCTATTCAGAACAGCGCTACATTTTCTTCGCTTTTCCCCGGCACTTATACAGCGCGTGTCTACGATGTAGATTTTGAAAGCAAAGATGTACAATTCACAATCACCGGCACTTACCAGCTTCCACAGCCCAATCCTGTCGCTTTTAATCCTACCTGCACAGGAGGCCATGATGGTAAGATCATTGGCAACTCAGCGCCTCTTACGGGGAAAGCCCCATTCAACTGGCAAATTGTTTCACCATATACCGGCGCTATTCAATCCAGTGATACGTTTAAAAATTTACCTGCCGGAGGCTACACCGTACGTGTGGAAGACGCTTGTGGCAATTTTCAATCGCGTACAATATTCCTGGTAGACAATGGTACTGGTTTTTCTAATTTATATTACGCAGGTGTTAATAAAATAGGCTGCGACAAAATAGCGCTGGCTGTTAGCTTCTCATTACGCAAAGAAAAATCTAAGTATCCTTTAAAATTGATCTTAACGACAAGCTCCGGTACTGTTACAAAACGAATGTATCCAATTCCGATTGACACTATACATTCTCTGCCTGGAGTATTTAACATTGCAGACACCATTCCAGGATTAACCTATGGCGACAAACTTAAAGTATGTATAGAAGATACCTGTGGTACCCGCTTGTGTGCGCATGACAGCGTGATCTCTCCATACGAATTTGTGTTAAGCTATACTACTGGTCCCTCCTGCAACGATGAGATGAGTGCATACATTGACCTAAAGCAACCTTATGCCTATCCATATTTATATACAGGTTATATTACTCCGGCTAAAATGACCTTGACCGATATCGCTACGAATGCAATTGTAGATTCTATGACTTGCAGCTCTCCAGGCTGCGCGCTGATAAGCAAACCGCTACCAAGCGGAAAAACCTATAAACTAAAAGTCGTGGATGGATGCGGACAGGTATTTCAACAAAACTATCTCTGGCCTTCTCCTTCAACGCAATTTGTGACGTACTACGCTTTTAAAGGATGCCTGGATTCTACTTCGTATATAGGTTTGAATTTTTGGAATTTTAAGAACAATCTAAAAATGGAAATTACCTCCGGCCCTTCGGTTGCAAAAAGTACCAAACCGGAATATGCTTTTAAAGATACAATTGTCTATCCCAAATTATATAGTATAAGCGGCAACTCGTATACCATAAAAAATCTACCTATAGGAACGTACCAATATCATGTCTATGATGATTGTGGAAATTCTGTGAGTGGAACGTTTACGATAGATCCTTCCTCTGTTTCCGATCTGGGCTATTCCTACAGCATTCGTAAAGGGTGTTTGGGCAATAATATATTTTCCTTCGATGCTACCTCTCCAAATGTAATCGGTGTTTACGTAAAAGATTTGCAGAACAACACTGTATATCATAACACCATGATCTATGGACCAGATTCTGTCACCTCATTGCCTCCGGGAAAATATTTATTTCAGATCTACTATGGATACGATCCAAATTATGGTGGGCTTTATTTTGATAATTACATTACTAACAATCATCAGGATTGCTGGCTGGTGGAAGACACGATCACCATTCCTTATTATAGCAACGATCTGTTCAAAGCAAGCACTACTATTTTTTGTCATGGCAATAATTATGTAGCGCTTTTAGTAGATAGCACAAGCGGGCTTCCTCCGTTTCTCTACGAGATCACAAGCGGGCCGCAGACCTATCCTCCACAGGTGAGCAATTTATTTAATCTTCCAACCTACGGCAATTATAACATAAGGATCCAGGATGCCTGTGGCAATAGTAACACGCGGCAAATTTCCATAGACACTACAAAATTTCCTCCTATTGTAAAAAAAGGTCCTTCCTGCCTCGGCAGTAAAATTACCCTGGCAGGTATTTCCTCTCCTTATTTTCAATACGATTGGACTACACCCCATGGCGTTATCTCCCACGGCGATTCACTTATCATAAGCCCGCTGAGCGCCGCCGATACAGGTGTATACCATGTCAAAAAAACGGTAACGGTCAATGGATGTTCTGATGTTTTTTATTCTTCCTATCATGTTTACTTGCATGATGTGACGGTGCAAACGGTTAATCTCTGCCACAAGACCAGCTTCAAAGTCGGGAACCATATTTATACAAGTCCGGGAGTTTACCTCGATTCTCTTATAAACAAACTGGGATGTGATAGTATTGTTACCACTACTGTTTTGGTGAACTACAAAAAGAGATCCATCGACAGTACTGTCTGCGAAGGAAATCCCGTTGTAATCGGCCTTCATACGTATACAAACACCGGCATCTACTTCGATACACTCACCGCCGCCAATGGTTGCGACAGTCTTATCAGGCTTAACCTGACCGTGATTCCTTATAAACGATTTAGTTTCAATAAAACCATTTGCCAGGGAAAGAGCTTCTTCTTCGCAGGTCAGCTGAGGTCTACGGCCGGTGCGTACTACGACACGCTTTCTACCAGTAGTTGCGACAGCATTGTTAAGTTGAATTTATCCCTGGAAACTCCTCCTGTCATTCATTTGGGCAACGACACTTCTATCTGTACCGGCCAATCGCGTACGTTGGATCCAGGCGCCGGGTTTGCGGCGTATTACTGGAACGATAATTTTACCGATTCTACTCACCAGACTTTTCAGGCAACTACCGCCGGAAAATATTGGGTGATCATAAAAACATTTGCCGACTGTCGGGCGACAGATACGATGCAGATTATAACTGTTCATCCGCTGCCTGTTGTATCCGCAGGAACCGATCAATACATCTGCTCCGGCACTAGCGCTATACTCACCGCCAGTAGTCCTACCGGTGTGCATTACAAATGGAATCCGGGCGCAATAAATGTATCTTCCTTTACAGTAAGTCCGGCAGCCACTAGCACATATTCCATCACCACTACAGACGCTAATAATTGTATCTCAAATCCGGATGCAGTTACTGTCACGGTAAATCCATCCCCTACTACTCCACCTTTTGATCAGCCTAAAATGAAATATTGCTTCGACAATGGGCCTTTATCACTTTCTGCAAAAGGAGAAAAATATTTTCTGTGGTCAAACGGAAATACTATGCGCAATATTGATGTGACAGAAGCAGGCACCTACAGTGTAACTGTTTCCGATGATAGTGGATGTTTTATCAAAGGAGAAATTTATGTAAAAGACTATTGTGCACCTCAGCTCTACTATCCTTCGGCTTTTACGCCCAATGGCGACAACCTGCACGATGACCTGGAAATTTTCGGAAAACATTTTAAAAATTTTGAAATACAAATCTTCAACCGCTGGGGCGAAATTATTTTTCTCTCAAAAGATCGCACTATTCAGTGGGATGGCATGTACAGAGGAGAAGAAATGCCACCGGGTTCTTATGAATGTATCATTCATTACCAGGGAGTATATGAAGAAGACACGGAGCTATTGACGTTGAAGGGTAGTGTGACGTTGATACGTTAATTTATTTTGCTTTTTTTATTTAGAAGCGCCTGCCATTAGATTATTATTTAACATCCTTATTATTTTATTTTTTTAACATAAGATAGGTGTATTCAGGGCTTTTCCTTTGGGACAAAAATCATTATATTTGATATACGACATCGCAACAAAGTCATGACAACAAAAACGCTTAAAAAGCAAATACACGAAGCAATTGAGATAGTAGAAAGTCCAGAACTATTACAGGCTGTTTATCTAATATTAAGCAATGACAGAAGACGTAAGGAAGAGTTGTTAAAACCTTTTACTCTTGAAGAATTTTATGATCGTCAAAATCGTTCTCAAAAAGATATTAAGAGCGGTAAATTAATCGAACATAAATCTATCAAGAAGAAGTATAATTCTAAATAATGAAAAAAGTAAAGATATTTTGGACCTCTTTCGCTGACAAAAGTTTAGAACAAATTCATCAATATATAGCCCGCGAAAGTGGTTCTGATTTTTTAGCTTCTTGTTATATAGAAAAATTGATTTCAAGAGTAGATCAGTTAGAATATTTTCCTGAGTCAGGCAGTAAAGACCCACTGCTAAAAGGCTATAAGCCTTACGGCCGTTATCTATTAGAAGGTAATTATAAAATAATTTATCAGTACGATGGCAAGGAAATAATAATTACAGATGTATTTCATATGAAGCAAAATCCTTCTAAAATCAGGCATCGAACAAAGAAAAAATAATACGACACCTTGTTCTTATACTTCCCGCATTCATATTTTTATTTTTCCTTTAAGTACAAAACCGAGGATTATTTTTATTCTGGAATTTTAATCTGTTACTGTATATTGCCGCTCTTGTTGATTTCAAATGATTTCCATACTCGCGCTCGCACTCGATAACTTTCTACTCGACCTTCCTAACCGAAGCAAACCAATCGATCAACAATTTCTTTTGCGCTTCACTGAGTGTAGCTTCGCTATGCGATAATGTGTAGGAATACATCGGCATTTCACCTTCCTCTATTTGTTCGATACATTCTTCCAATTTATGATCTGCTTTTTTAGCGTTGTAGTTTTTCCATTCAGAAAAATTCAACTCCTCGCGGCCTTCGTTGATATGATCTTTAACCCACCAGGAAAGAGGCGCCACATTGGTGTACCAGGGATAACGTGTTTCATTGGAATGACAATCATAACATGATGTCTTTAGGATCTGCCCTACCGCAAGCGGTGCGTTAGTAGTAGAAATAAAATCGTTTTTTACATCCACCGGAGGATTCGTCTTATCGATCCGGAAAACTTGTATTACCAGGAGAAGAACGATGAAACCGAAGGCTATTTTTTTGAAAGAGAAACGAGCTGTTTTTAGCATATCTGAATTGATGATTTATCTATGCTGACAAAGTTAATAAAAGACTGCGCTTTTCGAAATGCTGCCGTTCAGTAATCGGATTTATAATTGCGGTGTAAATTGTGAAAGATCGTAGATTCCCAATTTTTTCTCAATTTCAGCCACTTTGCTTACGATGGTCTCAAAGCCATCTCGTCCAAAAATTTTATGTTCATTATTTTCAAACTCTTCTCCCAGGCTATCATATTCATGCCTGGAAACAATTTTTCTAAAAGCGGGAAAAAGTACAGTATCTTCTCTTGCTTCGTGCGGCCGATACATGGTATTGAATGAATTTAGTAATTGAATGAGTGTATGATTTTCCTGTTCAGAAATTCTCGGGGATTTAGTAAGAGATAATATCTGATCGGTTAATCTTCTTCCTGCTTGGTGTTGTTGTAATAACGTATTCACCAGATCGGTGAGTTGATTTGCTTTTTGAAAACGGGGAAAGAGATATTGTTCTTCCTGCTTTTCATGATAATCCTCTACAAAGGTTCTAATAATGCTTGCCGCGCCGGCTAGTGTTTCCTTAGGAAAATTTACTTTATTGATAAGATGCATTTTACAAACATCATAGATCAGCAAAATTCTGTTAAGCACACCATGTTCTTGCATCAGGTCTTCTGGCGGAGAAACTTTTTGATCTCCCTCTTTTTCCTTACACCCAAAAAATAAACTAATACCTGCCGCGCCAGATATAGTAACCACTAAACTTTTCTTAATAAAATCCCGACGACTACTTTCTTTGTTATCGTTTTCCTTATGTTCCATATTGAGCATATTTTTTTACAAAAATCATCCGCCGAAATATATCCTGAAAATAATTTTATGTCTTATATGTTTTTACAATTTGTTTGTAAGAAAAACAATCCACCCAGGGTCCCCATATAAAATACAAAATAAAAAAAGGCTCCGGGAAAAAATCGGAGCCTTAGAAAAATAATGAATAGTAAGTAAGTATTAATTCAACTTCAATAGTTTTCTTGTATACACCTGGTCGTTGCTGGTCAGCTTCAGCAGGTACAGCTCCGACTGCGATCCATTGCTATCGAAATCATAACTGTAGGTGCCTGCATCCAGATAGCCTTTGTAAAGCTCTTTTATTTTCACGCCTTTGTTGTCGTACACTTCCAGCAATACTTCTCCTCCACTGGCAATCGTGACTTCTACTTTGGTGGCTGCGTTGAATGGATTTGGAATTCCTCGCACTCCTGTTTCCACGTAGCCGGTAGACGTTGGTTCGCTTGCTACGCCAAGTTTTGCTGCGGTGCAATTTCCTACATTTGTCCATGCATCCGACCAGTAGGTGCCTGTACCCGGGCCATAGGCCCATGCTGCACCGTTGCACCATCCAGAGTACGGATAAGGTTTACATTCATACAATGTTCCGCCTACCTGCACTCTGCTACCTGCTACGTATCCTCCGTTTTCTATATACTGAGGCACGCCGCTGCAAGTGTTGGTTACGGCCATCACTGTTATGCTTATTCCGGAAGAGGTGGTAGCTCCTCCGGAATTATCGGTAGCTCTCACGGTGATGGTATAACTTCCTGCTGCTACGTTGGCCCAGCTGAAGCTATAGGGTGAGGTTAGATCTTCTCCTAGTTTCGTTCCACCATTAAAGAATTCTACTTTACTCACCGTACCATCTGCATCTGAAGCATTGGCGTTGATCGTAATAGAAGCGCCTGCGGTATAAGTAGCGTTGTTTGCAGGAGAGGTAATGCTCACAGATGGCAATTGGTTCACCGGTCCTGTAGCAGAGGCGGTAACTTTGATATAATTCAGGTTGAAACCTCCTGTTGCTTCATACACGCGCAGCACGTGTTGGCCCGCGGAAAGAGAGACATTGGTTTTGGTGGTAGTAGCCCATGTTTGCCAGCCTCCGGTATTTGGCAGGGCGACATCTCCTGTTACATTGTTTCCATCTACTTCAAGATGAAGCGTAGCGGTTGATGTTCCGGCAGTACGGAAAGCGATGTCGTAGTTTGCGGTAGCAGTGACGTTCACTGTATATTCTAACCACTCGCCAGTGGCTGTCCAGCCTACGTTGTAGCCGCCATCGGTATCGGTGGTAGCTTCGATGTCTACGCCGTCCGTTCTGTATGCTCCGCCTTGGTTAGCAGTTTCGCTATCATTGTAAGCTACATCTTGTCCGCCGAGATCATAATTTTCTGCTTGTATTGTTCCCGGAATAGAAACTGCTGTTCCATTATATGGACTTTGTTGCACGGTACAAGGATCGCCGCTATACACTCTTACATAATCCACCAGCATCGTTTGCGGATATTGGGAAGATATAGGATTTTGTCCAGGGAAATTTCCCCCCACTGCAAGATTGAGAATGATGAAAAACTTCTGGTTGTCAAACGGCCAGGCGCCACCACCTGCTACTGCAGCAGCTTTCGTCACTGTACCGCGAAGCACACCGTCGATGTACCAGCTGATATGATCGGTAGTCCACTCGCAGGCATATATATGGAAATCATTTGAAAGTGGTACCGGAGAATTCCATGTGCTTCCCATGCTTTGATGTACGCCGGAAGTAGAAGCATAGTGCAACGTTCCGTACCAGGTAGTTGGATTAGTATTTAAACATTCGAGGATGTCGATCTCTCCTGTGCCGGGCCATGCAGTATTATCGGCAAGCATCCAGAAGGCAGGCCAGATGCCCGCTGCAGAAGGCACTTTGATTCTCGCTTCGTATCTTCCATATTTTTGTGAGAATTTACCGGAAGTTACCAATTTACCCGAAGTGTAATTTTTCCCCGAACCGTTATAGTTCGGTTGATAAAGCGCTGTGAGCGCAAGATTGCCACCGGAAACGGATACGTTGCCGCTGTTAGAAGTATAATATTCCAGCTCGTTGTTTCCCCATCCGCAATTACCCGGACAACCGTCACCTGTCTGGTAATTCCATTTGCTCTGATCAAGGCTTGTACCATTGAAATCGTCGGACCAGGTGAGGTTCGGACAATTGGAAACAGGATTGGTCACGCTTACCGATACTGCAGCCGAAGTGGCAGTAGCAGCATTGTTATCCGTAGCTTTTGCCGTGATGCTATAAGTACCTGCGGCTATGTTTGACCATGTATAATTGTAAGGAGCACTGGTAGCCTCGCCGAGCTTGGTAGCTCCGTTGAAAAATTCTACTTTGCTGATCGTGCCGTCTGCATCAGAAGCATTGGCAGAGATCGTAACAGTAGCGGGCGATGTGAAGCTTGCGTTGTTTGCAGGAGCTGTAATACTTGCGGTAGGCGCCTGGTTGACGTGTGTGGTGAAGTTCACATAGTTCAGGTTGAAATTTCCTGTCACAACGTACACTTTCAAGATATGCTGACCGGCAGGCAGTGTGATGTTTGACCGGCTTGTAGAAGCCCATGTTTGCCAGTCGCCCGTGTTGGGAAGGCTTACAGTGCCGGTCAGATCAGTGCCATCGAGTTCCAGACGCAATGCTCCGCCGGAAGTGCTGGCAGTTCTAAATTCAAAGTTGTAAGCACCTGCGGAAGCGATGTTCACAGAATATTCCATCCATTCGTTGTCGGCCATCCAGCCTACGTTGTAGCCAGCTCCTGCATCAGTAGTAGCTTGTATGTCTACATCGTCGGTCCGGTATACACCTCCCTGGTTTCCTGCGCTATTGTCGCTATAGGCTACACCAGAGCCTCCTACATCGTAATTTTCGACTTCCACTTTTCCGGGTATATTCATTCTTACGCCATTGTATGGCCCTTGCGGAACAGGCGGAGTAGAAGTACCCAACACTTCATAGATCGCGTTGAGCAAAGATCTGTTATCACTTACATCCTGGCTGAGTTCCCAGATCATGATCCCTCCGGCGTTTTGCTGGAGCACATAATTTGCTTTGCTTTTAATAGTAGGAATTCCGTTGTAGTAAATAACGTTGTTGCCCGAACCTACCTGGTCGCTGTTGGCAGAGCCTCCGTAGGTATTGAGAATAGTGGAGTAAGCAAGATAATTTCCGCTTCCGTTTTGTCCATACGTTCCCCATCCATAACCATAAAAAGGAACTCCGATCACCAGTTTGGATGCAGGAACTCCTTTCGTATTTTTCCAATAATTAAAATCATTTACTGCTAAGGAATATGGCGAGTGCTGCCCTGGCCCCGACCAGCTTCCATAAGCATCGTACGACATGATGTTGATCCAGTCGAACTGTGCGGCGGATGTGGTGGTGATGTTGTCGGCAAACCAATCGGCAAGTGCGGCGGTCATTTGTTTGTTGCGCGCGTGCAGCTCTGTTCCCAGCTTTACAACGAAGTTTTGATATTGTGTGCTATTCACTGAGCTTCCCAATACATCTCCTTCAATATCGATGTCAATCCCGTCAAGGTTCAGATTCACCGTGTAGTTTACAAGCGTGGTTACAAAATTGTTCATGCTTGTAGTATTTCCCAACACCGCCTGATAAGCATTCCCCGGAGCACCAGCTCCTCCGAACGACATAAATACTTTTACATTTTTACTATGAGCGGCATTTACCACCGTAGTAACTGAGCTGTTGCTCGGCCCGTCAATTCCCCCGGAAGTATTGGGGTTGGCGAAAGCAATATTAATATGCGTGAGCTTATTCATATCAAGCGTATTAACGATGTTTGGAAAATTTGCCCAGGTTGGAAGATAACCGATTACCTTTTTTTGTTGAGCAAAAGAATTCGTAGAAAAAAAGAATAACAATGCCATCAATACCGGCATCGGTCGCACAAGTCTAAAAATAAAGTTGGAGCAATAAATGCCCAAATGCCTGGTCAGGCACGTGTTCGTAAGTCTAATCATTTTCATAAAAAACTAAGGTTATGTTAATTTTTCATGATGACAGAGAAACTGAACGAAAGTGAACAGAAAGAAGAATAATTATTATTATTTTGCCTTAAAATAGGACAAAAGTAATTTTTCATAAGATTATCTCAGCGAAAAATGCTGATGAAGAGCAAGAAGTAGGGAACAGAAACGCGTATTTTACTTTATTCACATGCCTATACACAACAAGCAATTACGGATAATGCCAAATTCAATGTTACCGATATGTTTCCAAGGACATAAAATACCTCTCTCTTATTCGGATTAAATGCCTATCTTTATAGGTAAATCAAAAAGCCATAACTTACTTCCACCACGCTTTCTCTTTCTAATATACATTGAAGCTTACCTAAATTTTCCTTATGAATACGACGCTCCTTGAGCCAGTTTTAAAAAAACAAAGAAAAAGTGAAAAGGTTATTTTTGAAAATAAAAAAAATATCTTTTTCCCTGAATTAAAAAGAAGAGTAAAAGAATACTTTATTCAAACCGAAAAAACAACTATAGGCGGCCGGGGAATAATGTTCAAAGCAATATTCTTTCTTGCTACTTATATCGGGGGCTTTGCTTCTCTTTTACTTTTTCCATTACCCGGCTGGGCTGCTTTATTGATTTGCGTGTACCTTGGACTGGCTGCCGCCGCCATAGGGTTTAACCTGATGCACGATGGTTCTCACGGGAGCTTTTCCGATAAGATCTGGCTCAACGATGTAGCTGCCTATAGCATTAATATGCTGGGCGGCGATGCTGTTTTATGGAGAAACAAACACAATATCGTTCATCATACCTTTACCAATATCGACGGACACGACCAGGATATTGCGATGGAACCTGTGTTAAGAAGCTGTGTCTCGCAGAAAAAATTATGGTTTCACAAATACCAACACCTCTATTGCTTTATCGCTTATGGCTTTTCTTCTATTCTCTGGATCTTTTTACTAGACTTTATTAAATACTTTACGGGGAAAATAGGGAATATCAAAATTACCGGGGTGACCTCAAAGGATCATTTTATATTCTGGATTACCAAGCTCTCTTATGTGACGTTCTACCTGATCCTTCCCTCTCTCGTATGGGGATGGGGCAATACGCTGATAGGATTTATGGCTTATCATATCGTATTGGGTACAACGCTTTCAGTTGTATTTCAATTAGCGCACGTAGTAGAAAATACTGAATTTACCGATCAACATCTTGAGGACAATAAAATTCTTGACGAATGGGCGATCCATCAGCTCAAAACTACTACCAATTTTGCTACAAAAAGTAAATTGATTTGTTGGTACACGGGAGGATTGAACTTCCAGGTAGAACATCATCTGTTTCCAAAGATCAGTCACATCCATTATCCCCAGTTAAATAAGATAGTAAAAGAGCTTTGTGCCGAAATGAATATTCCATACAATGAATATTCTTCTTTTTCCAAAGCCTTCCTCTCCCATCTGAATTATTTAAAAGCAACAGGAAGAGCCTAACAGGATGGAGTGTGAGTATGGAGAGATTATTCTCTACTCTGTACCCGCGCTCCGTACTGTTACGGCTTGCTTTCCAGGCTTTTTATAAACGCGATCAACGCTGCTTTTTCTTTTTCCGACAAATTTAATTTGTCTGGCGACAAAGTCTGGTTGGGTAGATCAATTCCCATTCCTACTCCCCCACCTTGGTTGTAAAAATCAATTACTTCTTCCAACGTGGAAAAAACTCCGTTGTGCATATAAGGCGCGGTGAGCGTGGCATTGCGGACGGTGGGTGTTTTAAAACTATATTTCAGATCCGGGATTTTTTGTGAAGCGTAACGCCCCAGGTCTGGATCAATCGTTTTCTCATTTTTAGCAACAGGTACGCCGAGTACTTCTGTTTCTATTTTCATAAACATAGGCGGCACTGCTCCATTGAATAAAGGCATATAATGACAAGTGCCACATTTGGCTTTGCCCATAAACAAATTAAACCCCTCTATCTCTTGCACGGTTAACGCCGCTTTATTGCCTCGCATATATTCGTCAAACCGGCTATTCAGCGAAGTCAGGCTTCGAATGTAGGATGCCAATGCATTGAGGATCTCAAGCGTATCGATCGCCTGGCGGTTGTTTGCAGGATATGCTTTGCTGAAGAGTGTTCTGTACGATTCCTTTTCCCACAATTTTTTTGCAGCAACTTTCAGTGAGCCATGCATTTCGTTTTTGTTGTGGATCACGCTGTCAATTTGCTCTTCAAGCAGTACAGCTCTGATATCATTGAACTGTGCAGGCTGGAAAGCTGCATTGATCAGCGAAGGGGTGTTACGATTCAAAGATTTAGTGCTGTTCAAAACAGTATTGGAGATCATGCCGTCTGCAAATGCTTTTTCAGGCATATGACAGGACTGACAACTTCTGCTATTATCGCCCGACAACACAGGGTCGTAAAACAAAACCTTGCCTAGCGCAATCTTCTCCTCGCTCACAAACGACCAGGGATTGGGAGCATAAGCGTTTACATTAAAAGCGTTGGTATCAAAAAGTGTTTTTGCATTCTGGTTGAGCAGGCGATTGTATGTCATCGCTTCTGTTTTTTGTTTTCCTTCAAGATTGGCGATCGCGGTAGTAACGGGATTGGCGTATTGTGCAATAAACTCCGCGCGGTCGAATGTATTGAAATCGCGGTGCTGCCCCAGGTATTGAATGGCATTCTCTAGTTTACTGATCAGCTGTTCGCTGTCTTCTTTGTCAATATACAATTGCATAACCTCTTTTAAACTTTGCAGTGCTATGGAAGTTTCTTCCATACTGTGCAGTGTAAGCGGATTGTCGAAACCTGTAATGCCCATTGTTTCGATACGAAACAATTCAAGCTTGGCCGCATCATAAATTTGCCAGTCGAGCAATTTTACATTGCTGAAAAAAATTTTGTATTTATCGCAAGGCGATTGTAGCTGCTCCAGTTGCGTCAACAATTCTGTACGCGAAGCGGTGTCGTAGTGCGGAAAAAGAAATCCTTCTATCACCTGCAAACCGGCGGGCTCAAATACAGTAGCAGAATAACGCTCCACTTCAATCACAGGCGCGCCGTTGACTAGCCTGGAGACCATGGGGGAAAAATATTCAGTAGCCCATTCCATTTTTTTATACGCATTCCTTGCCTCCAGGAAAAGCTGCTGAAGCTCTTGCTCTGACTTATTGTTTTTCGTAGCCTCCAACAATTTATTTTTGACAGACACAAAACTATCTACCTGCTGCAATACAATACCGGCAACCGTTTTTTCGCGGTCTGCTTTTTCCTGCGAACAAGAGAAAACCAATGCTGTAAGAAACAAGGCCAACGATAAGAGTGAGAATGTAATTTTCATGAAAAGAAGTGGTGATTGAACATATTTAAAGTGTAAAGTTTAAGGTATAAAATTTTCACTTTGAACTTTAAACTTTAAACTCTATAAATTTAAAACATCCGGGACAGCTTGATCCACAAGCGATCCCGGATGTTGCACTGCAAGCAGTAATAATTATTTAGAATGTAAATGCATTTGAAAGAGGGTTCGCATTGCGGTCGCGATCGCTAAGCGGCGACAGTCCCCATCTTTTTTCGATGAACGAAAGAATACTTACTGTTTCATATTGTGTATGATCCACATAGTTTCTTTTCGCAAAAGGAGAAACGATGATCGCAGGAACTCTTGTACCAGGACCCCATTTGTCGATCGTAGGAGGCGCTACGTGATCCCAGAAACCACCATGCTCGTCGTACGTTACGATAATTACTACGTCGCTGCCGTTAGGTCCGTTCATAATAGTGTTGATCAGGTTTACAGTATGGTTCTCACCATCCATCACGTTTGCATAACCAGGGTGCTCGTTTTGAAGTCCTATTGGTTTTACAAAAGATACCGCAGGCAACGTACCATTTTGAGCTGCTACGATAAACTCTGATTCATCTTTCAGGTGATCTTTTTTCATTTGTGTACCGTCCGCATAGTTGCTGAAGTAAGCAAACGGCTGGTGGTGGTACTGGAAGGTAGAAGCAGGGTTACCGGCGAGTGCATCGTTCCAGCCTCCTGAATACCACGCCCAGGAAACACCTTTGTCGTTTAGTCTGTCGCCGATAGTAGGAATAGTTTGGTTTGGCACCAGGTTGGCAGTAGGTGTAGAAGAAGGGTGCGGAGCGTTTACAGAGTAGCTTGTATTTACTACATAGCCATCAGGAGTAACTTGTCCGTCGGTAAGCATTTTACCATTTCCATCTACAGTAGCGGTGATCCCGCTTGGAGCGCCAGGGAAGGTAGGGCTAGCCGCAGCGATCAGCCACATATGGTTTAGAAACGAACCACCGAAAGCGCTGTGGAAAAAATTGTCGCAAAGCACATACTTCTGTGCGATAGGTGTCATCGGCAACAGAGAAGTTTGATAGTAACCCTGAGACAAACCTTTTGAGTTTAGGTTGTACACAGCATATTTGTCCATCTTACCACCGTTGATCTGCATTTGCTCCTGGTAGTAGCGGTGCAGTACATCGGGAGTTTGCATCCCAGCAGGTACGTATTGGTCAATGTTAAAATATTTGTTTGCCAGGTTCGTAGGGAATGCGGAAGCATTTGGAGAGCCCACCACTACAGGCAAGTGCGCGTATACGTTGTCAGAAGAGTCGGTTTGAGTGTACAAAGTAGATGTAGCATTGTACAATCCGTTTGCTCCTGCAAATTCGCCGTACAGGTTGTCGAAACTGTGGTTTTCCAAATAGATCACTACTACGTGTCCTACTGAGTTGATATCAGCAGGTTGTGTTGTGTTAGAAGAATTATTGTTGCTGTCGTTGTTGTCGTCAGACTTCTTCTTCTTACACCCGGCAAGCGTAACGAGCCCCAGAAGCAAGGCACTGCCTGCTATGATAGAGCTTCTTTTAAAAATTTGTAAGTGTTGTTTCATATCGTTCAGTAAAGTTTTACGGAAGCAAAGAAAGAGAAAGCCCGTTAACTGGGAGTTAAGCCAAGTGTAAATTCGTATTAAAAGAATACCGGGTTTTAAGTAATTGTTAATACTGGATTAAAGGTATGAGGTGATACGAGAGTGGGTATGGGTGTGAGTGCTATGCTGGAGTCCCCGCCAGCATGGGGGGAGGAGATTTCTATAACTTACAGAATATTTGCAAGCCTCTTGATTTCTTTCCTAAGCGTTTGAATTTCCACTTCGGATCTTGTAAGCGCAATGGCTTGCTGATAGTGATGAATAGCGGTCTTTGGATCAATGGAAGCGTATAAATATCCCAGTAAAGAATAATATTCGCTGTAATTATTCAGCTTCAACTTTTCCGCTTCCTGGATCGCTTTTTTATTTCCATATACTTTAGCCAAAGCAAATGTACGGTTCAGCGCGGTGATAGGAGAATATTCAATTAGTATTAGCTGGTTGTACAATTGTAAAATATGCTGCCATTTGTTTTCATCCGTAGGTGTAGTATGCCAATAAGCAATCGTTGCCTCCAGGTGATACGTAGATATTTCATCACCGTTGCAGGCATTTATTAAATAATGATTTCCTTTCGCGATCAATTCCTGGTTCCACAAATTTTTATCCTGATCCTCCAATAAGATCACTTCGCCTTTGTCGTTTTGTCTCGCCTCCAACCGGGAGCTTTGAAAACAGATTAACGCCATCAACGCATTCGTGGTGGGCGTATTGGTCAATGGATTTTCCGTGAGCACATGCGTCAACCGCAGCGCTTCCGAACAAAGATCTTTCCTGATCAATTGATCGTTGGACTTGGAAAAATATCCTTCGTTAAACAACAGGTACAAAGTCTTCAATACAATCTCCAGGCGTGATTGGATCTCTATTTTATTTAATGCAGTGATCTGAAAATTTTCTGTACGCAGGATTGTTCTGGCGCGGTACAATCGTTTTTTTATGGTTTCTGTATTGGTCAAAAAAGCATTTGCAATCTCTTCGAGGCTAAAACCGCAAAGGATCTGGAGCGCCAGGCAGATCTGGGCTTCCGAGGAGTTCTTCGGATTGCAAACCGAAAAGATCATTGCCAGTTGGCTGTCGGCAATGTTCTGGTCGCTGAATTCAAAATCTGTTTCTATTTCAAGCGGAGAATCATTTTTGATCTCTTTTGTTTTCTTTTCAACTACCGAATGATGTTTAAAATAATCAGCAGTTTTATTTTTGGCCACAAGATAAAGCCAGGCGGTAGGATTCTCGGGGATGCCTCTGATTCCCCATACTTCGGAAGCTTTCAAAAAAGTTTCACTCGCAATATCTTCCGCTATCTCAAGTTGTTTGAGTTTAAAGGAATGATAAAGCACCGCAACAATTTTGCTGTACTCGGTTCTGAATAAATGGGTGATCAGTTTACCTTCCTGCATAGATATAAAAAAAGCCCTTGTAAGATACAAGGGCTTTCGGACAATTACATTGCGTTGATCTCTCTTATTTCCACGTTGCCTCCTACATTGAGTATCGGACAGCCATTGGCAAGCCCTGTGGCCTCTTCGATCGAATTGGCCTTTACTAAGGTATAACCTAAAATGGATTCTTTGATTTCGGTATACGGACCGTCTGAGATCACTCCGTTGCTTCCTACTACTTTGCCAGCAGGTACCAATCGGTTTCCTCTGTCTACCAGTTTGCCTTGTGCAGCAATACCAGCTACCCAATTCATCCATCTTTGTGTGTTTGCCTGCATTTCTTCCGGCGAAGCCTGAGGCATTGCTTTATAATCTGCTCTGAATACTAATAAGAATTCTTTCATAGTTTTATTGTTTTAAAGTTTATACCTCAATGACGATCAGCCTTTTTGAAGGGGGACAAAAATTTATTTATTTTTTATGAAATATTATTGGGACTATTGTTTTTAAACATTTGTGGCACACAATGCAGTTTTATTAACTGCTTCAGGACAGCAAGAGCAACAGCAACAGTATTGAGAAGTATGGGTTTGAGTATTTAATTTAACCCAAAAAACAATATCCCTACAAGAATCGCCGCCAATACACAGATAAAATCTACCCAAAGCATGGTAGTAAGAGTATACCTGGTATTTTTAATATTAATACTTCCAAAATAAACAGCGATCACATAGAAGGTAGTTTCGGCAGCGCATTGAAAGATGCAAGACAATCTACCTGTCAATGAATCCGGCCCATAGGTGATCATTGAATCGATCATAAATCCTCTGGAACCACCGGAGCTAAAAGGCCGAAGCAATGCTACGGGAAGCGCGTCTACAATTGATTTGTTGATATTAAACATCAAGAAAAATCTTGCAAGCCCTGAAGTGATCATTTCGAATAAGCCACTGTTGCGGAATAAAGAAATGGCCACCAGCATTCCTAAAATATACGGGAACACCGAAAAGCCTGTTTTGGCACCGGAAGTAGCGCCTTCTACAAAAGAGGAAAATATATTTTTGCCCTGCGCATCAAACGATTTTTCTTTTAGGATCGCATAAACTAAAATAAAAAGAATGATCCCAAACATGAGAATGTTGGAAAGGTTTCCGGTAAAATGATTTTTTGCTATGAGATCAAGCGTATTGATAAATAGCAATAAAGAAATGATCACTGCGCTTAATAAGCCAATAGAAAGAATCAGGGTAGCGCTTTTGAAATTTATTCTTTGCCGAATCCCCACTATCAGTAAGGCCGCGAGTGTGCCTATAAACGAAGTGATGATACAAGGGATCATAATGTCGGCGGGGTTGGCGGCATTTTGAGCAGCTCTGTAACCGATAATGGAAGTAGGGATCAAGGTGAGTCCGGCAGCGTGCAGGCACATGAACATGATCTGAGAATTGCTCGCTACTTCTTTGTCTTTATTGAGTTCCTGCAAACTCTCCATAGCCTTTAATCCAAAGGGAGTAGCGGCAGAATCCAGTCCGAGAAAATTAGCGGCGAAATTCAAGGTCATGTATGAAATGGAAGGATGATTTTTGGGAATCTCAGGAAAGATCTTTACAAAAATCGGACTTATCAAAGTAGCCATTTTTGCAGAAGCTCCTGAGTCTATCAATAATTGCAAGAGTCCGCAAAAGAAGGTCAGGTAAGCGATCAACGGAATGACAATCTCTGTGATCGTATTTCTACAAGTGGTAAGCAAACCATCGGCTTGTTGTTTGCCATGGTAAATCTTTACTACTGATTTTTCCTGCACAAAACTGGTATCGTTGAGAATGACTGTATGAGCCGGACTGGCTTTTAAACTGTCCTGAATATTGACAGGAAGTTGGGAAATGTATTTTTCAGAAATAATTTTCGGTTCGTCTTTTTTTCCGGTCAGGATATATTCCAGACTATACGATGAGCCCGTACATAATGTGATAAGCACAAATAACAAGGAAGAAATAAATATTGCTAACCAGAACCTACTTAAGATCATTTTAAAAGCTTTAAGTTTCTTGGTTAATGTTAACTAATATTCTTGGCTGGAGCAAGCGGGACGGTTAGTTTTCTACTTCTTTTAGGGCGTGTTGTAGAATAATGGGATTTGTCTTTTGGACAACACCTGTAAGGTTTCTAAAAACCTTACAGGTGTGAAAAACCGACTTATCAGTTTTAATTTTCCTGTTTCCACATTATTCTACAATATGCCCTTCTTTTATTCTTTCAGTTTTCTTAATAGATTTTTCCTGTGGGTTGATACTGTATTGGTACTGATAAAAAGTTTATCAGCGATCATTTTAGTAGACATGCCATCCTCTACAAGCTTCATGATTTCTTTTTCTCGATCAGAAAGTACATGATCTATTTTATACGGCAAAAAATCTTTTGAAAAGATAACTTCATGTTCATTTTCGCCATTTTTTTTATAAATATTGAAGTTCAGTTTTTCATCTTTTTTATACTTATCAATATTTGAGATCAGCTTAAATCCATATCTTGGGAATCCCTGCTCGTCGCAGGCAAGTACTGACATCTGGTGATAATACCATTCATAATGGCCCCTGGTTGTTTTTAGCAAAGTGTTGTACGTTACATGCAAATCCTTTGCCTGGTTAAGTGGGGCATGATCAGCAAATGTCTTGAAAATAGTAGGGTACAATTGTTCTATAAAAAGATTTTTCTGATTCTCTTCAAAGCTCGTCATTGCACGGCCAAAACCTTGCTCAAGAAGTTCATTAGGATCTATATCCAGCTCAGCTTTTACATTTTCGCTGACATATACATATCCCTTGATACCATAGTCCAATACTACAACGATCGCCGGAGAATGTTTGATAAATAAATTTGTTTGAATATCACGAAGAATACTATCGCGGTCAATGCTACAAAAAAAATCTCCGGAAGCATATTGATTAATAATTGAATGAATGATCTTATTCCAGGCTTGAGATTCTTCGAAAAGTTGTTGTTGGTAATCTGATTTCATTATCATAATTGATGTATTATTTGTTGGCGAAAAACATGATCAATCTAACGAAAATTAGCCGCTGCTTCAAGCAAAATACGTTCTGTTTTAGGCTCTCGAAAGACAAATAAAATTATTTTAAAATATACCGGCGGATCTCTGTAACGTTTTAAAAAATTTACGTCATCTTATAATAGGACTTATTTAAAATCTGTTTGAATGAGCCTAATTATACCTATCAGTGGGTATTTCCGGTAGCTGTTTTTTTCTTGAGCTTTGTATCACCAATATAAAAGCCAAATAAAAAACATGAAAAAATTATTTACTCTTATTTTCATTTTCACACTATCGTATAGCAGCTACGCTCAGCAAAATTTCACGTTTATAAATGTTCCTGCTACGAGTTCTACAACACCTTTCAAATACGCCAGTAGCACTTCTCTAAGTGCAGGCCCTTCAGGAAATCAGACCTGGGATTTTTCAGGCATTTCTTTTTCAAGCTATCCAGGAATCCCCAACGAGACGTACACTTCCGGAAACGGCCTTGGCAACCTTGGAGTATCGAATCTTGGATTGTACTATTATTCCATCTCTTCTACAGGAAAAACTTTGGTGGGCACTGACGATGACACATACACAGACGGGGCACAGGTGCTCACGCTACCCATGACTTACAATGCCACTACTACAGATGCATTTTCAGGACATGGATATTTTTCTGTAGGTCCGGATGCAGGATCTACTACCATCAGTAATGGAGCTGTCACTACCGTGTACGACGGATATGGTACGTTGATCACTAATTATGGAACGTATACGGATGTAGTAAGAATTAAAACTACAATGACTTATACAACAACATACAATTCTACTTCAGCAACCGACGATCAGACAAATGTAACCTATGATTGGTATTCACTTTCTACAGGAAAGTTGATCTATACCTTACAAGAATATACAACAACTTCTTCTGGTGGTTCAGGATCAAGCAAATTAGCCTTGTCCTTTAATACTGCTACTACTACTTCGATACTTTCTGTAGTAAAACCTGAAACATCTTTTTCTGTATATCCCAATCCTACAACGGATAAATTAATTGTTCAAGCGAATAAAATTGAATCTGGAAACTATACTGTAAAAATTATCAATGAAAAAGGAAGTATAGAACAAACAAGTTTTGTAACTGTAACAGATACTAATATTGAAATAGAAACTTCTTCCTTAATAAATGGTAAGTACATCATCAATCTATCTTCTTCTACTTTCAATGAAAGTTTCAGCTTTATAAAAAATTAAAGTATGAAAAGTAATTGTCCTAAAAGCTTATAAATTCTGGATGATTGGCATTATTAATAAAAAAGAAGTCATTTGAAATTTGCATCAAATGACTTCTTTTTTTACTGATTTTAATTTTTTATTGAATTCCCTATTGGATCATTTCAAAGGCAAAAAAAGTGGCGCGGACATCCTATCGAAACACTATACTCTCTTCCAATACATATTTGATCCCTTCACATTCTTCATCGCTTATACTGGTAGAAGCTGCCACTACGCTATTTAAATGCTGAGTACCAGAGATGTTTTTACCATGAATAATATAGGTGTACAAATGAGGAAAATCGATCAAGACTAAGTAGCCATCCGCAAATAATCTTTTTAATACAGGAGTATCTTCCTTTGTATTTTGGGGCAGGTATTTCTCCATATATTCTTTCCTGCAAAGCAAACTTCCTTCCCATCCTTCATGCCTTTTAATACTGTAGTAAGCCTTGTGGTGAATGCTATCATAGATCGTAAGGCTTGAAAGTGCACACGCCGGTTTCCCAGCATGCTGACAGGCCAGTATCTGTTGTGATAAACGGCGGGGAGAATACCAATCGTCGTCATCCCATACACAAATAAAATCTGCTTCCGCATACTCAGTGGCCAGATTTCTTTTTTCGCCCAGCGAAAATTTGGAGTAATGATCAATTTCTATAAAGGTAATATTCGATTCATTGCTTTTCAGGCATATGGAATTTTTAAAAGAGGATCCATCTAATTTTACAAGATTTACATCTGTCTTGTTTCGGGCAAAGGAAGCCGTATGCGCATCGGAAGCATCGTAGAAAATCAGTAATTCCTTTTCTTCATAATCCTGATCACGGAAACATTGGATGGCTCTTGGAAGTAATTCAACGCGGTTATCTGTAATACAGATGCAAGCTATTTTATCGATATAATTAATTGATCTCATAGATTTATCCTGGTTAATAGAATATCTCTTTTCTTAAAAAAACATAATACAGACAAGCCATGCTATAGTTGATGACCAGTACAATAAGCTAAATTAAAATGTAAAAAATAGCATATCACTGTTTGGCACAACTTAGCACAAACTAAAATATAACCAATTGACGGGCATTATTTTATTTCTATAAAAATATTCCGGCATAAGTGTAAGCAAGAAACATGAGCAAGGATATAAATTACATATAAAAGACGTTGAACTTATGTCCGTCTGGATCTGCGAAAACAAAACCATAATAACCTTTTCCAAATTCTTCGGGTTCGGAAATGATCTTTCCGCCTGCGCTCTCAACCTCTTTCGCCCATTTATCTACCTGTGTTTTGCTTTCAGCAGAAATAGTGAAGATGATCTCATTTGAGTTTTGCGTGTCGGTCATTTCGCCTTTCATAGCGGGTTTGAGTATCTCTTTTAAAAAGAAGTGAATAATAAAATCATTTTTCCCGAAAAAAAAGCTTGTAAGCTCCTTAGAACTCCCGTTAGATTTAAAACCCAGCTCAGTATAAAATTTAGTTGTCCGCTCCAGATCGCTCACCGCTAAATTTGCCCATATCATTTTAGGATTCATATTTTTTATTTTTTAAAACCGTTTAAAATTTAATCGTTTTACTGCAAACTTTTTACAGTTGCTGGAGTTTTTCTTTAGATATTTTTTACAAAGCTACATTTACTCTCCACCGTGTTCTGTGGCACACAGAACATCAAAGCTTTTATTAATAAAAAGATAATTATTGGCTTTATTGTTTATCAGAACTTCAGGACAGTATGGAGTGTGAGCGCGAGTATGGAGGACAAAATCAGTCTGGGTATAAACAAAAATCGAGTGTGAATTTTGAGTTTCAATACTCATTACTCACACTCGATACTGATTTTGTAGAGGGAGAGGGATTCGAACCCCCGGACCTGTTACAGTCAACGGTTTTCAAGACCGCCGCATTCGACCGCTCTGCCATCCCTCTGGATTTTGGAGGTACAAAAGTATACCTTTAAATCAATATTAAAAAATATTCTGCTATATTTTTTAATTCTTTGTCTATCAATGTTTCAAAAGGGTTTTTCGATAGTAATCTTTCTCCGCTACTTCTATACAGGCATTGATCTCATACCCGATTAACAACATCAACGAGATCATATTGAACCAGAGCATCAAACCTATCAATGCCCCGATAGAACCATACACTTTGTTGTAAGAATTAAAATGATCTACATAATACGAAAACACCATAGTAAACGCTAAGATCATAATCGTAGCGATAAAAGATCCGTGTGAGAAAAAGCTCCAGCGCTTATGTACCGCCGGCGCTATATAATAGATCATGGAAATGCCGATATAGAAAATTAAAAACACCACCACGTATTTCCCAATGACCAGTGCCAGGGTATCTGTTAGTTGGTGATCCGGGAGATAATGTAGGTAAATCTCCAGCAACACTGTAATACCAATGGCAATCACTACAATTACTGTAAGCAGGATGATCACCAGGAAACTGATCATTAATTTTTTCACGAATGTTCTTCTGTCCGATGAACTGTAACATTGGTTGAATGCATTCATCATCGCCATAATCCCGTTGGTAGCGGAGTACATCGCAAACACAAATCCAAAACTCATCAGTCCGCCGTGCGGAATGTTCAGGATCTCGTAGATGGTGCCACTCACCGTCTGATACATGCTTTGCGGCAATACATCACTGAGCGAATCCATCACCTGGTCTTTCAAACCCTGGATAGGAATGTAAGGAATAAGTGTAAAGGTAAAAATGATAGCCGGGAACATGGAAAGCATAAAGCTGAAAGCCATTGCCCGCGCACGCTCCATGATGCCATCGCGGATCAGTTCTTTCTGAAGGATCACCAGAAATACATACATGTTCACTTTCTTTTTGGTGAAATGAATTTCTTTCAAAAAAGAAGTGAACACCTTGAAAGGTGTAGATTTGGTGACAACTTTAGGAAACCTGATCATGATTCCTGGAAAAACGGATTTACGATGTTCTGAAATTTTTCCGGCAGGCAACAAGGTTTGCCGGTTTGTGAATTTACAAAAACAAGTGTGGTTTCAGCTATGGTGAGCAAGATATTTTGCTCGTTGTATACTTCGTATTCAAACACGATCCGCACTCCCGGTTTTTGTTTTACCAATACTTTGATCGTAAGCAGATCATCATATTTGGCGGGCTTCAGGTATTTGGTCTTATATTCCAGCACAGGCATCATAACACCCGCTTCCTCCAATTCCTTATAGCTAAACCCGATCTTGCGAAACGTTTCCACGCGGCCTACTTCAAAATAGGAAGCGTAGTTCCCATAATAAACATAAGCCATCTGATCCGTCTCCGCATAGCGCACGCGCAACTCTACCTTATGTTCGATCATGATTCTTAATGAATTTTTTGTTTGTCGAGATACTTGCGATAACGGTTCGCATTGTTCACATGATCGCGATAGCTTTCTGCAAAATCATGATAACCGATCTCGTTTGGACTGGCGCAAAAATAAACATACTTATGCTTTTCTGCATTCAACACCGCATCGATGGTAACCGTGGAAGGCATATTGATCGGGCCGGGCGGAAGGCCAAGGTTTTTATAAGTATTGTAAGGCGATATACATGCAGTATGTTCTTGCGTCACACGTTTGATCGTAAAATCCTGCAAAGCATATTTCACCGTAGGATCAGCCTGAAGCGGCATATCGGTTTTAAGCCTGTTGATATATACTCCTGCGATCCTTGATTTTTCTGTGTCTTTATTTGTCTCGGCTTCCACAATGGAAGCGATGATCGAGATCTGTATCGGTGTGTAGCCTTGTGCCTTGGCTTTGGCCAGGCGATCTTTGTTCCAGAATTTTTTGTATTCCTTATTCATTTTTTTCAAAAACTCTTCCGGACTTGCATTCCAAAAGATCTGGTATGTGTTTGGAATAAACATTGCCATTACGGTATTTGTATCAAAGCCATACTCCGCTACTACTTTAGGATCATTCACCAGTATCAAAAAATCCTGTTCGGAAAATTCCAATTTTTCATCCAGCTTCTTGGCCAGATCTTTTTTGGTGCGCACGTTGTTGAACGTTAGCTTCAAAGGATCTTGCTGGCCGCTTTTCAGTTTGCGGATTACCGTGAGGTTAGTAGAGTTGCTGGAAAGTAAATACCTGCCTGGTTTTATTTTTTCCTGATAACCCATAAGCTGCGATACAAAAGCGAAAGAAAGCTTATCGGTAAGCACTTGATCTTTTTCGAGTGAATCCATCACAGTAGTAAAGTTCGCGCCGGTAGGAATATATAAGTAATAATCTTTTTTATCTACCTGTATATTGGGAGTTTCAAAAATCTGGTAAGCGTAATAGGAAAAACAAACAAACAGGAGCCCTGCCAATGCAATCACATACCGGATAGTGGGAGTCTTTTTCTTCATCTATTTTGAAAATTATATCATCAGGAAATGTAAAAATATCAATAAATTATGAATATTAGAATTAAATATGAATTATGAACCTTGATTCACAGGATTAAAAGATTCACATAATATTGATTTGCCTGATTAGTAAACCCGTGAATCCATAATTCAATATCCATAACTTATAATTATTGAAAAATGTCTGCCGAATATTTAGAAATACATCCTGCCAATCCACAAGCCAATCGTATCGCCAAAGCAGTAGAAACCCTTCGCCAGGGCGGCATTGTTGTATACCCGACTGATACTGTGTATGGCATTGGCTGTGATATCCACCAGGCGAGAGCCGTAGAGCGTTTATGCAGGATCCAGCACATTGATCCGAAAAAGATCAATCTCTCTTTTATCTGTTACGACTTGAGTCATATTTCAGAATACACCAAAAATCTTCCTACTGAAATTTTTAAGGTGATGAAACAAACATTGCCTGGCCCGTATACCTTTATTCTCAACGCCAACAACAACGTCCCCAAAATTTTACATACAAAAAAGAACACCGTAGGAATTCGCGTACCTGATCATACCATACCGCGTATGATAGTAAAGGAACTGGGGAATCCAATCCTCAACTCTTCGCTCAAGCACGAAGACGGAATCCTGGAATACCTGACCGATCCTGACGAGATCTACGAACGCTACAAACACTCCGCAGATCTCATCATTATATCCGGCGCCGGAGGCAATATCCCTTCTACCATTCTCGACTGTACCGGCCAGCAAGCCGAGCTGGTGCGGGAAGGACTGGGAAGCGTGGAGGAATTATAAGTTATGAATGTTGAATTATGAGTTATGAATTTTAAATCCTAAAACTCTTGGAAAATCATTCATAACTCATAATTCAACATTCATAACTTCCTACACAACTTTCCGGTTACATTTTCCGTTTAAGTATCATACATTGTTATAAAACATTACTATTGTGTTTACCAACCCTGTTACCCGTCCCTAGGATTTCTCCTCTGCACACCTTTACGGGTGTTTGCTATTCTCCTATTATTTTAAAATATTTAGTAAAAACCGTATACAAACCCTAAAAAACAAAGGTCAGTTTGTAATATTCTAATCATTCATTAATCTCTAATTTGATAAAAATTAAAGAATTAGCTATTTTGCCAATTAAACAACGAAACTTATGTGGAAGCGTTTTTTTCAACGTCTGAATAATATTTTCAAAGCCAAAGCTCACGATGCCCTGGACCAGGTGGAAGATCCTGTCCAAATGATGAAACTCGCCGTAGCCGAAATGGAGCAATCGATCTTCAAATCTACCGAGGCTCTGGCCAAAGCGATGGGCAACCAGAAAAATCTTGTAAAACAAGCCGAGCAATATAAGCTTGAAACCGAAAGCTGGCTAAGCAAAGCTACTACCGCGATCAAAACCGGTCAGGACGAGCTTGGTAAAAAAGCACTGGAGAAAAAAGCGCTGGCTGAAAAACAATACGAACAATACAAAGCGCTTTCAGAAAATGCTGGCGTCACGGTAGAACAGCTGAAAACACAGCTCGACCGGATGAAAGCCAAACTGGAAGAAGCCAAAGCTAAAGAATCGATCCTTTCTGCAAAAATGTCGAGCGCCAAAGCGCAAAAAGAAATTGCCGAACAACTGGGAGGCATGAACTATACGCCTTTGGCCGAATTCCAGAAGTACGAGAAAAAGATCTTACAAGTAGAATCCGAATCGGAAGCTATGACCGAACTGATCTCACACGAAGGAAAACTGGAAAAAGAATTCGAAGAACTGGAAACGGAAAGTTCCGTATTCAGCGATTATGAAGTGATCAAGAATCAACTCAAACAAGAAGAGGAACAAAAAAAACGTCTTGAAGAAGAAAGAAAACATCAAAAGATCAATCAGATCCTCAACAACGAAGTAGAGAAGAAAGATATCAAATCACTTCCTGAAGAAAAGAAAAAGCTGTTGGATGGATTCATGAAAAATGATGATCAGAACAACGATAACAAACAAAAGAAGATCGACGACTTCTTTAAGAACGAATAACTAGGCTGTTCCGGAATCCACTTCTAGCAAGGGATTTCGGAACGCTTCTTAAAATTTTTCAAACTATCAATGTCTATTAATTTAAAAAAGGGAAATTCTTTTAACCTTACAAAAGAAGAGCCTGCCTTGAAAAAAGTGTTGATCGGGTTGGGTTGGGATATGAGCACATACAACATCGATATGGATGCTTCTGCTTTTATGCTTGGAAGCAACCTGAAACTAATTGCCGATGAATATTTCGTGTTTTATAACAACCTGAAATCGCCCGACGGTTCGGTACAACATACCGGCGACAACCGCACAGGCGAAGGCAGTGGCGACGATGAAATGATCCTGACCAACCTGGATCTGATCAATCCCGCTGTAAGCGAAATCCTCTTCCTGGTAACCATCCACGAAGCCAAAGCCAGAGGTCATCACTTCGGTATGTTGCAAAATGCCTATATCCGTATCTACGATGTGGAAGGCAAAAGAGAAGTACTCCGCTACACGTTGGACTCCGAACGCAGCAATTTTTCCGACATGGAATTCGGAAAACTTCAGAAAATAAACAATGAATGGAAATTTACTGCGCTTGGAAACGGCAGCCAGAAAGGCTTACAAGGCTATGTAGATATTTATGCTTAATATACAAATAGGATACAAGATACCGGATGCAAGATGCCAGATAAATTTCTTTATTGTCAATTAAATATATTTATCTAATATTATCTGGATCAGGAATCTGGCATCTGGTATCCATATTGGGTAATGAATTCAAACACTAACAAACTTTAACCTACTAATACAACCATGGCTATCAACTTAAAAAAAGGCGGTACGTTTAACCTTACCAAAGAAGAACCTACCCTTACCAAAGTAATGATCGGACTAGGCTGGGAAATGACTTCCCAAACCTTAGACCTGGACGCTTCCGTATTCATGCTCGGTGCCAATCGAAAATTGATCACAGAAGAATATTTTGTATTCTACAACAACCTGAAATCGCCCGACGGCGCTATCCAGCATACCGGCGACAACCGCTCCGGTAAAGGCGATGACGACGATGAAATGATCCTGGCCAATCTTGCTGCTGTGAATCCTGAAGTATCGGAAATCCTGGTGGTTGTTACGATTCACGATGCCGCCAAACGCGGCCATAACTTTGGTCTGCTGAAAGATGCTTATATCCGTATCTATGATGTGGAAACCAAAAGAGAAATTCTTCGTTATGATCTGGATGCAGAGAATGCCTCGAACTCTGAAGTAGAATTCGGTAAACTGCAAAAAACAAATGGCGAATGGAAATTCACTGCCCTTGGAAATGGCTCTAATAAAGGCCTTCAGGGATTTATAGACATTTATGCTTAATCCCTTTATTTTGGCACGGCTTTCGTTGAATAAAATCTAAAAAATATCTCAAATGGATCTAAGTAAAAAAACAGGTATCAACCTATCCAAAGGAAGTAAGATCTCCCTAGTGAAAGAAAACAGAAAGCTGGAGCAAGTATGCATCGGGCTCGACTGGGGAACTATCAAGAAAAAAACGTTAGGTCTTTTCACTACCGAAACTGCTGTAGACCTTGACGCCAGCGTGGTGATGTTTGATGAAAACAACCGCAAGGTAGACGTAGTATTTTTCAATCGCCTGATGTCTACCGACGGTTCCGTAAGACATAGCGGCGACGACCGCACCGGTGACTCTTCAGCCGATGGTTCCGATAATGAAATTGTTTATGTAAACCTTGCAAAGGTTCACCCTAAAATTTCTACGATCGTTTTCTTTTTGAATTCTTACAAAGGACAAGACTTTCAAACCATTCCATATTCTAAGATCAGGATCTTTGAAGGCAATAAAAGAGAGGTAATCTCTGTATTCGCAACTTTTAATCTTTCTGCCGAACCTGCCTTCTCCAAAAAAGTAGCGATGATCATGGGCAAACTTGTACGCCTCAACGATAACTGGGAGTTCCAGACCATCGGTGAGCCAAGCGAGACCAAAGATCTGAACGAAACAATCGAAGAGATCAAATCAAAATATATTTAAGAAGATACCGGATGCCAGATGCCGGATACCAGATAAGAAATATTTATCTGGTATCCGGCATCTGGCATCTAATCAAAAGTTGCAAGCTGTGAATTTCCATTACTAAAATAAATAACAACAACTTTATGTCTATTAATCTCAAGAAGGGTGAGTCGTACAACTTATCCAAAGAATTTCCCGGAATAAAAAAATTAATGATCGGATTGGGCTGGGAGCTTACCACCAAACAACTGGACCTGGATGCTTCCGTTTTTATGCTTGACAATAACGGAAAATTGATCAACAATAATTACCTCGTTTATTTCAATAACCTAAAATCACCCGACGGCGCGCTGCATCACACAGGTGATAACAAAACCGGTAAAGGAATGGACGACGACGAAGCTATTTTGGTAAACTTAGAATCAGTTCACAAGGAAGTAACCGACCTGGTAGTAGTAGTAACAATCAACGAAGCCGATGAAAATGGACACACTTTTGGTTTGCTAAAAGAAGCATACGTGAGAATCTACGACGAAGTGAGCAAAAAGGAAATAGTGAAATACGATCTTGATGCAGAAAACGCTTCCAACTCCGATATCGAATTTGCCCGTTTGCGCCGTGTAGGAGATGAATGGTCTTTCACCGCTATAGGCAAGGGCTCTGGCAAAGGCCTGGAAGGTTATCTTGAGAGATTTAACTAGAAATTATGAGTTATGAATGTTGAGTTATGAATTAAACAAAAGAGTATTTCAACTCAACATTCATAACTCATAATTTTTCTTCGCTTTCTTCTCCGTATGTTTCCATCTCCGGTGCGACCAGAGCCAATCCCCAGGCCTTTGTAGAATAGAAGCTTCCAATAAGTGAGCATATTCTTCTACCACCGGAAACTCAATGGTTGAATCAGTAGTTACTTTAACGGGATAAAATCTGGCTTCATAGTAACCGCGTTTCATTCTTCTCATATCGAGGAAAAGCACAGGAAAATCAGTATACCCGGCTATTTTATCTGACCCCACAAAAAAGCCGGAATTTCGATTTAGAAATTTTGTAAAATACTGGATCTCTCCTCCCGCAGGCGTCTGATCTGCCACCATTGCCAATGCCCGCGTTTCGGTTTTATTCCTCACGATAGAACGAAATACATCTTTCATCGCCAAAGGCCTTGCTCCGAAATGACTTCGCATTTTGAACACTAATTTATTCATGAATGAATTGTGTAATGGCTTGTAGACCGCATCGATTGGATAGCGACATTCCACAGAGCTCCCCAGCAATAGCCATTCCCAGTTGCATTGATGTCCTGTAAGCACGATGATCGACTGTCCTTTGTCGAGGTATTGATGTGGCAGATCAATGTTGTCGAACCTCACACGTTTTTGGATCTCCTTTTTCGACATCCCCAGTATCTTTAAGGTTTCTATGCTGACATCAGCTAAGTTCGCATAAAATTGTTTGGCAATTTGATTAAGCTCCTTTTCACTTTTTTCAGGAAAGGAATTCCGAAGATTTTCATACACTACCTTTTTGCGGTAGCCAGGAAAATAGTACATAAGGAAATACAGAAAGTCTGCAATCCTGTACAGAAGCCATAAAGGCAATTTTGAAAGAAGAATGAAAAAAAGCATTTCGATTCAAAAGTAGAATTATTCGAGAAGAAAATGAAGTTTGCGCACTACTCAGTTCCAGTTTTTATTTTTGTAAAGATTTTTGATTTTAATAATTCAAATTTCTTTATTCGTAGCACAATCATGGATTTGCTCATTGACTTGCATTACTTGCCCTGTATCGAATATTTCGTGGAGCTTACGCAACACGAAACGATCTACCTTGAAGCCTGCGAAAATTTTCAAAAACAAAGCTACCGCAACCGCTGCGAAATCCTTACTGCGAACAAAATCGATATCCTTACTGTTCCAGTAATCAAAAGCAACAGCAAAATACTGATCAAAGAGGTCAGAATAGACTATTCCCAGCCCTGGCAAAAAATACACTGGCGGGCCATCCAGTCGGCTTATGGGAAGGCTCCCTATTTTGAATACTTTGCTGATTACTTTAAGAATTTGTATGACAAAAAGACCCATTTTCTATGGGATTTAAACCTTGAAGCTCTGACACTTTGTCTCAAGCTTTTACAGGTTAAAAAAACGATCTTGTTTACCTCGGAATACAACAAGGAAGCGGAAATTCACGTAAAGGAGATAGAAGACAAACGGTCTTTTTTTCATCCTAAGGCAAGGATAGAATCACAGGTGAAGTATTCACAGGTATTTGGCAGAGAATTTGCACCCAACATGTCAATTATCGATCTGGTCTTAAATGAAGGTCCGAACGGGAAAAACCTGGTGAAGAAGGCTAATAAATAAAGTCCAATTCAAACTGGTTTTTTTGAGAAAATAATATAGATTTACATAAATAAACTGCTAAGCCCATTAAGAATAGAATATGGAAGCGAAATTTTCAGATAGAGTAAAAGAAGTCATCTCTTTAAGCAAGGAGGAAGCGCTTCGATTGGGCCATGATTATATAGGCTCAGAACACCTTTTGCTGGGTATTATCCGCGAAGGTGAAGGCACGGCAGTTGGGCTCCTGAAAAAAATGGGGGTTTCATTGGAAGAATTACGAGAAACAATCGAAAGGACCACGCGTGGTACCGCTACAGGCAATATTAAAAACCTGTCTAACATTCCACTGACCCGTCAGTCCGAAAAGATACTCAGGATCACTCAACTTGAAACCAAGGTATTCAAGAGCGAAAAGGTAGAAACAGAACACCTTCTGCTGGCTATTCTACGCGATGAAGACAACCTGGCTACCCAAATTTTAGAAAAATTCAATGTCACCTACGAAGTAGTGAAAGAGCTTCTTGAGTACCATTCTCAAACTCCTACCAACACTACCGATGACGGCGACGACGATGATAATTCCAAGATCTTCGGTAATCCTGGCAATCAGGGTAACCAGGGACGTGGGGACTCCACTTCAAAAAGCACTACGGAAAAATCCCGTACCCCTGTGCTGGACAACTTCGGCCGCGATCTTACTAAACTGGCCGAAGACGGCAAACTAGACCCAATCGTAGGGAGAGAAAAAGAGATCGAGCGTGTAGCGCAGATCTTGAGCCGTCGTAAGAAAAACAACCCAATCCTGATCGGTGAGCCTGGAGTAGGTAAAACCGCTATCGCAGAAGGATTGGCTTTAAGAATCATTCAGAAAAAAGTATCCCGCGTACTGTTTGGCAAACGAGTGGTAACACTTGACCTTGCTTCCCTGGTAGCCGGTACAAAATACAGAGGTCAGTTTGAGGAAAGAATGAAAGCCGTGATGAACGAGCTGGAAAAATCTCCTGAAGTGATCCTCTTCATCGATGAGATCCACACCATTGTGGGTGCTGGTGGAGCTTCCGGCTCACTGGATGCTTCCAACATGTTCAAACCTGCTTTGGCAAGGGGCGACATCCAATGCATTGGAGCTACGACGCTGGATGAATACCGTCAATACATCGAAAAAGATGGCGCATTGGCAAGAAGGTTCCAGATTGTAATGATCGATAGCACTACTCCGGAAGAAACCGTTGAGATTCTTCAAAACATCAAGGAGAAATACGAAGATCACCATCATGTAAATTACTCCGACGAAGCGATACAAGCTTGCGTGAAACTGTCAGACCGTTATATTTCCGACCGTTTCCTACCAGATAAAGCGATTGACGTGCTGGACGAAGCAGGTGCACGTGTGCACTTGAATAATATCCACGTTCCTGCCGACATCGTGAAACTGGAAGAGCAGATCGAAGGCGTTAAAAAAGAGAAAAACAAAGTAGTAAAAAGCCAGAAGTACGAAGAGGCTGCTGCTTTAAGAGATAAAGAGAAAAAACTCATCGAACAGTTGGACAACGCTAAGCTGAGATGGGAAGAAGAGACCAAAAAGAAACGCTACAGCGTAAAAGAAGAAAACGTAGCCGAAGTGATCGCTATGATGACAGGTATCCCTGTAAGCAGAGTAGCACAAACTGAAAGCGCGAAACTTCTGACCATGGGCAACGAGCTGAAAAGCCGTGTGATCGGACAGGACGATGCGATTACCAAACTGGTAAAAGCAATTCAACGTACGAGAGTAGGTTTGAAAGATCCTAAAAAGCCGATCGGTTCTTTCATCTTCCTTGGTCCTACAGGGGTTGGTAAAACAGAGCTTGCAAAAGCGCTTGCTACTTATCTCTTCGACAAAGAAGATGCATTGGTAAGAATAGACATGAGTGAATACATGGAGAAATTCTCCGTATCCCGTCTGGTGGGAGCGCCTCCAGGCTATGTAGGATACGAAGAAGGTGGCCAGCTGACCGAGAAGATCCGCAGAAAACCATATAGCGTAGTGTTGCTGGATGAGATCGAAAAAGCGCACCCTGATGTATACAATATCCTGCTTCAGGTTCTTGACGATGGTATCCTGACCGATGGTCTGGGAAGAAGAGTAGACTTCAGAAATACCATCATCATCATGACTTCCAACATTGGAGCACGTGACTTGAAAGATTTCGGTACCGGTATCGGTTTTGCGACTAAAACCCGCAAAGACAATGTCGACGACATCATGAAAGGTACGATCCAGAGCGCTTTGAGAAAAACATTCTCTCCTGAATTCCTGAATAGATTGGACGACGTGATCGTGTTCAACTCTCTGGAAAGAGCCGATATTCATAGAATCATCGATATCACATTGAAAAATGTATTCAAGAGGATCGAAGTGCTTGGCTACCATGTGGAGCTGACCGAGAAAGCGAAAGACTTCCTGGCGGAAAAAGGATACGATCCAAGCTACGGTGCAAGACCGCTGAACAGAGCGATCCAGAAGTACCTGGAAGACCAGGTAGCCGAAGAGATCCTCAAAGGCGAACTGGCCGAAGGCGACACGATCCTCGCCGACCATGATGGCACAAGTGATACACTGACACTCAAGATTCAGAAAAAGAAGCTTGAAAAAATGTAATAAAAAAAGCCCCGATTTGATCGGGGCTTTTTTATTTTATATATACAATCCCTCCTGCTATGAAATATTTTGAAGAGCTCTATATGTTCAGCAAGATCCTTGTGATTTTTTCTCTCTTATTATTTCTCACGAGTTTTTATTTTATCAGCGATCATTTTGCCGAAATGCCTGGATGTGGCGTGAAATCCATGGATTATAGCAAAGAACCGGCATCACCACAGGAGAAGATCAAGAAACCTTTGTTAGTAGTAAAAGGCAAAGAATTATTTGAAAGCAACTGCACTGCCTGTCATGCGATCCATAAAGTAAAAGTTGGTCCGGCGCTGAAAGATATTTCCAAACGCAGAAATATGAAATGGATCCGGAATTTTGTGAGAAATCCGATGCGGATGATCGAAGTGAAAAAAGATCCTTATGCCATGGCGCTCTACAAGCAACACAACAATACCCAAATGACAGCTTTCCCTAGCTTTTCTGATAAAGATATAGATGCCATTGTTCAATACATAGAGGATGAACAAATATGCTTAGGCGGTGGTTGCCTTGTAAATTAAAGCTTCCAGCATTTTTCGAAAAAATATTTCTTCTGAATCCCTTTCCTGACAAAGCCTACATGGTTATCCACATTTATAGCATTTATCAAAGTCCGCTACAGGCGCTGGGTACAGCTGTCATAGACAGGCGTATAATGTATTAAGACATGCTGAAACCCCTATGAATAAAGGGATACAAAACAATGTGAACAACTCTATTATCAGTAAAAGTGACCACGTTAATTATTTCACTTTTCTCATATTTACAGAAGCCTTAACTGGTGCGGTTTCCAAAGGGTCGAGCCTCTGGAGGTCATATTTTATCCACATCCCAGAAAATTTCCTGTTGAAACTATTGTGGATTATGAGAATTCATATAATTTTGATTATAATAATTTAACAAAAAGCTAAACCTTCAAAAACATGAACAAAGCAGAATTAATCGATTCTATTGCAGCTGAAGCAAGTTTGACTAAAGCAGATGCAAAAAGAGCTCTTGACGCATTCATCAGCGCTACTACTAAAACTCTGAAAAAAGGTGATTCACTAGTATTGATCGGTTTTGGTACTTTCAAAGTTGCTCAAAGAGCTGCTAGAAATGGCCGTAACCCACAAACTGGTAAAGCTATCAAGATCAAAGCTAAGAAAGTAGTTAAATTCAAAGCAGGTGCTGATCTTAGCAAAAAAATCTCTAAGTAATTCTTAAGATTTCCATTCATTCAACGGGCAGTTTCAGAATTGAAACTGCCCGTTCTTTTTTTTAAGTATAAAATTTTTCGTTAGCGAAAGTTTCAACTTATTAAACTTTGAACTTTAAACCTCTTACATTATGAGGAATTTACATTATTTTTATAATCCATTATTCAGTAATTTCTCTTCATGAAGATAGCCATCATTGGTGCAGGACCAGCAGGATTGACCGCCGGATACGAATTATCTAAAAAAGGCCCGCAATATACCATTCACGTCTACGAAGCAAGCAATAAAGCAGGTGGAATGTGCAGAACCATTCGTTTATGGAATACCAACGCTGACATTGGTCCACACCGCTTTTTTTCTTACGACAAACGCGTAAACAAATTATGGCTCGAAGTAGTAGGCAAAGATTACAAAATGGTAAACCGGACTACACGGATTTACTACCGAAAGAAATTTTTCTTCTATCCTATCAAACCGCTGGATGCGTTGCTGAAAATAGGCTTCCTGGAAGCCGCTGCTTCCCTCATCAGTTATGTACAAGAGAAGATCAAACCTACCAAACCGGATAACAGTTTTGAATCATGGGTGAAAGGAAGATTCGGGAAAAAACTTTATACGCTTTTCTTCAAAACCTATAGCGAAAAATTATGGGGCATCAATTGTAAAGAATTGGATTCTGATTTTGCTGCTCAACGGATCAAAAAACTTTCTCTCTCCGAGGTAATCATTAATGGGCTGAATATTTTTAAAACAAAAAGCAAACACAAAACACTCGTCGACCAATTCGCTTACCCCATTCAGGGTACAGGCATGGTATACGACCGTATGGCGGAAAAAATTGTAGCCAACAATTCTGAGAACAAAATATTTTACAATACTCCCATCCAAGCCTGTTTGGTAGAAAACGGACAGATCAAAGGCATCCGCCTGCAGGACGGGCTCGAAGAGGCTTACGATGCGGTGATCTCCAGTATGCCACTCACCAGATTGGTCGACAATATTCCCGGTGTACCGGAAGATATTAAAACACTTTCAAAAAAACTTAGTTTTAGAAATACAGTAATCGTTTACCTAAAAGTAGAAGCAACTGGCCTCTTCCCCGACAACTGGCTCTATGTGCACTCTCCAGAGCTTAAGCTCGGCCGGATCACCAACTTCCGCAACTGGATCCCAGAATTGTATGGCAAAGAAAATTTCACCGTACTCGCCCTGGAATATTGGTGCAACGACGAAGATGATTTCTGGAAGTGGACCGATGAACAATACATCGAGCTTGCTAAAAAAGAACTCGTGCAAACTACCTTAGCTAAAAAAGAAACCATCACCGATGCGTTTGTATATAGAATTCCTAAATGTTATCCTGTATACAGGATCGGCTATAGTGAAATATTGAAACCGATCGTAGCTTATCTGAAAACCATTAAAAACCTCTACCCCATTGGCCGTTACGGATCATTTAAATATAACAACCAAGATCATTCCATCTTAATGGGACTTATGGCAAGCGAGATCATCGCAGGCGAAGCACAGCACGATCTCTGGGAGGTAAATACTGATTACGAAGTATACCAGGAAAGCACGGTGATTGATGAGACAGGATTGGTCAATAATTAAAAATGATATCAGATGCTGGATTATAAATTATTTTATCCAGCATGCTTTTTAATATGGTTTCATCCCATAGATCCTGATCCCAAATTCTGGATTGGTGTAGAGTAGTTTTTTATCTTTTAAATAGAACGGCAAATTGCTATCGTCGCAAGCCTTGACTTTACTTTCTTTAAAACAGCCTAAATAAAAATAATAATCAATCTCATACTTTTTCAATTCCGCATATTGCTCTTCCGGTGTGCTCATCTTCCGGAAGCCTCCATAATGGTGGCATCCCAGCTTGCGAAATAATTCATAGTATACCGCTGCTCCTACTTCTCCCTGAATATTGGTATACGCAATACGTCCGTTTTTTAAGAAAGTTAGCTGTGTCAGCGCTTTTTCAAAGCGGAAAAGTTTTTCCATATGATTCCAATCTCTGCGTTTCCAATCATCAGCCGTAAGATTTGCGATCTTGCAAAAGGCGATCACAACAACAATAGAAGCAACCGACAACAGAAGAGGGTGCTTCATGGTTATGTTTTTTTCTTTCAAAAAACCCGTGACCGTAAGATACGTAAACATAAAAAAGAGTATGTGCACTCCAATCATATAGCGCTCTTCGAGAAAGATTAGAAAATATCCACCCATGATCATAAGCGCTGAAATAAAATAGAGCACTACTTTTTCTTTCAAAGCATTATTTTTTAACAACAATGCCGGAATGATCAAAAGCAAGATTGCCATCTTGAAGTATGAAAAATAGGAAAAGAGATATTGGAAGATCTTGAAATTGTAAATGTAAATTCCTAATTGATATTGGAAAGAAGTGCGATCTTTAAAAGCCCGTCGCTCCGGCGGCATATAGTAAGTAGGATCTACCCAAGGGAAATAAGAATACTGATCAGGCGGCGAAACCAATCCATGCGATGTTTCGAATTCGCCGGTAAGTCCTCCTGGTGTCATGATCGTGAAATTGAAACGGCCGGAGGAGCTCAGCATAAAATGTCCGTACTTCCAATTTAGCAACGAACCCCACACACTTACTAACAGCAGCACTCCTGCAAAAACACGAAGAATGTTTGCGATCGAATGATCGGGCTTCTGTGATCTTTTTCTGATCGCGATTCGATACGCCAGTAACAGAACAAGATGTGCCAATATAAAATAGATGTAGAAGAGTTTGCCAAACATACAAAGCGCCGCCACTAAAATACAGGTCCAAAAATAATTTCGCTTATCGCGAAGTTTATCGTCTGATATAACCGTGATGTATCCAATCAGGCAAACAGCGGAAAGAAAATCTGCAGCATCGTTGTACAACAATTGAAAACTGAGCGCAAATATATACATCCCTAGTATAAACAAATATTTCACAAATCCTGTAAGCGAGCATTGACGGGCGATAACAAAGGAAAGACGAATTAATACCAATCCGGCGAAAAAATTAATGATCCAGATCTCTTTGTATGGAAATAATTTTAAAAGAGGAATCATGCACCAAATCGTAAGCGGCGACCAGTAAGCGTTCAGGGCTTCTTTGAAATGTCCGTCGGCATATTTTTCTGCGATATTCAGCCATGCATAATAATCACCCCAGCCTATTTCTTTATACGGATGGTTGAAGAACCAAAGAAAGAAAGCAACATATACTAAGATCAGTGTTGATACAAAGATCGAATTTCGGTTTAGAGAGAGAGTATTCATATTTACGATAATAATTTTTCACATAGCTCTGGAAGTCCTTGCGCAGCCTTCTCACGGATGAATACTAAATTAGGATAATAAGAGAGTTCGGGTAGATTGGGATCTACAATATATTTTATACTTGTCTCCGGCACATAAGAGATCAATCCGGCTACCGGATATACCTGGAGTGAAGTTCCTACTACAATAAAAATATCCGCTTGCATTACTTCTTTGATCGCTCTGTCCATCATAGGTACGGCCTCACCAAACCATACGATATGCGGACGAAGTTGCGATCCTTTTTCGCATTTATCGCCGAGTTTCAACTCCCATCCTTCTATCTCATAGACAAGATGCTCGTCCTGCGTACTGCGGCTTTTAAATAATTCCCCGTGTAAGTGTACAATGTTGGAAGAGCCTGCTTTTTCGTGAAGGTTGTCTACGTTTTGAGTGAGGATCACTACTTCGTATTTTTTCTCGAGCGCTGCAAGTGCGAGGTGTCCTGCATTTGGTTGAGCATTCAGAGCGGCTTTGCGACGTTGGTTATAAAAGTCCAACACGAGTTCTTTATTCCGGCGCCATGCTTCAGGAGTGGCTACGTCTTCTATTTTATGTCCTTCCCACAAACCGCCTGCATCGCGAAAGGTGGCAAGTCCGCTTTCCGCACTAATTCCAGCGCCGGAAAGCACTACAATTTTTCCCTTCATAATATCTTTATTTACTAAAAATTTAAAAGCAAAGGATGCAAGAGAGTTTTTTTAGCTAATTGAATAAAAAAAGCAAAGAAGATAAGAATATATTCTGCTCTTCTTTGCTCCCCGTCTGTGTACTCTGTTTTTTACTTTTTATTTTTATCAGCCTGTGCTTTCGCAGCCGTGGTCTTCGCTTTTTTTACTGTGACTGCCGGCTTTGCAGGCGAGGTCTTCGCCTTAGCGGAGGCTGCTTTTTTAACGGTTTTTTTCTCTCCGCTATCCAGCTTTTTGGTCGTGGTTTTTTTCGTAGCTGTTTTTTTAGCAGGCGCTTTTTTCTCTACTGTTTTCTTTGCAAATCTTCCTTTTTTCTCCGGAGCATTTTCAGCTAGTTCCAGACATTCCTGTAAGGTCAATGATTTTGGATCTTTTCCTTTTGGAATTTTTACGTTTTTATTTCCTGCTACAATGTATGGTCCCCAACGACCGTTCAAGACTTTTACATCGGCATTTTCCGGAAATTCTTTGATCAGCTTTTCTGCTTCCGCTTTACGCTTGGCCTCGATGATCTCGATGCAACGTTGCTCGGTCACTTGTAGAGGATCATCTTCTTTACCGATGGAATAGAATTTACTGTCGTGCAAAATATAAGGGCCGAATCTTCCGATTGCTACTTTCATTACTTTGCCTTCGTACTCTCCTGCTTCTCTTGGAAGTTTGAAAAGTTCGAGCGCATCTTCGAGTGTGATGTTTTCGATAAACTGTCCTTTGCGAAGGCTTGCGAATTGTGGCTTTTTACCAGTCTCTTCGTCAGCTTCTCCCACTTGCACGATCGGGCCATAACGGCCCAGGCGAGCGATGATCTTTTCTCCGGTCTGCGGATGCACGCCAAGATCACGAGAGCTCGACACAGAAGAACGTTCGATCTGCTCGGTGCTTAGTACTGTTTTATGGAAAGGGCTATAAAACTCATCGAGCATTTTTTCCCATTTCTTTTTTCCTTCGGCTATTTCGTCAAATTCCTTTTCTACGTTGGCCGTGAAAGAATAATCGGTGATGGTTGGGAAATATTGAACAAGGAAATCGGTTACGATCATGGCAAGATCGGTTGGGAAAAGTTTTGCTTTCTCCGCGCCAGTGATCTCGCTGGTTGTAATGGTATTGATCTTATTTGCCGCAAGGATAATTTCTTTCAACTTGCGCTCTTTCCCTTCGCGATTTTCTTTTTCGATGTATCCTCTTTTCTGAATAGTAGAAATAGTAGGTGCATACGTAGAAGGGCGGCCAATGCCAAGCTCTTCCAGTTTTTTTACCAAACTTGCTTCCGTATATCTTGGAGCAGGACGGCTATAACGCTCGGCAGCTTTCATCTCGTTGAGCTGAAGAGCTTGTCCTATTTCCAATGGAGGTAACATTCCTTTAGTATCTTCATCGCCCTCCGATTCTTCGTCGGTAGACTCTATATATACTTTTAGAAATCCGTCAAACTTGATCACTTCACCTGTAGCGGTCAGTGTTTGTGGTACGGTAGAGATGCCAATAGTGGCGATGGTTCTTTCGATCTGCGCTTCTGCCATTTGAGAAGCGATGGCGCGTTTCCAGATGAGCTCGTACAAACGTTGCTCGTTGCGGTCGCCACTGGCTTCCTGTACAGAGAAATCGGTAGGACGGATCGCTTCGTGTGCCTCCTGGGCAGATTCGTTTTTATTTTTATACTTTCTAACCTGGAAATATTCGTCGCCAAAAGATTTAGTGATCGCATTTTTCGCGGAAGCGATGGCATCGTCGGAAAGGTTTACCGAGTCAGTTCTCATATAAGAGATCTTTCCTGCTTCGTACAAACGCTGCGCCACGGTCATTGTCTGCGCTACAGAGAAGCTAAGCTTGCGGCTGGCTTCCTGTTGCAAGGTAGATGTAGTAAATGGAGGTGCAGGAGATTTTTTGGCTGGTTTTTTCTCAAGATTTTTTACAGAAAAATCTGCGCCCAAACAATTTTGCAAAAAGTCGTAGGCTTCTTTTTCTGTATTAAAATTTTTGCCAAGCTCTGCTGTAAGGATTTTTCCTTTCCCTACTTCAAATCTTGCCGTTACCTTATAAGAAGAAGTAGCGTTGAATTGTTCGATCTCACGCTCGCGCTCTACGATAAGCCTTACAGCCACTGACTGTACCCGGCCGGCAGAGAGACCTGTTTTGATTTTTTTCCATAATACCGGAGAGATCTCAAAACCCACCAGGCGATCCAGGATACGGCGTGCCTGCTGTGCGTTTACAAGATCAATGTCGATAGTACGAGGTTTAGTAATTGCTTCGAGGATCGCTTTTTTAGTGATTTCGGTGAAGACGATTCTTTTGGTTTTAGCTTCGGCAAGCTCCAACACTTCTTTTAAATGCCATGAAATAGCTTCTCCCTCACGGTCGGAGTCGGTCGCAAGCCATACAATTTGTGCTTTGCTGGAAATTTTTTTAAGCTCGTTGATGACGTCTCGTTTGTCTTCCGAAATTTCATATTTGGGTTTAAACCCATGCTCGATGTCGATTGCTCCGTCTCCTTTGCCAAGGTCGCGCACATGCCCGTAGCTCGATTTTACGGTAAAATCTGCCCCAAGGTATCCTTCTATTGTTTTGGCTTTGGCCGGAGACTCGACGATCACAAGATTCTTTGACATATCTGAGTATCAATTTATTTGGAAAACGCCTTTCCAAAGATGAATATTATTTCTATACAAAACGCAAATGTAGGTAATTTATAGTTTAATAGTTTGAAAATTGTTCAACTCATTCCTATATATTTGTGTTTCAATCAATAAAATAAAATAAAAAATGTCAAAAACGCTCATTTTCATGCGGCACGCAAAATCAGACTGGTCGATCGCAGGTCAGAAAGATTTTGACCGGACCTTAAATAACAGAGGCCTCGGCGACGCCCCTCGTATGGGAAGAAGATTGCATGAAATGGGTGTAAAACCTGACCTTGTGATCTCCAGTCCAGCTGTACGAGCCAAAACAACTGCGGAATACGTTTCCGAACAATTGGGTTATGATATAGATAATATAGTGTACGATCCGGAAATTTACGAAGCTTCGGTGCGAAGCTTGCTAGCGGTGATAAACAATTTAGACGATTCTAAAAACTGCATCATTATTTTCGGACACAACCCTACTCATACTTACCTTGCCGAATACCTCACGAAAGAAGCGATCGGCAACATTCCCACCTCCGGGGCAGTATGTATCAATTTTGAATTTGATTCCTGGAAACTTGTATCGCAAAACACAGGAAAAATGCAGTGGTTTGAGTATCCTAAGAAGCTTGATTAAAAAGATACCGGATGCCAGATAGTTTAAATAAAAACATCTGGTATCTGGCATCCTGTTTACCACTGTAGTTTCTGTTTACTGAGGAACGCTTCAATTCCTTTCTTACAATCTTCCGAGTCTCTTGCTTCTGCGTTTTTCTTGCAGGCATAGCGCAGCGCTTCTTCCAGCGGCATGGATTGTACCTCGCCGATCATTTGCTTGGTGAGTTCCATGGAAGTACCTGAATTATTTACACAGAGTTTTTGCGCAAATTCCTGTACTGCATTTTCCAACTCTTCTTCTTTTACGATCCAATTGACGATCCCGAAATCCTGCGCGTCTTTGGCGGTGATAGGCGTTCCGGTGAGAAGTAATTCTTTGGCTCTTCCCTCTCCTATTTTTCGCAATAAAAAAACCATCACAATGGCAGGTACAAAACCGATCCGCGATTCTGTGTAACCATAATTGGCATCCGGTACGCTGAATGAAAAATCACAAACCGATACCAAGCCACAACCTCCTGCCAGCGCGTGTCCCTGTACTTGGGCAATGACGATTTTTTTCAGCTGATATACAATTTTAAAAAGCTCCATCAGGTGTGTGGAATCTTTGAGATTTTCTTCGAACGTATATTTTTGCAAAGACTGTAAATACTCAAGATCCGCGCCTGCGCAAAAAGAATCTCCTTCTGCTTTTAGCACTACTACTTTTACTGCAGGATCTGCTTCTGCTTCCATGAATGCTTTTTTCAGATCCGTTACGAAATGATGATTCAGCGCATTGCGCTTCTCCGGTCTGTTGAGCGTGATATAACCAATCCGGTTTTCTACTTTATAGTTTACGTACTTCATATCAGGATTTCAGAATTAAATAATTTTCGAAATTTAAATTTCTTCAAGAAAAGTAAAATATTTTCCTGTTTAATATACAAAATATAATTCTTTAGAATTCCCCTTTTAAGTATAAGATTAATAATTGATGCAAGATACCAGATACCAGATAGTTTAGATAAAAACACTCCTGTTTTACAAATAAACTAAAAGACAATGTCATTAAATTACTCTCGCATTTATCCGGTATCTGGCATCTGGTATCTCAAATAAGTATTAATATTCAAGAGGGAACTCCATAATTCTTTATTTTTAAACCAGGTTCATTCCTTGATCTTGTATACTCTGATATATTCATTTTGCTCTTTCAGCATATATCTTTTTCTGTCCAATGAAACAGGAAAAGACGAATATGGTGTTAGTAATACATAAGAAAATTGTTTGTCGGCGGTTTCCATAGACATTTCCGGTACCAACGTTCTGCCTGCTCTGGAGGCTTCGTAGCGGAGGTATATATTGTAGACGTCTTCGTTTGTAAATACCTCTCCGCTATTTTCTTTCACTACGTATTTACAAATCCTTCCTACTTCGTCGTAGATCTGGTGGCCGTATCGGGTATCTTCATAAAAATAAAAAAAGGCCGATACGATTGTCATTGCACAAAGTGAGAGCAAGATTATATTTTTGAGCAACGCAGAACGGATCGATGAAAAAATAAAATCAAGGACCTGCCATAAACAAAGACTAAGCGGAAAGATCAGGTATGTCCACACCCGGTCGAAAGGCTGTACACGCTGCACCAGCAATACTAACAAAGGTGAGACGAACATGGAAGCAATTAACAGCAACCAAGAATATTGTTGTTTTTGTATTAGTATAAATGTAGCGCTAAGCAAGAGCAATAATCCTACCCAGAATGCCCCTTGTTCGAGGCTAAGAATATAGCCGAATATCCCTTCTATCAACGAAGGAAAATTTTGAATAAACTCATGCCATGGCAAACGGATGATCCATGGATTGCTAATCAAAGAAGATAGGCCGCTAATGAGCAGCAATGGCGTATAAAGTGTAAGCACCGAAACGAAGACCAGGACATTGTAATAGAAAAACCGTTTTAGAAATTTCCAGTTTTTGCAATAAATGCCCCAAGCTAAAATTGCCATAGAAAAAGAAATGTAGGGGTATACATAAATGATCATCGAATAAAAACCAAAAATGCTAAAGACGGTATACATATGCCATGGATACTTTTTATGGTTCCCTTCCAGGATCTTTAAAACCATAAAAAATGAAAGCACTACAAACAACGTCATTAGTACATATCCACGGCCAAACAGCGAATAATAGAAAAACCGCGGAGCGCAGGAAAACAGGAATGTGCAAAGCAAGGCGAGATGAAAATTTGTATAACGGAGCAGGAAAAGAAAAAACACGGTAGAAGCCACTAAGCTTAACAGTAGTGTAGGTACCTTCATTAGGTAATAAGGATCTGAGAAGAATGGCTGGAGAAAGTAAACGAGCAGTGAATATAGTATATGATTGTTTGGCCCGGGATAGTAGCTTACAATCACCCAGAAACCTTTTTTTACAAAAAACAGATAAGAAAAAATTTCATCAATATGAAAATAGTAGCGGTCGATAAAAAAATATTTTAACCCGCCCAATAATAAAAGCATTGCGACAGTGAACCATTTTAGTGTGCCTGATAGTAAACGAAAGTCTTTTGTAAGATCAACGATAAAAAAAATTAATGATCGCAAAAAATAAAAAAAATGACGGGCAACTTCCAACGCAATTTTATTTAATTTAAAAAGGATGAATATTAGAAAACAACCTGCTATTACTACAATGGATTTAAGAATCTCATGCCGCTTTGGTGTCAGGTATAGAGTTTTGAAAATTTCCAGTTTTTCCGTTTTTCCATAAAAGGAAAGCAACTGAAAACAGATCCTTTCGTAGGAATAAAAAATCTGAACAAAAAGAATTAACAGTATACACAAGAAGAATAGCACAAAAAATGTTTTTACCGCAACTATTAGTATCTTTAATAGTTCTATCCGTTTGAAGTGCTTCATAGTTTACGAATTTATTGAAATGAACAGGAATAAAAAAAATATTATGACAATAATCCTTTGTGCCGGGCTGCTGGTGCCGTTTGTATTGATCACGGATATTTTTCCTTTCATGCGCTTCGGAATGTTTGCCGAGCCAATTACGCGATCCGTACAAACGGAAAAATTTGTAATCTACCAGCTTGATGCGACAGGAAATAAAAATCTTTTGCATCCAGAAAGAATTGGCATAAACCCGAATACCTTTTATTATTTGTGCCGGAATTATTTCTACCGCAATGAAGCGGAACTATTTTCAAAAAAACTTCTACAGCTCAGCGATCAGCAGACTTCTGCCGTAGAACTGCTGCACCTAGTGAAGCAAGACAACGGCAAAACCGATACTTTATATGTACATACGTTCGCTCGATGAATAAGAAGAAATCATTGTTTTACTGCGTCCTGCTTCTTCTCCCGCTCTGCGGGCTGCTCTTTCATTGGCTGTACCTCCGCGAAGCGATCCAAAAAGCTTACGAAGGAGGTGCTGATATTTTTACAAAATTCCTTTTAAATACTTTATACCCCCGTTTCGAAATTGAAAAACATCGTTTTGACCTGTCTTTCTTTCTCAGCAAAGCCGACCAGGTAGTACTACGCGCAACGCTTGTTTATTATGTGCTGATAGCGATGTCCTTATTTTATAAGCTACGCATACACTTTCGCGAAAAGTTTGATCGCTTTTGGTATGCTTCTACTTCTTCCTTCAACATAAATACACTCCGCTGGTTATTCTTTTCCTATTTGATCTTTCTCTCCTATGAGCTTTGCCACGACCTGCTTGTACTGCAGCCTATAAGCATATTCTACAAACCTATCCTCTGGCTTCGATTGTTGCATATTCCTTTTCCAAATGAAATAGTTGTTTGGATACTGGCTTGTTGTTGGCTTTTGATCAATATTCTTATACTTCTTCGAATCAGGATCGTTCTTTTTTCAGCGTTTAGCCTTTGCATTTTTTTTCTTGTACAATGTTGGGTTTTTAGTTTTGAAAAACTTGACCATAGCTATGCTACATTCACCTATGCATTTTTATTGCTTCCTTTTCTATTTGACGAGCAAAAGAAAAATGGCGATCATTTTAATTCCTGGTCATTGCAATTGATCCGCTTTACAATTGTGATGATTTATTTTTTGAGTGGATTGGAAAAATTGTTGATCTCAAAATTTTCCTGGATGGAAGCGAATACCCTAAAAGGATATTTATCACTGCATCCTACTCATTGGTCGGACTTGATTGCACAAAACGATTTGCTTTGTGTTTTTATAAGCGTGTTTACTTTAGTGTTTCAAGTGACTTTTGTATTGATACTCTTTTTCCCGCGTTATTCCTGGCTTTGGTTGTTGGCAGGGATCTGCTTCCATACAGGCACCCTGGTAGTAATGGGCATCGGTTATCCATTGAATCCATGGTGGTGGGTATATATATTTTTTGTGGACTGGGAAAAGATCTATTCTTTTTTACTCAGGCGTTTCAATAAGGTTGAGCGTTCTGTCCACTGAAGGAGCAAGGGATTATAATTTAAAAGAAGCAATATAAAAAAAGGCATATACACTACTTTATAACGCACCAGCGAACCCCAGTTGGGCGAAGCAAAGGTCATACATAAAGCCAGTACTGTGACATACAAAATGAGGCTTACTTCTTCGATGCCGATCTTTATTTTTTTTCTATTCTTAAGAACGTTTATTATAAACGCTGCAAAGAATGTAAGAATGATCGTATTTTCTATTCCGCTTGCAAGCGAAATGAGCTTTTTGCATTGCCACAAAAACGGACCGAATAGCCCAAAAGAAAGCGCTTTGGGGATGTATGGAATAAAGCTGGAAACCTCGGTGGACAAGCCTTCAAAAAGAAACAGATTTTTTCCGTAAGACAATTGGAGCGTAGCGAGATAATTATAGTAAAGTGACTCGCTTATAATATCAATGTGCAATAATGGATGGGAAAAAGAAACCAACATTCCTCCTACGACAATACAAATCAATAGCCAAATGATCCTTCCTGTATTTCCTGAAAAAGGAGACCAGCATTTTGCAATTGCATAAGGAAATAAAACAGCGACCAGTATAGCAAAGCAATAAAATTTGAGCTGTAGCAATAAGAATAAAAAAATGGGTAACAGAATTAAGGAAACTATTTTTATTTTTCTCGTATTTACAAATTCCAATACAAAGCTCACGATAAACGTAAGTATGCCCATGATCAGACTTTCCTTCATGACACCTGAGCTCCAAAAAACTACTGAAGGCATCAAAAAGAAGGAGATCATAACTGCCAAAGGATTCAACTTATAAAAACGGATTAGCACATCTGATAATTTCCAGAAACCTGCGAAGGAAAATAAAGTCAGATAGATCACCAGTATCCAGTAATTACTTCCTGTTAAAAGATAAAGCGGGCTCACTAGCCTTACAAAAAGGTAAGCGCGCAAATCGCTGAAGGTTGCCATGTAATTTTCATATCCTCCAGGCAATTGGTTATACAATACAAGATCAATATAATCCTCCACATTGTAATAAAACGCATCGCTCAAGAGAGCCAGATCACTCGCATATAATAGTGTGTCGCCCCAGATATAATAATAGAAGTAGATAATAGTAATAAAAAAACCCGCTGTTACTTTATACGAAACAAGAAAATAATAAGTATTGGTAAATAAAGGATCCGAATGCTTTTTGCGCACATATTGAATGAGAAAAACCAGCACCGGTAGCTGAAGGAGCTGCAGGAATAATTGCATTTTTAGTTTTAATTAGTATCCAGTTACAATCGCGTTTTTAATTTCAAAAAACAAATTCCAAATCAAGCTCAAGATAATCTTTATTGGAATTTGGAGATCGTTCTTTGGAATTTTAACATTGATAAATTATAAATGAATAACGATTTTAGTTTTTAATAATACGATTGCCTATGCTGCAATATAGGCATTTTCTTTTTAAGCAGTATTGATTATAAAGTTCGATACTGGCCTGCGAATCAAAGGCATTCTGCAACGGAACTCCAGTAGTTTTCCATTGTTTGGTAAGCTTGTTGACTTCAGACGGAATCTTTCTGAGCAACGTATATACTTCTTCCGGATATTGTTCACTGATCCCCGCCAGGTAGCGTGCGATCTTGAAAGGGATCACTACATTGAGAATAATATTGTAAGCAGCGGTCTCCGAAAAGTTAGGTACTTCACCTTTTATTTTTTCTCCGAAGTGATAATGCTCCTGCCAATACAGCGAGACTTTTGCCTGAAGTGAACTCAGATACTCTTTCAGATCGTCTTTCCGGTAAATAATATTTATGAGTAAATCGCATTGTTGCAACAGCGCAGCTAGCTGTGCCAGGCGGATGGTAGGAAAATTATACGGACGTGTGCGAAGAAATTTCCACCAATGGCTGCTCATCTTTGTTTGCTCAAGCGAATATTTATGGGCAAGAAATTTATATTCTTTTTTCAATTCAATTACATAAGCCTCTTCCGGCGCATCCTCCAGCAAACCAGACTGCCCGAAGAGCAAGGCCTCCAGCTGTTTTTGATTGTTTGAATGTTTTAATAGAATTTTAAAAGGAAGAATTCTTCCAAGCATCGCAAAGGCTTCGTTATTAATCTTGAATCCAAAATTCCCTACAAAGACCTGCCAAAAAGTTTCTTCCCAGTCGTGCTGATTTTTTTCATAAAGGTTTAGTACTTCTTTTCCTTTTCTTTCCAGGCGTTCATCAAGTACACGCACAAACATTTCGTTGACATATACCGGATCAATTTCTTTTAAATAATATTGGCAAGGAAGCTGGATCCCAGAATTGATAAAAGTTCTGTATTTATCGATAAAATCCAGGTCAACGCGGCCTTTCAGCTCCAGTACCGGAATGATCGTTTCATCTTCTCTTTTGATCTGGCAATCGTTTTCCCATACTACGTGAAGTAAAATTGTATCGTAATTTTTGTCACCGTTATGTTTGTGAAGATGCCAGTCAGAAGCTTTCAAATGGATCTCGATATTGCCATGCCATTCTATCTGTTGCATGAGCAAGCGTGCATGCGAGAAATCGGGCCCCTGATCGGTATTGCGATAGCCGGGATGTAAAACAGTGAGTGATTCGCCTTGACTGTTTTTCAAATCTTGTTTATGGAAGTACTGATGCTCCCAGATGAAGTGCAGGAAATATTCGTTCATGAAAAGAAAAAATTAAAAGTATAGAGTTAAAAGTTTAAAAAGTTATTCTAAAAAATCTGGTCGTTATGCATTTGCTGCTTCATCAAGCTGCAAAGACACATACAACGGCAAAAAAATCTTGCTAATTCTTAAATTCTGCGAATCCTGGTTCAGACATATTTTTCCAGATATCCTTCCATCTCTTGCTGCACCTTCTTGGCTTCTTTTGCGGCTGCTTGAGCAAATGATTCGTCTGAAGACGCATAAATAATAGCGCGAGATGAATTAACTAACAAACCACAGTCTTTGTTCATACCGTATTGCGACACAGCTCCAAGGTCACCGCCTTGCGCGCCTACACCCGGTACTAATAAAAAATGATCAGGTGCATATTTACGAATGGTGGCAAACAGTTCTGCTTTGGTAGCGCCTACCACAAACATGATGTTGGAATCGTTTCCCCACTGACGTGCGGCTTTCAGTACTTTAATAAATAATTCTTCCTGGTCTTCACCCGTCTTCAATATTTGGAAATCTCTGCTTCCAGCATTGGACGTGAGGGCCAGAATGATTGCCCATTTGTCTTTAAATTCAAGAAAAGGACTTACAGAATCTTCGCCCATATAAGGCGCCACGGTGATCGAGTCGAAATTCATGTTTTCGAAGAACGCACGCGCATAGAGACCGGATGTATTGCCTATATCACCTCGCTTGGCATCGGCAATGGTAAAAATATCTTTGGGAATATAAGCCAGTGTTTTTTCCAAACTCTCCCAACCCCGCGCGCCAAGCGCCTCATAGAAGGCTATGTTTGGTTTGTACGCCACCGCATAGTGATGCGTAGCGTCGATGATCCTTTTGTTGAATTCAAAAACAGGATCTTTTTCTTTCAGTAAAAAAGAAGGGATCTTTTTGATGTCGGTGTCAAGCCCTACGCAGAGGTAAGACTTCTTTTGCCGGATCAGACTTACTAATTCTTGTTTATTCATTATCGAAGATCTTCGACTTCAACACCTGCGTATTTTGATTTATCAAAATTAAAATAGGTGTCTTCCAGTTTTAGATTAGGCGTAAAAGATTTGATCATGTAAGTATAAACGCTGCCATTCTTTTCATAGATCTTCCAGCTGCGTACACTTTTATCTGTTTTATTTACTTCGATCTTAATTTTAAAGAATTTGCTTTTTTTGATGTCTTCCGGATTGAGCTCCACTACATCGTATGCTACGCCATTGTATTTTTTCTCTTCGAGTACATGGTACTTGTAGCCTTGTTTGTACAGCGTATAAATTTTAGTTGGCGTTACTTCGTTTTCTTCCGGCTCATAGTTGGAGATATTTACTTCATTTTCTCCTTTCATATAAGTCCATACTGTAGTTCCGTTGTTGTAGATTTCCTGGTTTCCCATTTTCAGGTGAAATTTGGCGCCTTTCACCTCGATGTCGCCTTCAGATGTTTCTTTTACATTTGCCTGAGCATTTTCCAATGTAAAACTGAACTTTGCTTTGAACGAAGACATGTCTTTATATTTCTTACTCATCGCGTCCAGAATGGTCTGTGCCTTAGGATCGTTCTGCGCCTTTGCAGCGAATCCTATCATAATCAAACAAACCATTTGAATTATTACCCTTTTCATTTGTATTTTTTATATTATAATGTTTTAATTTATAGACAGATACAGTATACGCAAAGATAAAAAACGAGGATATGAATAATTGGGAGATAACTCTTAGAAACTTACCTGATTCTTACTTTGACGTTTTATCAGCTCCTTGCCAACTCAGACAATAACTGTTCCAAACTCATTTCATCTTTCACCAGCACTTCTCTGGCTTTGCTTCCTTCGAAAGGCCCTACAATGCCCGCTGCTTCCAGCTGGTCGATGAGCCTTCCTGCGCGGTTGTATCCCAGCTTCATTCTTCGTTGAATGAGAGAGGTACTTCCTTGCTGAGTACTCACAATTAAACGCGCTGCATCGTCAAATAGTTTGTCGCGGTCTGCAAAATTAAAGTCTTCGCTTTTCTGATTGTCTTCCATATCTGCATCGCTGAACTCTGGCAGATGGTAAGCGGTGGAATAACCTTTTTGTCCGCCGATAAATTCGCAGATACGATCTACTTCCGGCGTGTCTACAAATGCACATTGAAGACGGATCACATCAGAGCCTTGAGAAAAAAGCATATCTCCCTGACCAATGAGTTGCTCCGCGCCGCTGGCGTCGAGAATGGTGCGGGAATCTATTTTGGAAGTTACTTTAAATGATAAACGCGCCGGGAAGTTTGCTTTGATGATACCGGTGATCACGTTTACAGAAGGACGCTGGGTAGCCACTACAAGGTGAATGCCGATAGCACGCGCCAGTTGGGCAAGACGGGCGATCGGTGTTTCCACTTCCTTGCCTGCAGTCATCATCAAGTCTGCCAACTCGTCGATCACGAGTACGATGTAGGGCATGAAGCGGTGGCCGTTGTTGGGATTCAGCCTACGCTCAATAAATTTTTTATTATACTCTTTTAAATTTCTGCAACCTGCTTCCTTCAACAGATCGTAGCGGGCATCCATTTCTACGCAAAGCGAGTTGAGCGTATGCACCACTTTTTTTGTATCGGTAATGATAGCTTCTTCTGTATCCGGCAATTTGGCCAGGAAGTGGCGCTCGATCGTATTGTATATAGAAAGTTCAACTTTCTTCGGGTCTACGAGTACAAACTTTAATTGGGAAGGATGTTTCTTATATAATAAAGAAGCAAGCAAAATATTCAAGCCGACTGATTTTCCCATTCCTGTGGCACCTGCCATGAGCAAGTGAGGCATTTTTGCCAGGTCGATGATGAAGATCTCGTTGGAGATTGTTTTTCCAAATACTACTGGAAGATCGCGGTCGGAAGAAATGAATTTTTCGGTAGAGAACACCGAACGTGCACTCACCATTTCTTTATTTTTATTAGGTACTTCAATCCCGATCGTTCCTTTTCCAGGCATTGGCGCAATGATACGGATGCCAAGCGCAGAAAGACTTAGCGCAATATCGTCTTCCAGGCTTTTGATCTTCGAGATCCGTACACCTGCATCGGGTACGATTTCGTAAAGCGTAACGGTAGGACCAATCGTAGCTTTGATGCTGGAGATGCCAATGCTGTAATTTTTAAGCGTGTCTACGATCCGGTCTTTGTTTGCTTCAAGTTCTTCTTTGGTTACTGTAGCTGTTTTACCCACATCGTATTCGTTGAGCAGATCGAGTGTAGGATATTTGTAGTGCGGAAGATCGAGTGTAGGATCGTAGTTTTCCAGTGGGCCTTCAAAATTCTTTTCAATATCTTCTTCGTTGGGCTCTACGAATTTATCGTCTACCACAATTGTATTTACATCCGAAACCGGCTCTGGTGTTTTGGCTACCGTGATCAATTCTTCTTCCGGCATTTCTTCGATCACCAGTTCCAGATCTTTTTTAACTGGTTTTTTATTTTCCTTGTCAACTACTTTTACTTCCCATTCCTGGGTTGCATCTTCAGCCTCTTCTTCTTGTTCTTCCTCCTCTTCTTCTTCCTCTTCTGTAGTTTCTTCCTCTTCTGTTTCTTCTGTTTCCTCTTCTTCTGCAAGCACCGGCACCTTTCTACCTTTTGGAAGAATAGTTTCGGCATCCTTTACGTCAGGAGTAATGTTGAAGGTGGTGATGTTGAAGAAAAAGATCACAAAAGCGATTCCCAACAGGATGATCAGTAAAGGCGTGGCCCAGCCGATAAGTGCGTCTGAGAACTCTGCCATTACGTATCCAACGCCTCCGCTTAGGAAAGACAGGTTGGCTTCGCCTTCTGTTTTTAGTACGATATAACCAAGTGCAAAACTAGTCCAGAGAATAAAAAAAGCATTTGTTTTAATTGTGACCGGCAGGTTGATCAAGTCTCTTTCAAAGACAATGCGGAAACCGAAGAGGAATACGATTGGAATAAATAAAAACGAGGCAAGACCAAACCATTTGAAAATAAAGAAATAGGCCAGGATAGCGCCGGTGAGTCCCAACATGTTTTGTGCCTCTTTTCCTGAATCAAGGATGGTGGTGCCGAAAAAGGCTTCTACCACGCTTTGGTCTTCAGTGCCTGTGAAAAGGTAAGACACGAAAGAGAGCGTCATGCAGAGCGAAAAGATCAGCACGAAGAATCCTGCTACTAGCTGGAATCTTCTATCCTTCACAAATCGAATGCTGAAAAGCGGTTTTCTAGGCTCTTTAACTTCCTCTACCGGTTCTCCCTTCCTTCTGTTTTTTTTCTCGGGGGTGTTTTTAGGCTTTTTGTATGTATTTTCTGCCATAATAATCAGTATTACAAAGTTACACGTCTTTGCCAGATTAAAAAATAGAGTGTGGAGAAAGAAGATACCGGATCCCAGATTCCGGATGCCAGATAATTGTTACATTTTCCACTCTGGTTTAAAACCTATTCTAGAATACTTTGTTTTAGTTTAAAACGCTCATTCTGTACATTCGTATTATATATCTTCTATTTTATTTTTATCTGGTATCCGGAATCTGGCATCCTATGTTGTATAGAATAACAAACATTCACTATGAAATTAAAAGACAAAAAAATCCTTTCGTTCGTGCACCACGAATTTGAAGACCTTGAATTGTGGTATCCCATTTACCGCTGTCGCGAAGAAGGCGCTATAGTTGTATTGGCGGGAGAAACAAAAGGAGAAAAATATATTGGCAAATACGGTGTGCCTGCCTTAGCAGAGCTGAGCTGGGATGAAGTGGATCCGTCTGACTACGACGGCTTGCTCGTGCCAGGTGGATGGGCTCCGGATAAAATTCGCAGGTTTCCCAAAGTGTTGGAAATTGTACGCCACGCACATCAGGCGCAGAAACCGATCGGACATATTTGCCATGCTGGCTGGGTACTGATCTCTGCGGGAATCCTAAAAGGTTTCAAGGTCACAAGCACTCCTGGTATCAAAGACGATATGATCAATGCTGGTTCTGTGTGGATAGACGTACCGGCCATCGCCGACCGGCATATTATTTCTGCCCAACGCCCGCCTGATCTGCCGGATTATATGAGATTATATGTAGATGCGTTTTAATATAACTTTATCGTTTTAACTTTCTTTATGATAGAACCAACATTTATGCCTGAGCCGCTCAGAATCACAGATGCAGGCAAATACGAACTATACGATTACACTTCTGCCAGGTCCATTGCAATAACCGGTGCGCTTATCCTGGGAAACCTGGAAAGTAATCTTGGCGCTACTATCAAAATATTGAGCAAAGAAAATAATACTGAGTTTGATCGCTTTAAGCTTGCCGCCTTTCGCAACCCTAGTGAGCCGGAGAAAGACCGGCTTGAAATCTTGGGAAAATTTTTCGACCCTAAAAAACATTTTCTCCGGCTGGAACCGAATCATAGCACAGATGAAATACACTTTCTATTATACTTCTCAGAAAAAGAGAACTGATGTTTACAGGCATTTAATTTGAACGGTTCATTCTCCGTCCAACCATGAACGAAACCTGGGAGCACGCTCCCTGCTAACGTAAATTTCTTCCGTGACAGCAGGCGCCAGTTTGATTTTTAACTTTCCGTTAAAATGATTGAAAATATCGGTGATCGAATTTAAGCGTGCTATAAATTGGCGGTTAAGACGAAAAAATTCTTTTGGGTTCACCACCTTTTCCAGTTCTTCCAATGTAGAGTCGATCACATAGCGCTTGCCTTCGCCAGTAACCAGGAAGACTATTTTTTCTTCTGAATGAAAATACGCCACTTCCTGTTCTTCCACCGAAATTAATTTATCCGAAAAATGAACCAGGAAACGTGTCTTATATGCAGTAGCCGGGTGTAGCATTCTGATCAGATCTTGCAAAGAACCTTCCTGAGAAGTACCTTTAAATTTTTTAAATTTACCAAGTGCCCGATCCAGGTGCTCAGTCTTTATGGGTTTCAAAAGATAATCAATGCTATTTACTTCAAATGCCTTCAGCGCATATTCATTGTAAGCTGTAGTGAAAATAACAGGGCAAGTGATCTGTACCTGGTGAAAGATCTCAAAACTTGAACCATCGGCAAGATGGATGTCCATCATAATTAAATCCGGAGCGGGATTTTTTTTCAGCCAACCTATGCTTTGTTCAATACTCTCTACCACTGCCAGGATATTAATCCCAGGATCGGCGGTCAGCATCATCTTTGATAAACGCTGCGCTGCGGGTATTTCATCTTCAACGATCAATACATTCATATTTTTTCAGGTGTTACAAGTGGTATGATCACAATAAATTCTTCTTCTGTATGTTGCACTTTCACAGTTTTCCCCGACAGAAACTCTACCCGTTTGCGAATGTTTTGTAAGCCTAAGCCAGTAGAAGGTTCCGGGGTTATTTTTTTATAAATCTTATTTTGAACCACGACCTCGTCTTCTTTGATTGTCAGTTTTACTATCAAAGGTCTTGTTTGCGAAAGACTGTTGTGTTTGATCGCATTTTCCAGCAGCATTTGTAATACAAGAGGCGGAATAAAAACTTCTTCTGTTGATGATCGTTCTTCCATCACTACTTCCAGCGCTTGCCCGAAACGAATATTTTGTAAGAAAACATAAGCCTTTACAAACTGCAGCTCGGTAGCAAGACTTACCATATTTTTATGTTGCGTATCAAGCACGTAACGATAAAAATCAGAAAGTTTTTCTACAAATGTTTCTGCTAAAGCAGGATTTTCTGAAATGCTTGCGCTAAGTGTATTCAGGCTATTGAATAGAAAATGCGGATTCACCTGTGTTTTCAGGGTCTCCAGTTGAGCGATAGCATTCTCTCCCCGCAGCAATTCTGCTTCGCGGTGCGCATGATCCCATCGCTTAAAGGAATAAAGCACTTCAAAAATTACCGATGTGCAAACAACAAGTATAAACATCGATTTAAAATGTGCTACATAATCCGTCCAGGAAAAGTGGGTTGTATTGTTAAAGATCATTTTTACCACAATAGCTACGAGGATACTAAAGAAAGCCGTGAACAATACGATAAACATAAATTGTAATACCGAACGTTTCAATTGCTCCTGAGGCGCCGAATAACGCAGGCGCAAACGTTTTACAAAAAAACCGACAATAGACCATCCCAGGATTGTAAATGAAAAATACAGTACCACGTTTACCAAGTAGGCACGAAGGGAAAAAGGAGATTTGAAAGGATCCGGCAAAACCACACTAAGCACCAGGATTAGCCATAAACGTGCCTTCGGAGAAAGTACTCTTGTTTTTGGAACAGTATCTTGTACTCTTTTTTTCATAGTGCAAAAGTAGCCTAAACGAGTGCTCTTCTCATTTTTTACTACCGAAGCATAGATTTTTTATACTGAAAGCTTACTTATGACCACTCAACCCGATCCGCCTAAAGATAGCAAGCTTTCTGCAATTTCATCTCAGTAGTTATTTTTTCCGTTTCGGTCAGTTTTCCTGCTTACCAGCCCTTCTATCCAGGATATTTGCGGTATGTTATTCAATAAACAAATAAATTTATTTTCTGTGATCAATGCAACATGGCTGTTTTTCTTTCTCGCGTGGATCATAGCAAGTATGGTTTTTCCCGGTCTTAAAACAAGGATAAAAAGCACGGGGAATTTTTATACTCACTGGCTACCCTTTGCATTGTTGGCTACGGCTACAGGTATTATTACAAGCGAAATATTTTATAGTTTAAATTTCGTCTTTTTACCTTCCTGTCCTCAGTTTGCCATTGCGGGTGAATTATTTTTTTTTCTTTCTCTTGGTTTTTCGTTTTGGGGAATACTTACCATAATTCTTAAAAATCCATATGGGTGCGAGGAATTTTGTTTTCTACAAACCGGCCCCTACCGGTATTTTCGTCATCCGGTTTACACATCCGTACTTATTAGTTTTCTAAGTGTATTTATAATCCGGTTTTCCGCGGCGGCATTGCTGGGAATGTTCATTGCTGGTTTTCTCTGTATAAAAAATATCAAAGCGGAAGAGCGTGAAATGGTACGCATATTTGGAACGCGCTATCTTCATTACATGACACGCTCCTGGTCTTTATTCCCTTTTATTTATTAAAAAATATTGCGTATGAAACTTAAACTTTCTTTTATTATTCTTTTGAATCTTATAACTCTGTTTAGCCTGGCACAAGATACCGTAGCTATTTTTGCCAGTAAAAAAGATACAGGGCGCTATCAACGAAAAACCATTGCTTTCCCTGTACTGGCAAGTGCTCCGGAAACCAGCCTTCAACTAGGTGCTATGGTTACACACTTCTTTAAGCTTGGCAATCATCATCACATTACCCGCACTTCCTATGTACAGGCGATCGGTTCTTTTACCTTGAAAAAGCAATTTCAGGCAAGTATCAATCATCATATATTTTTTGATCGCGAAAAATACGTTTCTACCGGTAATTATACCTTCAGTCGTTTCCCTGAAAATTTTTATGGCGTAGGAAACGAGTCACCGAAAGATTCGCAGGAAACCGTTTCTTATTATTCTATCAATATTTCCGAACGACTGCTCCGCAGGGTATACCGAAAATTATTTATCGGTGTTCAATACTCTTTTGTGCGCTTGTTTGATGTGCGTTTTGAAGCCCCCGACCGTTTTACCTCACAAACCATCTACGGTAAAAACGGCGGCAATGTATCGGGCCTGGGGCCTTCCATTATATGGGACAACAGAAGCTCTGTGTTGAATTCTTTCTCCGGTGCCTATATTGAGCTTTCTGCTTACTTCAACGACCGGAGCCTGGGAAGCGATTTTAATTTTGAGAGTTATATTCTGGATGTGCGTAAGTATTATTCTTTACGTAATAAAAAAGGGGTAGTGGCTTTACAGGCATATGGAACTTTTCATACAGGTCATACACCTTTCCGCCAGCTTAGCATGCTTGGTGGAAGCTCTATCATGCGGGGTTACTATGCCGGCCGATACCGCGATAATGACCTGGTAGCATTTCAGGCAGAATACCGCTCTCCACTTGTGTACAAAGAAAAATGGGGGTTTGTAGTGTTCGCCGCAGCAGGGCAGGTAAGCCCTTCGCCGGATAAAATGAACCTGAATATGTTTAAACCAACGTATGGAGGAGGCTTGAGAAGAGTACTCAATAAAAAAGAAAATCTAAACTTACGGATTGATGTTGCTTTTGGCAATAATACCTCAGCAGTTTACTTAAACATTGCAGAAGCATTTTAAGAATGACTATGAAAACCATTTCTAAAAAAAAGATTGTTCCTTTCGAAATACCAACTCCTCTGCCTGCCGATAAAAGTAAAAGCAAAACAATAAGACCCCGCATAAGAAATATTTCTTTACTACCTGGAGATAATTTGTTCGATTTTATATTCCCTGTGTTATAAAAAATAGTGAGCTGCAAAACAAAAACACCTATAAGAAAATTTCTCATAGGTGTATCACAAACATAAACTAACTTTACTTTCCTTCTGAAGGTTGGGTAGATTGGGGAGGAGGTAGAGGTTGTTGTTTTGGACAGGCCGCTTTCATTTCATCCAGCGTGATAAAGCCATCCTTGTTGGCATCGATCTTATCAAAATTATCGAGCAATGGACCCTTGGCTTCCGCTTTAGAAATTTTGCCATCTTTGTCTTGATCCAGATCGGCAATCACTTTTTCAGGTGGAGGCGGTGGATTAGTGCAATTTCCTTTGTTTCCGTTTGTTCCCGTGCTGGCGGTAAGCTCAGAAGTAGAGCTGGAATAGTTGGGAGAAACTTCTTCTTTATCTTTTTTGCAAGCACTGAGCAAAATGGCACTAGCCGCTGCCCATAGGATCAACTGTTTTTTCATACGTTCTTTTTTTATTAAGTGAACTTATATGAATGAAACGTGTAGACACCGGAACACCCTACTCCAAATTTTAAATTATGAGTTATGAAGGTTGAATTAATTTATTTGGAATTACCCTCTTAACTATTAATACTTATTTGAGATGCCGGATGCCAGATACCGGGTAAATGCGAGAGTATTTTAATGACATTGTCTTTTAGCTTATTTGTAAAAACAGAGTTGTTTTTATCTAAACTATCTGGTATCTGGTATTTTGCATCCATTATTAATCTTAATACTTAAAAGGGGAATTCTAATTTATTTTTTCATTCATAATTCATAACTCAACATTTATAATTAACGAAAATTATCTATCTTTTATAAAACAATTATACTACTATGAAAATAGCTATAGCCTCCGATCATGCAGGGTTTGCATATAAAACAATAATACTTAAAGATCTTATAGAAGCAGGATACGATGTACTCGACTTAGGTACTCATACTGAATCACCCAGCGATTATCCGGATCATGCTGCAACGATGGCACATACTCTCCTGGAAGGTAAAGTAGAAAGAGGAATTTTGATCTGTGGTAGTTCGGTAGGCGTAAGCATCGCCGCCAATAAATTCAAAGGGATTCGTGCAGGCGTATGCCACGATACGTATTCCGCGCATCAATCAGTGGAGCACGATGATGTGAATGTGTTATGTTTTGGACAAAGAATTATTGGGATAGAATTAGCCAAGGAGATTGTCATTGCCTTTCTGAAAGCCCGCTTTAGCAATGCTCCGAGGCATATTGTCCGTCTCAAAAAAATAGCGATGCTGGAAGAACAAAACATGAAATAGATTGGAGTAAAAAAAATGGCCTGCCTCAAATCAATTTTTGAAGCAGGCCATTTTCTTTTTTTTGTAAAGACTATATCGTTGCTATAAGCGAACGCGCCTTGTCCATTTGCAGTGAAACAATATAATAAAACACCTGATCCAGTACCTGGTTTTCATATTGCTTTCCCTTGTATTGTTTTCGTTTCTGATAAAGTTGTACGCAAAGAGCCAAATCATCTGTGGTGTATTGCACTCCAAGAAATTGTTGCACGATCTGCAGGCGCTGGTAGCCAAGCTCTACAGAAGGTTCAATGTTTGTGCCTTCGCCCCAGTCATTCCAGGTAGGAATTTGTAAGAGTGTAGGATTTTTTGTTTTCGCATAATTCAAAGCTTCTCTAAAGTTGTCGCCATTCCGTGGATCTGCATTATTACTAGTGCTGGGGACAGTTTCAAAACCTGGCATAGCTCCGGCAATACAAAGACTATAATTAGCAAGGCATTGATCCAGTTCATAGTTTGTAGCGGAAGATTGACCAGTCCATGCCATTGTTCCATCTACCGAAGCTTTGAAAACAGCATCCTGCGGTTTCCAGAATACTGATACAAAAGAAACATCTTGTTGGATCACCGAGCGCCATTGAGTACCGGTAAGATTGGCAGAAGGACCAAAGATCATAAACAATGGTTTTCCATTTACCATAAGATAGTTAGATCTGTTGAAAATATTTTTCTTCAAATAATTTACATTGTTTGTTAAATAATAAGTTAAAGGGTGAACCCCCTGGTCTGCGTTATAGACAGCGGTAAGTATATTGTCTTCATATACCACTGCATATTTTAAACCTACCTTATCTGCCATGTCCATGGCAGCGGTAGTTCTTTTAAAATCAAAAGGATAATCATATAACTGCATTTCTGAATAATAATCGATAAAAATTCCATCGATGCCACTTAGTTTCATACATAAAAGAGCGTATTCCATATAAGCAGGATCATTACTATCATACAAATCGATGAGAGGATAATAGACCATCGGAATATCACGTTTGCCCGGACTCACAAAATTGTCTGCATTATTTCCCCAGTGAGTCCAGCTTCCTGAATATTCCTTGCTGCCAAACCAAGGCATATAGTGGGCAAAAGTGGGAAGCGAATTGGTTTTAGTAACGCTTTGAGGCTGGTAGACGGTAACATCATATGTTGGCAACATATGAGTTTTTTCGTGTTTACAGGCAAATACCAGAAAGACTAAGCAAGTCAGCAATAAAATTTTTGTATGCTTCATGAATCAGTTTGTGAATTTCAACAGTACTAATGGACTACGAATGATGAACGATTTAAGTTTCAAAATATTGTCCAAAATACACTTTAAATTTCACTTTTTCCAGAAAAAAAGCGGGGAAGTAATAAAAAAGTAGAGATTATTATTTTTTTAATACTGTTCCTTGCACGGCTTGTTCATTGATGATCTTTTTCAGATCGTCTGCATGACAAATTCTTACCGTAGTCACACCCGCCTGGATGGCGTCAAAAGAGTTATCCAGCTTGGGAATCATCCCTTTGGAAATAATTCCTTTTTCTTTGAGGTCCAAATATTTGGAAGGTGTGATCTCTGCAATCACGGAATTTTTATCTTCAAAATTTTCGAGTACTCCTTTTAATTCAAAACAATAGATCAAGTGTACTTCAAATATTTTAGACAAAGCTACTGATGTAACGGAAGCCATTGTATCTGCATTTACGTTAAGCATATTGCCTTGTCCGTCGTGAGAGAGAGGAGCAATGATAGGATACAGACCAGCGTTGATAAGGGTTGCAAGGGTTTGTGCTTCTACATTTTCTACATCGCCCACGAAGCCATAATCAATACCATTTTTTACAGGACGTTTGGAGGATTTGATAATATTGGCATCGGCGCCGGTAAGACCGATTGCATTACAGTTTCTGGCCTGCAGCGCAGCTACTACTCTTTTATTGATAAGTCCGCCGTATACCATGGTTACGATCTTCAAGGTTTCCGCATCGGTAATTCTTCTACCGTCTACCATTTTTGCTTCGATGCCCAGGCCTGCGCTGATGTCGGTAGCTACCTTTCCTCCGCCGTGAATAAGAATTTTTTTGGCTTGAAGAGAAGCATAGTCATTGAGAAACTTGCTAAGTGCTTCCTCATTGTCAATGATGTTGCCACCGATCTTGATTACGTATAGTTTTTCCATTTTGAATTAAAACACAAAGACACGAAGGCACAAAGTTCTTCGTGTCTTTATGCTTCGTGTTATTATTAGAAGTTTGATTCCAGAATTCTTTTGAGCACCGCTTGCGCACTCCACAAACGATTTCCTGCCTCCTGCACAACCAGCGAGTTCGGACCATCCAAAATTTCGTCCGCAAGCTCAATGCCACGACGTACCGGTAAGCAGTGCATTACTTTCGCATTGTTAGTGACCTTCAATTTTTCATTGGTGATCATCCAGTGGCTGTCCATGGAAAGAACTTTCCCGTAATCTTCATAAGACGACCAGTTTTTTACATAGATATAATCCGCACCTTCCAGGGCTTTGTCCTGGTTGTATTCGATCTTTGCTTTACCACTGAATTCTTTGGCCAGTTCGTATCCTTTGGGATGAGTGATGGTGAAATCCACATCGTAAGCGTTCATCCATTCTGCAAACGAGTTTGGCACAGCTTGTGGCAATGCTTTGATATGCGGCGCCCAAGTCAGTACAACTTTGGGACGTGCCGTTTTTTTAGTTTCTTCTATTGTAAGTACATCGGCGAAAGATTGTAATGGGTGAAGTTTAGAACTTTCCAAACTGATGATCGGTACGCCGGAATATTTGATAAATTTTTTAAAGAAATCTCCCGAATAATCATCATCGCGGTCGATTAGTTTTGGGAAGGAACGAACGCCAATGATATCACAGTACTGGCCCATCACCGCTGCAGCTTCTTTGATGTGCTCTACTGTATTTTGATTCATCACAATACCATCTTCCGTTTCCAGCGCCCAACCCTCTTTGTCCATGTTCATGACCATTACGTTCATGCCCAGGTTCAGCGCGGCTTTCTGGGTACTCAGGCGTGTACGAAGACTTGGATTAAGAAAGATCAAACCCAGTGTTTTGTTGGTGCCAAGCGTTTTGTGCGCGTAAGGATTTTTTTTGATCTCTAAAGCCTCTTTAATAAAAGCGTTTAGATCGGTTACGTCTTTTACGGTTGTAAAATTTCTCATCGTTGGATCAGAATTTATAGAATTTTAGAATTAGCAGAATTAGAATTTTAGAATCAAAAGTGTTTAGATTCTTCCATCTTATCCGATTTATATCTTGGATTAAATACTAGTTTATATTGCAATCCTAAACTTCCAAAGTTAATCAGTAATCCTTTTTCGAAGTTGTATGCAATTACGTAATTTTTAGCTTGTGCCAAATGAACATGTTCAAGATTAATAATGGCTTTTAATTCAATCATTAACTTGTCTTCTACGACGAAGTCTGCTCTTCGCTTTCCTACATTAATCCCGTTGTAGAATATTATGTGTTCCTTTTCTCTTTGAAATTTGATGTTTATATTTTCTAACTCAATAGCCAAACATCTTTGATAAATCACTTCCTGAAAACCATTCCCTAAAGTGTTATGAACTTTCATAGCACAGCCGATTATCTTATAAGTCAATTCATCAAATATCATGATTACAAAAAATTAAAAAAAGAGAGTATGATTTAGTAATAAAGTTAAGTCTTTATTCTTTTTATCAAAAATCTGTCTATTCTAAAATCCTGTAAATCCTGATCCTTACTTCACAAGCATCTTACTCATCACTTCCTTGAATGCATTCAGGAAGAAATCCGCTTCTTCTTTTTTAAGGTTCAGAGCGGAAAGCAGACGCATTGTATTTTTATCAGAAGAAGATCCTGTGAAAATTTTATGATCGAAGATCAGGTTATTGCGTACATCGGCACAAGGGAATTCCAGTTCTACACCGATCATCAAACCGCGGCCACGTACTTCTTTTACGCCGGAGATCTTTTTCAATTCTCCCATAAGGTAGTTTCCTACAAACGTAGAGTTTTCCATCAGCTTTTCTTCTTTCATCACTTCCAGCACGGCTAGTCCTGCTGCGCAAGCCAGGTGGTTTCCCCCGAAGGTAGTGCCTAGTAAACCATGTTTCGGTTTGATATGCGGCGCAATAGAAATTCCACCGATCGGAAATCCATTCCCCATACCTTTTGCCATGCTATAGATATCAGCATTTACACCTGCATAGTCGTGTGAATAGAACTTACCACTTCGTCCGTAACCACATTGTACAGAGTCGGCGATGTATACGGCGTTGTATTGATCACAGAGCGAGCGGATCTTTTTCAGGAAGGATTCAGAAGCTACATAGATCCCCCCTACTCCCTGGATTCCTTCGATGATCACAGAAGAAATTTCATTGCCGTGTTGTTTGAATGCTTCTTCCAACGCTTGTTCATCGTTGTAGGGAAGGAAAATAATATTGTCGGTTTGGTTGATAGGTGCTACGATAGAAGGATTGTCTGTAGCGGCTACAGCGAGAGAAGTTCTGCCGTGGAATCCTTTTTTGAAAGCGATCACTTTTTTCTTTCCGTTGTGAAAAGAAGCGAGCTTCAACGCATTTTCATTTGCTTCAGCACCTGAGTTGCAAAGGAAGAGTTGGTAATCTGGTTTTCCGGAAACCTCTCCAAGAAGTTTCGCCAGCTCATCTTGCAGAGAGATGATCACGTAATTGGAATAGAACGCGATTTTATTCAGTTGTTCGGTAATTCTTTTTACGTAATGTGGATGTGTATGTCCGATGGAGATCACTGCATGGCCGCCGTAGAGATCCAGGTATTTGATACCGTTCTTATCCCAAAGATAAGATCCTTCTGCTTTTACCGGCTCTACGTTGATCAGTGGGTACACATCGAATGGTTTCATAGTATTAATTTTAAATTTTGAGTTATGAATTTTGAATTAAAACGCTGCTGCTTTTAATTTTAAACCTGTAGTTTCTTCCAATCCAAACATTAGGTTCATATTTTGTACAGCCTGTCCTGACGCACCTTTCAGCAAGTTGTCGTTCATACTCACAATAAGTAGTTTATTATCGTGCTTTTCCAGGTATATGATCGTGTTGTTAGTATTTACCACTTGTTTCAGATCAGGATTTACTTTAGAAATATGCGTGAACGGATGGCCGGCATAATACTCTTCATAAATTTTATACGCTTCTTCCAACGTGCCGTCAAATGTGGTATAGAGCGTGGCATAAATACCGCGAGTAAAATCTCCTCGAAAAGGAATGAAGTTTAATGCTTTGTCCAGCGCGGGTTGCAGCTGTTTCAGGCTTTGCGTAATTTCTTTCAGATGTTGATGTGTAAAGGCTTTGTAGATGGAGAAGTTATTATTTCTCCAGCTGAAATGCGAAGTAGCGGAAAGACCTTGCCCTGCTCCTGTAGAACCAGTGATCCCAGAGATATGTACTTCATCTTTGATCAATCCTTTAGAAGCCAATGGATATAAGCCTAATTGGATACAAGTGGCGAAACAACCCGGGTTGGCAATGTATTTCGCTTTTTTGATCTTCTCTCTCTGAAGCTCTGCAAGGCCGTACACAAAATCTTGTGTGTTGACTGCAGAATTATAGGTTTTATTTTTTTCTACCAAACGGAAATCCTGGCTCAGGTCGATAATTCTGAAAGAGGAGTCCTTGAAATAGTCTGCGTTGTTGTCAATAAATTTGATCGCATCGCCATGACCCACGCATAGGAAGAGTACATCGATGTCTTTGGAAAGTGTTTCTGAAAATTTCAGATCGGTAACTCCAAAAAGATCTGTGTGTACTTGTGAAACAGGGTTCCCTGCATTGCTGTTGCTATGCGCGAAAATAATTTTTACTTCCGGATGAAACACCAACAGACGGATCAGCTCTCCTCCTGTGTATCCTGCACTTCCTACTATTCCTACTTTTATCATAAACTTCTTTTACTAATGAAGTACTAATGAGTGGTGCCCCGACTCAAAGTCGAGGCACCACTGTA
>DATLOZ010000015.1:0-92483 GCA_035535995.1 Cytophagaceae bacterium
ACCGTCATTGCGAGGAATGTCGCCGACAGGCGATATGACGAAGCAATCCGTTAGCTACGCAGCAACAGTGTCATGGGCTTCGTAGCTAACGGATTGCTTCACAAAGGTCGCTATCGCTCCCATTGTTCGCAATGACGTTATTTCTTTTCTTAAAATATTAATAAAATTTGTCAGGGTAAATCTAAAATTTTTATTTTCGGGTGCGGGAGACTCTGAGCGGACCTCTTGTTTCCTCCAACTTTAAACGTTCACTCTATTGGAGAGCTCCTCGCTTACCTGCCACAATTTATCCTGGACAGTTTTATCGGAAGAATATTCTGAAGGCTTCAATTCTTTGCCATCGAATTTATAAAACTTTCCGTTGGCTGAGGCAAACTCAGGCGCAAGGGAGAGTTGTTGAAGCATTTTCGCAGGTTTGTCGGCGCTGCTGGAAAGAAGCCAGAAAATAAATTTAATAAAGGCAGGCATGTCGTTTGTCAGTTCTGATTTTACAGCGCCCGGATGCAACACCGTAGTGGTTACGCCTGTGCCTTGTACCTTGCGGGCGAGCGCATAAGTGAAGAGCAGGTTTGCCATCTTGGAAGCACCGAATAATGTAAGAGCAGAAAATTTCTTTTCACCTTGCAGATCGTCGAAGTTAAGTTTATTGAACGAAGGTGCTGCCACTGCTACTACTCTTGAAGGAGCGCTTGCTTTTAACAAGTCCAACAATTCAGTGGTTAATACGAATGAAGCCATGTGGTTGGTGGCAAACATCATTTCGAGTCCGTCTTTGCTTACCTCGCGTTTGTTTTTGTAAGTAGCGGCGATGTTGAGCAGCACATCCAGACGTTTGTATTTTTGTTTAAATTCCTGCGCGGCGCGTTTGACAGAAGCGATGTCGGCAAGATCGGCTACGAGGATGTCGATATCGTTGTTCCCCGTTTCGCGGTTGATCTCCGAACGAAGTGCAGAGAGTTTTGCAGCGTTTCTACCGAGTAGTACGATCTGTGTGTTTTCTTTGGCCAGTTTAATCGCCGTGGCCTTGCCTACGGAACCTGTGGCGCCTGTGATAAGAATTGTTTTTTTCATATTACTTATATTTTTGCATGATTTCATAAATGTTTGGAAAACTATTCAGCGCGCGTACCGCCACGACCATCAGCCAGATGCTTAGCGCAATGGTAGCGAATGATTTCAGGAATGGAAAGATCATTACACAATACACCAACATACCCGCACCTACGATCAAAGCGATCATGGCGCCGCTTTGAATTTTACTCAGCACCATCAGATAGCAAGCTACCAGCAGAATGCCGGAGAGGATCAATACATGTCCGTCCATCAGCAAGCGGAGCAACTCGCGGTCGTACTTACCTTTATGATTAAGCAGTACAAAGATGTCGTGCAGGATGCCGTTGCCCGTATACCATATAGCGGCAACTAGTATCCAGTGAATGGAGAATAAAACGTTCATATTAGCTTACAATTTTAATGTTGAATGCACCATTGTTAGTAGCTCCGTAAATCCGTAGCCAGAGAGGCAGGTACATCTCAGTGCCCCTTGCAGTAGTGATATCGCCAAGGTCCAGGATGTTTTTTTCCTGCCAGCCGAAAGATCGCAAAATAAATTTCACATGATCCTTTGCCGCTGCATCATTACCGCTTATAAAAGTATTATGGTCACCGCCATTGATCATAGTGGGATTTACCATCAGGCCACACCACATCGTGTTGAGCGCTTTTACCACTTTGGCAGAAGGAAAAGTTTTTTGAATCTCTTCAGCCAATGAATTTGTATTCACAAACGATAAAGAAGGAGGTGCTCCTTTGGAAAAATCAAGAGGATTGGAAACGTCGATGATAATTTTCCCAGACAGGTTTTTTTCGCCTGCCTGCTGAAGCGCTTCTATAGAGCCGCCACCGGCGGTGCAGTTGAAAATAATTTCTCCAAAAACCGCCGCTTCGGCAAAAGTGCCGGCAAAAGCTTGTTCCGGATGTTTCGCTGCGAAAGCAAGCGCCTTTTCGTTATTCGCGCTACGCGAACCCATGGTAACGGTGTGTCCGAGCTCCACTAATTTAGAACCGATAGTAGCCCCTACCATCCCAGTTCCGAAAACTGCTATTTTCATATTCTTTTATGTTTTGATAACAAGACAAAGGTGCAGATTCTATTTTTATCGGAATGGTCAAAAACTTGGATGGGATGGTGAATTATCTCACTACTCTTGCTGTTGCTCTTGCTGACCTGCTAGCAAGAGTAGCCAGTATTTTATTTTAAACTCGATGCTGTCTTCGAAAATCCACAGGCGTACACCCGGTATGTTTTTTAAAAAACTTTCCAAAATTAGCCGGATCAGAGAAATTGAGTTGGTAGGCAATCTCTGCGATGTCGAAATCGGTGTATTGAATAAGCGATTGCGCTTCAGTGACGATGCGGTCGTTGATGAAGGAGAGCGCATTTTTTCCGGAAGCATTTTTTACTGATTGGGAAAGATGGTTAGGCGTTACGAATAAGAGTTCGGCGTATTCTTCCACTGTTCTTTTTTCTGTATAAAAATTATTGACCAGCTGAATAAATTTTTGCAGCAAGATCTGCTGAGGACTGTTAAAGCCTTGTTCCCATTGGCTGAACGCGGTGGTGAATTCTTTCACCTGGTAAAGCAGCGCCAATAATTTTACACTGGCTACTGTATGCTTTGTATCCGTAGTATTTTCATAAGCAGAAAATACTTCCTCAAAATGCGGAGCAAATTCTTTGAACTTCGCCTGGTTTAGTTTGAAAAAATTAGTTTGAAGAATGGTAAAGAACGGAAATTCTTTTTCGAAATCCGGTTTGAAAAAAGAAAAGCAGGCAGGTTTAAAATAGATCAAATAACCTGTAGCGCTATTGTCGCGCATAAAGCTATAAAGCAAGCCAGGCGATTGGAATACTAGAAAAGAATTGAGATTGGTGACATCTGTATTGTCGTATGTGATCCTTGTGCTGCCGGCATTGGTGACCAGGGCGATGAAATAGAAATCTTTCCGGAAAGGTGGTTTATAATTATTCATCGACGCATCGCTTGGTTTTATGCGCAAGCAGTAAAACAAAGGATTTTTGGTGCGGTAAGGTGAAGGAATGGATTCCAAAAAATCGTTAATCTCTTTGTAAAAAGGAATGATGTTTCTTGGACTGCTCATGATTCGAAAGAGGGTTTCAAAACCAAGATGGTCATTAATTTATTTCATTCCAAATGGGATCAGGATTAAAGAATTGACAGAATAAACAGTGGCTCGATTACCGCAAAAAAAACCGGTACGGATAACTAGGATCCATACCGGTCTTCATCAATCAATCAATCAATCTAAAAAAATCCCCTTTCAACAAACATTCAGGATTACCTGATGTCGCAAAGTCTTGAATAAGCGCCGCGTGTGTCATTGCCGTTATATTCCTGCTTATTACACTGCTCGGCAGCTCTAGCTGCGTTGTCTTTCATTGTATATGATCCATCGTCGTATGTAACGGTGCCGTTGGAAGTAGTATATACTTTATTGCAATGACAGGTATAATCCTTCTTGCAGGAAAACATAGTCGCAGAAAGCAGGGTAAAGGCAATTAATACGAATATGTTTTTCATAAGTATTTTTTGTTTTGTTGATACAAATATATCAGCGAGGGAAGAATAGTGTTTTACATGAATATTTGAAATCATTACAAGATTCGGGTTTTCTAAATATGTCTTAACACGTATACAAATCCCTATTCAAAAAAAAGACCTCCCGGAAGAGAGGTCTGACAAGAGTACTACAATCCTTTCGCCGGCATTGACCGGATCAAGTTCAATGGGTTTATTTCTCAGATTTCTCTTAATGGGAAACCTCCCCTTGTTTTGTTCAGTAATCTTACCGATGTAAAGGTCGGAAGAATTCTGAAAAGGTGTATTACAAGTTTTTGGAGGAAATTTTTAGAATGTCAATGTTTAATTATTATTAGTGGTGCCACAACTCAAAGTTGTGACACCACTATATGCAATTTTATTTTTTTCCTTTAAATCCATTCTCTTTTTCTTTGCGGCTGTCCAGGTCGTCCCGGATCTCCGGTCTGGGCTTTTTGGAAATTCCTTGTTTGCTTTGCTTGCCATTGTTTCGGGTAGCTTTCATAATTGAAAAAAGTTTAGTGAATAAATAAAACAAAATAAAAAAGGCTTCTCGCGGGAGAAGCCAGGTGAGATAAGCTTCCTCTCACCGGTATGGCCCGGGATCAGGTTCAAGAGTGTCTATTTCTCAGATCAAACTTTGTAATATTTTCCCTTGAATTATCTTACTGAAGTAAAGATCCTAAAAAGATGAAATTTATTGTTACTCAATATCATTAAAGGATTGTAGTTTTCACATTTATGTTTTTTATGAATATTGATCTAAATAAAAAAAGACACAGAGATCTTATCTCCGTGTCTTTGTATTTTGTACCGTAAAAAATTATTTCTGAGAAATAGACGGTACTAAAAACTTAGATATTTTTAAAATGTCTTTGCAATCTTCTGTTTGCCTTTAGACAAAGCCTGGCAATAAAAAAGGCGAACACAAATTCTGCTTGTAACGTAAATTGCTTTGGCTTTTCTTTTTTTCTCCCTTTTGATGTTCCTGGCTATTTCGGCATCAGTAAGTGCAGTAGCTAGAGGGATTGTTTGGTTATTGCTTGTCATAAGATTCATGAGCATCGTATTTAAGTCCAGTTATTCTCCTTTAAAATATTCTATTTGAATTAGTTTAAAGATCGTTAGACATCTTTAATTATATTTTATATGATTCATGCCAATTATTATATTTTTCACACATAATGGAGGACTTGTGAAAAGATCTCTTCAATATCTTGCGTGATCCTGGCCCAAGTGGCAAGGTTTTCATAAGAGGTACCCTGATCAATCAGTAAGAGCAAGACGCCTTCCCGCTCCAGGATTTTTGTACCCGGCTCTTTTAAAGCCAGGATCTGGTTTTTGATTTTGCGCTTATGCCCGAGCCGCATGCCAAGAACACCTTTATGCTGGTACTTCATTATTTTTTGGAGGAACTCATGCTCCCCCCAGGGAAGTTCGTAGGAATCATTTTGATAATGAATAATTTTTCCTGTTTCAATATCTTTCAGCTCCAATCCTTTTCCCCGGATTTTCTCGCGGTCTTGCACTAGTTGATCGTAAATTTCTTCATACACGTCCTGTGTCCGGAAATGTCCGGAACAAGAAGGCGTTGTACGGATACCTTCCTGATGAAGAAAATTTACAAGTTCTTTGAGCGGCTCGTCCACGCTCTCCATAAAATGTTTATTGGTGATACGATTGGTATTTCTCTTTTTTAAGAAGTAATACCAACAAGGTTTTTCGACCGACACAAACCAGGAGCCAAGGTGAAACTCTTCGTGAGGTATAAGGGAAGCGGTAATCTGCACAGGAAAATTATTTTTTTGAAGTAGATTTTTTCTTAGGAACTTTCGCGCCAGCTTTTCTGGCCTCGCTCAGTCCAATGGCTACGGCCTGTTTACGGTTTTTTACTTTGCCACCATTGCCCGACTTTAATGTTCCTTCTTTATACTCATGCATCACTTTCTCGACCTTGTCGCCAGCTTTCTTTGAATATTTTGCCATGTTAGTAATTGTTAAAATTTTATTGAATTAAAATTACACAGTCTTTCGATTTACATTCTTATACAGATCGGTGAAATTATTACACGATTCTCCAAGTGTGGCTATGGATGAGGGATACAAAGGATTTAGATTAAAAATTATTTTGCTGTTTTTGCTGTTTTGCTGGCGCAAGCCTCCAGGCTTGTGCCTATTATTCTGTAGCCCTCCGGGCGGAACGGTATGGTGGATTTATTTCTGCAAGCTTGTATGGAGCGCGAGCGCGAGTAGAGAGGAAATATAATAAAGACCTCTTTTGCTGGCGCAAGCCTCCAGGCTTGTGTCTATTATTCTATAGCCCTACGGGCGGAACGGTATGGTGGATTTATTTCTGCAAGCTTGCACTGGCAGGAGAGTATGGAGTGCGAGTGCGAGTAGAGAGGAAATAAAATAAATATAATAAAGACCTCTTTTGCTGGCGTAAGCCTCCAGGCTTGTGCCTATTATTCTATAGCCCTACGGGCGGAACGGTATGTGAATTATTTCTGCAAGTTTGCACTGGCAGGACAGTATGGAGTGCGAGCGCGAGTAGAGAGGAAATAAATAAATATAATAAAGACCTCCCGTATAGGGAGGCCTGACTAGAAAGATGTTCTTTCACCGGTATGTCGCCGGATCGGTTTCAAAGGAAAATATTCTACTTTGTTCATCCCTCTAACCATTGTAAAGTTCGTTAGAATAAAGCAAAAATATATTATAGGTTGATAGTCAAACTTTATAGTTTTCACACAACAAAAAAAGGCCTGCCCATATAGGGAGGCCTGGTTAGTTAAGAGTTCCTGTTTTCAGGGAAACCCGGAAATCAGGGTTCATTGGTTATGTCTCTTCCGGAATCCCCTTTGTACCCTTATCTAACCCATAGCAAATATGCGTTAGCAAGGAAGAATTTATTTTATAAAATTCTTGTTATTTTTTATAGAAATCCCACTGAAAATTGTGAATGTTGAGCCATGAATGAATAAATAAATGTGAACTCATAATTTAATTCATAATTCATAACTTATTATCATACAATAAAATTGAAAAAGCATCCTCTCTATACGATTGGTCACGGCAACCGGAAAGCAGAAGAGCTACTGGATTTGCTGAAGCGCCATGAGATCGACTACCTGGTAGATGTGCGGTCGATGCCTTTTTCAAAGTTTAATCCACAATTTAACAAACCAGTTCTGACCGATTTTTTGAAGGCAAATCAAATACGTTATGTATACCTGGGCGATTTGCTTGGCGGCAAACCGAAGAAAAAAGAATGTTACCAGGAAAACGGTTTACCCAATTATGAAAAAATAAAGGAGCAGGATTTTTTTCTGAAAGGAATAGAACGTTTAAAAAATGCCTATGAAAAAAATCTTCGTCTCGCTTTTATGTGCAGCGAAACCAACCCCTCCGAATGCCACCGAAGTCGATTGATCACACCGGTGTTGCTGAAAGAAGGAGTAATAGTAAAACATATCGACGAAGAAGGAAATCTGCGCGATCAGGAATGGGGATTGTTCTGAAATTGGTTCAGACAAAAAATACGACACACTTTCGTATGTCGTATTTAATCAAATTAACCCTTAAAAAATTGTTTCTTATAACTATTGAAGATCACATTGTCTTGAGTAGTCACCTTGGAGATCTGTTCCGGTATACTCCTGATCGTTGCAGGAAGAGGAAGCACCGGCTTTGTTATCTTTGAAGGTATAGGTACCGTCATCTGTAGTGGTAGTACCGTTAGAAGTAGTGTGGATCTTCTGGCATTTGCAAGTGTAATCTTTTTTGCAGGAAAACATTGTAGTTGCTACCAATGCTAATCCGATAATGATTATTTTTTTCATGTGTTTGATTTTTTTAATTCTGTTTAATAAAAAATTTATGGTACAAAGATAGACTCGCGCCTAAGCGATCTATTACATAAGTTCGGTTATGTGTTATATGATTTCTAGGTAAGTGAAAATGGTGGTGAAGGAAATAAAATTTAAAAGTAAGGATATGCTTGTATCATTATCAAATTTAAATTCAACCTTCATAATTCATAACTCAAAATTTCAATAAGAAGAATTATGTAAATCAAAATTGAAATGGTGTAAAAAATAATTTTGCATAGTCTACCATTTTTGCACGCCGTTAGGAAATAACATTTCTAACTTAGAAAAGAAAACCATTAGTAAATATATATGATCTCAAGACTTCGGCGCTCTCCTTTGGGTAGGAGGGACGCCGGAGCACTAACTATAGCGTTAGAGTATCTTTTTTCAGAAAAGTATATTCACCGAACAATCCAATTCAATCTTTACATTTTCTAAAACCTATTCAATACCGCTATAATACCTGTAAACATTGATTGAAAGTGTATAAGGGTTTTCCCTAATAGTTCTGCGAAATTTGCTTCAGCAGATCAGAGAAAGAAACAGGAATAAAATTTCCGATTGATAGCCGGAAGTTTATTATGGAATAAAAATTTTTAGCCGTGCAACAGGCAGTTTTTTTTAGCTTTTTCTGATCGACACACACAAAATTATCAAATATTTATGTACCCTATTAGTAATTTCAAACGCCGTTTGAAAGAGAATAGCTTTTACGTCGGCGGACTGTTATGCATGGCAATTCTGGCCATAAAGTTTTTTATCGATCGAACGTAAGGAAGTATGACTATGAGATACCTGAACCTAAATAACAGCGAAATAAAAGAACTGCTTTATATCCGGCGAGAGCGCTTGGTTATTTATGTCTTGACGCTTCTCGTTATTACTGCAGGTTCTTACCTATTGTTGCAATGGTTTTTGCGAATTTATTTAAGCATATTCATTGTTATCTTTCTTGCACTCGTGTACACCACGTATACATTTTACAAAAATAGAAAATACTTGAAAGAGATTTTCTTAAAACAAAAAAAGGTATACCGTGGCGTTTTATCCTTCAAGATCGTTTCCAGAAAAAATCGCAAGCGAAAATATTTATTCAATGTAGACGGAAATATTTTCTATGTAGACCGTAAAGACTTTGATTGCATCCAGGAAGGTGATATTGTGGAGTTTCACGTATCATCGAGCACCAAATATTTGTTCAGAGTAGAAAAGGTTGAAGAGTAGAATTAATAGCACTGTGCGGTAACAAGTTCAAAGTTTAAGGTTGAAAGTTGAATATTTTACTTTCAACCTTAAATTTTAAAACGCTGTTCAGTAAACAACTGCATTTTTTTATTGGTTTTGCACATCAAAAATACGGTTGCCGTATTTCAAAAGATTGAAAGATTAAAGACTACTTTCAGTTGCATAGTAATGGCAATTGCCAGGCATAGCAACCAGCCTGCCCACCAGAGCATCGGCACTCTTGCTTTGCGCACGCTAACAAAATAAAGCACGATCATCACTGCTACAGAAAGAATGAGCGAGCCTAAGAAGAACTCGCTGCCCGGGCTGTTGTTCGTAAAACTACTAATGCAGAAAGGAAGCAGGATGAGTGATCCTACAAAACAGGTAAACCCGATCAGGCGAATGAAATTCCACTTTTTGCCTTGAAGAAAGATCAATGCAAAAATAATCTGGAGCGCCCATTTGCCGCCTGCAATGCTGCAGGAAAGGAGCTTTTGTGAAAAACCATTGTAAAACGGAGCCACTTCTATAAACCACCAGGTGATGAAGGTAGAAGCAGCAAAGAAAAACAAGGCAGCTTGTATATTTTTGCGGTCGTAAGGATCAACGGTCATAAGGATTTTTAAATTTTTCCTAGATAAAGGAATTATTCCAGTTTTCAAAAAATTCAGGAATAAGGATCAGGAAAACTATTTGTCTTCTTTTTGAGTTAAAAGTTTATAGCTCAAAGTGTAAAGTTTTGGCCATGAAAAAACATTGCACTTTGAATTTTGAACTGTAAACTTTTAGTTATGAAACGGACTTTTCTTTTTTGGGCCATTTTTGTAAACTGTTATATATGCGGTATAGCCCAGACCAAGCAATATAAGGGAGCCGAAGTATGCTCATCGGAATCATATCTCTACGGAAGATTTCAGGTAAAAATGAAATCCTGTGAAGCAAGTGGCATGCTGATGTCCTTTTTCACTTCTTACAATGGACAAGGCTTTACGCATAATGCCAATGAAATTGATATTAGAATTCTGGGCCGCTACAACAATGAAGTAGAATTTAATACCGTAGTAGGTGATCACGAACTTCATCAGGAAAGAAAAGAACTTAGTTTTAATCCTCATATAGATTTTCATATATATTCCTTCGACTGGACTCCGCTATATATTGCCTGGAGTGTGGATGGAAAAGAAATTTATCGTCAATCCGGTGATATTGTAGCGCGCATGAACAAGCCACAAAAGATCATGATGAACATCTGGCCTTCGCAGCTTGAAGAATGGACTGGCACCTGGAACGATCAGAAGCTACCGCTGGAAGCTACGTATGAATATGTAAAATATTATAGCTACAATCCTGAAACCCCGCAAAAATTTGTACACCGCTGGACCGACGAATTTGATAAGCTCAACGTGAAGCGCTGGGCTTTTTCTTCGAATACTTTTGAAGACAACGCCTGTGAGTTCGATCCTGCCAATGGCAAAGTAAGAGATGGAAAGTTGATCCTTTCTCTTACCAAAAACGATGGGCCAGTGGTAGAGCAAAAAGAAACCAAATCGAAGAAACCAGGTATTGCCTCTGCGATCATGGCTGATTCTAACACCGTACGCGTTCATTTCAACAGCACAGCGGATAAAGGCAATACCAAAAAAGAAAATTTCAAAATAGCAGGTGTGGAAATTCAAAAAACAAAATTCTCCACCGATATGGTAGACCTCGAACTACTTACTTCCCCCATGGATCCTGAGGTAGAGTATGAGTTGGTATTTACGCCGTTGGAAGGGGAGGTGCAAAGGATAAAAATTACAAAACCATAAATTTTACCGATACTACTCTCTACTGTTGCTGTTGCTCTTGCTGTCCTGCTTTCTGTCAGCAAGAGCAACAGCAACAGTAAGGAGAATATTTAGTTGCAATTATTACTTATCTCTATCTCTCATAACACCCTCTATCCGGCATTGCGTCACGTGCATTGCCTTTCAGATCAATCGTAATGGATGAAATGACCATGCCGCTGTTCACCGCGGGAGACGAGGCGTTCAACATAAACTTATCGGAATAAGGATCGTCGAATTGTGGGTCGGTATTAAAAATGGTGTTCGTTCCGGTGATCGCTGCAGAAGAAGAAGCTAATAAAGAATAGTGCGCGATGAGGTTAAATACATTTGTGTTATTATCATTCGTTTCAAACTCTTCCGACTTATCACCCCAGACAATTGTGTTTCGGAAAATAGTGTTAAGATCCTGTGCGCCGCTGGTATCGTCGTAGTTGGAGAACCGCAGAGAAACAGCATTCCGGAAAAAATCCTGCGAATAATTTTCAAACGTACAAAAATCAAAATAATAATTTCCTCCTGATTTATTTTTAAATAAGTAGCCTGCCGAATTTCCGATCAGACTGTTTACCGCATAAAAATCTGTACTGGTGGCCGTGATGGCATTTCCTGAACAATTTTTTACAGTACAATTTGCAAGCATCACTTCTGCAATTGTATCCGCATCCGGCTCTGCCTGTAAGGTGAGGCCGTTGATAGCATTTTTTATTTCGGTGTAAACAAATTGATTGTTTTTACTTCCCGTCAGGAAAATAACTCCTCCCCACTGACCGGGAAGGTCGTCGTAGAGCCCTGATAAATTATCGTGTCTGAAAGTAATGATCGAATCTTTGAGTCCCTGTGTGATGAGGGTTCCGGCTACTGTAAGCGTAGCATTTTTATGAAAACGTACACGTGTTCCTTTGTCAATCGTGAGGGTACATCCGGCGGGTACGGTGATATTGCCGCTCAGCACATAGGGTTTGGTATTGGTCCAGATCGTGTTGCAGGCTACCGTAGTATTGTTGAGGAAAAAAGCATCTTGTCCGTATGCTTGCAGATCTACGTCCTGTACGTTGCCGTTGGTAATAAATACAATGCTATCGTCTACCAGATAAGGCAAAGAATGATTCTGCGGATCGATGAGTACTTTGACCAGTACCATCATACTGTCTTTTCCTTTAAGCTCATAATTGTTGACCATTACCTGCTCTTCACCGTCGATCAGGATCTTATAGGACGAAGTATAAAGCCGCGCCAGCTCTATGGTGCTGATCATTACCGCGTGTTTATTTTCATTATATACCCAAAGGCGTTGCGTAACGGAGCCTACAGAAGTGAAAATTGTATCGAATGTAATTTCAGAAGTAGAGAAGCGAAGTTTTGCCTGTGGATCGGTAGTGATCTTATCGCCGTTCCTTTTACAGGAAAAGAATGAGGCGAATAAAAAAATCAGTATAAGATATCGAATAGGTTTCATCAAAATAGGATGCCAGATACCAGATGCCAGATAAATTATTCTTTTTATCCGGCATCTGGTATCTGGCATCCGGTATCCTATTTTACTATAACAGTTTTCCTGTAGTTTTATTATTCTGTTACGCCTTCTTTCAGACGCTCGGCATTTTCAGTGATTCGGAGCTGCTCGATGAAATCTTCGATATAGCCATCCATCACAGTAGGCAGGTTGTGTACTGTATAGCCGATGCGGTGATCGGTAACACGGCTTTGCGGATAATTGTACGTTCTGATCTTGTCCGAACGGTCGCCGCTCCCTACCATGCTCTTTCGTTGAGCGCCTACTTCCTGGTTGTGTTTTTCCAGTTCCACTTCGTAAATACGGGAGCGCAGTACTTTCAATGCTTTGTCAAAATTTTTCAGTTGCGATTTTTCATCCTGGCATTGCACTACGATACCAGTAGGGATGTGTGTAAGCCTTACCGCAGAATAGGTAGTGTTTACCGACTGCCCGCCAGGACCGGAGGAGCAGAACAGGTCTTTACGCACATCGTTCATATCGATGTTTACTTCCACTTCTTCCATTTCAGGAAGTACTACCACAGAGGCAGCGGAAGTGTGTACACGTCCTTGGGTTTCGGTGTTTGGCACACGCTGTACGCGGTGCACACCGGATTCATATTTCATTTTACCGTAAACGTCTTCGCCGGATACAGAGCAAATGATCTCTTTGTATCCGCCGGCGCTACCTTCTGTAAAGTCGATCGTCTCCATACGCCAGCCCATGCGCTCAGCGAAGCGTTGGTACATACGGTAAAGGTCTCCTGCGAAAATAGAAGCCTCGTCGCCGCCTGCGCCACCACGAATCTCAAGTACGATGTTTTTGCTATCGTTCGGATCTTTTGGAATAAGCATTTCCTTGATCAGTTCTTCCATAGCTTCTTTCTGAGGCATTAGCTCATCAAGCTCAGCTTTGGCCATGTCACGGAATTCGGGATCTTTTTCCGTACTGATCACATTTTTGGAGGTTTCAATGTTGGACAGGATGTCCATGTATTTTTTATACTCGATCACTATTTTCTCAAGATCGCGGTATTCCTTATTGAGTGAGGAATATCGCTTCATATCCGAAATAATATCGGGTTGAATCAGAAGTTCAGAAACTTCTTCAAATCGTTCTTTTATGGCTTCCAGTTTGTCTATCATAATCTTTTCCTGCGAAAACGGAGTACAAAGATACGAAAAAAATTATGAATTATGAGTTATGAATGTTGAATGAAGCGTGAGGGGATTTGATGTATTGGAGGGTAATACAATCTGAAAAATATATTCGTAGAAATGAATTATATGAGTTATGAATTATGAACGATGCCATTCATAATTCATAACTCATCATTCATAACTTATTTCACTGGTTCACCAGTGTTATAATCAACTTTGTCGCCTTCTTTCATTTTGAAGCCGGAACCGTCTTTTTTAGTTACTGTACCGTCAGTAGCGATCTTAGTGCCGTTATTGAGCATTCTTTCTTTGCTCATCGGGATTTCTTTGGCGCCCATTTGGATCACTGTTTTTCCACCTTTCAAAAGGATTAATGTTTGCGTGGTAGCCGGAACACTGGTGGTGGTAGCAGTAGTAGTGGTGGTAGTTGTCGGTGTTTTGGTGGTAGAAGCTACGGTTGGTCCGGTGTAGCCGGTGTTTAGCTTCGCCATAGATTCTCCTTCCATATTAAAGCGCTCTCCTTCTTTCATCTTGGTCTTGGTACCGTTTTGTTTTTCTACCGTACCATCAGGATAAATTTTAGACCAATCAGGCATCAAAATTTCGGAAGTCATCGGGATTTCTTTCCCATCTTTTACCTGAATCATTTTTCCCATTTTCATTACTATATTATTTTTCTCGTCGTATTCGGATTTGCTTCTGTCTACGATGAAATTTCCATCCATGTCAAGTTTTTCGCCTTCTTTCAGGATATGCTTGGTACCGTCTTTTTTAATCACATGTCCGTGCTTCAGAAGCTTGCTGCCATTGGCGAAGGCGATGTCTTGTTGTAAGATCTGCGGATCACCGTCTTTTACAAACATCATTTTTCCGTTACGGAAAATATAGTGGTCGGAAGTTTTTCTTTCGTCTACCAGTTTGGTATCTACCTTGCCTCCTCTAAGCAGGATCAGCTCGCCGTTCGCTAATACCATTTCGCCATCGCGAAGCGCCATTTTATCGGATGCGTTTAGAATAAGATTTCCATCGGTGCTTACTTTAGCGCCGTTGGCCAGTGCGTAATCAGTGGTAAGTGGCGATACTTTTCCTTTGGAAAGCAACATCATTTTGCCATCGCGTTTGAACACGCCATCGCTCACCACATCGGTTTTTACCAAAGCCATTTCACCTTTGCTGTTGATCATGCTGCCCTCGCCAAGTTTGGTAGTGGAGCCATCTTTGGCAGTCACCACGCCGGCTGGACTTACTTTAGCGCCGGAAGTTCCAAGTGTCATATCAGCACTAAGTGGTACATATTTGCTGCCGTCCCATTTCATTGCTTTTCCACCGCGGATCGCCACGCCGTCGAGGCTAAACAGGTCATCTCTTTTGCGGATCAGCTCTCCCTGTGGAGTTACTAATTCTCCTTCCTTCAAAGCGATCGTAGAACCATCCTTGAGCGTGATGGTCCCGTCGTTGCTGGCTTTCAGGCCATCGCCGAAATCGGAAGGACCTTCTACCATTGTAGAAGCAGCGTCTTTAATGATCCAAACTTTACCATCTTTCATAGTAGCGCCTTCCATTTTTACGGCATAGTCGGAAAGCACCATCATATCTCCTTTCGAAGAGAAGATTTCGCCATTTTTCATTTTAGCCTTAGAGCCCGTAGCAGTTTTATATTCACCGGTTTTGCTTATTTTAATTCCATTCGACAGTTCCTTGTCCTCCTCCAATGGGATCATTACGCCGTTTTTATCAAACGAGAAGACCTTGCCATCTTTCATCACAACTCCGTCTTTGAATATCTTGCATTCAGAATTTTGTGCCTGTCCCGGAAAAGCATAATAAACCGCTCCTGACAGAAGTAATATTTTGAGTAAAGTTTTCATGTTTTTTAGGTTTGTTTGCGAATAATTTAGATATAAAAACTTAATAAACACAGTCGTTGATCGAAAATAATTTATCGTTAATTCTTTTTTAAGGATGCAATATTTTGAGCATTATTACTCAGAAAATGCCTTGTGAAACCCTATTTTATGGTTTTTAGCCGTTGTTTATGTACTTTTGGAAAACCTTTCCAAAGGCTTGATAAGTTAAGTTTTATACCATAGAAAATACCAGATGACCAGAGAAGTAAGAGTGCGTTTTGCCCCTAGTCCTACCGGAGGGCTCCACATTGGCGGAGTTCGTACGGCTTTGTATAATTATTTATTTGCCAAAAAAATGGGCGGCAAAATGCTTCTGCGGATCGAAGACACCGATCAGACACGTTTTGTACCGGGAGCGGAAGAATATATTTTGCAAGCGCTGGATTGGGTAGGCATTAAGCTCGATGAAGGAATTCGCGAAGGCGGTCCTTGCGCGCCTTACCGCCAGTCGGAGCGCAAGCCTATGTACATGGAATACGCACAGCGCCTGGTAAAAGAAGGAAATGCTTATTATGCTTTCGACACTTCGGAAGAACTGGATGCCATGCGCAAAAGGCTGGAAGCCGCTAAAGTAACGGCTCCCGCTTACAACTCTATTACACGCACACAAATGCAAAACTCGCTCACACTTCCGGAAGACGAAGTGAAGCGAAGACTCGAAGCCGGAGATCCTTACGTGATCCGCCTGAAAGTGCCGCGCAAAGACGAGATCCGCATCAACGACCTGGTAAGAGGTTGGGTGATGGTACATTCTTCTGCGATCGATGATAAAGTATTGATGAAATCCGACGGCATGCCTACTTACCACCTTGCCAACGTGGTAGACGATCACCTGATGAACATCACGCATGTGATCCGTGGAGAAGAGTGGTTGCCTTCTGCTCCGCTGCATGTATTGCTTTATAAATTCTTAGGATGGGAAGATACCATGCCGCAGTTTGCGCACTTGCCGCTGCTGCTGAAGCCTGATGGCAACGGCAAGCTCAGCAAGCGCGATGCCGATGTAGGCGGATTCCCGATCTTTCCCCTTGAGTGGACAGACGCTAAAGGAGAGAAAATGGCTGGCTTCCGCGAGCAAGGATATTTGCCGGAAGCAATGGTAAACTTCCTTGCTTTCCTTGGTTGGAACCCAGGTACGCAACAGGAATTATTTACAATGGACGAATTGATCCAGGCCTTTACCATTGAGCGAATTGGAAAGTCGGGAACCAAGTTTGATATCAACAAAGCAAAATGGTTTAACCAACAATACATGAAGCAAAAATCTGCCGCAGAAATGAGCAGATACTTGCAAGACGAACTTGTGGTTCAGAATATTTCAATAGATCCTTCTAAAGTAGAAAAGATCAGCGAACTACTGAGAGAGCGCGTAGTATTTGCCAAAGATCTTTGGACCGAAGGAAAATTCTTCTTCATCGCTCCTTCGGGTTATGACGAATCAGTAGTGAACTCTAAATGGACAGGAGAAGCGGTGAAAGTGATCACGGGGTTCAAAGAAGAGCTAAGCAAAAAAGATATAGTAAATGCAGAAGAGGCCAAACATATCCTGCACGACGTGCTGGAGAAAAACGGTGTAAAAATGGGCAAAGTGCTGCAGGCCCTGCGTCTGGCAGTAACAGGCGTAGGCGCTGGTCCCGACCTGATGCAGATCATTGAATTATTGGGCAAAGAAGAAACTGTAAAAAGAATTGAAGTGGCTTTGTCTACGCTGAATAGCAAAGTAGTAGCGTAAATCGGTATTGAGTTTTTAGTCTTGAATCTTGAGAATATAAAATTTTCTTATTGCTCATGCAAAGAACTCAATACTAATTATTAACTTATTACTTTAAACATTGAAACAATGGCAAAGAAAAAAGATACCAATAAGGCCAAAAAAGAAGATAAAAAACCGAAGGTAAATAAAGACCTGAATGGATTTGATATCGTGGTAAATAGTTTCGGTGAGATCAATTCTACTTACGACCTGGATAAGCTGAACGAGTTTCTGGATAAAAACGTGGAAGATAAAAAACTGAAAAACAGAAATGATCTTCCCGGAAAAAAAGGGAAGAATTCCTAATAGATTTTTTGTGCTGAAAATTATCCGTCAAAATCAAATTTACTTCACCTGTCTAGGCATGTATTTCCTGATTGCCGGGCTGCTGGTTTGGATGCAGGAAAAAGGAACAGCAGTACTTTTCTTCAATAGAAATTATCACCCTTTTCTGGATTGGTTTTTTAAGATCGTTACCTACCTAGGCGATGGTTGGTTTGCCATTCCACTCATTTCTTTTCTACTTTTATTTCGCAATATTTTTAAAGGAATTGTAATGCTCGCTTCGGTGCTGCTTTCTTTCCTGGTGGTACAGACTTTGAAAATAGTTGTATTCCCCAATATGCCTCGGCCTTCCAAATATTTTCCTGAAAGCATGAAATTGTATTATGTAGAAGGAGTGGAAATTCATACACAAAATAGTTTTCCTTCCGGCCACTCAGCGCAGGCTTTTGCAATCTTTTTGCTCTTAGCTTTGTTTACCAAAAATAAGAACTGGAGCGTGTTCTATTTCCTGACTGCGCTGCTGGTGACTATTTCAAGGATGTACCTGGCACAGCATTTCTTGATCGATACTTATTTCGGTGCATTGATCGCTACGCTGGTGACGTTTTTTACTTATTATTATTTTACAAACCATACTACCCTCGCCCACAAAGAAAGATGGCAGCGTGGCTGGCTGGTGTAGTATATGGCTGCAGCAACTAAAATAAAGATCGGAATTGTACGGGAATCAAAAATCCCGGTTGACTGGCGCGTACCGCTTCGTCCGGATCAGTGTAAGATCCTGCTTAGCGAGTATCCGCAGGTAGATCTCGTGGTGCAGCCCAGCGATACACGTTGTTTTACCAACGAAGAATATAGATCGCTTGGCATCAAAATGAAGGAGGACCTGAGCGATTGTGATATTTTATTGGGCATAAAAGAAATTGCAGAGCACGTATTGATCCCTGAGAAAAAATATTTGTTCTTTTCTCATACCATCAAAAAACAGCCGCAAAATAAAAAACTGCTGCAAGCGATCCTGGAAAAAAAGATCGAAATGATCGACTACGAATGTATCAAAGATGAACAGGGGCAGCGCTTGATCGCTTTCGGAAAATTTGCGGGAATTGTGGGAGCCTATAATTCTTTGCTATTGTACGGAAGAAAATACCAGCTTTACGATCTGAAGCCTGCATATAAATGCTACAATTATGAAGAGCTAAAATCTGAGCTTGATAAATTGCAAATTCCTCCAATCAAAATTGTGGTAACCGGCTCGGGGCGCGTGGGACACGGGATCTGTGAAGTGCTGGATTTTCTGAATATTCCAAAGGTGAGCGGGAAAGATTTTTTGAAAAATGATTCTAAATATGCTGTCTACACACAGCTGCTTTCCGAAGATTATCACGTGCAGAAGGAAGGAAAGCCTTTCGATAAAAACGAATTTCATCAGCATCCGGAAAATTTCCGTTCCGAATTTTTGCCTTACACAAAATCCGCCGATATTCTGATCGCCGGTGCATTTTGGCATCCGAAGGCGCCGGTGCTTTTTTCTATAAAAGACATGCGCGAGCCGGACTTCCGTCTCAAACTGATCGGCGATGTGACCTGTGATTTCAACGGCTCCATTCCTTGTACCATCAAGCCTTCCACGATCTACGATCCGGCTTATGATTACAATCCTTTCACCGAAGAAATTCAAGCGCCTTTTTCCGATGAAAAAAATATCACCGTGATGGCCATTGAAAACCTGCCAGGAGAATTGCCGCGCGACGCTTCCACTTATTTTGGCGATATGCTGATCAAAAACGTATTGCCCGAACTGCTCGGCGGCCATCTCTCCGAAATGATCGAACGCGCCACCATAGCGCGCGAAGGCAGGCTGACAGCGCCTTACCAGTACCTGGAAGATTACGTGAGGTAATCGGAACCCTGGTTTGCAGGCTGAAAAGATTTTTTAAGTCCCAGGTAAAGATGAAATAAAGGGCTGCTAAGAATACGATAACCTTTCATTTGCCGGATCCACTGTTGCAGGTTGGTTCTTTCCGTTTCAGATATTTCTCCGCTAAGCTCCTTGGCAATCAGCGCGAGGTATAGTTCTTCGTCGATCATAATTTTTTGCTTATACTTCTAAGACAACGAAAATACTTGTTACCCCTATGCGAATCAGAAGATCAGAATCAGAAAGTTTGCAAAAAAAAATCTAACGGATCAAGGTTATGACCAATGCTACAATTGCCGGCAATGCCTGTATAAAAAAGATCGAACGCTGCGCCGTAAGCGCGCCATAGATGCCAGCTACCGCTACACAGGAAAGAAAAAACACCGCTACATTTTGCGACCATTCCATATTGCAGATGCAGAGCGACCAGATCAATCCTGCGGCGAGGAAGCCATTGTAGAGGCCTTGATTGGCCGCAAGCGCTTTTGTTTTTTCAAACATATCTTCCGGCAACGATTTAAAAGTTTTTTTGCCACGTGTAGTCCAGGCAAACATTTCCAGCCAAAGGATATAGAGATGCTCAAGGGCTACGAAGGCTATCAGAAGTTGGGATAGAAGGAGCATGGAGTTTCAAATTTTAAATTATGAATTTTAAATTTAATAAATAATCCTCACAATAGTGTTCCCTGCGCGCCCCTTATGCTTAACCCCACAATTGAAGTGTAAAAAGCTGAACAACTGTCGTCATTTCATTCAAAATTTAAAATTTAAAATTCAAAATTCCCCGTACCTTTGTCCTATGATCGAAATAGGCAAATTTAATAAACTCAAAGCCATCCGCCTTACTCCTCCAGGCATGTACCTGGCCGAAGAAGGACATGAAGATGAAGTAGTATTGCTTCCCAATAAATATATTCTTCCGGATTTGAAAGTAGACGAGGAGATCAAGGTATTCATTTACCGGGATTCAGAAGACAGGATCATTGCTACTACTTTGCAGCCAAAGATCACACTGCATGAGATCGCCAGCCTGGAAGTGAAAGAAGTAAACGACCTGGGAGCCTTCCTGGATTGGGGATTGGAGAAAGATCTGATGGTGCCCTATCGAGAGCAGAAAAGTAAAATGCGCCCGGGGTATAAATATCTTGTATACCTTTACCTGGATGCAGATACCAACCGCCTCGCCGCTACCAGCAAGATCGACCGCTTTCTGCAAACAGATGAGCTCACGGTTCAGATCGGTGATGAAGTGGATTTGCTGATTGGTGAAACAACAGACCTGGGCGTAAATGTGATCGTCAATAAAATTCACAAAGGATTAATTTACCGCAACGAAATTTTTAAAAAAATAATGCCCGGTGATCAGACGATTGGTTATGTGAAAGATATCCGGGACGATGGCAAGATCGATATCAGCCTTCAGCGACAAGGCTTCCAGAACATCGAGCCTTCGGCGCAAATTATTTTGGATAAACTGAAAGCTAATAAAGGATTCCTAAAACTTAACGATAGCAGCGAACCTGACGATATTATGCATAAGTTGCAGATGAGTAAAAAGTCGTTCAAGAAAGCAATCGGACTGTTATTCAAACAACGGTTGATCTCGATTGAAGAGGATGGGATTCATCTTTTGAAGGGTGAGTAAAATTTGCCATAATTGATTGGTCTGAAAATAACCACGGTGAAGTGAGGTGTTGACAAACAACCGGAAGAAAGATGAAAACTACCGTCATTGCGAGGAAATGTTGCGAAGCAACGTTGACGAAGCAATCTGTTTGCTACGAAGCCTTGTTAATTTTAAGAAGGTGGTATAAATAAACGGACTCGGGTTGCATAGCAGACGGATTGCTTCGTCGCGTGTCACACTCCTGGCAATGACGCTTCGGCTTTTTACTGCCCGTTCTTCTTTTTATTATTTTTATTAAACCAACGTTTTTTAGGCTTCTTCTCTTGTGAACCTGTATTAGGAGAATTGTTTTGTTTTTGGGATACGTTGTTTTTCGGTGCGCTAGTTTTTGGCCTTGGGTTGCGTGCCGGCTTCGGTGCCGGCGGTGGAATTTTACCTGTATATTCAAATGGATTATTTTCTGCCATCGGAATTTTCTTCCCGATCAATTTTTGAATATCTGCCAGGAAAGGTTTTTCTTCCGCATCGCAAAAAGAGAAAGCGATCCCTTTGGCTCCGGCACGTCCGGTGCGGCCTATGCGGTGTACGTAGGTTTCAGGCACATTCGGCATTTCATAATTGACCACATGCGAAAGATTGTCTACATCAATACCTCTTGCGGCAATATCGGTAGCAATGAGTACGCGGGTACGGCCGGTTTTGAAATTATTCAATGCATTTTGCCGGGCGTTCTGCGATTTATTTCCATGGATCGCTTCTGCCTTGATATTTTCTTTCATCAACTCACGTACCACACGATCGGCGCCGTGCTTGGTGCGTGTGAAGACTAAAACGCTTTTGATGGAATTGTCTTTCAGCAGATGAACAAGCAACGCGCGTTTATTATTTTTATCAACCATATAAATCATTTGGTTGATCGTATCAGCAGTAGAGGAGACAGGTGTAACTTCTACTTTTGTAGGATTGGATAAGATCGAGTCGGCCAGCTTAACAATAGTGGGAGGCATGGTGGCAGAGAAGAAAAGCGATTGTCGTTTGGCCGGAAGTTTGGTGATCACTTTTTTTACATCGTGCACAAAACCCATGTCCAACATACGATCTGCTTCGTCGAGTACAAAAATACGAAGGTGTGAAAGATCGACAAATCCCTGACCCATCAGATCAAGCAATCTTCCTGGTGTAGCGATGAGAATATCAACACCATTACGGAGCATATCAGTCTGAGCTTTTTGCGAAACTCCGCCGAAAACTACCGCAGAGCGAAGGCTGAGAAATTTTCCATAGGCATGAAAACTATCGGAGATCTGGATAGCAAGTTCGCGCGTAGGGGTAAGTACAAGCGTTTTAATACTGCGTTTTCCTTCTTTGTGTTTTTTTTCGGTTTCCAGAAGTTGAAGGATCGGAATGGCGAAGGCTGCTGTTTTACCTGTGCCGGTTTGAGCGCAACCTAGCAGGTCTTTTTGTTTTAAGACAACAGGAATAGCTTTTTCTTGAATAGGAGTAGGTTTCTCGTAGCCTTCCGCTTTAAGCGCTTTTAAAATCGGCTCGATCAGCTCTAAATGGTCGAATGTCATGTTTCTATTTCCGACCAGATGTAAAGAGGTTGTATCGGTAGGAAAGGTAAAGATACGGTTTTTTTGGCGAATTGTCAGAACTAATGATTTAGGCTAATCTCAATACTGTTGCTGTTGCTCTTGCTGACACGATGCAGGACAGCAAGAGCAACAGCAACAGTAGCCAGAATTTATCAGAGGAGTTAATTATATTGCACAAAAAAAACCGTGAAGCAACACAAATCTCCCCTGGTCTTCGAGCACAAAAGTCAGCCACTTGCGGGCAAGGCTGTTTTTTATAAACGAATGCTAAGCTCGTTTTTAGTCTCTTTTATTTTTATTCTTTTTTCGCTTTTGCTGGGAATGCTGGGTTATTACTACATCGCACATCTCCACTGGGTCGATGCGCTGCTTAATGCCAGCATGATCCTTACCGGTATGGGACCTGTGGATCCCATGCCAGACGATGCTTCCAAGATTTTTGCTTCTGCTTATTCCATTTATAGCGGGGTTGCTTTTCTCTCCTCCATAGCAGTGTTTCTTTCGCCTGCTTTGCATCGTTTGATGCACAGACTTCACATGGAAAAATAAATTGTAGCCGGTTTATACGTTATATTTTCGGGAAATACTTTTATCTTGCGCCGCGAAGGGTTGTTTATTTCTAAAACCTCTAAAACAATTCCATGAAAACCTCATTATTGGCTTTGTTTTCCTGTATTCTTTTATTGAATACGGAAGTACAAGCGCAAGACAACAACACACAAGCCATCAAAAGCAAAAAAGTTCACGGTACATTCTACGTTACTTGGGGCTATCACCGCGATCAGTATACGCGAAGTAACATCCATTTTGAAGATCACCAGACCGGTGATTACGACTTTACGCTGTATCATGCCAAAGCTTCCGACAGGATTGACCTCTACAAAGATTTCATTCACGAGCCGATCACGATTCCGCAGTATGTATTTTATGGCGGATATTTCTTTGGCAACAAAGGTGACTGGGGAATAGAATTTGGCTGGGATCACCTGAAATATATTGTAAACGACAACCAGGTGATGCATATGAAAGGCGAGATCAACGGTCAGCAGTTCAACCAGGATACGCTGGTAACGCCAAACTTCCTGCACTACGAGCATACCAACGGCAATAATTATCTAATGGTAAACGCGGTGAAAAAATTTACATTTTTCCGCTCTCCTAAAGAAGTACATCGCTTAAGCGCTTTGGCTAAATTGGGCGGAGGAGTAACCGTTCCTAAAACCTATTCAGTGATCATGGGTCATGAGAATGATGGCCCATTCCGGCCTTCAGGATTTGTAATGGGTGCTTCTGCTTCCTTACGTTACGATTTGTTCCGCCATTTCTTTATCGAACATTCCGTAAAAGGTTGTTTGGTAGATTACACCTGGGTAAAACTATGGGGAGACGGGAGAGCGCACCAGACCTTTGCTTCTGTGCAATATGTATTCTCGTTTGGATATTATATTCCAATGAGTAAGAAATTTTAGAAGTTATGAATGTTGAATTATGAGTTATGAATGATTATAATTTCAATTCATAACTCATAATTCAACATTCATAATTATTCAGGCAGGGTTCCTGTGATCAATACTGGCAGCCGATCATTTGGAAGGGCAGTTACCTGGTAAGGTTTTATTTTATTTTTGCAGCTGCCATGGTTATAAGGCGCAAGAATTACTTCATAGTAATGTTTGTATTTGCGCACTTCCTGGATCACTTCTACGGCCTCTGTGCAGCCTGTTTGTTCGGCATACTGGATATGCACGAAACGATTGTTTTCAAAGTCAAATTGAGCCAGATCAGTGGCGGTCATTTCCGAGAAAGCTTCTTTTAATTGCTTAGGCTCCGTATATAAAAAAGTGCCAATGCTTGATTTGGTAGGATGGAATTTTTGTGCGAAATCAATCTTCTGCAGAGGAATTACTTGATACTCTACTTCATCGGGAAGAAATGTAAACCCAACGCAAATAAACATAAGCAGGCATAGGCCTGTGGTAAATATTATTTTCATAAAGGTATTTTTTAAAGTAAAGAGTTCGAATGATTGGCTATCGTTTTATAAAAATCGCAAATTATGAGCACTTTTCCAATATAAAGTTCATATAAATGGCTATAAAACAGATTATTGCTGCATTTTTATATCAATTCCCTTAAAAATCCCCTTTTTTTAAGAGGTCAATCTATAAGTTGGTTCATTCCTAATTCGCTTTTGCGAGCCTTCTTTCACAAGGTTGTTTCTGACAATTCTTTTCAATCCTCTTAAAAATCTTTTAATCCCGTAAATCCCGGTTCTGACATCCGTTCGTCGTGTAAAAATTTCCATTTAGCTGGTTTTCCTTTGTAGTGACCTAAAAGATTCACGGGATGAACATTTCGCTCCGTTTGTATCCATATCACTATAAACAAAGGAATTATGAAAAGTACATTCAACAACGCGATCTCTTCTTCACTTAGAAAAATGCTGGTAGTAGCTTTATTCTTAATGACTGCAAAGGCATCTGCCGATTGTGTGGTGACGTCTACAAATGGTTATGCAGTGACCATGAAAGTAACGCCAGTACAATTAGTTGTTTCCACCACTTCATGTACCTATGGTTATAATTTTAATTATAAGCTCAACTACGATATCAGCTTTACCGGCATCAATATTCCATCCGATCTATATACACTACAAGGAAATGTAGTAGCTCCAGGATATTCCGGCAGTTTCTTTGATCTTCCAAACAGCGGAGGCACAGGTTCTGTTACTACTGTAGGCAATACCTATACAAAGAGCAGCAATTGTGCTACGGCTACCGTATCTACTTACAATCCATCTGTAGAAATTCAAATTAGCGGACCGGGTATTTCTTATCAGGTTATTTCTTGCCCGATCACAGCACTGCCTATCGAGATGGTTTCTTATACAGCCACAAAAACAGAAGACGGTATCCTGCTCAACTGGGCTACTGATATGGAGCGCAACGATAATTACTTCACAGTAGAAAGAAGCATGAATGGTATTGAGTGGTCTCCAATCGCACAAGTAAAAGCAGCCGGCAACAGCACTAAGCTTGACTATTACTCATACACCGACGAAGAGATCATCAACGAGCACCAGTACTATCGCATCAAACAAACAGACTTAGATGGCAAATATACTTACTCAAAAGTACTCGCAGTAGACAACAGCGAATCTTCTATTGAAACCAATGTATATCCAAATCCCGCAATAGGATCGGAAGTAACGCTGAAGATCATCACTTCTTCCAAAGCGCCAATTGAAGCAGAGATCTTCGGAGCAATGGGACAAAAAGTGGCAAGCTATACCATCACACCTGGCAACAGCTGGATCAGTCAAACGATCGAAGTGCCTACATCAGGAAATATGTTCTTCATCAATATCCTTCAAAATAATACAGTGATCGGGAAGCACCAGGTTTTGGTTAAATAAGGTGTGAAGGTGCTTCTCAGAGACCACAGCTGTACTTTGCAGCTGTGGTTTTTTTTATTCTCAATACTCTTGCTGTTGCTCTTGCTGTCCTACAGTTAACGGTATACAGCCCAGTAATAAGTAATCCAATGTTTTTTCACTTTAAACTTTTAACTTTACCTAATGACCTTCCGCAGTAAAGAATTTTCACTTCTACTCTTATGTCTGCTTTTTTCGCTTCCGCTAAAAGCGCAGAACGCTGCCATCGATTCGCTGCTGAGAAAAATTGCTTTAACGCAAAGAAGCTTTGCCGATTCTTTCTACCGCGCAGGGATGATCCCTTCGCAGCGGATTTATCTTAAGAAAAAAAATTATATACGCGAAGATGATAATATTTTCTTCACCGGCCTTACGGTTTGGACCTTGCGCACGCACCGGGAAAAATTGAGCGAAGAAAATAAAAAGCGTGTAGACAGCCTTTGCAGCGCAGCGGTACGCAATTACCAGTTTTACAGAAATAAAAAAGGAGAATGCAGTTACAATTTTTGGCAAACAAATCCTGACAAACATTTTCCAAACGATCATTATTTCTCCAGTAGAAAAAAATACGCCCTGCCCGATGACCTGGACGATAGCGCTGTGCTTTATCTCTCCGACCCGCCATCTGATTCGCTGAAACGAAAGCTGAAAGAGAAGATGGTGCTCCACGCCAATACGAACAATGGAAAAATCATCCGCAGTACGTTTCGTCGCTACAAACATCGCAAAGCGTACAATACATGGTTTGGAAAAAACATGCCGCTTGAGTTTGATATAAATGTACAATGCAACGCACTTCGCTGGGTGCTCGACAATAAATTTGAGCTCAACGAATACGACCGCGAAACGATCCGGCTCATCCAGGATATAGTGCTGGCAGACGAGCATCTGCGTTTTCCGGCTTATGTTTCTCCGCAATATCAAAATGCTACCATCATTCTCTATCACTTGTCGCGCCTGGTGGCGGCTTATCCTGAGCAGTTTCCGCGCATCAAAGAAAAACTGATCACTGACCTGGAGAAAAAATGGAAATTGACAAAGGTGCCAATGGAAAAATTATTGTTGAATAGTTCTTTCGCACGTTTGGGAATACCTCAAAAGGAAATGGCAACGATAAGTAAAAAAGATTTCGATCATTTTTATTTCTTCGTAGCCAATATGAGCAGTAGCCAGCCCAACCCGCTCAAACGCTGGCTGGCAAGCAGTAAGCGGACAAATTTTTATTATCGTTCGGAAGGATATTACTGGGCGTTGTTGCTGGAGAATGCTTGTCTGAACCTTGATTCTCAGGATTAGAAGATTTACAGGATTTTTATTTTCAAGATTTTAAATTAGCAAAATATCGCAGATGACATTCAGAAGGAACCTGTTGATTAAAAATTCCTGGCACTCATTCCAAAACAACAATCGGTATACAAGCAAGAAGTGATTTTAATTTATTTCAGGAGTTTCTAATCACAAGGTTCCTCCTGAATGACAACCGTTTTAATTCTCGCTTACGCTGCTATTTTTTTAATCTCTCCATACTCACACTCCAGACTCAGACTTCCCTTCATCCCCAGACCTTCGTTCCCTCCGTACAATTCCTGCACATCTCAATTTCCGTGCGGGAGCGCATGAGGGTGTTTCGGAAGGCGCTGTATTTTTCGCCTTTCCATAGATCGTGAAAGCTTTGTTGTTTCACATCGCCAAGCCGGTGGTGTGCATCTTTGTCGAAGCAGCAAGGTACTACCATTCCATCCCAGGTGATCACGCAGGAGTGCCACATTTTCCAGCAGTTGTTTTCCATTTTATTTTTAATGGAATAACTGCCATCCTGATTTTTTTCATAGCGCGAATATTCCTGCAGATCCGGGATCAGGTCTGAGCCTTGCTCATATTCGTAGATCTGCGCAGTCTTCAGGCCTACTTCGTCTACGCCCATTTCTTCGGCGAGTTTTTTCACTTCTGCGATCTGGTGTTGATTTGGTTTTACTACCAAAAATTGAAAGATGACATGCGGTGTAGAGGATTTTAATTTTTTCTTCCACTTAATAATATTGCGCGTGCCTTCCAGCACCTTGTTTAGCTGGCCTCCTACACGGTATTGTTCGTAGGTTTCCTGTGTAGTACCATCAATAGAAATGATCAGCCTGTCGAGTCCCGACTCTACGGTTTTGCGGGCGTTGTCGTCGGTAAGGTAATGTGCGTTGGTAGAAGTAGCGGTATAGATCTTTTTTGAAGAAGCATATTGTACCAACTCGAGGAAAGAAGGATGCAGATAAGGTTCCCCCTGAAAATAAAAAACCAAATACCAAAGTGTTGGATATAGTTCGTCGATCGTTTGTTTGAACAGATCGTTTTGCAGCATGCCGGTAGGACGTGTGAAAGAGCGGAGACCGCTTGGGCACTCCGGGCAACGCAGATTGCAGGAAGTAGTAGGTTCAAAAGAAATGCTGATCGGCAGACCTTTTATTTTTGCTTTGCCTCGGAGACGGGAATAATAGTAGCTTGCTAAAACCTTGGTGGCGTTGAGTACGCGCGAAGGTGTAGCTTTGGAAATAAAATTGAATCCATCTTTAAAGTTTCTGTTCATTAAAACAATTTCGTAAGACCGAAATTAAATCCATGCCCGGAAGAATGTCCTGGCAGTACTAAATATTCAAAGGCAAATAAATTGGCAGAGATCACAAAACTGTTTTTGAATTTTTTCATCAATCCCAATTCAAAATCTGCTCTTCCGAAACCTCCGTAAGAAACGGTGGTTACAACCGTGAATCCTTTCTCCAGATAATCTGCACCGCGAATGTATACTTTAGGAATATATCCGGGAGCCATCATATAACGCATGCCAATCGTACCGGTGAAGCGGCGGTTTGGTGAGACCATGTAGTTGACATGAAAAATAGTAGGCAAGGCCATCGTCTTATTTTTATGTTCGATCTTTATTCCTGCGGAAAGCGCTACACTGTCTACCGTTACATGCTGCACAATAGAATTTCCCAGCAGATCGTCCAGTACCAGGCCGTTGTAGCGGAAGGAAGAATCGCCGGAATAGTTTTTGGTGTCTTTCCATACAATGAATCCAAGATCACGTACCTCTACGTTCAGACGGTTTTTATTGTGCTTCATGGAGAAGCATAAATTAACCCCCGCTCCTTTGCCATGACTTTTCAATGCAGAAGATAAACCATTATAGGTGTACCTGGAGAAATTCAGATCTCCGTTGTATTCCACGTATTGTCCGCTGGGTTCGGTGTACAGATAAGCGTTTTTCATTTGCATATCCACGTAGTTCCCGCCCCTGATCAGCGAGAGCGCGCCGCCGATGGTATATTTACCTTCCTTCAATTCTTTCTGAACACCGCCGTATACGCTTTGGTAATCAAAAAAGCGGATATGTGTATGACTCAGGTCAGCATTCTCGCCCGCGTAGATCGAATTTCCGCGAAAGATCATTTCAAATAGTTGGGGAGAAAAGCGGGAAGCAAGCACAGCTCTTTGTCCTATGCCGAATACATAGTTCATTTTTTTCCCTTTCAGCATCCCATTCAGGTAAAGCGATTCTTCTACTCCCAAACGGTTGTGTCTTTTCAGTCTTTTGCTCTCATGATCTTTCATCTGTTCGTCGATGAAATCTCCTTTGTAGACAAGCGATTTTATAAAGCTGTTGGTTACCGAATTTGAATTGACATAAAAATCGCCGGAAAGATTTAGGAATGCTTTGTAGGAAGGAAGGCCGATACTGTCTTTTTTATCCAGCAGTAATCTTTCCATTTTATCAATTTCAATCTGTGCTTTGGCACTTAGACTTATCACAGTTAAAAATGATAAGAAAATTATATGCTTCATTTATATATCTAATTACTCTGTTGTGAATGTTTTCGTTTTAATTGTCATAATCGCAGCCGTCATTGCGAGGAGTTCCCGACGGTAGTCGGGGCGACGAAGCAATCTGTTTGCTACGCAGCCTGAGCCAGCTTGAAATGTACAGTATTGCTTCGAATCGGCAAGGCTTCGTAGCTGGCAGATTGCTTCGTCAGTTGGCCTTACGGCCGCCTTCCTCGCAATGACGCTGCGATTATTCGCACGCACTCTGTTGTTATTCTACATTACAAACGTAGAGGACGAGTAGATTGAGCATACAGCTCAGCATTTATTTTTTATGAATCGCATAATCCATATCGCCTACCATTTTGAAATCGATGGAATAGTCGCTGTAGATCTTCATAAATTGGGAAGTAGGTTCGGTGGTGAATTCGATCTTGAAGATCACTTGGGTCGAATTGTATAAATTATCCATTGTCTGTTTCCCTACCTCAAAGCTGATCTGGGAATTTTTCTTTTCGGTCACTCTGTAAGAGCCATCCACCGGGGCTGCCAGGATAGCACCAGGGAGCGATATAAGGGAATCTATTTTAGTGCCTGCGGAATTAAGAAAATACATTTGCAAAGCAGCATTCAAGGGGAAGCCATTGCCTACGAAGACAGTGAACGTTCCGCTCTGTACGCTTTTCTTTTTCAAAGCAGCAGTGTTGAAGACTGCTGTATCGCTCAATACCAGTTGTGATGCCAGGATCGACAGCGGCATTTCAATATCGAGGAAGGCTTTCATCAACGATGTTTTGGAGGCGAAGTCGTTGTAGGTTCCCTGATTGCCCAGGGGGTTTGTTTTTACTGTGGCGGAATAACTTACTTTATTAGGAAGAATATTGATCAGGTTGGTAGCATCCGTTCCGAAGTCGTGGCTGGTAGTTGTAGTAAGTCCTTGCGAAGGAGCGCGACTGATGTTGAAAGAAGAAGGAGTTCCGCTCAGGCTATGGAATTGATTGGTGCGGGAATTTCCTGTACTTATATCATTGATCTGGATTGCTGCATCAATGCCGAAACCATTTTCCACTACCATGTTCATATCTACGTTTTCAAAATTCAGCGTGCCACTTTCCACGCCTTTGAAAATAGTGAGGTCCAGGGCTGCCGGACCGATGTTGAAAGTATTTTGACCAAGATAACCTTCTACCGACGTAGGCTGCATATCTTCCGCCGAAACAGTGATGGTCATGTAATCAGTAAGCGACAGATCTACCGGTGTACCACTGGATATTATTCTTCCCGTAAGGGTATAATAAAAAGTATTAAAGGTATCGGATGCTATCCCTGTAAAATCCATCGAGTAGCCATTCAGAGGGAAACTTATTACTTTGTGCGAAGGGCCTGAGATGGTAGCGGCTGGTACGAAAGCGGTTTGTTGAAAGGCAACACCATTCTTCATCGCTTTTGGGATCGTATAAGTGAAAGAAACATCTTGTTTGATCGTACTGGTCACATCCATTTTGATAGATCCGGAATCGATCACTGCTGTTTTCAGCAATACATCTCCCAGTGAAGTGAGGGAGGTTTCTTCCTGTTTCTGCATCACATCCTGGTCGGGGAAAATAGCGGTAGCCGAAGTTACCGTCACTCCCGTGATTGTCATGATCACCATCAGGGATTGATCCAGGGTCACTACGGTATTAGGCTGGCCAGAAAGCTGTAAAGGATTGATGCTTCCAAGAAGCGCTCCCTCCACGTGTTTGTTTGCAAGAGGTTCTATATAGCTATCAGAGCCGCCCAGCGCTGCAATATTGCTAAAAGTATGCGAAGAAATATCAGGGCCTCCGGATGCGTTCTTAAAACTAAACGACAATGATTGTACGTCTGCCGGAAGATTATTCACTATCTCAACGGTAAGCGACCCTGTGGCAATATCTGCGGTTTGAAAAAAATTATTGATGTCAACGGAAAGATTGTCAAACATCAAGGCAGGAATATTACTCAGGTCAATCGGTATGCCGTATTGAGCTGCAAATTTTAATCCATTGCCAAGATTTATATTATCCTGGTCTCCGGTAGCGATCAGCTTATCAGCAATCGTTCCAATGGAAATGAGCGTGGTATCTATCCTGGTAGGGAGTACAAGTGAACTAAGTGTCTCCGTATCGCTGTATGGATCTGTACTAAGCGAAACCAGCGAGTCGATGGTTACGTTTGAAAGGGACTGGCGATTTACAATTGTGATCGATTTATCAGCATTCAAATGAATACTGCTGGTATCTTTGATCAGGTTGGAAATGGTCAAACTGGACTGGACAAGAGGAGTAAGTATGTTTACATCCCACATAGGCTTATCACTGCTGCGTTTGCAACCGAAGAAAAGCGCCGATCCGGCAAGAAGAAGTAATTGGAATTTTAGTTTCATTAAACAGGACCTTGTATCCTTTATGTTAAATAATTGTTGATTAAATTTCAAAAACCAATAAAACGAATCCCAAATGAGGTCTTTGGATTCCGGAAATTGTTTTTTGGTACTTAAACCCGACAACAGAGTATCCGCGGATACTCATTTATATTTATATTTGTACAAAAGTAACCATAGTAAATATAATATTTTCTCTAAACAATCCCAATTCGATGAGCGATTCTTTGGTCCAACCAAGCATTCCTGTGCGTTTTCAGGATCGTTTGGGAATTCCTGTTCTTAGAGGTTTCATATTTGTATTTTTCATAGGTTTCTTCTTTTCTCCAAAGGCTTTTTCCCAGATAAATCCGAAAGCAAAAGAAGCCTTCAACAAAGGTAATTTTGAAAAAGCAATCGAGCTGTATGAAAAAGATTTTCAGAAGATCTCTCCCGAAAATGACCGCTATCAGTCGCTGCTCTACAACCTGGCCGAGGCCTACAGGCTCAACGGGAATTACAGGATGGCCGATTCGCTTCATGCGATGGAAGATTATACAAAAACTTCTTACTGGGGTTATGCACTTACTTTACTACAACAATACCGCGCCGACAAATGCCTGAAGTTCGTTCGCTATCATCTGAAGTTCGATCCGCAACATCCCGAACTCGTCAATATTGAAGGGGCCTGCGAGATTGCGCGCAACAAGACAGACGATTCGAAAGTAATTCTAAAAACAGTGCCGCTTCCGCAAAAAAAAGAACGCCTGATCGTACCCGGTTTTATCATTGGTATGCAAAATGAAAAAGAAGCGATCCAACGTTTTAATGAATATGCAGGAAAAAGAAAAGACAAAAATACTTCGCCGAAGCAAATGGAATACCCGCTCGCGGTTTCGGGGATTCATCTGAAAGGAAAGAGCGAAATGGACCTCAGCCTCTCCAATCCTTCTAAAGTAGGCTTCTCCATTGCCCCGGGGCACTTCACCTGTTTTTATAATCCTGCTTACTATGATTTTTACAAAGCTACCTCGATGACTAAAAAGATCTTCGAACCCGGCGTGCATTTACCCGATAGTTTGAAAAGTATGGATCATCATAAGGAGTTTGCTTTTTACGAGCATAAAGAAATTGTAAAACAAGCCTGGATCTCGCAGGATAAAAACGTAATGGTATTCAGTACCAACAAGCTCAAAGGCGAAGGTGGATATGATCTCTATATGAGTACGCTTACCAGCAACGGCTGGACAAAACCGGTGACCCTGGGTTCAAGAGTAAATACATCGTACAATGAAATTTCTCCTTTCATTTCTCCCAACGGCATTCTATACTTCAGCTCCAACGGCCGCGATGGACAAGGTGGATACGATATTTATTCCTATGATCTAAACCTGATGGATTCTACAGAAGTGGAAAATCTTCCCAAGCCTTTTAATTCAGCTTTTGACGATTATGGGTATTTATACCATGAACAAACCGGCTTCGGCGTATTTGCTTCTACACGTCCTAATGGAATTTTGTCCAAACAACTTTTCCGTTTTGAAAATAAGATTGTGAACTGCGATGCGAATTTTGTGTTCAAAGATTTTCCCGAGATCACTACACGCAATGCCCCGCCGAAATATTGTATCAATTTTAATATGATCTCGCTGCAAGACAGTCTTCCCAAAGGAAAGATCTTTGCCTGGATGATGGGTGATGGGAAAAAGATCAAGGGATTAAAATTTTCATACTGCTACGCCAAACCAGGCATTTACAATGCCCGCCTATTGATCTACGATCCGCTGAGAAAGAGTATTGATACCACTCAGCTCACGAAAGAAATTGTGGTGACAGAAAAAGATTTTCTTCGCATGGAATACAGTACGAAGGGAAAAACAGCAGAGTTTACTACTACGTCTTCTTATTGCCGTAAATGCGATAACCTCACCTACTACTGGGATTTTGGCGACGGTACCTATGGTTGCGGCTTTACGGCGAAACATACTTACAAAGAATACGGAGCCTATACCGTACGCCTGATCATGAAATTCCGCAAAGAAAAAACGGAAAGAACATTTGCCTGCTTCGATCGTGTAATTGTAGAAGAAGCACCATAAAAGCAGTGTGGGTGTGAGTGTGGAGAAATGTATAAGAGTTGTCATTCAGGAGGAACCTTGTGCTTAGATGTTCCTAAAATAATTTTTTGCAACTTTGTTTATGGAAATGCAGAATAAATGTAAAAAAATCTTCTTGTCTACAGATTGTTGTTTTGAAGTGAATGATAGGAACATCTAAGCACAAGGTTCCTCCTGAATGACAAAAAAGAAAAATCAAGCAAATCTTCTAATCCTGAGAATCAAGGTTCAGACAATACTATCTAGAATCGGCTTGTAATACCGAAGTGGATCTTCGAAAGGTTGACGTTTATTTTTTGATCCCTTGAATTTCCCAGCGAGTATACAAAATTGAATACTCCCGCCGGTGTAGAAAAAGTCACCCCTGCTCCAAAGCCTAATGGATGATCATAATGCGAAACAGTACTGAGTACGTTCACTAAATACCCCTGGTCGTAAAATACCAGCAGGTAGGAAGTTTCATCCGTAAAAAAACGATATTCCAAAGTGCCTACGCTGTAAGCAGACGCAAAGAAATTGTTTTCATTAAACCCTCTTAAACTCTTCAATCCGCCTACACGGTAGAGGTCGTTGAAATAAAGATTTTTCGTATCGTTGAAAATTTTTCCTCCTGTAAGTCTTGTAACCAAGACACTTCCCTTGCCTAGTTTAGTGTAGCGTTCTACAGCGCCTTCTACATTGAATTGTACGGACTTTAATTTAGTGCCTTCGTAATACGAAGGATCAAATTGTTGGTTTGGGTGAATGGTTTTGTTCCCCACATATCCTTGCAGCGACATCAGCCAACCGCGGCGTGGGTAGAAGATATTGTCGAGATTGTTGCGGTCATAACCAAGTCCGTAAGTGTAAAAATTATAATCGGCAAATTTGATGGTCGAAGTATCGGTCACTCCATTCAGCGCACGTGAAGTCTTGAGTCCCGCGCTGACGTTGACTTTGCTGAACTGGCCTGCACGCTGGATAAAGGTAAGCTTCCGTACTACGGTAAGGAAAGAGCTGTCTTGTTTGTACAAATTAAAATCCACACGCGTATCCACGCTAGAGCCGAAAAGTTTTGGATGCATATAATTCAGATCCAAGGTTTGCGAAGATTGTTTGATCTTTTTCCAGGAAGCATTCAGCGCTTTGCCTGTGCCGAAAAGATTGCGCAATGCTAGGTTCAGCTCACCGGTTACGAGAAGTTTTTTATTCGATCCTTCGCCTGGTAAAAAACCAATGATACCATCGATTTGGTTGATCTTTTTTTCTGCCAGATAAACATTGAGTGTAGCGCTACTCTTGGAAAATATTACCTCTGGCGCTCTTGTTTGCGAAAGAAAAGGCAATTCGCGAAGTAGTTTGTCGGCCTCGTCTACACGCTGCTGCGAGTAAGGCGCTCCTTTGTAGATCCGCAAATGGCGCATAAGGTAGCGCTTTTTTGTTTTTACTTTTCCAATGACGTTGATGGAATCAAAAGTAAAATAAGGACCTTTCTGATAGTTTAGCGCAGCGCTCAGCCCTTTGTCTGTATATTCCATTGAATCGAGGCGAATGCTGGCGAAAGGGAAACCATTGTTTTCGGAGACCTTGATAAATGCTTGTTCGAGCCTGTTGTATTCTTTGTAGCGAAAAGGCCGGTTGCGGTAAAAGCGTTCGCGAAAGCCCGTGCGGTCGAGCGTGTAGCCGTCGATGTTTCCTTTTCGCAGGCTTACCCAGTAAAACGGCATCCCGGCCCATATATAAGCTTTCGCAGAGTCTTTAGTAAAATAAATAGTATCCACCCTGGCCGCAATGTACGATGCTTCGTGCAGCGAAGTGACGATCCTTTTGAGTTCATGCATTGCATCCGTTGAATCCCTGTGTATTTTCTTATAATCGGGCAACCGCAGGTCCGACTTGCGGTCCTGGTCGATCAGCGAGGCTTCGAGGTAGTAGGCATTAATTTCTCCGCCGGCCCATAAGAAGAAAAGGAATATGAAAATTATTCTCACGTAGGGTATAACGATATCCCTTCAAAATTAGCATTTTTGTGGTGAAATAAACTCAGTATTAAAATTCCAAAAAACAAAAGCCAAATTCCAAACTAAATGGCTTGTCAGGAATTTGGAAATTGAAGTTTGGAATTTAAACTAGAATGCCCGGAATCTATATTCATATTCCCTTCTGCCGTCAGGCTTGTCATTACTGCGATTTTCACTTTTCTACCGATCTGAAAAATAAAGAGAAAATGGTAGAAATGATCTGCCGGGAATTGACGATGCAGCAAGATTATCTTTCACAAAAAAATATTTCCACGATCTACTTCGGCGGTGGTACACCTTCTCTGCTGGAAGCTGTGCAGTTGAAGCGGATCATGAATACGATCGCACAGCATTTTACGATTGAAAAAAATGCAGAGATCACGCTGGAGGCAAATCCCGACGACCTGGATCAAGCCTCGCTGAGAGCTTTCCGCGAAAGCGGTATCAACCGGCTTAGCATCGGGATCCAAAGTTTTGACGACGAAGCCTTGCGCTATATGAACCGCGCCCACCAGGCAAAGCAGGCGGAAGATTCTGTGCGGCTGGCGCAGCAGGAAGGTTTCGACAATATCAGCATTGATCTCATCTACGGCGTACCTTCTCCCGATCATACAATCTGGCAGCGCGACCTCGACAAAGCACTGACCTTGGGTGTGCAGCATATTTCGTCTTACTGTCTTACGATCGAAGCGGATACTGTTTTTGGAAAGCGAAAAGAAAAAGGATCCCTGGCTCCGGAAAATGAAGAATACAACGCGCAGCAATTCGAATTGCTCGTGCATACATTAGAGAAAAATGGATACGAACAATACGAAGTTTCCAATTTCAGCAAACCAGGATTTATTTCACGTCACAATAGTAACTATTGGCATAGTGAATTCTACTTAGGTGTAGGCCCGGGCGCGCATTCTTTTGATGGAAAAAGCAGGCAGTACAATCTTGAGAATAATCCACGTTATATTCTTGCAATAGAACAAGGTATGTTGCCATTTTCAAAAGAAGATCTGGATCAAAAAACAAGGGCTAATGAGTATATTATGACCAGGTTACGTACAAAATGGGGAATTGATGTCCAGGTACTCGAAAATCAGTTTGGCATACCTTTTGAAACGATTAGAGAAATAGTAAAAAAATACCGGGAAATGGATTTTTTGCAACAAGACAAAACTACTTTAAAACTGACCAAAAAAGGGCTGTTATTTGCAGATAAAATTACGGAAGACCTTTTTATTATTTAAAACCATTTTGTCACAATAAATATTATATTTGTGGAAACAGTAGAACCAATTTTAATGAATACTGAACAAAAGAGATCCTTACTTCTTTTAAAACTCGTGATTTTTAACTACCACGGCCTCGACGAGGAAGAAAAAAAGATTCTTGCTGACACTGCTGCTAAACTGGATGCTCAGGAAGAATTGAAGTGGGCCTACGATTTTTCTGAACAAGATGATATCACTTCTTTCGAAAGAGCCCGGGAATTTTTTAAAACAACGATCGCTACGTACGAAAAAGATTTCAAATTTGAATTCATTCGTAGTGTATGGGAAGATACGAGCTCTAAAGGATATGTAAGTGAAATAGAAGCGATGAGTATGCTAAAGCTTGCCAAAGACTGGGGCGTTCAAAAAGACCTGCTTGCTTTGGTACGAAAATAATCTCCGGATGAAGAAATTTTTTTTCAGTTTATTTTTTCTGATCTGTTTTACTCCTTGTTTTCCCCAACAAAAATTTACCCTGCAAGATACGCTCCGCGGCACGCTCACGGCAGAACGCAAATGTTTTGATGTACAGTTCTACGATCTGTCGCTGGCGGTACAACTCAATCAACATCTTCTCAACGGCAGCAATCGTATTTATTTCAAAGCTACTGAAACATTCTCCACACTTCAACTGGATCTTTACGAAAATATTAACATCCGCAAGATCACGGATGAAAAAGAAAATTTACTTTCCTACAAAAGAAATGGGAATGCAGTGTTCATTCAATTGCATGAGCCTTTACAAAAAAATTCCTCCTCTTTTCTCACCGTCTACTACGAAGGCGAACCGCACAAAGCGATCAATCCTCCCTGGGACGGAGGCTTTGTATGGGCGCTTGACAGCCTCGACCGCCCTTGGGTGAGCGTAGCCTGCGAAGGCGTAGGAGCCAGTCTCTGGTGGCCTTGTAAAGATCATCCTTCAGACGAGCCAGATAGCATGCGTATGCGTTTTGAAGTAGCCAATCCTTTGTTTTGCGCTTCCAATGGTAATTTGATTTCTACAACGCCTACCAATCGCAATACTACTGTCTACGAATGGCGCGTGCACTATCCTATCAACACATACAACATCACACTCAACATTGGCGCCTACGCACATCTGCACGATCTATACACGCGCACCGACGGCTCTGCACTGGATCTGGATTACTACGTACTTTCGTTCAACAAAGAAAAAGCTTCCAAACATTTTGAACAGGTGAAACCTATGTTGGCTTGCTATGAAAAATTATTTGGTCCTTACCCTTTTCAGAAAGACGGCTATGCGCTCATCGAATCTCCTTATTGGGGAATGGAACATCAGAGCGCGATCGCGTATGGAAATCGTTTTAAAAATAATATGGTGAACCTCGATTACATTGTGGTACACGAAAGCGGCCATGAATGGTGGGGAAATCATGTAAGCGCTTCCGACCACGCTGATCTTTGGATCCACGAGGCTTTTACGACCTATGGAGAAACGTTGCTGCTTGAATGCGAACAAGGAAAGGACATAGCGGAAAAATATTTGACCGGACAAAAAAGACTGATCAAAAACCGCGAGCCGATCATTGGGCCTTATGGGGTGAACTATCATTATTGGGAAGATTCGGATATGTATTACAAAGGCGCCTGGATGTTGCATACACTGCGCGGCTCCTTGAATAATGATTCGCTTTGGTTTGCGCTGCTTAGAAATATCCAGCGGACCTTCGGAGGACAAGCGATCAGCTCTTCGCAGTTGATCACGTATATCAATAATTTTACAGGCTTTGATTATACCGGTTTTTTTGCGCAGTATCTTTTGCGTACCGATCTGCCTCTATTCGAATACGAAGTGCTGAAGCAGGATAAAAAAAGTGTAAAGCTAAAATTCAGATGGATAAGCGAGGTAGAAGGTTTTTCGATGCCTTTAGTACTGCAAACAAGCCAGGCAGCACCGCTCAAGATTTATCCCAATTCAACGTTTCAGACGGTTTCTTTCCCTTGTATAGATATAAAAACCTGCCTGGATCAGTTATCCAGGTCATTTTATATAGAAACCAGGCAGATAAAGTCTAAAAAATAGACTTTGAAGGAACTTTATAAGAAGATTTTTAAAAATATTTTTATTTTTTTCAAGCTGTAAATCAATCAATTATAATAAATTTTATAGTTTTTCATAAAAAAATCAAAATATTCTGGGGGCTTTTTGTAACCTATACCCAAACTCCACGTAAATATGCTCAAGTAAGTATAATTTGTTTTCATATTCTTTGTTACATAATCAAGTGCTATCAAGGATGGCACTTGGTTACTGTAACAGATTTTTTTTATAGGGGTTTCATTCATTTTTTTAATAAGCTTCCTTTTAACTACCCGGAGTTCCTCACCAAAGTTTTATTCTGTTATTTCAATAAATTGGTTAATTCTGTTCATATTTGTTTTCATACTAATCGTGAAAACCCTTGAACGTCGTTTCGTTTATTGCAAGAAGATATTTTTTGATCGGTAGAAAAATTAATTTTATTAATATCATTTCTATCATCACCATGATCATGGTTACACTGGTAACGATTTCTATGGTTATAGTGCTTTCTGTGCTCAACGGAATGGAAGACGTGATCCGTAAGCTGTACAATAGTTTTGATCCCGAGATCAAGGTTACGGCTGCGCTGGGAAAAACATTTGAAATCTCCGACGGTTTTCTCAATAAAATAAAAAAGACAGAAGGCGTTGCCTTTATTACAGAAGTGATCGAAGACAATGCGATTGTTTCTTATAAGGATGAAAAAGATGTAGTGAAACTGAAAGGTGTTTCCGACAACTTCCTCGCCGATCACCGCTTGGATTCTATGATCGTAGGTGGCAGTCTTCAGTTGAAAAATAAAGATACTTATTTTGCAATCCTTGGCGCGGGGCTTCAATACAAGCTTTCCGTTTCCCTCAACGATCCTTTTGCTCCGCTGAATTTTTATTATCCTAACAGAAAAAAGATCAAACGCCCGGATGCGCCGGATGCTTTCAACTCCGGCAGCCTGGAAGCCGGAGGCGTATTTGCGATCGAAAAACAATACGACGACTATTATGTTTTTGTGCCGCTCGAATTTGCAGAGCAACTTTTAGACTATGGCAATAAAAGAACTTCGCTGGAAATTAAAACCACACCAGGATTTTCCATCCTGCAAGTGCAGCAAAATCTTAAGAAAACATTGGGAGAAAAATTCAACGTACTCAGCAGCGACGAACAGCACTCCGGCATCATCCGCGCGATACGTGTAGAGAAGCTGGCCGTATATATCATTCTTTCACTTTTGCTCGGCGTTTCTTCAATCGGAATTTATTTCTGTCTTACTATGCTCACCATTCGCAAACGCAAAGACATTGCAATATTAAAATCCCTGGGTGCTCATGCAGGGATGATCCGTACGGTTTTTCTTGCAGAAGGAATGATCATTTCTTTCTCCGGGGCGCTGCTGGGGCTGTTAGCAGGATTTGTGCTTTGTTCGTTGCAACAAACATACGGCTTCGTACCGTTGGGACTTGAGACTTCGCTGGTAAAATCTTATCCTGTAAAACTGGAGTGGGCGGATTTTGTGGCTACTTCTATTATTATTTTCATACTCACCATGATCACTTCCTACGTACCTGCTATGAGGGCTGCGAAGACCGAGATACACGAGAATATTAAATAGACTTTACTGAAGTTCCCAGATACTGTTTTGTGTAAGATGGTATTTTAGTAATCCATGACCAGGTGTATACCAAACCTTGTAGAGCTCTCCCTGCAACGTGTCAAAGGTTTTAATATATACACTATCGTATGTTTTAGTATGAATAGTGAAATTGATCTTGAGGGAATCAAATTCATTGAATGAAATGGAATTGCCCAGAAATTGTTTTTGGAATCCACCTTTTTTGCTTCTTGTGATATCGACATCAAAATTATGCAATGTATGTTGGTTATCAACCACCGCCGCATAGTTCAGGTTTCCTATGGCTTCTCTATCTTCCTCACATATTTTGCAGCAAGCCCATTCACAGCGAACATTTTGTTTATAATTCGTCACATTTATATAAATGGAATCCACCTGTCCATGGTTGCTGACAAATGCACGTCGCACACGGGTGTTATAAGCTAGTGAATCTACTGAGATGTACCGTAGCTCTTTGGCAGAAAAAACATTCTCAACGCCCGTACAGGTTTTTCTTTTACAACAGGAGGAGAGCAATAAGAGCATTGCCCATAGAAACAATAAATTTTTCCAGCGCATACAAAAATAATTTGAGAAAAGAGATTTTACTAAGATAGCAAAGCTCAGCTAATTTCAATATTATATTTCGTTAACAAACCCAAAGCGCCTTCGCGGGAAAATTTTGCCTTTTTAATTTTGTTTAATTCGGGGTCCAGCGCATAATTGTAAGCAGTGCGAAGATCCGCTTTTTCGAGAATTGTATGTTCAAATGAAGCACCGGCTAGGTCGCATTGATCGAAGATTGCGTTGGTAAGATCCGCTTCGATGAGGTCTGTTTCGTGAAGAGTGCAGTTTTTAAATTTTGTGCCTTTCAATTTCAACTTAAAAAAAGAAGCAAGGTTTAGCTGGCAATCTTCAAACTGAAGCGTCATCGAAAATCCATTGCATTCACCAAAATTGATGCCCAGCAGCTTACAGCCCTTGAAGGATATGGTTTGTAGAGAAGTGTTTTTTAGCTTGACTGTTGTTAAGTTGCATTGTTCAAAACGACAATCAATAAAATTAGAATGCGAAAGATCTGCTTCCGAAAGATCACAATTATTGAAGGAACAATTTTCGTAATCGCCTCTCAGAAAATTTTCTTTTGAAAGCTGTTCGCCTTTGAAATTTTGAGCTTCTATTATTTTGTTCATGTTGTATTTCTTATAAATGATAAACACGAAGGCACGAAGAAAGCAGTCCTTCGTGTTTTAATTCGCCAGTGCCGTTCCAAATAGATCTCTGTAAAAAGTAAATGCCAACAAAAATGTCAATGGTGAACCCAACACTACCCATGCCAGTACGATCCTTTGTGCGCTCATGATCCACTCATTTTTCCGCATCCAAAGCAGGAGCACAATGATTAGTGCCATCAAGGATATAATAAAGCTGTGCAGGATCATTCCGTAGTTTTCATCGTAAGGCAGAAACCGGGCCGCATAGAAGCAACTCCAGCAATAGATTGTCTGGAGGAACAGTAGTATTGGCAACAGATATACCTTAAGATTCATAGAGTGTTTTCTTATAATGAAAAAGCCTCTGCGCTAAAGTTATTTATGCAGAGGCTTTTTGTTTTTATTTCTTTACTTAAAATTTGAATTTCTTCACGGCATCTTTTGCTTTTTGTTCAGCATCTTTTTTCGCTTTATCCTGTTCTGCTTTCAACTTAGCATCAGCATCGGCTTTTGCTTTATCCGCTTCTGCTTTAGCCTTTGCTTCCGCGTCGGCCTTTGCCTGATCGACTTGAGCTTTTGCTTTTGCTTCCGCATCGGCTTTTGCTTTGTCAAGTTCTTGTTTGGCTTTGTCAGACACTGCATCTTTCACGCTGGAGCTAGCATCCGTTCCGCCGCCTTCCGGAGTGATCTTCGGCTTGTCTACAGTACCGCCTACTCTGAAGTTTACTTTGATATTCTGATTTCCGGTAGCAGGTTTGCCTGTGAGGCTCGCAAGCGCGCCATTTACAGCCGTACCCATTGCGCCAGCAGGGAAATCCGTTTTGATCAGGTAATTCATACCTCCGTCAAATTTATTAGAACCTCCAATGTTCATTTTTACATTGCCTGCATTAAGATCAAACGGTTCTACGATCAACGAACCATTTTCAATTCTATATTTAATTTTAACGTCGTTAATTTTAAGTGGATTGAAGGAATTGTTTTTAGTAAGACTAGCCAATCCGCTCAATACTTTGTTGTCTTTCACCATAGCCGAAGCGATCAGCATAGTTCCGTTTCCGCTCAGCGTATTATAGTCTGGCATCATTTCTTGTGTCAGTCCGCCTTTCAACAGAAGTGTAGTAGAGAATTTTCCTTCCACTGACTCGGCCATTGGCGCAAGTTTTTGTACCGTGTTGAAAGTTTTGAAAGCGCTCTGAATGCCGATGTCTTTTACATTCATATCGAAATCAAAACTAGGCTTCGTGATGTCGGCAGAGTTGTACATACCGTTCATTGCTACACTGCCTTCAAGCAATCCGAAGTTCACGCCTTTCATTGTAAGGATGCCGTCTTTGGCAATGATATCGCCAACAAGGTTGGTCATGGTCATGTTATCATACAACACTTCTTTGATAGAAGAAGTAAGTACAAAGTCGATGGTCTTTGGAATTTCCAATGCCTTGGCAGGCTCGGCTGGAGCAGTGGAAGTAGTAGTGGTACTGTCTTCTGTCATCCATTCGTTCACATCAAACTTATTGGAGTTGAAGGTCATCTTTCCGTGGATAGTGCTGTCTTTGCCACCGAACAGATAACCCATGTAGTTAGAGAAATAACCTTTCACATCGATATCGCTTTTACCTGCATTTCCTGTCATTTTCTTGATATCGATCTTTTCAGGAGAGAATACAAAGTTGGCGCTTGATAAACCGAAACCTTGCGGCAGATCAGCTTTGCTTACGTATTTCAAATCGGTAATGTCCATCGTACCACTGGTTGCAGTGTTTCCGTATTTACCGGCAGTTACTTCCGACATGATCCCTTTGGTTTCTATATCGGCTAAAATTCTTCCGGAAAGGGTAGTTCCTTCAATAGGGAAGAGCTTGGTCATTTTCGCAAGATCAATTACACCTTTGAATTTTGCATCGTAGTTAGGATCGTCGAAGTTGATCACTTTTGCTGCAAGTTCGAAAGCTTCTTTGTCGAGCGTCAGTTTTAGGTATTCCAGCAGTGCGGTAGAAGTTTTCATATTTCCATCGCTGTTCACGGAAGCTTTCATATTTACATTTTCCATTGCTTCAGGGAAGCCATCGTACTTCACATATCCATCGGTGAGGGAAGCGTTGGCCGCTACGGTTGGCATTAATTTTTGCGTGTCGCTGTATTTTCCTTTAGCATCTACGTTGAGTGCAAACAAGCCTTTCAACGTTAAGCTATCCATTGGGAACATTTTAGTGATTTCCTCAAGTTTTACTTTTGCAGAAAGTTTACACTTCTGAATATCGTAAGGATTCATTCCGTTTACATATGCTTCTGCATCTACCGGATCGGCACCCATCATCAGGTGAAATTTTTTCAGATCAATAATAGTATGATCGATCACTCCGTCTTTGCAATCTACGTTCAATGCCATATTGATATCAGTAAGCGCGCTTGGCAGATCAGGATATTTCATTTTCGCATCCTTGATGTTCAGGTTCAATCCGAAAGCCGGCATGGTTACGGCGTTGTAGGTACCTTTTGCATAACCGTCGAAACCAATAGTACCATCGGCGTTTAGTTTGTCATAATCTTTCATGAATACAGAAGGCACAAGAGAGATCAGGCTTTTGAAAGAAGTTTCTTTTGCAGCGTATTTGATATCCATTGTAATGTTGGTATCCGGCATTGCAAGCATTCCATCAAAACCGAATTTGAAATTGTTGATCGTAAATTCGTTTTCTTTGAAAGTATATTTGGATTCGTTCATGTTAATGTTCATGTCCGCTTTCACTTCCACGAGCACTTTATTCAAATACGTAGTACCGGCGTAGGTTACCAATACTTCCTGCGCTTTGGTATAAGTAGAAATATCGTAGATCGCCTCCGTGATGTCGCCGCTTCCGCTGTGGTCGAGGTGTAGAAGGCGTGCAAACATTGGAGTAGTAGCATCGTCGTATACGATGGTTCCATCCTCGATCTCCCATTTCTTGATATTGATGTCAAACTTGCTAGGTTCGGAAGTCGTGGTATCGGCAGCGGAAGAATCCGGGAAGGTGATATCCCAGCTGAACTTTCCGTCTTTAGTATAACGGGTAAGGATATAAGGCTTTTTCAGGTAAAGGCTATTGATCTTGATCTTATCGCCGCTGATCACGCTCATCAGATTTAGTACCAGCTTGAATTCGTTTACGCTCATAAGCGTATCGCCTTCAAAGCCCTGTGCCTTTCCTACCATACCGAAATCGCCCAGGCTTAGGGTAAGATTAGGGAAGTGACGGAAAATGGAAAGACTAAACTGATCTGCATCGTAGTAAACTTTTGCATTGATATTTTTAGCGATCTCGCTGTCTAATTTTTCTTTGATTTTGTCCTTAAATAAAAATGGCAACAAAAACAGCAGTAATAATAAACCCAGGATCACTGCTCCGGTGATTTTAAGTCCTTTTTTCATAATAACCTATAAAGATTGTTTTGATCAAATTTAACGAATGTGAGGTGTATGTACACTATCGGTAACGAAAATTTTTAATTAAAATTATGACTTGTAAAAGTTATCGTTGTTCAATGGTTGCATTGGCAGCAGGGTGATTGTTTGTGGGGACACAAACAATGGCGAATGTTAAGAGCATTCATAACTCATAACTCAAAATTCATAATTATTTAAAGCTGAATATCCAGCAACAACAGCTCCGATTCTCCACCATCGCTATCGGTCACAGCCACGGCGGTGTAGGTGTTTTCGCGGTCTTTTTCGTAGACGGAAATGGATTCTATTTTTCCAGAAAACTCTTTTCCCTCTTCCATTGCCGTAGCCAGTACTTTCACAGACAGTCGCTGCTCCATGAATCTTCCATTGTAGTCTTCGGCAATGTTCATATAGCCGATCATGCTTCCGGCAATGGGTCCGTCATCATAAGCGTTAGGACTATCTTCGGCGGCGCAGGTAAACCAGTAACGCTGATCAAAAAAATCGGCGCCTGTAAAAGCAGCCGGTACGCCTTTAATTTCCGGCAGTTCAATCTTCTGCACAGAGGGGAATGGCGTAGCGTCTGTATGTCCTTGTATGTATTCGATGAATTCAGGTTTGTTGAAACTCAGCGCTACGTTATAGCTACCAGAGCGGTTTCCTCGGTTGAAGAGATATACGTTTTCCTCTCCGAATGCCAGTCCTTCGAGATTGATATCTCCTTCGGCGCTGATCTCATCGTGGCTGCGGAGAAGGTTGTAGAGTGAAGAAACATTGATCTCCCAGACAAGATGTTTGCGGTTGTAGTTCGTGGGAAGTTTGATAAGAAACCCTTTGTCGCGCATCGGGCTTTTGGAGCCGGAACCTAAGAGAAGAAGATGTTTGTATCCATTAATGGAAAGCTGGCCCATACATTCGAGGTCGGCTTTTTCTGCTTTGGGAATCTGCTCGGTAGCGCCGGACGAGGATTTGTAAAGCTCTACTTTTTCCAGCAGTGTCAGATCGTGTTTTATTTTGTAAAGACAGGAAGCGTCGTCGGAGAGAATGTAAATGATCCCATCTACGACTTCTACTCCTGAAGCAGAACGGATATTCTCGAGCTTCGCCTTTCTGACAATGGATATTTTCATATAAAAAAAATTATGAGTTATGAATTATGAGTTATGAATGGAATTTGAAAAATGATTGTAATTCATAATTCAACATTCATAACTCATAATTTAATTTACTTATCTCTCTCAAACGTACATCCAGCATTCGCTTCGCACTTGGCTTTCTCAGAGTTGGCTTCTGATTTGGAAAGTTTGTGCAGATAAGGATTTTGAATGTTTCCATTTTCGCAGGAACATTTATAATGTTTTTTGCAAGAAGAGAAAACAGCGGTCGATAGGACTAGCGTGAAAGCCAGGATTAGAAATTTTTTCATAACACCTATTTTTTAATTTCTTTTTAATAATTAATTATGGTTTGTACTCCTTGAAGGCGGTTTTCCCTTGTTCGAGGTATTGTACGAATTTTTCTACATTGGGTTCACTGCCGATAATATCTTTGACCAAGGGCTGCTCTGTATATGGATTCAGCAATACATAGAAAGGCTGCGCTGCATTGTGGTAGCGCGAGATTTCCAGGTCGTGATTTACTTTTCCAATCGTCTTTTTAAGGCTTCCGTCTGCGCCGGTGATCCATTCCGATTCGGGCAATTCTGTGCGCTCGTCTACATATAGCGCTACAAGTACATAATCGTTGTTGAGGATAGAGAAAACTTTTTCCTCAGACCAAACATTGGCTTCCATCCGCCTACAGTTGGCGCAGCCATGGCCTGTAAAATCAATGAAGACCGGAAGATTTTTTTCCTTCGCACAAGCGATCGCTTGTCGGTAATCGAAATATCCTTGTAAGCCATGCGGCAGATGCAGGATCTCGCTGTATCTGGGCTTGTCGCAAAGCTTGTTTTCTTTAGTACCTTCCGTTCCCTGGCGTCCGGCGATCATAGACGGCAGATCGAAATCATGACGGTCCATCGGAGGAAGCAGGCCTGACAAGGCTTTCAGAGGGGCACCAAACATTCCTGGAAACATGTATACCGCAAATACAAATGGCACGATTGAAATTAATAACCGGGCTACAGTAGTTTTTCTTTCGCTGCTGTCATGTGAGAAATTTATTTTTCCTAACCAGTAAATCCCTAGCAATACCGACAACACGATCCAGATCGCGATAAAGATCTCGCGGTCCAGGATTCCCCAGTGGTAGACAAGATCTGCAACACTCAAAAATTTCAGCGCAAGCGCAAGTTCAATAAATCCTAACGTTACCTTGATCTCATTCAACCATCCGCCGGATTTCGGAAGCGATTTCAGCAAAGAAGGAAACATCGCAAAGATCGTAAATGGCGCGGCAAATGTGATCGAATAGGCCAGCATTCCTAACACCGGCTTGATTGCAAGTCCTCCCTGTGCTTCAATAAGGATAGTGCCTACAAAAGGAGCAGTGCAGGAAAACGAAACAAGCACCAGTGTAAATGCCATGAAGAAAATTCCAGCATAACCTCCACGGTCGGCTTGCGCGTCTACTCTGTTTACAAACGAAGCTGGCAGTGTGATTTCAAACATTCCTAAAAAGGAAACACCAAAGACTACAAATACGACAAAGAAAATAATATTGGTAAGCCAGTGTGTGCTGAGCAAGTTGGCATATTCCACTCCATAGATCGTAGCAGGGATAAGGCCAAGCAAGGAGTAGATCACTACGATGCTCAGTCCGTAGATAAATGCTTTGAACACGGCATGGCTTCTATGTTCGCTTCTTTTGGTAAACAAGCTCACTGTCATCGGAACCATCGGATACACACAAGGTGTAAGCAAGGCGATCAGTCCTGAACTCATTGCCAGTAGAAGGTACAACCAAAGAGAAGTATCTTCCGGAGCCGTAGCCGGCGTTTCACCTACGCTTGAAGTAGAGAGTGGCGTTTGTGTAGTGATAGTAGTAGAAGAAGTATCAGTTTTTTTTTCTTCTAATTTTTTCTTCAGCTCCTGAATAATAAGATTGTTCAGACTGTCGCGTTTAAGGAGGTTTTGGATGTTCCTGGATGTTTGCTCCAGTTCTTCTTTAGGAACTTTTACTTTTTTATCTGCAAAAGCCAGCGTTCCGGAAAAAAGGATCGCAAGTAGTATGATTAAAATTTTTTTCACTGATCACCTCCGTATTTCTGTGCAAACTCTTTCAGTTGCTCTTTCGCCACATCATTCCCATTTTTGTCTTTCTGAACCAGCTTACTCTTTTGTGATTCCAGGTCCTGCAAGCGGTCTTCCGATGTCGGATTTTGTTGTGTAGGTTTGGTGGTGTTCTCCTCTGGCTCTACCGCAGCTACGGCCACTTTGAGGTTGTCAAAAAATATAGGCTCTTCGTACGGAATACATTTTCCTTCTTTGTCGCTGCACACTTGGTACATCAGTATTCCCTTCAAAACAGGGTTTGTTTTAAGGATTTTTATTTTTTGTCTGAACTCGGCGTGTTTGGTGAAGTATCTTACTTTTCCTTCCCAAAGCGAATCGTATTTTTCTTTCGCATCAATTGCTTTCAGCGCACCGGTGGGTTTATAGCCTTCGCTTTTTTCGAACGCTACTGAAGTTACAGTAGGACCAAGATTAGGATCAAAATCGGAAGAGTACAAATACCAATCGGAGTTGATCTCTGCCCTCATAATGATCTCAATGGTCTCGCCTTGCTTTACTTCTTTTTTGGATAATGAGATTGTCCAGCGGATAGGTTTTACTGTTTGCGCCTGCGCACAAAGTCCTATGAAGAAGACCAAAATAAATCCCAGTAAAAGACGCATAATTTTTAAAATACTGAATCAATGCTCAATATAGTACAGAAATATGATTCTGCCAATAAACATTATCACGGGTCAAATAATTCCCTTACATAAGGTCCAAGGTCAAAGCATTGGGCCAGTTATTTTGCATAATTCCGGTAAAATGCGGCAATGGTTTCGATGCCAAGCAGGTAATTTTCTACCCTGTAACTCTCGTTAGGAGAGTGGATCGCATCCTCGTCGAGTCCAAATCCCATGAGTACGGTTTTTAGTCCCAGTTCTTTTTCAAACAAGCTTACAATCGGGATACTGCCGCCAGAGCGCATTGGTATTGGCGTTTTGCCCCATACCTCTTCAAAGGCTTTGCTGGCTGCTTTGTAGGCAGGAGAATCCGTAGGCGTCAATGCCGGCTCGCCGCCGTGGTGTGGCTTTACTTTTACAGTAACGCCCAGGGGTGCGATGGCAGTGAAATAGTTTTCAAACAATTTTGTGATCTTATCAGGATCCTGGTTTGGTACCAGGCGCATGGAGATCTTGGCAAAAGCTTTGGAGGGGAGCACTGTCTTGGCGCCTTCGCCGGTATAGCCGCCCCAGATGCCGTTCACATCCAGCGTGGGACGGATCGACACGCGCTCAAGCGTGTTGTAGCCGCTCTCACCGGACACATCGCGGATGTTGAGCGCTTTTTTATATTCTTCCAGCACAAAAGGTGCGCGGTTCAGCTCTTTGCGTTCGGTCTCGCTCAGCTCCACTACATCTTTATAAAAATCAGGAATGGCGATGTGGTGATTATCATCTTTCATCGAAGCGATCATTTCGCAAAGCACGTTGATCGGGTTGGCCACAGCGCCGCCGTACATACCGGAGTGCAAGTCCCTGTTGGGTCCTGTCACTTCTACTTCCACATAGCTTAGACCTCTTAGTCCGACGCAGATAGAAGGAACTTCGTTGGAAAAAATGCTGGTATCAGACACCAGGATCACATCCGCTTTTAATTTTTCTTTATTCGAGGTCAGAAATTTTCCAAGATTATCCGACCCCACTTCTTCTTCTCCTTCGATCATGAATTTGATGTTGCAGGGAAGGCCGGTAGTTTGCATCATCATCTCAAGCGCTTTCACATGCATATACATTTGACCCTTATCATCGCAGGCGCCACGGGCGAAAATCTTGCCCTCTCTTACTTGCGGTTCAAAAGGAGGAGAGAGCCAGAGGTCAAGCGGGTCGGGCGGTTGCACGTCGTAGTGGCCGTAGACCAGCACGGTAGGCAGGTTAGCATCGATGATCTTTTCTCCGTACACCACGGGGAAACCAGCGGTTTCGCAGAGTTCGGCTTTGTCGGCGCCGGCTTTCAGGAGTTGGTCTTTTACGAAGAGCGCTGTTTTGGTCATATCGTCCTTGTGCCTGCTGTCGGCGCTCACAGAAGGAATGCGGAGAAGGTCAAATAATTCGGAAAGAAAACGGTCTTTGTTTTTTTCAATGTATGGATGCATGAGTTAATTTTAAATTATGAATTAATGAATTTAAAAAAAGTCTAACCATAATTTACTGCATTGAGGAATATTTCTTTTTTGTGGATGTCTTAGGAGCAAAAAAGAGTTATACCGTTATCTTCAACGGCGTGTGCTTGGAAATAATGTTAAAATCTTTGTCGTTATGAATAAGAGGAAGATCAAAATAAAGTGCATAAAAAGCGATCATACAATCGTTACTTTTTCTTATAGTCAATCCTTTTTTTCTAAGGGTTCGATATAATTCTGCAGCACCAATAGAAGCTACCATATGATCAATAGTAAGCAAATTCAGGTAGGAAAAAATTTCTTTCACTTCGGAATGTTGCTTGTCTTCTTTTATTCCTTGCAATACTTCCTGCACTATAACCGGGCATACATAAATCTTGTAATCATTTTCAAGATAGTTGTATAAAAGATCGGTTTCTTTTGTAATGGTACCATTTAGATAATCGATCCATATAGTACTATCGAAAATAACGGGTTGCATCTAAGATTGTCTCATCTGATTAAGATCGCCTTCCCATTTTACCTTGCCCCTGAGTTTGGTCAGCTCTTTTCTTTTCAAAGAAGCGATCAATTGTTTTAACGCGAGCGTTACTACCTCTTTCTTGCTTTTAGAATTACTTAACTTAATAGCCCTATTCATTAAGTCATCATCAATATCAATGTTGGTTCTCATATTGTAAATATACACAAAAAAAACGTAATTTATACACACACTACGACGCACTAATTGAAGAGTTGTTTTTCTTTCTTGCTTGCTTGCTGGTCTCCTCACTAGCAAGAAAAAAAGAAAAATTCGGGAAACGATGCGCTTTCTTTTTAGACCAGGCTTTTAAACGCTCAGTACGCAAAGGTTTCGCAGAGAACAAAAGAAGGCAAAAAACAGAAGAGGTTGCTCCGGATTAGATGGTTTCCTTTTTCGCGACATACAAATACATCCACATCGAAATAATCGCCAGTGCAAAGAAACCACTGATCACAGTTCCGCTCATGAGTACAGTACCATAGTTATTCCATTGAAAGGCTTTCAGCACATCTTCCATATTCATCATATAGCCGATGCTAAAAATGATATAAGGGAAATAGCGACCCGACAATACTGAAAACGCTCCTACGAAAATTAAAGCTGGGTGACAGTAACGTTCGTGCATTTGTGTATTGAAATAAAAAAACACCAGCGGAACAAGCGCACCCATCAATAGTAATTTTTCAAACGGAATTATTTCTACAGGTTTCTTCAATAGGAGGTTCCATGCATTTTTGATCAAAGGATAGAGTGAAACAAAATAAGCAGTGGCAAACATCAATAAGCCCCATTTGTTATAACTGATTCCCAGAAACTGCAATGTATCTAATGTAACGATAAGCGCTTTCCCAACCGGCAGCCAGTACCATATGTTGTATGCATTCATGGAAATGTAAGGATATTTTCCTTTCGAATTTTTGATCACTTTCCAAACACTTTCTATATCGCCTTCCAGCAAGAAGGGTAAGGTTATTATAAATTCCACTAGCATAGCCAATATGATCCAGCGCAGCAGATTCTTTATGGAAAATTCCCGCAGGAGTGTAGGAAATAGTATCAGGGAAATGAAAGGCAGAAAAATAATTGCCTGAAGTTTCATATTTACCGCCAGCAGTGAGAATATAATAGTGAGTGCTACTTTTTCTTTGACAGCAAAATAAAAAGCAAAAAACACAAGTGTGGTCATGATCGCATCTACCTGTGCCCAAAGCATGGTGTCATAGAGATAGGCAATGTTGAGCAAGACGAACAAACTCAGGATCAGTGCACGCTGTGTATCTTTGACGTAGTCTATTAATATTTTATACAAAAGGATCACTCCTGCAAAATCGAAGAGCAGCGAAAAGATTTTCAGTAGGTATCCGTATTGATCAATATTCGCCTCACTTCCGGCGATCATTCCATATAGATATAATATATAGTGGTAAAGTGGAAGATAATCGGTGCCTACTTTGTAGACGTTTCCTAATCCTTCCTGGTAAATAAATTTGGCCCACTCCGTCCAGCAAAGCATATCGGATACATGATAACCTGACCGTGGAAGCAACGACAGGCACAAGAGAAAGATGAGTGAATAGAGTAAGAATGCTGTTTTGTGCGTACTAAAAATAGTACGGATGTAGCTGATTGAGTTGTTTTTCATTATCCCTTCTTTTGCACGGTGGACATGAATGTGCAAGGACAAAAATAAACATTTTCTTAAGTTTTCTTAATCAAAAATGGAGCTAATGTCTTCTCTTGAAAGGTTTTTTACAAAACTTTCTTCGGTTGTAATCAGGTCGCTGGCCAGTTTTTGCTTACCACGCTGCATGTTCAGGATCTTTTCTTCGACCGTATTTTTGGTGATGAATTTATAGGTAAACACTTTATTTTTCTGGCCGATCCTGTAGGCACGGTCTACAGCCTGCTGCTCGATAGCAGGGTTCCACCATGGATCTAAGATGAATACATAATCCGCAGAAGTCAGGTTCAAACCTACACCCCCGGCTTTGAGTGAAATGAGGAACACACGGATTTCTTCGCTCTGCTGAAAATCTTCCACCTGTCCCTGGCGGTCTTTGGTAGCGCCGTCGAGGTATGCATACTTGATGCCTTCTTTGTCGAGGTAGTGACGGAAGATCGTAAGGTGTTTTACAAATTGACTAAATATTAAAATCTTATGGTCATCGCCCAGTGCGCTGTGCATCATGTGCAGGATGTCTTCCATTTTGCCCGAACCTCCTTCGTAATTTTCATCTACCATCTTAGGATGGTTGGCGATCTGGCGGAGTTTAGTAAGACCTTGTAAAAGCAGGATCTGCGAGCCATTCACACCCTTCTCGTCGATGGATTCAAGAATCTGGTTTCGGTATTGCGATTTTACGCGCTCGTATTCTTCTTCCTGTGGTTTCGACATCTGGCAGTAGTGTACATTTTCTACTTTTGCCGGCAGCTCAGTAGCTACCTGCGATTTGTGTCTTCTCAGGATAAAAGGTTTGATGAGGGAATACAAACGTTTTGTTTTTAGCTCATCGTGTTTCTTCTCAATTGGGTTCAGAAATTCTCTTCTGAAGAATCCTTCTGTACCCAGCAATCCAGGATTCACGAAATTAATTTGTGACCAAAGATCCAACGTGCTGTTCTCAATCGGCGTACCTGTAAGGATCAGGCGGTGCCTGCACTTCAGCTCTTTCACTGCACGTGCAATATTGGAATCAGGATTTTTGATCGCTTGCGATTCGTCAAGAATGGCATAGTGAAAGTAATAATTTTTCAAATGTTCAATATCTCTTCTTGCTGTACCGTAAGAAGTAATGATGAGGTCGTAGTTGGCAAACTGCTCTACGTTCTTCTCGCGGTGGATTCCTGTATAGTTAAAGGTTTTGAGATTTGGTGCAAATTTCCTGGCCTCCATTTCCCAATTATAGATCAACGAGGTAGGCAGGATCAAAAGGCTTGCAGAAGAAGCGCCTCCTTCTTTTTGCTGTTGCAGCAAAGCCAATGTCTGTACGGTTTTCCCAAGACCCATATCGTCTGCCAGGCATCCGCCGAGATTGTACTTGTTTAGGAATTGCATCCAGTTGTATCCCGCTTTCTGGTATGGTCGAAGCGAACCGGTGAAATACTGCGGCATCGGGAAATCTTCGATTGTATCGAAGTTGCGTAATTTTTCCAGTTTATTACTGATGTTCACTTTTGCCAGATTTCCTGTTTGAAGTTCTTCTACAAGCGCGATATGATGTTTTTTCAGTGTAAGTTGATCATCGTTGTCGTCTACGAAAGCGAAGAGTTCAGTGTATTGAGAGAACCATTCTTCAGGAATTACGGCGATCTCGCCATTAGGCAGTTCAAATTCGGTCACACCTTTCAGAATATATTTTCTTATTTTCAAAAACGGAATTTCAAATTCTCCAAAACGGATCAGCGCTTGAATATCAAACCAGTCGTTGTTCTCTTTTACTTCCAGATTGATAGAAGATTCGCCTACGAAATATTTTTTCTCGTCTTTACTATTTTGCTTGATGTTAAATCCTAGTACTGCCAGTGGTTCCTGATTGCGCTTGATCCAGGAGAAGGCCTTTTGGCGTTCCAGCACAGCTTTCCCGTTGCGGATCTCCAGCCCAAGCAAGTTAAGGTCTGCCGTGATCTTACGTTCCCAGTCGATCGATCTTTTTACTTTATGGAAAATGTAGGAATCTTCCGTTTTTTCCATTTTCACATAACAAGGAGAATTATTGTTGGCGCTAAAAAGAAAATCGCCGTATTGAAACGACAAACTGAAGACAATGCTGCTATCATTGTCTTCCAATACTTCCACATCGTCTGTTTGTGCGCCAAACATATTCATGGTAGTAGCTTTGGCAAGCTCAGAAAACATGAGCACCGGCGAAGGTTCATAGCGCTCGTTGTTGATTGTAAATCCTTTGGCATGTACGTCGAAGGAAGCGATCAGGGAAGAGACGAATTTTTCGTAGTAAGTCTCCTCCACTTTTTTCGGGATCTCGATAAATTTCTTTTTAAGAAATGGTTTTAATTTATTGCCGTCCACTTCTTTTTCGAATGTATATACCTTGTCTTCTACCACCAGCCAGGCAGGCGAGTTGCAAAGGATGATAGCGTTGCGGTATTGAAAATCTATTTTTTCGCCGTCGTATTTGATAGTAGGAAAATAGTGCGTATTGCTTTCGTTGCGCATGAAATGAAACAGCACTGTAGCCTTGTTGGGTTGTACGGTTACTTGCTTCCAGGTAGGTTCTCCGTCGCTGCCCATTTCAAAAAGCATTTTGTTGCGCAGCATAGGCAGCATTTCATTCTTTTTTGTTTCGATATAAGAATGAATCATATCCTGCAGGCCGGTGTCGCCTTTTTCTTTATGAAATATTTTGAGGAAAAATTCCTGAGGTGTTACTTTTTTGTTATAAAATTTGCGGACAATTGTTTCCTGGGAGATCGTTTCGGTAAGTTTGATCAGTTTGTAGTCCTCTTCGTCCATCCCCGCAGCAAATTCCTTGGCATTTCGATCGGAGATATGCTGATGTTTTAGCGTAAGCTTCCCATTTTGGTCCAGCTGAATAGCATAGGCTTCCACAAGGTAGCCCAGGAATTCATGTTCCAGGTAAGAATATATGATCTTAAAAGGCGCAGAGGTGGAAACTTTCATATTCTATTCAAAAAAACATTATACTATCATCTTATTCTGTTAACCAAAAAGAAAGGCAAAAACTGAATTTTTGCATTTTTTAAGGTTAGCGGAGATGTAATATAACAAGAAAACCCACACGATGCCAGCATAAAAAGAAAAAAATATCGACAATCAGGCAACCTTTTTCGAGGGGGCCTTAAGAGCGTTTTTAAGCAGATTCAGGAATGTTTTAGAGGCAAAAACCGGCAAAGCTTTGCAGAATTTTTTGAGCTTCCTCTTTGTTTTCGATCATGCCCATATGGCCGGCGTCTTGTATAAAATGAACTATGCTATGTTTGGCCAGGTGGCATTGTTCCAGGTTTTTCTCCAGAGGTATAGTGCCGTCTTTTTTTCCTACAACAAGCAAGACCGGTACATTCGCATTTTTTAAAACCGAGGTTCTGTCGGGGCGGTCGCGCATGGCTATGGTGGTTTCGATCACACCTGCTTCGCTGGAGGAAGCAGCGATGCGAACGAGGTCTTCTATTTCTGACTTGAGTCGCTCACGGTTGCGCAGCGAAAATAGCGGCGGCACAAAGGATTGGGCAAAAGTAGCCACTCCATATTTTTCGATGAAAGCGATGGTTTTGTTGCGGTTCTCTTTTCTTTCTTCCGAATCGGCGAAAGCGGTGGAATGAAAAAGGCCGAATCCTTTCAGACGGTTCTCGTACTTCTCTGCAAACGCAAGTGTAACGTAGCCGCCCAGCGAATGGCCAATCATGATACATTGCTCAATGCGAAGTGCATCGAGCAGATGTTTTATTTGTTCTGCATGATAATCGATGGAAATATCGGAAGCTTCCAGTCTGCTTTCTCCGAAGCCTGGAAGATCAGGAATGATCACGCGGTAGTGTGAAGCGAGAGGTTTTTCGCAGTATTTCCATAACTCACGGCTCTCGCAGAAACCGTGGATCAAAATAAGCGGGAAACCGTTCCCGGAATCGTTGTACTCGAGCATGGGAGAAGAGGAAAAAAAGCAGACATCCTTATTACTGATATGCGTAAAGAACGCGGAGTTTATGAGGAATAGAAATTATTGAAGCTCTTTAGGCAGCGGTGCCTTTGCAAGAATTTCTTTAGCAGCTTCTATTTTTTTCTGAATAAATGGTCCATGATCAGTAATATTATCAAGCGCAGGATTGACTGTAAATTTCGTTTTAGAATGTAATTTTGCTAAAGGAGTAAGTTTTTGCTTTTTCATATTAACTAATTTACGTTATTTTTTTGTAATTAAAAATGCTTCATAAGAACAGTTACTTTGAAATTTCTCCCAGCTATTTTTTCGAAAACCGTATACATTAAAATCTTTTTCTATAATATATAAGTTATTGGAAATCCCTATTTGATATAAACGAGTTCTGGATTTTGTACTCCCTTTTGCCAAAACAAATGCTCGAGGGTATTTAGAAAAGAAATCGTATACGGTCATTGCTACAGTTGACAAAACCATTTTACTATCCTTGTTATCAGAAAATTATATCATCTCGAACCTTGTCATTGAAATCCACATCACCGAAACCTAAATTGTACAACAAAGGTTTTTTCTCAATGTTTGTAAATATGACTCGTTTATTAATTTTTCCTTTAGGTCCAATACTAAAAAAATCATACTGTAAGTGAGAAGAAGAAATCTCCACTTCATATCTTGGATGATGCATGAAAAAATGTAAATTCAAAAAATAAAAAATGAATGAACGCCAGTTGTCACAGCCAACCTGGCATTCAGAAGATCTTATCAGATCAGGACATCACCTTCTCCTGCTTCCGCGCGATGAGCTTCTTCACAGCTTCTACAATGCCTTCAGGATCATAGCCACATTCTGCGTGCAGTTCCAATTGTTCACCATGTTCTACCACCCGGTCTGGAATTCCGAGACGGATCATTTTAGCAGTATAATTATGCTCCGCCATAAACTCCAATACCGCACTTCCGAAACCACCCATCAGGCAGCCGTCTTCTACTGTTACGATCTTGTTGAATTTGGAAAAAATTTCGTGCAATAATTTTTCGTCAAGCGGTTTTGCAAAACGCATGTCGTAATGTGCCGGATAAATATCCTCCGTAGCTAGCAGATCACAAGACTTCACAGCATAGTTGCCGATATGACCCAGTGTAAGAATAGCTACTTCTTTTCCTTCGCGGACCAGACGACCGGTGCCAGTTTCTATTTTTTCGAAAGGAGTTCTCCACTCCGGCATCACACCTTGTCCGCGCGGGTAGCGGATCGTGTAAGCGCCGCCTGTGTGAAGAGTGCCGGAATACATCATATTCCTCAACTCTGATTCATTCATCGGTGAGCAGATCACCATGTTTGGGATACAGCGCATGAACGCGATATCGTACGCGCCATGGTGTGTAGGACCATCTGCGCCTGCAATGCCGGCACGGTCGAGACAAAAGATGACGGGTATTTTCTGAATGGCTACATCGTGTACTACCTGGTCGTAGCCGCGCTGCATGAAGCTAGAGTAAATATTGCAGAAAGGAATCATACCCTGCGTTGCTAAGCCTGCCGAGAAGGTTACGGCATGTTGCTCTGCAATGCCCACGTCAAGCGCGCGATCGGGCATTTCTTTCATCATGATGTTCAGCGAAGAGCCGGAAGGCATCGCTGGCGTAACACCCATGATCTTCGGGTTTTGCTTGGCCAGTTCCAGAATGGTATGTCCGAATACGTCCTGGTATTTTGGAGCCTGCGGTGTATCGTATGTTTTTTTGACAATCTCTCCAGTCTCTTTGTTGAAGAGTCCCGGCGCATGCCAAAGGGTTTGATCTTTTTCTGCTAAAGAATATCCTTTGCCTTTTGTAGTAAGAATATGTAGCAACTTAGGACCAGGAATATTTTTCATATCTTTGAAAACACTCACCAGGTGGTCCAGGTCGTGGCCATCTACCGGGCCGAAGTAGCGGATCTGGAGTGATTCGAAAAGATTACTATTTTTAAGAAGAGTAGCTTTAAGACCTGCTTCTATTTTTGAAGCGATCTGTTGTGCAGCCGGCGCGATTTTTTTCATTTTACCCAGCATATGCCAGATCTCATCGCGCATGCGGTTGTAAGTGCTGGAAGTAGTGATGTCTACCAGATAATCTTTGAGCGCTCCTACGTTCGGGTCAATCGCCATGCAGTTGTCGTTGAGTACGACCAACAGATTGGCGCCTGCAATTCCCGCGTGGTTCATGGCTTCGAAAGCCATTCCCGCAGTAAGTGCACCATCGCCGATCACGGCAATATGCTGACGATCTTTTTCTCCTTTGGCGGCAGAAGCTACTGCCATTCCAAGCGCAGCGGAAATGGATGTTGAAGAGTGGCCTACGCCAAAAGCGTCGTAAATGCTTTCGCTTCTTTTAGGAAATCCGGAAATGCCTCCGTAAAGACGGTTGGTATGAAAAGTATCTTTTCTGCCGGTGAGTATTTTATGTCCATATGCCTGGTGGCCTACGTCCCACACCAGTTGGTCATCGGGAGTATTGAAGACATAATGAAGCGCTACGGTCAGCTCTGCTACCCCCAGACTGGCGCCAAAATGGCCACCGTACACAGAAACATTGTCGATAATAAATTCTCTCAGCTCATTACATAGTTGAAGTAACTGGCTTTCGTCCAGTTTTCTAAGGTCTTCCGGAGAATTAATGTCGGCTAATAATTTACCCGCTTTGATCAAAATCCTAAAATAGTTAAATGCTGTGAACTACAAATATATATAATTTCCCGTAATTTTATCCGATTAAAACCGTTTAAAATACAGCCTTTCTGCCAATTACTAGTTATCCACGTGGATAGTGGAAAAATAACAATTCCTGCAGTCTATATGTTTATACGTTATCCTTCTAATTTTACAAACTATGAGTAACGAAAACTTTGAGATAGAACTGCCTTTGTTCAAAGGACCGTTTGACTTGCTTCTATTTTTTATAGAACGTGATGAGCTGGATATTTATGATATTCCGATCTCAAAAATCACTAACGACTTCCTTTCTTATCTCCATCACCTGGAGAAAATGAATATTGAAGTAGCCAGCGAATTTATTCTGGTAGCTTCTACACTCATGCGCATCAAGGCCAAAATGCTGCTTCCAAGACCTGAGATCGACGAGCAGGGCAATGAGGTTGACCCTCGCGAAGAGTTGGTAGCGCATCTACTGGAATATAAAAAATACAAGTCTGTCATCGGCGAACTCTCTTCGTTGGAAGAATCTTCCCTTCAAAGAGAAAAACGCGGAAACGTACTGCGCGAACTGAAGCAACTAGCCGAAGTGAACGATGTTGAAGCCGAGCTTCAGGATCTTGATCTTTATAAGCTTCTGAAAGTATTTGAAAAAGTGATCGTCCGTTTTGAGACGGAAAAAAATAAGCCAATCCATAAGGTAATCCAATATCCTTACAGCATCGAAGAAAAAAAGGAATACATACTTCGCAAAGTAGGGCTGGTTTCCAAAGTTTCCTTTCTGGATGTGATGAAAGACAGTACCGAAAAGATCGAAGTTATTTATAGCTTTCTGGCAATCCTGGAATTGCTACAGATGCATTTTATTATGATCTATATTGGAGAAGGATTCAATAATTTCTGGATCGAAAAATACGACGAAAAACACACGCAAACGCTTGTGAACGAATGGGACGAGTAACAGTGTGAGTGTGAGTCTTGAGAATATTCTCAAGACTCACACTCACACTCCAGGCTAGTATTGCTCCATTCTTGAAAAGAAAAAACTCCCTTCTATTTGTGCATTTTCATCAGAGTCAGAACCATGAATGGCATTGGACTCCAGCGAGCGTGCATATTTTTTGCGGATCGTGCCTTCTTCTGCATTGGCAGGGTTGGTAGCGCCGATCAGTTTACGAAAATCTGCTACCGCATTTTCTTTTTCCAGGATCATTGCTACAATATGATTGGCCGACATGATTTTTTTCAGGTCTTCGTAAAAAGGTTTTCCTGTATGTACTTCGTAAAATTGTCCTGCCCGTTCAGGAGTCAGTTTGGTCATTTTCATTGCCACGATTCTAAATCCTGCCTCCTCGATCATTTTGGTAATAGCCCCGGTATAGCCGTCTTTCACAGCATCCGGCTTCACCATGGTAAAAGTTCTGTTTGTCGCCATTTCTGGATAAAATTATTGTTAACTAATGAAACAAAAATACGAGGATTATTGAAAAATGCGCCATTAATCTGTTTTTAATATTGTAGTTGCTGCTATGGATGCCAGATGCCGAATACCTGATGCCCGATAAAAAATGTGATTTATACAGGTTTTGTAATTTTAAAATTTACATTTTACAATCCTTCTTTAATGCAGCTTATCAGAGCTATAGTTGCAAATTTTTATCGGGCATCAGGTCTCGGCCATCAGGTATCCGATATCTATTCTATTTACTTCGTATAGTTTTTGCTTTTCAGGCAATTATTCATCATTTTTACGGACTATTTTAGCATGTTTTTAAGTATACAGAATGCAAAGCATACAAGGGTTGAAAGAACTGCTTAGTTCACCCAGAAAAATTCTGATCACCACTCACCATAAACCTGATGCAGACGCTCTTGGGTCTTCATTGGCACTGAGAGGTTACCTGTTGAAAAAAGGACATACTGTTTCCGTAGTCACCCCTTCCGATTATCCTTCTTTTTTAAATTGGATGGAAGGCAATGATTCAGTAATTAACTTTGAGGGCAACGAAGAAAAAAGTAATCGCATCTGCGAAGAAGCCGATGTGATCTTCTGCCTTGACTTCAACGCGCTCTCCAGGATCAATAAGTTTGGTGAATCAGTAGCAAAATCCAAAGCGAAGAAAGTACTCATTGATCATCACCTGGAGCCGGAAAAATTTGCCGACTTTATTTTCTCCGATACTTCCGCCGCCGCTACTGCAGAGCTTGTCTACGACATCATCACCGCCATGGGCGACAACAAACTAATCGATGTTCCCATCGGAGAGTGTATCTATGCCGGCATCATGACCGATACCGGATCATTCCGTCACCCAAGCACCAGTAAAAAAGCACATTTGATCGCCGCCGAACTGATCGAGAAAGGGGTCAACACTTCCAATATTCATCAACTGATCTACGACAATAATACTGAAACCAAAATTCGTTTTCTGGGATTTGCCTTGTCGGAAAAACTGATCGTACTCAAAGAATTTCATACCGCTTATATGCTCATCAACGGAAATGAGCTGGCACGCTTCGATTCTAAAACCGGCGATACAGAAGGACTGGTCAACTTCGCGTTGTCTATCAACGGCATTACTATGGCCGCGGTTATTATAGAAAGACCGGATGGCATTAAAATGTCTTTCCGCTCCAAGGGCGATTTCTCTGTAAATGTTTTTGCAAGAAAATATTTTGAAGGAGGTGGACATAAAAACGCTGCCGGAGGACGCTCTTCCCTTTCATTGAAGGAAACAGAAAAAAAATTCCTTTCCGTACTGCCGGAGTTCAAGCAGCAATTAGCTAGTTATCCATCCATTTAAATTTTAAATACATATTCTAATGACACTTAAAAAATCAATCCTATTCACCGCTGCTGCAGCGCTGACTTTCCTCTTGCAGTCATGCGGAGAATACAAAAAAACCGACAGCGGTCTTGAATACAAAATTATCGTAGACTCTGCCGGACCAACTATCGAATTGGGTGGTGCTGCGTTTGTAAACGTTCGCTACGTAAACGAAAAAGACACTTTCGAATCGATGAAAGCTATGGGACAACCAATGGCGATCCCGCTTCCGGATTCTTCTACAACGAAGGCATTGCTGGAAGAAGCGCTTACGATGCTTTCTAAAGGTGATAGTGCTTCTTTTAAATTCAACAATGATTCACTTTATAAATATGTTTTCCATGCACCTCTTCCAAAAGAGCTGAAGCCTGGTAGCACTACTACTTTTTACTTCCGTGTAGTAAACGTTTGGAGCAAAGATTCTGTGAAAAAATTCAGAGACAAACAAAGAGAAGAAATGCTGGCAATGGAGATCAAACGTAAAGTTCAAATACAAATGGATTCTCTTGCAATTGCAGATTACTGCAAAAAAAATCACCTGAAAACGCAGCGTACTATGGACGGTGTTTATTATGTAGTGAAAAAATCTGTAGAAGGAGTTACGCTTCAGCCTGGAGACACTGCTCAAACTATTTACACTGGTAAATTGTTGGACGGAACTACCTTTGACTCGAATGTAGGCAAAGAGCCTTTCCCTGTAATGGTAGGCATGGGCCAGGTGATCCGTGGATGGGATTCAGGATTGATGGCTTTGAAAAAAGGAGAAAAAGCTACACTGATCATTCCTTCTGCACTTGGTTACGGCGAACGCGGTGCCGGCGCTAGCATTCCTCCCAATGCTATTCTGGTTTTTGATGTGGAGGTCTTAAAGCAATAATAATTAAAAATAAAGTTATGATGATTTGGAGAGCCTTTGCTCTCCAAATTGTTTTTAAGCAAAAAAATAAAATCACCTATGAATAATGTCAAGACATTCGCTTTCCTGCTACTGGTACTTTGTACAGGACTAATGGCTACTGCCCAGCCTCCGAAAGGGTATAAACAAACTCCTTCAGGCTTGCTGTATAAATTTCACGTCGATCGAGAAGGTACTCCGGCAAAGAAAGGCGATATCATGATCTTGCATTTCGCTTTTAAAACGGACAAAGATTCCTTATTGCGCAGTACTTTTAAAGAAGGTAAACCTGTAGAATTGCCACTACAGGAAAGTGCTTTTAAAGGAGGACTGGAAGAAGGATTCACAATGATGTCTCCTGGCGACAGTGCTACTTTTCTTGTCAACGCCGATTCTTTGTTTGCCAAAATGTTTTATCAACCGCTTCCTGCCTTTATTCGTAAAGGAAGCAACGTCGGCTTTACGATCAAAATGATTCGTGTAATGACGATGGAAGAATATCAAAAACAAAAAGAAAAAGAAGCCGCAGAAGCACTGGCCAAGGAAGATAAAACGATCCAAGATTACATGGCTAAGAATAATCTGAAAGGCACCAAAACTGCTTCAGGCTTATATTATGTACAGGTGCAGCCAGGCTCAGGAGTGAAAGCAGAAAAAGGAAAAACGGTATCGGTGCATTACACTGGAAAATTGTTGAACGGAAATAAATTCGACAGCTCAGTAGACCGCGGACAACCTTTTGAATTCGGCCTCGGAGCCGGTCAGGTAATCCAGGGATGGGACGAAGGTATTGCACTTATGAGTGTAGGTGAGAAAGGTATTCTGCTAATTCCTTCTGCACTCGGCTACGGCACGAGAGGTGCGGGTTCTAGTATACCTCCCAACTCTGTATTGGTATTTGACGTAGAATTGCTTGGAGTAAAATAGATACCAAATGATGAATACCAGATGCCAGATAAAAATTATCCGACATCTGGTATTTAATATGTTTTTATAACAGAAATAGCTTAGCTCTGTCGTTTATGAAAAAAATCTTTTTCTTCGTATTTCTTCTGATCGCCTTTCAACTGCAGGCGCAGCAAGATACGGTATATACCGGAACGGGATTAAAGTACGTACAGCTCAAAGCCGGTGATGGTAAAAAACCAGTAGATGGAAGTCGTGTAAAGGTGAGCTACACGGGAAAATTTTTGAACGGAGAAGTATTCGAAAAGCTGGAAGACGGCGATAGTTTCTTTTTCAAGATCGGCGATCCTACGATTATCAAGGGTTGGAGCGAAGGCTTTAAATTAATGAGCCAGGGAGAAAAAGGTATTTTTGTTTTACCTCCTTTCCTTGCTTATGGTAGTAAAGGCGTCAAAGATCCGGAAGGGCTTAAAGAATATATGATCCCACCCAATGCTACGCTGGTCTACGAGGTAGAACTTATCAGCGTAAAATAAGAATGCATTCCGAAGAACTTTTCAGACAAGCTGCGGACAGGCTGGAAAAATTTTACGGGAAACAAGAAGCACAATCTTTGTCTTTCCTCTTGCTACAGGCCCTCTATGGTTGGAGCCGTTCTGAAATTTTAGCGACAAAACAGATCCCGGATCTTTCTAAACTAAATATACTTGAAAGCTATCTCAACAGGCTTGAGCAATCCGAACCACTCCAATATATCCTGGGACAAACAGAGTTTTATGGGTATCCTTTTGAAGTGAATCCATCGGTACTCATTCCAAGGCCGGAGACGGAGGAACTGGTGCAGTGGATTATTTCGGAAAATAAAAACAAGGCTACTTTATCCATCCTTGATATTGGCACAGGTAGCGGATGCATTGCCATAGCGCTGAAAAAAAATCTTCCGCAAGCTACTGTCTATGCACTCGACGTGAGTACACAAGCATTGGAAACAGCAAAAAAAAATGCGCTGCTCAATCAGGCGGAAATTAACTTTATAGATCAAAATATTCTTTCGGATACAACAGGGATTCCACGAACCAATATCATTGTCAGCAATCCGCCTTATGTGATGGAGCAGGAAAAACCGTTGATGCGAAAAAATGTACTCGCCTATGAACCTTCACTGGCTTTGTTTGTAGAAGACCAGGATCCACTTCTTTTTTATAGGACCATTGCTGAAAAAGCTGCGCAATATTTAGTGCCCCAAGGAAAGATCTATTTTGAGATCAACGAGCAATTTGGGAAAGAAACAGCAGAACTTTTGACAAAGACAGGATTTGTTAAAACAAGAATAATGAAAGACCTTTCAGGGAAAGATAGGATGGTTGGCGGAGAGTTAAACTGAATCTTTGCGTCTTAACGCCTTCACGAAAGATTTCCATGCAAAGGCGCTAAGCAATTATTTTTTCGCAGTAGAGATTTCTTTTCTGCCAATCACGAAGAAGCTGATCAGTGTGCAGATACCACCAACTACAAGCGTGAGTACCAGCTGTGAAGTATGCAGCACAAAAGCATAGGCTACACCATTTTCCTTACTCAGTCCGTAAAATACCGTTAGTCCGAGCGCTACAAAAAAGTGGAAGGAACCCGCGCCACCCGAAGCCGGCACCGACATTCCGATCGCTCCTGCAATGAGGATCACCAGTCCTGCCATTGGGCCCAGGTTGGAAGTAAAAGGCAGAGAGAAAAACACCAGGTAGGTCATGAAATAATAAGCTGTCCAGATGAAGATCGTGTGAAATACAAATTCTTTTTTTCTTTCGAGTTTGATAAAACTAAAATATGCTTCTGTAAAAAGTGTTACTATAAAACCTCTCACTTTCATCATCAGAGAATGATTGCGGAAAATGAGCGCCAGGATCAGACATACTGCTCCGGCAGCTATGATCCATGGAAGATAGGTAGAAATAAATCCAGGTTCGGTTCCTTTATTTTTCAATCCATCTTGAATGAGGTAAAGAAATTTATCGTATTCAAGAAAAAGAGAAAACAATACTAAGAATCCCAGGCAAAGCAGGTCGATCACGCGCTCTGCTACTACTGTGGCAATGGACGAAGCCATTGGTACTTTGTCGCCACGATTTAGCACTACGCAGCGCATTACTTCTCCACCTCTTGGGATAAAAATATTTCCGAAATATCCAGTCATTACTGCCAGAAAAGTATTTGTCAAACTAGGACGATAACCCAGCGGTTCCAGCAACAGATCCCAGCGGCGTGCGCGGCTAAGATGCGAGACGAGCGAAATACCCAGCGCCAGTAGGATCCAGGAAGGATTGGCTTCTTTCATTCTTTCCCAAATCTCGGTAGGACTGAAATAGCTGAGAATCCCCGCCACTAGTGCGACAGCGATTACAAGGGATAAGATGATCTGATAAGAAGTTTTCAAAATAAAGAATTGTTAGAGTTGTTGTTAACTGCACTCATTTAGGATGCAAGATACCAGATAGCGGATACCAGATATTTTTTAATTTAAAATAAGTTCTAATTTTTATCCGGTATCTGGCATCTTGTATCCGGCATCTTAAATTAGTGTATATAAAATTAAATCACCTGCTTGTTGCGATCGTTTACAAATACGCGGATTGGAGTCCACTTGGCAGCTTCTTCTGGTGTCATAGAAGCGAAACTCATAATGATCAACAGATCGCCTACTTGTACTTTGCGGGCAGCAGCGCCGTTGAGACAAATAGTGCCGGTTCCTTTTTCACCTTTGATCACGTAAGTTTCCAGGCGTTCGCCGTTATTGTTGTTTACTACCAATACCTTTTCCCATTCTCCAATTTTAGAAGCGATCATCAGATCTTCATCGATGGTGATACTTCCTTCATAGTTCAACTCTGCTTGTGTTACTACTGCCTTATGTATTTTTGATTTTAATACCTGGATATTCATCTGCTCGTTTGTATTTGAGGGAGCAAAGCTACTAATATTAGCACTCATCTCAAAAATAGATGTAAGATACCGGATACCAGATTACAGATAATATTTCTAATAAAATAATTATCCCCTTGCATCAACTTTTAACTACTCGATTATCAAATTATCAATCAGCCTTACACCATCTAAAAATACAGCGATACACAAAGCAACTTTCTTATGGTTTGACGGATCTTCTATAGGCTCCAGGGTGGTGCCGTCGGCTATTTCAAAATATTCCAATTGAAGTTCTTTATAAGAATCTAAAAAACCAGCCACTGTCTTTTTCGTTTTTTCTACCCCTTCTTTAGGCAGCAACGAAGCAGCCAATCGGAGCGATTCGTAGATCTTAGCAGCCACAGGTCTGTTTTGCGGACTCAGTCTCACGTTGCGCGAAGACATAGCCAGTCCGTCGGGCTCGCGGATGATGGGGCAGCAGGTAAGCAGGATTGGGAAAGACAAGTCTTTCACCATTTGTTGGATGACCAAAAATTGCTGTAGGTCTTTTTGTCCGAAGTATGCTCTGGTGGGTTGAAGAATGTTAAATAATTTAGAAACGACTACACCTACTCCCGAGAAATGACCGGGCCTAAAAGCTCCTTCCATCACATTTTCCAGCGGACCGAAATCCATTTTGACCAGGGGCTTTGAAGCATACATTTCCTGTTCGTCCGGCGCGAATACTGCCTGGCAGCCTGCTTTTTCAAGCATGGTAAGGTCTTGCTCCAGGGTGCGAGGGTATTTGGCAAGGTCAGCAGGATTGTTGAATTGAATAGGGTTTACAAAAATGCTGGCCAGTGTGATCTTATTTTCTTTAGCAGAAATTGAGATGAGCGATAAATGCCCTTCGTGCAAGGCTCCCATAGTAGGAACCAGGCCCGTCTGGAAACCCTCTTTTTGCACTGAAAAGCAGTATTTCCGGGCTTCCGCCACTGTCTTCAACAACTCCATAAATTGCAATGTTTAGTAACTTCAAAATCGGCAAAATACGAGTTATATTTTAAAAACCTTGAATTTTACAAAAAAATTTTGTACTTTTGTACTCCCTTAGAGGAATTTTCTAACCTAATACACTCGCATTATGAGCAAACTCAGGATTTTGTATGTTGCCTCTGAAATGAATCCCTTCCTGCAACAGACACAAGTAGCCGATTTCGTACGAAAACTTCCTCAAGCAATGCAAGAGAAAGGTATGGAAATCAGGATTTTAGTTCCAAGGTTTGGAACCATCAACGAAAGAAGGAACCGGCTCCACGAAGTAGTAAGGCTTTCCGGTATCAATATTACCGTTGGTGAGGAAGAAAAACCTCTGATCATTAAAGTAGCTTCCGTCCCAAATGCCAAGCTTCAAGTTTATTTTATCGACAACGACGACTATTTTCAAAGAAAGTTCGTTTTTGAAGATAAAGACAATAAATTCTACCCAGACAACGACGAAAGAGCGATCTTCTTCTGTAAGGGTGTAATGGAAACTGTCAAAAAACTGGGCTGGGCTCCTGATATTGTGCATTGCAATGATTGGATGACAAGCTTGATCCCGCTCTATATGAAGACAAGGTATAAAAAAGACCCGATCTTCAAAAACGCGAAATCTGTTCTTTCTATTTACAATACACCATTCAATTACAAATTTGAATCGGATCTGATCTCTAAAGTAAAAATGCTGGATATCGATGACAGCATGCTTTCGATGCTGAAGACTTGCGATTTCGAAGGATTTGTAAGAACAGGAATAGAATACGCTGATGCTGTGATCAAGGCAGACGATGAATACTGCACCGCGCTTCAGAAGTTGTTTGACTCTATGAAAAAGAGCAAAAAAATAAACAGCTTTGAGGAAGAAGACTACGAAGAGAATTACTATAATTTTTATAATGAACTTGTTGACTAAAAAATTAATCTTCATCAAAACAGGATTGCTATCGCTGGCAATCCTGTTTTTTTTGGGTTGTAAAAAAGAAAATAATAAAATCGGGCTGAACGACCCCAGCAGGCTTCCCTCTGAGGCCTACTTTACAGATACTATCACGGTCAAATCCGAAGTGGTACTCATCAGCGATTCGATCAATACTACCAATGTATCAATCGCCGCCAATGGCAATTCTCCTTACGCTTCAGTAATGATGACAGGGGCTTATACCGATCCGCTGTTTGGAAAAATATCCGTGGAAGCATATTCACGTTTGCTCTTATCTACAGAATATGTAGAGCTTCCGGACGCTACAGCCGATTCGGCTTTTTTGTATCTCTCTTATTCTTATTTCTATGGGAACAACTGGTTACCGCAAACATTGAACGTATATGCCCTCGAGGAAGATATTAGGACAGATGTTCAATATTTTAGTAATTCTGCCCCTCTTGCACATACGACTTTGTTAGGTACAATTACCTTCAACGCCAGTAGCGATACGGCAGCTCAAATAAGGATTAAACTCAACAATACCAATGGATTTTTACAAACTGTTTTGGAGGCATCTAAAAATAATAATGGGTTTCAGAATGAAATAAAAGGAATTGTCTTGTCACCAGGCACTCCCGATGGTGCAATCATTCGCATCGATGGAAACTCAGTTAACACTGCGCTTCAGATTTATTATACCCAATACGGACAAAGCAATATTTATACTCTCAACATGACTAGTGGTGCGCACAAATTTTACCGCGTTATAGCCGATCGTAGTGGCACAGAGCTGTCTTCCTTAGTTAATAATTATGATAGTATTAATACTGCTTCATTGCCAAGCAGACGTTGTTATATACAAGCTTGCACAGGCTTGCGTACGAGGTTAAGTTTTCCCTATCTGAAAAATTTGCGTGAAGTATTTCCAAATATCGCTGTGATCAAAGGAGAGCTATCGGTGGCTCCAGCTCCTGGTACAGGCTATTACCCGCCTAATTATACAGTGCTGTTGATGCGTACCGATGAAACCGGAAAAATCCTGAAAAATCCTGCTGGTTCTATTTATTATGTACAGCCTGATGATTACGTTCAGTACAATAATACTGCTATCAATATTATTACATTGGATAGCAATCAATATTCAATCCCAGTAAAATCTTATATCCAATCGGTGCTCATAGGGCAGGTGCCTAACAATAAGATCATTCTTTCCCCGGGTTTATTATACACCGATATCAACCGGATTACAATTAGCGATAATGGCAACCCTTCTCTTCCGTTGAAATTGAGGTTGTATTTTACCACGATAAAATAAAAAGACTAACACTTGTTTCCTTTATGGAGATTAAATTCTAAATCCAAAAAATAAATTCCAAACGAGAATCTTCTTTGGAATTTGTTTTTTGGATTTTGGGTTTTAACATTTAATTAAAATAGTTACTATCTTTGAACAAAAAGGATATAGTATATAATTTTTATAATTAACTATGTGTGGAATTGTAGCTTACGTAGGGCATAAAGAAGCTTGTCCGATTATCTTAAAAGGCCTGAAAAGACTGGAATACCGCGGGTACGACAGCGCAGGTATTGCCTTGATCAAAAACGGGCTGAACGTCTATAAGAAAAAAGGTAAGGTAACTGACCTGGAAGCTTTTCTCGAAGGCAAAGACCTTCAGAGCACCATTGGAATGGGCCATACCCGCTGGGCCACGCACGGCGAACCAAGCGACCGCAATGCACACCCACATTTTTCCAACAGCAAAGGAATCGCGATCATCCATAATGGGATCATTGAAAACTACGACTCGCTGAAGAAAGATCTTCAGATGAGAGGTCATACATTTCTAAGTGATACAGACTCCGAAGTATTTATTCATCTCATTGAAGATGTATATGAGAATAATAACTGTACGCTCGAAGAAGCAGTCCGCATAGCGCTTACAATGGTAGTAGGCGCATATGCCATTGTGATCATGTCCAAAGATCATCCTGATCAATTGATCGCTGCCCGTAAAGGAAGTCCGCTTGTGATCGGAATTGGCAAAGACGAATTCTTCCTTGCTTCCGATGCTACGCCGATCATTGAATATACAAACGAAGTAGTTTATCTCAACGACTTCGAGATCGCTGTCATCAAGGGCGGCAAACTTTCTATCAAAAATATCGAAGACCAGATCACTACTCCTTATATCCAGAAATTGGATCTGGAGCTAGACTCCATTGAGAAAGGCGGCTATCCCCATTTCATGTTGAAAGAGATCTTTGAGCAACCAAGATCCATCACCGATTGTCTTCGCGGACGCGCCATCTCTGCTCAAGGCCACCTGGCGCTGGGAGGTATCCGTCAATACGCAAATAAACTTATTAATGCCGACCGTATCATTATCATTGCCTGTGGAACTTCCTGGCATTCCGGTTTGGTGGCGGAATATATTTTTGAAGAATACACACGCATCCCGGTAGAAGTAGAATACGCTTCGGAATTTCGTTACAGAAATCCTGTGATCCGAGAAGGAGATGTGGTGATCGCAATTTCCCAATCGGGAGAAACAGCGGACACCCTTGCTGCTATTGAGCTGGCAAAATCTAAAGGCGCGATCATCTTTGGAGTATGCAACGTAGTAGGTTCCTCCATCGCACGCGTATCGCACGAAGGCGCTTACCTGCATGCAGGACCGGAGATCGGTGTGGCCAGTACAAAGGCATTTACCGGACAGGTAACTGTGTTGGCTATGATGGCAATTATTGTTGCTAACAAAAAAGGAATTATTACTGAAAGTAAATTCCAGGAGCTGCTAGTAGACCTGGAAAATATTCCTTCTAAAATTCAACATGCGCTGGAGCTGAACGATTCTATCAAGCAAATCGCAGAAGAATTTAAAAATGCTAAAAACTTCCTTTACCTCGGAAGAGGGTATAACTTCCCAGTAGCCTTGGAAGGAGCATTAAAATTGAAAGAAATTTCCTACATCCACGCCGAAGGATATCCTGCGGCTGAAATGAAACATGGTCCGATCGCCCTGATCGACGAAGAGATGCCGGTAGTAGTGATTGCGCTGCATGATAGTTCTTATGAAAAAATTGTTTCAAACATACAGGAAGTGCGCGCCCGCAAAGGCCGCGTGATCGCTATTGTAACGGAAGGTGATACACAGATCCGCGACATGGCGGAATTTGTGATCGAAGTGCCACAGATCAGCGAAGCCTTGTCACCATTGGTTTCTGTAGTGCCACTACAATTGCTTGCCTATCATATCGCCGTGATGCGCGGCTGCAACGTAGACCAGCCAAGGAATTTGGCAAAGTCGGTAACGGTTGAATAATTATAAATTTTGAGTTATGAATATTGAATTAAAAAAGTGATACGTTAAACTCAATACTAATTCATAATTTATAACTCAACATTCATAACTCATAATTCAAAATTTCACTGATATGATACAGGAGTAGGTCTCCCCATCGCAAATCCATTTACTCTTAGCACAAGCGTGATAGAAGGATTAAGTTTAAAATGCGAAGCGCCGTTGAACGTATAAGGATAGCCGGCTACTGTAATTTTAAAAGTGTTGATCAGCAAATTTTCATTTCTGAATAATATTCCTGCTCCATAGGTCTGGTAAATCTGGTTATATAAAAAACTGCCCTTACCATTATCAATTATTCCCATGGATGTAGCGATTAATGGTGCGAAGCGGAAGCCAATGATATTATACGGAGTATACATTACGGTTTCCAGATTTAAAAACATTTTCCTCGTACCAGTTGTAGGGTTGCTTATTAAGCCATACATATCAATCGAGTTGAGCGAAATTCTCTCTTTATAGGTTTTATTAATACCATAGACTGTTTTGAAATTTATAAACTGTCGTACCTGCCATCTTCCTACTTTAAGCAAATTGCTGAAATAGAATAGTGTAAAATTGATGGTAGCATCGTCTTTTACTCCTGCGTTGAAATAATTTCCATAAACGAAATCAGCCGAAATGTACCCGAATTTTTCATAATGTTTTCCTTTCGCAATTTCAAATCCCAGGTAATGCCGTAGCTTGTATGTTTCGCGAACGCTTACGCCGTATAAGGTTTGTATGAGCAATCCCTCGGGCACGTCCTCGTTGGCTCCGAAACGATAGATGAATTTATCTTTATAAAATTTTCGCACAGAGTACGACACACTTCCGATGTACAAAGTTGAATTTAGATTTACATGCCCTGTATCAATATCAAATCCAGGTCGAGTCTGAAACTGTGTATTGGAATACCTCACAGCCACACCAATGTTGCGGCTTCGATTGTCAATTGTATTTGACTTGTGAGGATTAAAACTTCTTCCAATCCAATAGTCGGTAACGAGGTATTCAACAGGAGCTTTATGAAGAACAGAATCTAATCCTAGTGCGCTCGTTGAATCAGCAGGATTGGTAGGAGTTTTTTCAACGCTGTCTTTGACATAATAATTGTAGAACTTCCAGGTAGAAACCACCGAAACTCCTCCCGCCCACTTGGCAAGCGGCGAGTAGAAAGGCCTATTGAGCGAAGCTCCTATTTGATTATTGTCGCGTATTTTTCTGTAATACACATTGGAAGAAATATACGTGTGACTAATGTTGTTGACCGAATAGTTGCTTTCCAGGTTTGTGGTATTATCAGAAAAATCATGACTTACGTCTTGGTAAAACTGATGTCCGATTCCTGCAAGGTTGTAATCTTCAAAAGAGAGACTGCCGGAAGTTACGCTCGTTATTTCTCCCCAAGCTTCTATAGACCAAAGATCCTGCACTACTACTCTTACATCCACGCTGTCTGGCGATCCTTCGACAGGCTTTACATAGATACGCGCATCACTCACAAAGGAAGCCTGGCGCAGGATCCTTTCTGATTCTGTGATTTTAAGAATATCTAGTTTTTGCTCTTTTTTGAATAGTAAAAGATTTCGGATAATCCGATGACGTGTTTTAAGGTGCGCCCGGTTTCCAGCTTTTTGCAGTAACGTCATTGGATAAGTAAGCGTATCGTTCACCGAATGACCGAAGGGATCGTAGACTTCTATATTCACCTCGCGAATGTTCTTGCCTACATACTTTGCATTGGGGTCTGCTTTCTTTTGTTTGTTGGAAAGCGATTTACTATTACTTGTGACCGGCGTCAGAGGTGGCTTGGGTGTAGTAAAAAAACAATCGTAAAGAAATTGAGTGAATTTATGTTTCGCGGCGTATTTTCTGATTTGCTTATATACTTTTACAGAATCCGTCTGACATACTCCTATCGACGGGGTTCCTAGTGTACATACAAGTAGTACACAAATCTGAAAAAATAATCTCGGCAGTTTCGTTCCCATTCTATGCATCAGCAGTGTGCTTAAACCGTCACTAATACTTGCCGCTGGAGTCACTTGCTGATGAGCGTTCTAGCCAAAATTAAAAAAACAGCCCGCTGATCCATTATACGGAATGAGCCATCTCTTACAAGAATCCTAGTAATGGGAAGGGTGTAAGCAATAGCTGGAATTATATAAGTATACGTAAAGCCTCTCCTTACTGTTGCTGTTGCTCTTGCTGTCACACTGCAGTTCAGCAAGAGCAACAGCAACAGTGGGGAGAAGCTTCCATTTAGGACTCAACTATGCCATAAAAAAAGTCCCGCCGTTTCCAGCAGGACTTTCTATTGTGAGTATAAGTTTTAATTACTTGTTCATCGAGATTAAGAACTCTTCGTTGTTTTTGGTTTTGCTCATTTGGGAAATGAGGAAATCCATTGCTTCTACGGAGTTCATATCGGACATATGCTTGCGCAGGATCCATACACGAGATAGCTCGTCTTTGTCCATCAGCAAGTCCTCGCGGCGTGTACCCGAAGCAGGCACGTCGATCGCAGGGTACATACGTTTGTTGGCCAGTTTACGGTCAAGCTGAAGTTCCATGTTACCGGTTCCTTTGAATTCTTCAAAGATCACCTCGTCCATTTTAGAACCTGTATCGATCAAAGCTGTAGCGATGATGGTAAGTGAACCGCCGTTTTCTACGTTACGTGCAGCTCCGAAGAAACGTTTTGGTTTATGCAGCGCGTTGGCATCCACACCACCGGAAAGGATCTTACCGGAAGAAGGAACCACTGTGTTGTAAGCACGCGCCAGACGAGTGATGGAGTCAAGAAGGATCACAACGTCATGTCCGCATTCTACCATTCTTTTGGCTTTCTCTAATACCATGGCAGAAACTTTTACGTGTCTTTCTGCTTGCTCATCGAAAGTAGAAGAGATCACCTCAGCCTTTACGTTGCGCGCCATGTCAGTCACCTCTTCCGGACGTTCGTCGATTAGAAGAACGATCAGGTATACTTCCGGGTGGTTTGCTGCAATAGCATTGGCAATTTGTTTTAGCAATACTGTTTTACCAGTCTTAGGTTGCGCCACGATCATACCTCTTTGGCCTTTTCCGATAGGAGCAAACAAGTCCAGGATACGCGTAGACAATTGATCGTGCGTAGTGCTGAGATTTAATTTTTCATTCGGGAAAAGTGGAGTAAGGTATTCAAACGGAATACGGTCGCGGATCTCTTCGCTGGTCTTGCCGTTCACGCTTTCTACGCGAAGCAGGGCAAAATATTTTTCACCTTCTTTAGGAGGTCTGATCTGACCTTTTACAGTGTCACCTGTTTTTAGTCCGAATAATTTCACCTGTGAAGGAGAAACATAAATATCGTCGGGGCTGGAAAGATAATTATAATCTGCAGAGCGAAGGAAACCATATCCGTCTTGCATCATTTCAAGCACACCAGAGTTTACGATGATACCATCAAACTCTTTCAACGCTACGCCAGTAGGGCCGGTGGTAACAGGCTTGGTTTTAGAAATTTGTTCGATCTCTTTTTCGTCTCCGAAATCTACATTGAAATCAGAAATCGGATCGCTGTTGAAAGAAGAAAAACTTTTTTCTACTGTTTCCGGAGTGTATTTTTCTTCTCTTTCTCTTTTAACAGTAGTGTCTTTTTGTTCAAGTGAATTTTCAATCTCTTTAACGTTCTCTCTCTTTACCCGCGGGCGTTTCCGAGGTTGCTCGTTTTCTTTTTTTTCTTCGTTCATGGTTAGTTTACTTTCCTGATGATCGTTCATTGGCTTCAATGATTGCACATCAAGTATTTTATATATCAGTTCTTGTTTGGGAAGTTTTTTAGAATTGGAAATCTCCAGAGACTCTGCAATATCTCTCAACTCAGACAATAACTTGTCATCCAGTTCTTCAATGGTGTACATGGCAAATTCCTATAAATGGTTATACGATTAATAATAATCAAAGTTAGAATTAGAAATTTTCTGATTATTTAGTTAAGACAGAACTTAATCTAAAAGAGATGAACTTTGGTTCTACTAAAAAGCTCAAATTGTTGTTTTGGTATTGCAAGTATAATGGATCGCTGTCTATTTGTCAAGAAAAGGCTTCAAATTTCTTCGGTTTTTTTTAAAAAAGCTAGAATATGGCAAAATAGTATAATTTTGTACTTCATCATCCATTGTAATAAATAAGTATATGTTGCAGATTTCTTTGATCAGAGAAAATAAAGAATTGGTATTAGCCGGATTAAAAAAGAAAAATTTTAAACAGGGCGAAGAACTACTCGACCAAATTCTACGGCTGGACCAGGAGCGAAGGGAGACACAGAAGGAACTTGACAATGTGTTGTCGGAAGCAAATAATCTTGCCAAAGAGATCGGCAATCTGATGAAGAGCGGAAAAAAGGAAGAAGCAGAAAAATTAAAAGCGTCTAATTCCGAATTGAAAGAAAAAGCAAAAATCCTTTCTGATAAACTTACTCCACTGGAAGATGAGCAGAACGAGGTTTTGGTAAAACTTCCCAATCTGCCACACGCTTCTGTACCCTTCGGAAAATCTGCGGAAGACAATGAAAACGTCTACGAATGGGGCAATATCCCGGCGCTACCCGACAGCGCACTGCCTCACTGGGAGTTGATCAAGAAATATGATATCATCGATTTTGAGCTGGGAAATAAGATCACCGGCGCTGGATTCCCTGTATACAAAGGCAAAGGCGCAAGATTGCAACGAGCGCTCATCAATTTTTTCCTCGATGAAGCAGAGAAAGCAGGATACAAAGAAATTCAACCTCCCATCCTGATCAACAAAGATTCCGGCTACGGTACAGGACAGCTGCCCGACAAAGATGGACAAATGTACTACATGAACGCAGACGATCTTTACCTGATCCCTACTGCAGAAGTGCCAGTGACCAATCTTTATCGTGACGTGATTTTAAAACCGGAAGAACTGCCGATCAAAAATGCCGGTTATACTCCTTGCTTCCGTCGTGAAGCAGGCTCCTGGGGTGCCGATGTACGCGGACTGAACCGATTGCATCAATTCGATAAAGTAGAGATCGTACAGATCACCAAAGCAGAAGATTCTTATGCAGTGCTGGAAGATATGAAAAAACATGTGCAAGGCTTGTTGGAGAAATTAGAACTACCTTACCGCATCCTGCGCCTATGTGGAGGCGATATGAGCTTTACTTCTGCGCTTACGTTTGACTTTGAAGTATATTCTGCTGCGCAAAGAAGATGGCTGGAGGTTAGTTCTGTAAGTAACTTCGAAACATTCCAGGCAAACCGTCTCAAACTGCGTTACAAAGTAGAGGGCAAAACACAACTTCTGCATACTCTAAACGGAAGTGCCATGGCATTACCAAGAATCGTAGCAGCATTATTGGAAAACAACCAGATCCCTGAAGGGATCAAACTTCCTAAAGCGGTGGCGGCGTATGCGGGTTTTGATATCATAAAATGATCCCATGCCAGATTCCAGATCCCGGATAGAATCTAAAACGAATTATCCCCGGATCTGGCATCTGGTATTTTATTTTTTAAAATTGTTATTTAAAATTCTTCCATTCCATCAAAACCTCATTTTTGCAATTGCAAATCAATATTTTTTGTAATTCTTTACGCTTTGACTGATGTTTTTTAAGTGTAAAAATGCATACGCCTGAGTAGGTTTTCAGGCTTGTTTTTTAGTAAAAACAAAACCTAAAACCAATCACATCCGCTCCGGATTCGATATCATTATTAAAAAGAAATCTATTATTATTTTGATATGAGCAATCGATTCCTGTTACCCGCTGCTTTTGCACTTCTGATCTTCCTTTCAACGGAGTTTTCTAGTGCTGCCATTTTCCAGGTCACTGTCACAGCTCCCACCGGAGCAGGTTCGCTGGACGCAGCAGTGACTGCGGCCAATGGGAACGGAATGGGAAAAGATACGATCCAATTCAACATTGCAGGAGCAGGCCCGCATACGATCAACCTCAATCTTACCCTTCAGGCCATTAACGGAGATCTTTTGGTCGACGGTACATTCCAACCAGGTTACAATCCATTGAACCCTGTTCCGGTTATTGAAATTATTAATAGCGCCAACACCACATTCACCGTGATCGGTGGCTCTATGGAAATAAGAGCAGTAGCCTTTAACAGCACCAACGGACACGGCCTTGCACTTAACAGCGGCGGTTGCAAGATCATCGGTTGTTATTTTGGTTTAGGACTTGACGGCATTACCAATAAGGGAAATGCATTCATGGGGATCCTAGTCAATTCTTCCAACAATATTATCGGAGGAAATACTTTGGCTGAAAGAAATATTATTTCAGGAAATAACCAGCAAGGCATTCAGATCAACAATGCGAACAACAACCAGATCATCAACAATTACATCGGTGTGAATGCCGCAGGCAGCGCGGCGGTGGCCAATCAACAAAATGGTTTGGGATTATATACTTGTACTAATACGATCGTGGCCAATAATGTGATTAGTGGGAATGGTCAACATGGAGTTATAATCAACCTCGGCAGTGGACACTATATTTTCGGAAATCATATAGGCGTCAATGCAGCAGGTACAGCGGGCATTGGCAACCTGTTGAATGGATTAGAAATCTATGGTACCAGTAACTGTCAGATAGGAGGTGCTTATCCTGATTCTACCAATATTGTTTCCGATAATCATATTCAAGGAATTCACCTCAGCGGGGATGCGGGCAACAGGGGAACTTCCAACCGCATTTTTGGCAATATCGTAGGGCTGCTTGCAGACGGCGATTCTCCTGCAGGCAATCATGATCATGGCATCGGCGTAGAATTCAATACCGGCGCGCAGATCGGTGGCAACACTGCTGCTTTGGGAAATATTATTTCTTCAAACGGATTGATTAATAATTCTAATGGCATTAATATTTACAGCAGCCTCCAAACTACGGTTAAAAATAACATTGTAGGACTTTCACAAAGCACTACTACTGCCAGAGGCAATGGTTCACATGGTGTGCAGGTAGATCTCTCTCCCGGCACCGTGATCGGAGGAGTTCACGCGACAGAAGGAAATATTATATCCGCCAATACGAGCTTTGGCATTAATTTCAATGGCAATACTTGTAAAAAAACGATCATCAAAGGAAATTACATTGGTACCGATAAAACTGCCACTATGGCGCTTGGCAACGGGAGTATCGGTATTACTTTAAAATCTGATAGCTGCCAGATCGGTGGCTTGGCACCCGGTGAGGGTAACGTAATTGTGGGTACAAAAACTAATTGTGGCCTACTGATTGCTGATTGTAATGCAAATACTATAAGAGGAAATTATATTGGCGTAGGGATCGACGGCATTACGCCGCTTCCGAATAAAACGGACGGCATTAATATTTCCGTAGAAAATGCTCTGCAATCGTCAAGCAACCATGTAGTGCAGTACAATACCATTGCCTACAATACTATGAATGGTATCAACGTAGGAAATGCGCTCAATAATTTTAACAGTACCAACGAACTCAATAATAATCTCCGTTTCAATTCCATCTATTGCAATCAACAACTTGGAATCTCGCTTACCCTTACCAATGCTGCTACAGAAGGCAACAACCATAAGACCGCACCAGCAATTAACCTTGCGCTGTCCAGTGGTAGCAAAGTAGTAGGACTAGCCAATGGCTTGCTTGCTACAGATATAGTTGATATTTATGAAATGTCTTCCTGCATCAACTGCGATTTTAATCCGCAAGGAAAAAGATACATTGCCTCTGTATCTCCTGATGCAGCGGGCAATTGGACTTACGACAACAGTAGTCCGATCTCCGGTACCATCATTGCAATGGTAACCGATGCACAAGGAAACTCGTCTCAATTCTCGCTCTGCTTCACGCCATGCAGCGCCAAAGCAGTAGCCAGCCCAACAGAATACACAGCGATGCTAAAGATGAATGAGCCAACTGTAGTAACACTTACTTCTTCCAGTGAGTTTAGCAACCTGACCACTGTGTCAGGTACGACCTACTGGTCGTTGGGAACGGCTGATACTACTGCTCCGGCACTACTTTCGAAAGATGCTTCCGTAACGCTAAACTTTTTACCAGGCGCAACCGGCAATACATACGGGCCGGGCTTGTATCGTGTTTATTTGATCGCGGCGCAAAGTGGTTGCAGAGATACAATAGAAGTAAAACTCAATCTTTTCTTTGTTCCAAACATGATCACACCAAACGGAGATCAGCTGAATGATCAGTGGGAAGTAGGAAATGCACCCGGGCAGTTTGACGCAAAAATATACAACCGTTGGGGTGATCTCGTCTACTCCAAATCAGATTATACCAACGAGTGGAACGGCGCAGGGTTGAATGATGGCGTGTATTATTACCTTCTTGAAGACAAGGTGCAGAAAGGAAAATCGTATAAAGGATGGGTAGAGATAATGAAATAAATTATGAATGTTGAGTTATGAATTATGAATTGTTGATCAACTCAGCATTCATAATTCATAACTCATAATTTTTTTAAATAAAACTCAACAGCGTCGGTTTATCAATCTCGTAAGAGCTGGTGTCTCCCATAGTGAGGAAGTCATCTTCGTCGTTTACTTCATAGATGCGCAGTTTCAATTTTTTCTGTTCGGCTAATGAAAGCCATTGCATGATGGCTTTTACCTTGTTGGCATGATTTTCCCCATCAATCACAAATTCTGCGAGCGGATTTTTTTCCATGATCCGTTCCTTGATCTCTACGATGTTAAGATCGGTAAGCGCTCGTATATAATTGATCGCCCCGGCTCTTTCTACTTCTCCAAGATTCTCGACCAAAAAAACTACTTTTGACATGAATATTGTTCGTATTATTTATTGATTATTGTTTCTCAAATTATTGACCCAAAGAAAACAATTTCAAATTTCAAAAACAGATCATTGCTTTGGAAATTTTTTATTGAATTTTGGAATTTCTCTTTAAACGTATTACACAAGCAGAAGGGTTACAGTTCCCAATTTACTACTTCAAGTTTTGTTCTGAATTCTACAAACTTTTCTTTATAAAACCTATACATCTCAGTAGCTATCTCTCTGTCATATTTTTCTTCAAAATCATTCACAGTTGCCATATCGCGTAAGTGATATTGGAATGAAAAAGTGCTGCCCATTCCGGGCTCTTCTTTCAGAATTTTTAGCACCCGAAAATCGTGTACAAGATCCCTATCAGCAAGGATAGATTTCAGTTTTTGATTTACCCAGTTGAGCCATTCATCCCGGTGTTCATCCTCTATATTTATGGTTATACTAAGTAAGTACATAACTTTTATGATTTTTTCACTATAAAATTAAATATTTCCAATTAGTTCTGAGCAGATTTTTAAAAATAAATGTTAAACTTGAAACTGTAAGCAATTGCTTAAAGATTTTTTATCCTTAACACAGTCATTTATGTACAATACAGGAAATAAAAATTATAATCAGGCGCTTGCCATTCTTTCCACCCTCTTCTTCATCTGGGGACTGATCACCGTGCTGAATTTTATGCTGGTTGAAAAGTTTATGATCATCTTTTCATTGTCTTCCTATGAATCCTATTTTCTGAACGTCGCTTTTTTTGGTGCTTACCTGTTGGTCTCTTATCCTTCAGGAAAACTGATCGACTTGATTGGGTATAAAACCGGAATGGTAATGGGAATTCTTATCGGTGCATTCGGTTGTTTTCTTTTTTGTCCGGCTGCCGCTTACCAATCGTATGGCTTACTGCTGCTGGCCTTGTTTGTCTTGGGTTCGGGGATCACATTGCTGCAAGTCTCAGCCAATCCTTATGTAGCGCTGCTGGGACCTCATGGCCTGGGTGCAAGCAAGCTTACGCTGGTGCAGGCGTTCAACTCATTAGGCACTTTTCTCGCTCCGCTTTTCGCCGCTGGGTTTTTTATGAAAATCGCCGGGCTTACAAAAAATTCTCTTGCTACCATGAAACCGGAAGAACTACGAGAAGCGCTTATTGCTTACGTACAAATGCCTTACCTCATCTTGGGTGTGGCTTTCATTCTACTGGCGCTATTGATCGGATTTTCGGAAATCCCAGTGCTTGATACTGCCGATGCTCAGCCTTCTGCGAAAGAAGAAGTGAACAATTCCTCAGGGCCTTATATTCTAAAATTCCCACATGTATGGATGGGTGCACTGGCGATCTTTCTTTACGTAGGAATTGAAGTGGCGATTGGACAATATTTGGTTTCGATCTACGAAAGAAATGCTTCGTCGGATTTCTTCATCAAATTCTATTGGGGAGCAGCCATGATCGGACGCTTTATTGGCGCGGGATTGCTGCGGGTGTTAAGTCCTAGAAAAGGATTGGCGATCTTTGCAAGCAGCGCGGTGTTCTTATTGCTCTTTTATATTATTTTCCGCGAAAGCGATGCAGGTTTATGGGCGCTTTCATTGATCGGACTTTCCAACTCAATTTTATTCCCTTGCATCTTTACGATGGGGATTGATGGGATGGGCAAATATGCCGAAGAATCTTCTGCCTTGCTCAACATGGCTATTGTAGGAGGAGCGATCATTCCTTTCCTGTTTTCTTCCGTGCCGTTCTACCTGGCGTTTTTATTGCCGGTAGCTTCTTATGCGTTCATTATTTATTATGGACTAAAAGGCTCGAGGCACAGAAGCATCAACGTCGTAAATGGCCTCTAATGAATTATGAATGTTGAGTTATGAGTTATGAATGAATAGGATTAAAATTTTCATTCATAACTCATAACTCAACATTCATAATTACTAATGTTAGAGCCAGTTCTTCCTTTTAAAAAATACCAGCATTACAGCCGCAATAACAATGCAAATCGCAAGCACCATGTAATAGCCCCCATGCCAATTGAGCTCCGGCATGTTTTTAAAATTCATTCCATACAAGCCCACGATAAATGTAAGCGGCATGAAGATCGTAGAGATTACGGTAAGTACTTTCATGACAGAGTTCATCTTGTTGCTGATCGTAGAAAGATAGATATCGATCAACCCGGAAAGAATATCGCGGTAAGATTCCAACGTTTCCATCACCTGGATGGAATGTTCATACGACTCGCGCAAATACACATGTACATCCGAGTGTACATATTCGGAATTTTGCTGGTTCAGTCGGCTGATCACTTCACGCAAGGGCCATACAGAGCGGCGTAGAAGGATCAGTTCCCGTTTCATCATATAGATCTCGTTAAGTTTTTCCGCCGAAGGCTGATTGATCACTTCGTCTTCCAGGTCTTCGATCCTTTCCCCAATCTGCTCCAGGATAACGAAGTAATGATCGATGATAATATCCAACAAACTATAGAGCAAATAATCAGGGCCATATTTGCGATGTCTTCCGTTACTGTTCTTGATCCGTGTGCGAATGGGTCCGAAGATGTCGCCTGTCTTGCCTGTTTCCTGGAAAGAAACGAGATAATTTTTGCCAAGGATAAAACTTACCTGCTCGGTTTTTATTTTACTATTTTCCGTATCATAATCCAGCATATTCACCATGATGAAAATATGGTTTGCATATTCTTCCGTTTTCGGGCGATGATTCTCTTGATTAATATCTTCGATGAGCAATGCGTGAAGACCAAGTTTCTCTTTTAGAAAATTAGTAGTATGCTCACAATGCGTTCCATCAATATCAATCCAGGTAGTAGCTGGTTTCTCAAGGAAAGGCTCGATCTGGTGAAGATCGGTAATGTCGATTTCCTCATAACTATTCTGATCGTAATGGATTAGCTGAAGCGCTACTTCGGGAGTGTTTGTTTTAATTTCATTCATTTATTTGTAAGTTATGAATTATGAATGTTGAGTTTTGAATTTAAAATTTAAATTGATAGGATTCAACTACCTTTACAGTATTGTCAAATATCACTCATAATTCATAACTCAACATTCATAACTTTTTATAATACATATTCAAAAATATACCCGCCACGATCAAAGCCATACCGGCAAAAGACAGCAGCGTGTACGTTTCATTAAAAAACAAATAACCATATGCAAGTGAAAGAATGATGCCGATGTAATAAATATTCGTCACCCCTGAGACCTCTTCTTTTGCATAGGCTTTCGTCAGGTATACTTGTCCTATATGTGTAAACAATCCAACCAGCAAAAGCATTCCCCATTCAAACAGATCAGGACTTATCCAATGCAGCAATGTATAAGGTACTACCAAAGGAATGGTGACGAGAGGAAAATAAAAAATGATCACAAACGAATGGTCGAAGTCGCGCAACCTGCGTACCAGAAAATGTGCACAAGCTGTAAAGAACGCAGCCGCCAGCGCGATCAAGAGATCTTGCATCCCGATGCGATCGTCAAATCCTTTGATGAGCAATACACCGGAAAAAGAAAGTACAAAGAAAAACCATTGCAGTCCCGTGATCTTTTCTTTCAGAAACAAAGCCGCAAGCAGCAAGGCAAACAGGGGAATAAGATTGGAGATCGTAACGGCAGTAGCCAACGGCAGGTGCTGAATAGAATAGAAAAAACAAAACAAAGAAAGCGCTCCGATCAATCCACGCAATATCAAGAGAGGCTTATGATTCCCCCACATGGGAATTTTATCCTTTCTAAGTATGTACAAACAGATCAGGATCGAAAACACTGAACGAAAGCTGATGATCTGATGCACCGGAATATTCGGAATAGCTTTTATACAAAGATGCATCAAAGAGAAAGAGACGATCGACAGGAACATCATTTTTGCACCTGAGGAGAATTTTATCATAGAGCAAAGGTAATATTTAAAGTGGAAGGGTTTAAAAAATGAATGCCGGATACCAGATACCGGATAAAAAACTCTATACTCGCGCTCGCACTCCATACTGATCCGGCGTCTGGTATACAGTGTTTTGTGGGATAACTATTTCTTCACCTCAAATTTTCGTCCCAGATTAGGCATATAGACCGGAATGTTCTTATTTTTACATCAGCCATTCAAAGGCACTACCATTTTGAAAATGAAAAAAATAATTACTGCTTTAGTTTTATCCATTTGCTTATTTGGCCTCACAAGCCTGCAAGCACAAACCCTCACGCCTGCTGCTCAGGTGAGCCTGATCACCGTAAGTCCGGGCGAGGAGCTTTATTCCTGTTTCGGCCACAGCGCCCTCATGGTGCGGGATACCACAGGTATTATGAAACTATACAACTACGGCACCTTCGATTTCAACGATCCTAATTTTTACATGAACTTCACCAGGGGCAAACTCAGGTACATGCTTTCTGTAGACGATCTGAACGGGATCCTTGCCATGGCGCAATATGAAAACCGCTCAGTAGTGCAGCAAATGCTCAACCTTACTCAGGCACAAAAACAACGACTGTATGATTTTCTTGAAAATAATGCCTTGCCGGAAAATCGTTTTTATCGTTATGATTTCTTCTACGACAACTGCTCCAGCCGCCTGCGCGATGCCCTTGTATATGCCTGCGGCGACGCGCTCCGCTTCAATTTAAAACCTGCTACCGAACCTAAAACCTTCCGGGCACTGATCGATCCTTATCTTGAAAACAAACGCTGGCAAGACCTGGGCATGGACCTAGGCCTGGGAATTCCTGCTGATAAAATTGCGACACCTTATCAATACATGTTCCTGCCGGATTATCTGAAAGATGATTTTGGTACAGCTACCATTACAATTGACGGACGCAAAGAAAACCTGGTGATCTCAGAGAGAACACTTCTTCCCAATCAACCGGATGAGGCTAAAACACCTTTCTTCCTGAAGCCCTGGTTCGCTTTCCTGTTGCTGTTCATGATTGTTTTTGCAATCACGTACCAGCAATATAAAAAGCAGAAAGAAGGCTTGTGGGTGGATGCCATTTTATTCCTCTTCACCGCATTGTTCGGCTTAGTACTGATCTTCCTTTGGTTCTTCACCGATCACGGGGTAACGGTCAACAATATGAATTTGCTTTGGGCAATGCCGCTGCATTTTGTTTTTATTTTTTTACTATGGAAAAAGAAAAGACAAAAATTGGTAAGCTCGTATTTCCTCGCTTACTTCTTTGTGCTCTTCTTTTTACTCATCTTCTGGAGATTTACTCCGCAAGAGCTCAATGCGAGTATCATTCCTTTCCTGCTCGCGCTGGCACTGAGATCCATGTATATTTATTATAGAATTGACAAAGATTATATCCGCTTCAATGGCAAACTTAGACCTAAAAACACTTTGTGAGAATACCATTCAACTGGTAAAGGAAGCCGGAGTATTTATTCGTAAAGAATTCAAAGGATTTGATATCTCAAAAATAGAATCCAAAGGCAGAAGCAATGACCTTGTATCGTATGTAGACAAGGAGACAGAAAAGATCCTGGTGGCAGGCTTGCGCAAAATTCTTCCAGAGGCAGGATTTATCGGCGAAGAAGGTGCTTCCGAAGAAGGTACCGACGGACTTCAATGGGTCATCGATCCGCTCGACGGCACTACTAATTTTCTTCATGGCTTACCTTCCTTTTCCATCAGCGTAGCGCTCATCCAGCGCAGCAGCGTGCTAATAGGCGTAGTATATGAAATTAATCTCGACGAATGTTTTTATGCCTGGAAAAACGGCGGCGCGTTTCTGAACGGGAACAAAATCACTATTTCTCCGGTTAAAGAAATGAAGAGATCACTGATCGCTACAGGCTTTCCATATAGCATGAGAGGCAAGACCGATCAGTATTTTGAGATCATCAAAGAGATGGTCAACCAATCGCATGGATTGCGGAGACTGGGTTCGGCTGCGGTAGATCTTTGCTACGTGGCTTGCGGAAGATTTGAAGCGTATTTCGAATTCAATATTCATATCTGGGACATTGCGGCAGGTGTATTACTAGTGCAGGAAGCAGGAGGGAAGGTAACCGATTATTCCGGAGGTGATGATTATCTTCAAGGAAAAGAACTATTGGCAGCAGGCGCTATTCACACCGAAGCGCTCGCGATCATTCAAAAACATTGGTAATAAATGCAAACTATTTTAGTCATATTGATTTTCGCAGGAGCGCTTATTTATCTCGGGTGGATAGTGAAAAATCAATTTACGGCTAAAAACTCTTGCGCGAAGGGATGCGGATGCAGTGCGGTAGATCTTGAGAAGATCGAGAAGCAGATTAAAACTTCAGGAAATAAATAAGTAAGCATGTAGGTAAGAATTGTCATTCAGGAGGAACCTTGTGAGTGATAGTTCCTGAACTAAATTTTATCACTGCAATAAATAGAAACCCTCGATATTATGTATATATCGAGGGTTTCTATTTATTGCAGTTTTGGAATCTATTTTTGGGATTTTAACGCACAAGGTTTCCTCCTGAATGACAAAGGACAATTATTTTTAATCAAAGTCAAAAAATTCCTGCGTATTTGGTTTCACCGTTTGCTGTACTTGTTCTTCTTTTTTCTTAAACAGATTTTTAAATTCCTGTTTCTCTTTTTTCAAATCTTCCTGGATCTTCGCTTTAGTACGCTTAGTATCGTAAGCAATTTTATAATTATCTGCTGTACCCTTGATAGTAAGGAATAACGTACTACCGCGTTTGTTATCTTCTTCAATGGCGCCGAAAGCAGCGTCTTTGTCTACCTTGGGCTTCTTCAGATTTTTGAGTGGTACGCAGAGTTTATAATCCATTTCATTGTCGAACGAATGCGTACCTGAAAAAGAAATATCTGAAACATTAGAAACGATCTGCATTTCTGGAAAAGAAATTTTTCTATTCTCAATAAATACTTTATTCTTCAATTCTGAAAATATGATATGTTCCAGTTCTTTTGCTTGTATGAAGCGAGACAGATTTTGCATTGGTTCAAAATCATTCAGCTCACCTTTCAGGATGGAGCCGTCTATATTGGCCACCAAACTTTTTGTATCTATTTCCCCTTGCTTATTCCAGTTGAAAGCCATTTCCACTTGTCCGGTAAACTCGCCTTTCAGATTTTTATGGGTGATGAAGTTTTGCCCGAAATTATCAAACATATACAGCAAGCTGTCGATATTAATACCGGAAAGGCCGGAGCGTATGGTAGTCTCTATTTTTTTCTCCGACTCGAAATTCAGAAAACTGTTTAGTTTTAAATTTCCTCCTGCTATGCGAAACGAAATATTCTCCGCTTTCATAGAAGGTTGGTCAAAACTAAGTGAGCCGCGAAATTGATCCATGATCACTTTCTTGTAGGTGATCTGATCAATGTCTACGTCTATGGCGAGCATATATTTTTCCAGGTAAGGGAAAGAACCTTTTTGCGGAGAGGTTTCTGCATCCAGGTTTTCAGATTCCTTATTACTTTGATAGGAAAGTAATTCTTCTACATCCAATTTGTGGCAATGCACTTGCATATCGGCCAGCATTCTTGCATTGTCAAGCAGCATAGCGCCGATCAAATTTTTTAGCATCCCGTCTATCTGGAAATCGCTTCGGCCGATGCGTGTGGTGAAGTCGGTGATCGCAACATCGTTTTTGTTAAAAAGAAAAGTGCCGTTTGTTTTCTCCAGTTTGTAAGGCGCATGTTCGGGTACACAGGTAAGTTCTTTGATTGTGATCTCTCCGGTTGTCTCAATACGTCTATGTCCTTCGCGGGTTTTTAAATCATCGAGCGCTCCTTTAAATTCAATATCAAAATCAACCATCCCGCTGGCTGATTGTATGCCGGGAATTTTATAAAAGCCCATCACCGAACCAGCATCCACTGTGCCCGTCAAGTCGAAGGTAATAAAAGGATGTTCTGGATTTCGATAAAGAAAATTTCCCTGGATCATTTTCTGATCAAGATCAAAACGAATGTTTTCCAGGTTCAATACAGTAGTAGAAGCATTCCGTTTTTCTCCGTTCGTAAAAATGCCTGAAAAATTTGCATCTGTAATTTTCTTTTGCAGATCAGGATGGTAAAAGGAAGCCTTGCGGCATCCAAACTGTACATTGATAGAAGGATTTTGCGTATCAGAGATAATTCCTTTCACTGCAGCATTAAAATAGATCTCGCCTTCGCTTTTATAGGCAGAAAATTTTTCGTAATACCTTTTCGGGATCAATGAAAGTAAGGTATGAATATCACCCTTGCTGCTTTCAACTTTAATATCGATCAGGTTTTTGTTTTTATACGCATACATTCCTTCTACTTTGAAAGTAGATTGTTCCACGTTGATCTGCGTAGGTAAAATTTTTAATTGTTTTTGATTGTCGTCGTACTCCAGATTGCTACTGATCTGGATTTCTTTTTCTTTGAAAAATTCTCCTTCGTGTACCTGGATATTGTGGATGCGCTGTGGGCCAGTGAGCTTGATGAGATATACATCGTTGCTCATCGTAAACTCTGCTTTGAGTTCATGCGACAGCACTTCATAGTATTGGCCGTTGGTTTCGTTTCGATATTTGACCAATACATTTTTAATGTAAACATCACTCAGGTCCAATCCGCCGTTGCCTTTGCCCTGGCGCGTGGAATCTTTTTTCAGAATAGTGAAATTATTTTCTCCGTATTTATTTACCCGCAAATTAAATTCTCCATTTTCGAGGTATAATTTATTGATCACATAATTTCCGTCCAGGATATTCCAGAAATCAAAAGTAAGATAAAGCTGATCGGCGCGGCCCAGCAGGTTTTTGCTTTGAGGAATGCTTTCGTAGATTTTTACATCTTTAAATCCGATTGCTACCTGTGGAAATTTTTCAAAAATAGAAAGTTCAATATGAGGATTGATGTCAACTTTTGTATTTAGGTATTTATTAATCTCGTTGACAGAGGCGCCAATGATCTTATCTTTAAAAAGGTAAACAAAACCCGCCGACAGCAATAAAAGCCCTGCCAGGCAGGCTACAGTCCAGAGGAGAATTCTATATATTAATTTACCCTTACCCAAAATACTCATGGAATACTTTCCACAAAATTTATGTAAACATACAACAATCTACAATTTAGCTATTAAAATATTAACATGATTTATAGTGCATTATTGTTCCCTATAATAAAGTACAATTGGATGAAAAGAGGTCTTAGATTGTTGAGCTGTTTCAGTTAACCCTTGATTTTTCCTGGTGAAAATTTTAAAGGTTATTACAACACGCGCGATCAAAATTTAAAAACTTTCGGGGATCTTATTAAAAAAGGATCTTAGATTCTGTTTTCACAAACAGGTACTTGAGAAGCGATTGTAAAAAACTAACTATTAGATTTTTAAATATTATTGGATAGTTTTTTTTAAATATATTTGCAAAAATTAAAATTAACCATACCTTTGCAACTCCAAAATTCAAAGGGAGCTTAGCTCAGCTGGTTCAGAGCATCTGCCTTACAAGCAGAGGGTCGGGGGTTCGAACCCCTCAGCTCCCACAAAGCCTGGTAAATACCAGGCTTTTTTTATTCTCCAGACTCACACTCGCACTCTATAACTTCACAAATAATTAGTTTAGAGTACGAGTGTCAGTCTGGAGAATTTCGCTCGTAAAATAAATTTTTCGGTACAATCCTCTCACTCTTTCATCTTTATACTTTTTTACTTACCTTTCCGTTCTGTATTAAATATATATAAATTCTTATAAAATTCATCTAATTTTTTGTATTTTAAGTTGAATATATATATATTAGCGAATTATTTGTAGATAAGTGTTATTAAACAAACAGGTTATGAAGAAAATTAGTAGAATCGCAAAAGGCGTGTCCCTTTTGACTGTAGCGGCCGTAATACTGGCTTCCTGCGGAAAAGGTGGCAATCCTACCGCCCAAAACCCAGGTAGTGCAAGTACTACCACAGGGATGGCTTACAATGAAGAAAACGGGTTCCAAGTGAACGACTATGCTGGTCAGCCAGAAGCACCAAACTTGGTGTATATCGAAGGTGGCCGTATGGTAATGGGTTCTTTTGAAGAAGATCTTTTAAAATCCGGTGACAACGTAGAAAGAACTGTAACAGTAGCTTCTTTCTATATGGACGAAACTGAAATCGCTAACATTCACTGGTTAGAATATATGTTCTATGTAAGCAGAGACTCTTCCCAGGAGTTTGCTGAATCTACAAAACCTGATACTACTGTGTGGGCTTCTGAGCTTGCTTACAATGACCCATATGTAGATCACTATCTAAGATATCCAGGTTTCCGTTATTTCCCGATAGTAGGTGTTAACTGGCTTCAGGCTAACGACTACGCTCAATGGAGAACTAACGTAGTAAATCAAAACCTAGCTAAAAACGCAGGTATCGAAATTCCTGAAGGCGGCGGAAGAATTCCGTTGGAAACTGGTGTGGTAGTGCCTAACTACCGTCTCCCTTCTGAAGCTGAGTGGCAATATGCTGCACAAGCATTGATCGGAAACCAGTGGCTGGATGAAAACCAAACTCACAACAGACTTTATCCTTGGGATGGTCACGCACTACGTAACCCTTATGGAAAACAAATGGGTATGTTCCTTGCTAACTTCAAAAGAGGTCGTGGTGACTACGCCGGTATCGCAGGTAAACTGAACGACGGTGCAATGATCACTTCTTATATTTATGAATTCCCTCCTAACGACTTCGGTCTGTATTGTATGGCAGGTAACGTAAACGAGTGGGTATACGACGTTTACCGTCCACTTAGCTACACTGACGACAAACAAACTGGTGGTATGGATGACCTGAACCCACTAAGAAGAAACGGTTTCTTGGATGAGGCAAAAGGATATGACAAAGCTGGTTTCCAGTCTTTGATCGACGATCACGTAAGAGTATACAAAGGTGGTTCTTGGAAAGACGTAGCTTACTGGCTATCTCCAGGTACCAGAAGATACATTGCTGAAGACTCTTGTACTGCTACCATCGGTTTCAGATGTGCAATGATCCAAGCCGGAACAAACTATTAATAGTTGTTTGACAATATTTATCTAAAAGATCCCGCCGATACCGGCGGGATCTTTTTTTGTTATTAGTGGTGCCCCCTCC